>NZ_JBHVRS010000001.1:0-136695 GCF_042885595.1 Kitasatospora sp. NPDC058046
ATGCGCCTGGCCGTTGCTCTAGCGGGTTCCTGAAAGGGACGGAAAGCGGGGTGCTTCCCTCGCCTTCTCTTGTCGTCGGGCGGGCCCGCCCGACGACATTGATCGGTCACCGGACCCGCCCGGCGGGTCGCCTCGCCGCGCACAGGAAGTCGGCCCGGCCGACTTCCTACGCAGCGGTAGCGGCGCTGCGTGGTGGGGTGAAGCGCTATTCGGCTGTCGACCATCACCGTCCCCGAGATCCCGCAGGCCGTGCGGGACTTGACCGCCGCCGGCATCCGCTCGGTGGAGGTGTTCGCCAACAGTCTGCGCCGCGACGAGCGGGCCGCCGGTGCCGTCGCGTCGGACAGCCTGAAGGTCCGAGCCATCCGCGCCGTCAAGGACACCGAGCCCGGCATGGCCGTGATGACGGATAACTGCCGGTGCGGCCACACCGACACCGGCGAGTGCCACCTGACCGTCGGCGCCCGGATCGATCTGGAGGCGACGGCCGCGCTGACCGCCGCCCAGGCCGTCATCCAGGCCGGCGCCGGCGCCGACATCGTCGGCCCTGCCGCGATGACCCGGGGTACCACCCGGGCCGTGCGGCAGGCGCTGGACGAGGCCGGTCACCGGGACGTGGCGACCATGCCGCACCTGATCTTCGACTCCGCCCTCTACGAGGGCTACCGCACCACCATGCGGGCCACCCCCACCTCCGGCACCCGCCGCCCGTTCCGGATCAGCCCTCGCAGTCCGGAGACCGCCGTCGACACCGGACTCGCCTTCCTCGACGAGGGGGCGCACATGCTGCTGCTGGAGCCGGGGATGCCGTCAGTGGACGTGCTCGCCAGCCTCAGGGTCAGGACGGCAGCCCCGCTGATGCCGTTCTCCGTCTCCGGCGAGTACACCCGCCTCGCCCCGCCCGACCCGGCCACCGGACAGCGGGACTTCCGCCCGCTCGCGGAACTGTTCACCATGCTCAAACGGGCCGGAGCGGACCGGATCATCACCTACGCGGCCCTGGACCTGGCCCGCCTACACGCCTAAGCGGCGGCAGTGGGCCGGACCTCCGCCAGGATGTCCTCCGCGCCCTGGTCCAGCAGGAGGCCTGCCACCAGTACTCCCAGCTTCTCCGGCTCGCTCACCGGGCCGGAGAGCCGGGCCTCCACCTGCCGCCCGCCGTCCACGGAGGTGACCTGCCCGTGCAGGGTCAGCACGCCGCCGTCGGCCTTGCCGAACGCACCGACCGGCACCGAGCATCCGCCGTGGAGCTCCGCCAGCATCGCCCGCTCGGCCCGCACTTCCACGTCGGTCACGAGGTCACCGGCCCCGGCCAGGACCTCGCGGGCCCACTCGTTGTCCTCCCGGATCTGGATGCCCAGCGCGCCCTGCCCGGGCGACGGGGGGAACAGCCCGACCGGCAGGATCTCGCTGATCTCGTCGCCGCGGCCGAGCCGCTTGATCCCGGCGGCCGCCAGGACGACAGCGTCCAGCTGCTGCGTCCTGAGCTTGCCGAGCCTGGTCGGGACGTTCCCCCGGATCTCCACCGGCACCAGGTCCGGACGGACGTGCAGCAGCTGGGCGATCCGGCGCGACGCCGACGTCCCGATCCTGCCCCCGTACGGAAGGTCCGCCAGCGTCGAGCCGCACAGGGCGTCGTGCACGTCCGCACGGGTGGGTGGGGGCAGGAGGATCAGGCCGGGCGGGTTCGCGGTCGGCAGGTCCTTGAGCGAGTGCACGATCACGTCGACCTCACCGGACACCAGCGCGTTCACCTGGTTCACCGAGAACGCCGAGCCGCCGCCGCGCTCCGAGACGTCCCTCAGGGCCGACCTGCGGTCCTGGTCACCGGCCTCCGTGATCACTCGCCGACGGAACACCACGTCGGGGAAGCGCTCCCGCAGCGGCGCCAGGAACTCCCTGACCTGAGCCCGCGCCAGGTGACTGGCCCGCGACCCCACCACCAGTGTGCTCATAAGCCAACTCCCAGCAGCTGAAGAGGTGTTGACCGCATGCTACTCGCATCGAACACACCCGGTTTCCGACGTTATGTCGGAAACCGGTCGAGAATCCACGGGGGACGTACACCCCCGAACCGTCGTCGGCCCAGTGCCGCGTCAAGCAACGTGACGCGCCGTCCGGATGGTGATCCGGGCGGCGCGTTGTGCGTCATGCCGAGTCTCGCGACCAGGGCCAACGCAGCCTGACTGTCGACGATTTCTCGAAGACCGGCTCTCCACGCCCCGGTACGGAGCATCACCGAAATCGCGATCGCGGACAGCCGTGGCTGACGGTCTCCTCCAGAGCGTGTGCTTCGCTCTGGCAGGATGCGCCGGTGATCAACTACAGCACCGATCTCTCCGATCTTGCGGAGCAGGACCTTTCCGGGTTCTTCGTAGGCTGGCCCGCACCGCCGACGGCCGCGCAGCACCTTGCCGTACTCAAGGGCAGTTACCGGGTCGTGGTTGCTCTGGATGCCGGGACGGGGCGAGTCGTGGGCTTCGTCAACATGATCAGCGACGGGGTCCTCACGGGCTTCATCCCGTGGCTGGAGGTCTTGCCCGAATACCAGGGGAAAGGCATCGGTGGGCAGCTGGTCCGGCGGGTCCTCGCCGAGGCGGAACATCTGTACTCCGTGGACCTGACCTGCGACGAACCGCTGCGCGCGTATTACGAGAAGCTCGAGATGCTGCCGCTGAGAGGCATGGCCGTCCGACGGTGGCAGGTACTGGCCCCGGAACGCTGAGTCCGGCGGAGTCCTGAAAGCCACGGTTGACTTCGGCCCGGCCGACTTCCTACGCAGGAGTGGTGGTGCCGTTGCCGCTTCGGCCAGGCCGAAGCGGCAACGGGCTCAGCTGTGGTTTCGGCGGCCCCGGCCAAGCTTGGCCGGGGCCGCCCGAAGAGAGCACCGCTTCCGGCCGAAGCCGTCCGGCGCGGGCCTCGCCCGAGGGCGGCCCCGCCGGCCGTTCCCCTCCTTCCCCGGGCCGGATCCGTCAGCGGTGTGAGAATGCCGGGACGGGGAAGGCGAGCTAGGGGAGGGCGAGCATGCTGACCGAGTCGGTGTACCGGACCGAGGACGTGGAACCGCGGGACCGCTTCGAGTACTGGCAGCAGCAACTCGTCCGGCTGATCGCGCCGTTCGACGTCCGCACCGAGCACAGGGCCGACTTCCGGTCCGAGGTGCACATCCTGCCGCTCGGCGACGTGGCGCTCTGGACGATGGAGCACCCGCCGCTCGCCGCGAGGCGGTCACCACGCCTGATCCGCTCGTCCACCGACCCCGAGCTGTACCTGTTCTCGCTCCCGTTCGGCGACTCCGCCACCGCGGTCCGCTCCGACGGCCTCGGCGCCTACCGCCCGCACGACGTGGTCCTGCAGGACAGCGCCCGGCCCCTCCTCCTCCAGGCGAGCACCGACGATCCGCGCCAGCGGGTCCGCGGGGGCTGGCTGACCGTGCCCCGGCAGGCGCTGCCGCTGTCGCCGGACCGGATCGGCACGCTCACGGCCCGCCGGATGCCCGGGGGCACGGGCGTGGGCGCCCTGCTCGTCCAACTGCTCGTCGGCATCGCCGCCGACCCCGGCGCCTACCGGGCCGGCGACGCACCCCGACTGGGCACCGTCGCCCTCGACCTGGTGTCGGCGCTGCTCGCCCACCACCTCGACGCCGAGGACGCCGTACCGCCGGAGAGCCGGCGCCGGGCGCTGGTCCAACGGATCCGGGCCTTCATCCGCTCCCACCTGCACGAGCCGGACCTCGACCCCGGCGCCGTCGCCGCCGCGCACCACATCTCGGTCAGCTACCTGCACCGCCTCTTCGAGGGCGAAGAGGAGACCGTCGCCGCCTGGATCCGCCACCAGCGCCTCGAACGGGCCCGCCGCGACCTCGCCGACCCAGTCCTGGCCGCCACCCCCGTCCACGTCATCGCGGCCCGCTGCGGGTTCCCCCGCGCCGCCGACTTCAGCCGCGCCTTCCGCGGCGCGTACGGGCTGCCGCCCCGCGACTTCCGGCACGGCGCCGCCGCGACGGCCGCGGGTGGACGCTGAGCGAAGCGGACGTGGACCGGCTGCTAACGACAACCCCCCTGGGGCCTCGGCAAGCTGATGCTGTGTCCACCGCGGGGGATCAGGTGGTGGACACGAACACACCGACACCCTCGAAGGGGGACCATCCATGTCCAGCAACGGACTCCGCAGGAACCCGCGCTCCGCCGCCGTCATCGGCCTCGCCGCCCTGGCGCTCGGGCTCACCGTCCTCGGCGGCGGTCAGGCCGTCGCCGCGCCGCAGGACGACCCGCGCACGATCGGGACGCCCGTCACCATGTCGGAGTCCGCGATCACGGCGGCCAGCCTGCCGTGCATCACCAGCCCCGGGGTCACGACCTGCTTCGACAAGGCCGGCGACAAGGTGCTCGTGCTCGACACCGCAAAGGACGGCTTCTCCGCCGTCGGCCGGTGGAGCACCGACTACGGCCGCACCGGCGCGTGCCGCAACGCCCTCGGCGTCGGCCACTGGGCGGAGTGCAACTACGACATGCGCGAGACGGGGCACATCCAGCTGAACAACGCCCTCTACGACGGCGACACCGGGCTGTTGGTGCTGACCAACACGTACTCGGGCTGGCTGTCGATCGGCTGACCTGCCGACGGCCCGGCCCGCTCCCCGCCCGTACGACGGGCGGGGAGCGGCCCGTACGCCTACGCGTGGTCGGCCAGCACCTCGGCGATGACGTGGCGGGCGATGGCGATCATCCGCGGGTCGCTGTCCCGGTAGTAGGAGACTTCCATCAGCGCGACGGACAGGGCCCAGCCGCGGGCGCGGTCCCAGGCCGCGTCGTCGGGGGCCGCGGCCTCGCGGAACGTCGCACGGGCGGCGGCGGGCAGGACGTACCAGGCGGGGATCAGGTCGACGGCCGGTTCGCCGAGGCCCGCGCAGCCGAAGTCGATGACGGCGCTCAGCCAGCCGTCCGGGGACACCAGCAGGTTGCCGGGCTGGAGGTCCCCGTGGAGCCAGACCGGCGGGCCGTCGGGAGCCGGGGCGGCCAGGGCCCGCTCCCAGGCGGCGGTCGCGGCGGGGGCGTCGACGAGGTCCGCCACGGCCGCGATCGAGGTCCTGGTCCCGGCGTCCCGCGAGGCCAGCGACTCGCTGCGGTGGGCGGCCGGGGCACCGGTCGGGTCGATCCGGCGGATGGCCGTCACGAAGTCGGCCAAGTCCCCGGCCAGCGCCCCGGGTTCGGCGATCCGGCCGGGCATCGGTGTGGTGCCGTCGAGCCAGCGCAGCACCGACCAGGGCCAGGGGCAGCCGTCGACCGGTCCGCCCACGGCCAGCGGGACCGGTACCGGGACCGGCAGCCGCGGGGCCAGCCGCCGCAGCCAGACGTCCTCCTTGGCGATCTCCTCGACCACCCCGGGGATCCGCGGGACGCGCACCACCAGCTCCGCCCCGAGCCGGTACATCGCGTTGCTGGTCCCGGCCGGTTCCACCGGCTCGACCGGCAGGCCGGCCCACTGCGGGAAGCACTCGGCGACCATCCGGCGCACCAGCGCCTCGTCGATGTCCAGTTCGTCGGCGTGCAACTTGTGGGAGGTGGCCATAGCGACCGACCCTGCCAGCCACGGGCCGCGCCCGGCAACCGATTTGCCGCCGGACCGACGGCCGCCCGGAGGGCGGCGGCTAGCCCTGGCGGACCGCGCCCGCCGCGATCAGGGCGGGCAGCTCGCGCATGTCGTCGAAGACCACGGTGCCCGGCCCGGCCAGCCGTTCCGCGGCGGTGACGCCGCCCGCGTAGCCGAGTGCGCGCATCCCGGCGGCGCGGGCGGCCTCGACGCCGGGGCGGCTGTCCTCGACCACCACGCAGGCGGCCGGGTCGACGCCCATCGAGCGGGCGGCGTGCAGGAAGAGGTCGGGTGCGGGCTTGCCGCGCTCGACCTCGGTGGCGCTGAAGATCCGCCCGGCGAAGTGGTCGTGGAGGCCGGTCCGGCCCAGGGTGTGGCGCATCTTCTCGTGGGTGCCGCTGGAGGCCACGCAGGTGGGCAGGGTGATCGCGGCCAGCGCCTCCGGCAGGCCGTCCACGGGGGTCAGTCCGGCGTCCACCGCCTCGGCGTGCAGTTCGACGAAGCGCTTGCTCCACACCGTCGCCGTCTCACCGCCGAGCCGTTCGGTGACCGTGGCCCGGTTGGCCGCCTCGGACCGTCCGACGAAGAGCTCGATCGCCTCCGCCTCGGTCAGCGGCCAGCCGTACTCCTCGCCGAGCCGCACCAGCACCCGGACGGCGATCACCTCGCTGTCCACCAGGACGCCGTCGCAGTCGAAAATCACCAGCTCAATCGGCTTGATCATCCCACCAGCATAGGCCGGTGCCCGCGCCCGGGGGCCGGTGGCCGTCGAACTGGCCACCGGCGCCCGGGCGTTGGCGTCAGCTGGTCTGGATGGAGGTGTCGTCGATCACGAAGCTGGTCTGGAGCGAGGCGTCCTCGGTCCCGACGAACTTCACGGTGACCGTCTGGCCCGCGTAGGCCGACAGGTCGAAGGTGCGCTGCTGGTAGCCGGCCGCGGCGTCCACGTTGGAGTAGGTCTTCAGCGCGGTGCCGTTCACCGAGACGGTCAGCTTGTCGTACGCGGTGGTGCCCGACTCGGCGGTGTCGATGTGCAGCCAGAAGCTCAGCGTCGCCTTGCAGCCGGCCGGGATGCTCACCGTCTGCGACAGCGAGTCCGAGTGGGTGGAGCCGTAGCCGTTCAGCCACGCCTTCCAGGAGCCGCTGTGGGCCGCCTGCGAGGCGCTGCTGTCCACCACACCGCTCGACGTCGTCCACGGCGTGGCCGTGCCCGACTCGAAGCCCTCGTTGCCCAGCAGCTGGGCCGGGGTGCAGCCGCCGCCACTGGTGGAGACGGCCCAGGTGAAGCTGGTGGAGGCCGACTTGCCGGCGGCGTCCGTCACGGTGACGGTGACGGTGGAGCTGCCCGCGGTGGAGACGGTGCCGGTGATCGCGCCGGTGGAGGAGTTGATCGACAGCCCGGCGGGCAGGCCGCTCGCGGCGTAGGACAGCGGGGCGGTGCCACCGGAGGCGTTGATCTGGAGGTTGACCGCGCCGCCGACGGCGGTGGACTGGTTGCCCGGGTTGGTCACCGAGACGGCGCTGCCGGCCGGCTTGGTGAGCAGGCAGCCGGCCACGTTGAGGTCGATGGCCCGGGTCGAGGAGTTCAGGCAGGTGGTGAACCAGTACGTCTCCTCACCGTAACTCTGGCCCTTGTAGGCCTTGGTGGTGCCGTCGGCGGCCACCTCGCACGGGTTGTTGAGGGTGCACATGCCGCCGTCGTCGTTGCCGGTGTTGTTGATGCCGATGATCCGCCCGCTGGCGGAGTCGACGATCGGCGAGCCGGAGGTGCCGTGCGTGGTGTTGCAGCCGGAGCTGTAGCGCAGCGAGTCGTGCCAGGTCCAGGCGTCCTCGCGCAGGGTCGGCACGAAGCCGTTGACGGAGCAGTTCCAGACCTGCTTCCAGTACGACGAGGGTATGTACATCGACGCGCCGTCGGTCGGGTGGGCGTCGCTGATCGTCAGCGCGGTGGCGCCGTACTTGGAGCTGATCGACCCGTAGGTGTCGGTGAGTTGGTAGAGGGCGACGTCGGTGCCGGTCATGGTCGCGTAGAGCAGCTTGTCGGCCTGGACGGTGCCCAGGCTGTTGCCCGCGCCGTCCAGCAGGGTGCCGCTGCGGCTGGCGGTGGTGTTCTGGATGACCTGGCCGGCCGAGGGCATGGTCGGCAGGCAGTGTCCGTTGGTGAGCATCAGCGCCCGGTCGCCGGCCGCCGAGGTGGGGTAACGGACCAGCGAGGCCGAGCAGTTGCTCAGGGCGATGGTTGACGTCAGGTCGGCCGCCTGGACGGCGTGCGCGGGGGCGGCGGCGAAGGCCAGCCCGCCCGCGACGACGGCACTCGTACCGGCCACCGCGACAAGTCTCTTGAACATGGCTCTCCTTGTGGGGGATCGCGGGGTGTACGACTGGTCGCCGACGCCCGCGCCGCATGAAAGTGCCATGGCCACTTCAAGAGGTCAAGGAGTGTGACCGAACTCGCCACTGCCCGGCACGGGCCGTGCCATCCGACGGCAACGACCCGTCCCGGTATGCCCGTTACGGGCCGGGGCAGTGGATGCGGCTAGGGCTACGGCTACGGCTGCGGGAAGGCGTTCGGGTCCACGTCGTTGGTCTTGGCGTTGCCGTCGGCCACCGGCTGGAGGGTGATCTCCCAGGAGGTCGCGGTCCGGCCGGTCTCGAACGGGAAGGTGTCCTCGAACTTGGTGAACTGGCAGTTCTGGGTGAAGCCCTTGGCGTCGGAGTCCCAGTCCGCACCGCCGGAGACGTAGACCTCGTACGTCCCGTCCTCCACGCCATCGACACTGGCGTGCTGCCCCTTGCCGACGAACACCGAGTGCACGGCCTTGCCGTTCAGCGCGAGCGACACCACGGCGTCCACCTTGCCGCCGTTCTCGACCTTGAACACGCCCTCGCCGCGCAGCTTCCCCTTGCGGACCATGGTGCCGTTGTCCAGCGCGCGGGACTGCTGCTGGGGCAGCGGCGGGACGGCGAAGGTGGTCTGGTAGCCGGCCGCGGTCATCGTGACGAGGGCCGCCGACACCGCCGCCAGCCCCTGGGAGGCGCCCAGTTCGGCCTCGGCCGAGCTCAGCGCGCAGACGTCGTGGAACTTGATGTCGCTGCGGACCTTGCCGGCGTCGGTGGCGAGCGAGGTCAGCGCCGCCACCAGTTCCTTCCGCGCCGCCGTCACCCCGGGCGGCTCGTCCGCCACGCTCAGGGACTTGGCCGCGCCCTGCGCGCTGGTGACGATGCCGCCGAGCACGGTGTCGAGGTCGCCCAGGTCCTTGGCACCGGCCACCTGGGCGAGCGCGACGGTGACCGGGTCGACGCTCGCGCTGAGCACCGGGCCGTACGGCGCCCGGGTCGGGGTCGGCGTCGGCGTCGCGGTCGGCTTCGCCGAGACCCCCGTCCCCACCGCCCCGGGCGCGGACGAGCCGCCCGCCGAACCACCGCCCCCGCCACCGGAACAGGCCGCCAGCACCAGCGCCGTGCCGACGGCCAGACCGGCCTTCCCCACGAACCTCTCGGACCCCGTGAACCTCATGCCCCACCCCCGGGTAGCCGGACCGCGCGCACACCGCGCAGCCGTGCGGTCACACATGGTCCCGAGCACGAACGACCCCGTCAACCCATTACCCGGCGGTCACCTCCGAGGGGCCCTCCGAGGCCGTCTCCGGAGGTCAACTACGATCGGGCCCGTGCTCAGTCTCACCGGACTCCCCCTCCAGATCATCGCCTCGCTCCTCGCGATCGCCGTCTTCGCCGCCACCATGTGGCTCTGGCCGCGGTTCGGCGGGAAGGGCTGGAAGGCGTGGCTGGGCCGGCTCGGGGCGTTCCTGGCCACCCAGGTGTCGGTGCTGGCCGCGATGGGCCTGATCGCCAACAGCTACTTCGGCTTCTACAGCTCCTGGACGGACCTGCTCGGCACCAGCGGCGGGCTCGGCACGGTGGTCGACCACCAGCCCAACGCCTCCGGGGTGGCCGTCACCGGCGAGCAGAAGTTCTACTCCGCGCAGGGCTCGGACCCGGAGCGCTCCGGCCTGATCCAGAAGGTCGACGTCAAAGGAGCCGGCAGCGGCCTGACCACCGAGGCGTACGTCTACCTGCCGCCGCAGTACTTCCAGCCGGACTACGCCAAGCAGCGCTTCCCGATGGCCCTGGTGCTCACCGGCTACCCGGGCACCCCGGAGAAGCTGATCTCGCTGATGCAGTATCCGGCGTCCACGCTGAACGCGATCGAGCAGAAGAAGCTGCCACCGACCGTCCTGGTGATGACCCGGCCCACCCTGGTCGGCGACCGGGACACCGAGTGCGTGGACGTGCCGAACGGCCCCCAGGTGGAGACCTTCTTCACCAGCGACCTGCCCAAGGCCCTCGCCACCACCTACCGGATCGGCACCGACCCGGCCAGCCGGGCGGTCATCGGCAACTCCACCGGCGGCTACTGCGCGCTCAAGTTCGCGCTGCGCAAGCCCGACGCCTACCGCTCGGCGGTCGCGCTCTCCGGCTACTACGACGCGGCCCACGACGCGACCACCGGCGACCTGTTCGGCGGCAACGACCGGCTGAAGCAGGAGAACGACCTGCTGTGGCGGCTGAAGAACCAGCCGCCCGCCCCGGTCAACCTGCTGCTGACCACCGCGTACGACGAGAACAACTACGACGAGACCAAGGCCATGATCGCGGCCTTCAAGGCCCCCACCACGATGTCCTCCATCACCCTGGACACCGCCGGCCACAACTTCCACACCTGGACCAGGGAGATCCCCCCGGCCCTGGAGTGGCTGGGCAAGCACCTCGCCGTACCGCCATCCGCCTGACGTTCCAGATCACACGCGCCTCACACTCCCGTCTCACGGTTCTCTCAGGCACGCCACCGACGGTATGGCGCATGACCACGAGCAGCTACTCCCCTCCGGCCGGCGAACCGTGGCCCGAGGCCGCGCACTACCCGCCGCCGGAGGTGCCGCGGCCGGACCCGGTCCGGCCGGACCCGGCGCCGCTCTTCCCCGAACAGCCCCTGCCGCCCGCCGGCCCCAAGGGGTTCGCCACCTGGCCCGACCGGCTGCGCACCCTCCCCGCCCGCACCTGGCGCGGGCGCGCTGACGACCCTCGCTGGGTGCGCCCGGCCCTGCTGGCGCTGCTGGCCGCGACCGCCATCCTCTACCTGTGGGGCCTGAGCGCCTCCGGTTGGGCCAACTCCTTCTACTCGGCCGCCGTGCAGGCCGGCTCGCAGAGCTGGAAGGCCTTCTTCTTCGGCTCCTCGGACGCGGCGAACTTCATCACCGTCGACAAGCCCCCGGCCTCGCTGTGGCCGATGGCGCTCTCGGCGCGGATCTTCGGCCTCTCCTCCTGGTCGGTGCTGGCCCCGCAGGCGCTGATGGGCGCGGCCACCGTCGGCGTGCTGTACGCGACGGTGCGCCGGCGCTTCTCCCCGCTCGGCGGCCTGCTGGCGGGCGCCGCGCTGGCGCTCACCCCGGTCGCGGCGCTGATGTTCCGCTTCAACAACCCGGACGCGCTGCTGGTGCTGCTGCTGACGCTGGCCGCGTACGGGATGGTCCGGGCCGTCGAGGCGGCGGGCACCCGGTGGCTGGTGTTCACCGGGGTGATGTTCGGCCTCGCCTTCCTCACCAAGACCCTGGCGGCCTTCCTGGTGCTGCCCGCCTTCGCGGTGATCTACCTGGTGGTGGCGCCCACCGGCCTCTGGCGGCGGGTGCGGCAGACCCTGCTCGCGGGCGCGGCACTGCTGGTCTCGGGCGGCTGGTGGGTGGCGGTCGTCGAGCTGATGCCCGCCTCGGCCCGCCCGTACATCGGCGGCTCGCAGGACAACAGCTTCCTCTCGCTCACCTTCGGCTACAACGGCCTCGGCCGGGTCGACGGCAACGAGCGCGGCAGCGTGGGCGGCGGCGCCCGGATGCCGGCCGGGGTCGACCTGCCGGGCGGCGCGGCTCCCGGCGGCGGCCGCGGCTGGGGCCAGACCGGCCTGACCCGGATGTTCGGCACCGACATCGGCGGGCAGATCGCCTGGCTGCTGCCGGCCGCGCTGATCCTGCTGCTGGCCGGCCTCTGGGCGACCCGCCGCTACGGCCGCGCCGACACCGCCCGCGCGGCCTTCCTGGTCTGGGGCGGCTGGCTGCTCTCCACCGCGCTGGTCTTCAGCTTCATGTCCGGGATCTTCCACCAGTACTACACGGTGGCGCTGGCCCCGGCCGTCGCGGCGCTGGTCGGCATGGGCGTGGACGGGCTGTGGCGGGCCCGGCACCGGGTGCCCTGGGCGCTGGTGCTGGCCGGGACGCTCGCGGTGACGGCGGTCTGGGCGTTCGTGCTGCTCGGCCGCAGCTCCGGCTTCCTGCCGTGGCTGCGCTGGGCGGTGCTGGTGGGCGGACTGCTCGCGGCGGCCGCGCTGGCGGCCGGGCCGTTCGTCGGGCGGGTCTCCGGCCGGGCCGGCGCGCGGATCGCCTCGGTGGCGGGCCTGGTGGGCCTGGCGGCGGCGCTCGGCGGTCCGGCCGCGTACGCGGTGGACACCGTGAACTCCCCGCACACCGGCTCGATCGTGACCGCCGGGCCGGGCGTGAAGGGCGGGTCCGGGCCGGGCGGCATGGGGCACCGGGGCGGCAAGGGCTTCCCGGGCGGCACCGGCAACGGCAACGGGCACTGGTTCGGCCAGGGCGGCCCCGGTGCTCCGGGCGGTCAGGGCGGTCAGGGCGGTCAGCAGGGCTTCGCGCCCGGGCAGGGCTTCCCGGGCGGCGGCACCGGCAACGGCGGCGACCGCGCCAACGGCCGCCACGAGCGCGGCACCGGCGGCGGCACCGGCCTCCCCGGCACCCAGGATCCCGAGGGCACCGGCACGGGCGGCACGAACAACCCCGGCGGCACGGCCGGCGGCCCGCCCCCCGGCGGCATGGGCGGCCTGCTCGACGGCCCCAAGGTGACCGACGAGGTCGCCGCCATGCTCAAGGAGAACGCCGACCACTACACCTGGGCGGCCGCCGCGATCGGCTCGCAGACCGCGGCCGGCTACCAACTCGCCACCGGCGAACCGGTGATGGCCCTCGGCGGCTTCAACGGCACCGACCCCTCGCTGACCCTGGCCGGCTTCCAGAAGTACGTCCAGGAGGGCAAGGTGCACTGGTTCATCGGCGCGGGCGGCTCCCGCCGCGGCTTCGGCGGCGGCACGGGCGGCGAGGGCGGGCAGCAGAGCGAGTCCGCCCAGATCGAGTCCTGGGTGACCGCCCACTTCACCGCGAAGACCATCGGCTCGACCACCTTCTACGACCTGACGGCCCCCACCTCCTGACCGGGGGCCGCGACCCCGGAGGGGGCGTGCCGCGCGAAAGCGGCACGCCCCCTCCGCGCTGTCCCCGGCCGGCCCCCTCCGCGCTCAGCCGGACCCCGCCGCCCTCAGTCCGACCCGCAGCGGGTGCCCGCCGCCGGCAGCCGCCCGTCCACCAGGAACGCCGTCACGGCCGCCCGGACGCAGCCGCTCTTGTCGTACGCGGTGTGCCCGTCGCCCTCCCTGGTGAGCAGCACGCCGTGCTCCAATCCGGCGGAGAGCCGCTCGGCCCAGGCGTACGGGGTGACCGGGTCGGCGGTGGAGCCAATCACCAGGAGCGGGGCGCTGCCCGGCGCCCGGACCGGTCGCGGCGGCTCGGCCGGACGGTACGGCCAGGGGCGGCAGTCCGCTTCGAGCAGGGTGCCGACCGGGTCGTGCCCGCTGGTCAGCGGGGCGCGGGCGGCGAGTTCGGCGAGGGCCGGGCGCAGCTCCGCCTCGGTGGGCGGCGGCGGGCCGTCCGCGCAGGAGATGGCGGCGAAGGCGTCGGCCGGGGTCCGGTAGCGGCCGTCCTCGCCGCGGCCGTCGGCGCCGTCGGCGAGGGCGAGCAGGCCGTCGGCGTCGCCCCGGGTGACGGCCGGTTCGAGGGCCTCGCGCAGCCGGGGCCAGGAGCGGCGGCCGTCGGAGAGCACGTCCAGGGTGGCGACCCAGCCGAGCGCGGCGGTGAGGGTCCGGCCGTCGGCGGCGCGCAGCGGGTGGTCGCGCAGGCCGTCGAGGAAGCGGGCGAGGCGCTGCGGGGCGGCGGCCGGGTCGGCGCCGAGCGGGCAGGCCGGCCCGTCCTCGGTGGCGCAGGCGGCGGCGAAGGCCCGGAGCCCGGTCTCGGCGGCGACGGCGGCTTCGATGCCGAGCCGCGCCGCGGGGGCGCTGTGGTCGACGGCGCCGTCGAGGACGAGCCGGCCGGTGCGCTCGGGGAACTCCTCGGCGTAGCGGGCGCCGAGGTGGGTGCCGTAGGAGAAGCCGAGGAAGTCCAGCCGGCGCTCGCCGAGGGCGCCGCGCAGCACGTCGAGGTCGCGGGCGGTGTCGCGGGTGCCGAGGTGCGGGAGCAGGTCGGCGTGCCGGGCGCGGCAGGCCTCGGCGAGGATCCGGGCGTGGTCGTAGGCCGGGTCGTCGGTGGCGTTCCACTGGTCGCGGGTGCGGTCGTCCAGGCAGTGGACGGGGGTGGTGTCGCCGGCGCCGCGCGGGTCGAAGCCGACCAGGTCGTACCGGTCGTGCAGCGGCCCCTGGTAGCTCTGCCAGCCCCAACGGACCATGTCGACACCGGAGTTGCCGGGGCCGCCGGGGTTGAGCAGCAGGGCGCCGAGCCGCCGCTTCGGGTCGGCGGCGGGCACCTTGGCGAGGGCGACGTCGACGGTGCGGCCGCCCGGGTCGGCGTAGTCCAGCGGGACCTTGAGGGTGGCGCACCGCACGGCGGCCGCGTCCTGGTCGCCGTCGTCCTCGCCGGGGCAGCTCCGCCAGTCGATCCGCTGGTCGTAGAGCGCGCGCAGGGCGGGGGCCGCGGTGGCCGCGACCCGTTCGTCCAGCGGCGGGCGGGCGGCCGGGCGGGCGGCGCCCGTGCAGCCGCTCGACAGCGCGAGGGCGAGGGCGGCGGCGAGGGCGGGCACGGCGCGCCCGGCCGACCGGGGGAGCGGGGAGATCATCGGGGCCACCGCCCACGAATACCACCCGGCCCGCGCCCGGCCGTCACCGGGGGCACACCGCGCCCGCCCTTCGACGGCGGGGATTGACGTTTCGTCAGCCGCCGCACAGCTGGAGCATGGTCTTCTTGTCGGCCTCGGTGACGGGCAGCTGGTACTTCAGCGAGACCTGGGCGAAGCGCACCGCGTAGGAGCAGCGGATCTCGGTGTTGGCGGGCAGCCAGGAGGCCGGGCCGGAGTCGCCCTTGGAGGCGTTCTGCGAGCCGTCGGCGGGGATCAGGTTCAGCGGGTCGTTGGCGATCTGGACGCGCTTGGCCTTGTCCCACTTGCTGGCGCCCATCTGCCAGTCGTAGGAGAGCGGCATCACGTGGTCGATCTGGATCTTGGAGGCCTGCTGCTTGGTCCACTGGACGCTCTTGCCGGTGTACGGGTCCCAGATGGTCATCGCGGTGACCGTGCAGTCCGAGCCGTCCTTGTGCTCGACGGCGGTGCCGTCGCGGGCCAGCAGGTCGTTGCGGGTGTCGCACTTGTTGCCGCCGAACGGGACGCCCTCGACGTTGTCCGTCCAGGCGGGGCCGAACTCGTTGCGGTCGTAGCCGTCCTTGGTGCCGACGGCGGCGGTGGTGACCTTGGCGATGACGTCCCGGCCGGCCTTCTGCTCCTCGGGGGTGGTCAGCGGCGCCAGGCCGGGCTTGGTGCCGTCCGGGTTCTGCAGCGGGCTGGTGCCGGTGGCCCCGGCGGCGGCGGTGCCGCCGTTGGCCTTGGGGCCGGTCGACTTGTGGTCGCGGCCGCCGATCAGCCAGCC
This sequence comes from Kitasatospora sp. NPDC058046, assembly GCF_042885595.1. Classification (NCBI taxonomy): domain Bacteria; kingdom Bacillati; phylum Actinomycetota; class Actinomycetes; order Kitasatosporales; family Streptomycetaceae; genus Kitasatospora; species Kitasatospora sp. NPDC058046. The sequence goes on from NZ_JBHVRS010000001.1 coordinate 15,335, forward strand.
GACCAGCGCGAGCGCGCATATCAGGAACACGGTGGCGGCGGACAGGGTGGAGCGGCGGGCGGGCACGGGGAACTCCGGAGGTCAGGGGCGGGTTGACGGCAAGCCAGCAGACCAGCCGCCCGGGGGGAGGTCAAGCCGACGCCACGCGATCCCGCCGAGCATGTCGAAGCTCACACCCGCTCACCCCCTGGTCCGGGCCCCAGCCCCGGCCGCGCCGTCAGCCGCCGATGGCGGACATCGGGCGGTCGGGCCGGACGAACTCCGCGCTGCCGACGGCGTGTCCGGGCCCCTTGCCCGCCACCGCGGCCCGCCAGGCCGCCTCGATCGCCGCGTCGTCGGCCCCGCCGCGCAGCAGCGCCCGCAGGTCCGACTCCTCCGTCGCGAACAGACAGGCGCGCAGCTGCCCGTCCGCCGTCAGCCGCACCCGGTCGCAGCCGCCGCAGAACGGCCGGGTGACGGAGGCGATCACGCCGACGACCGCGTCCGTACCGGCGATCCGCCACTCCTCCGCCGGGGCGTTGCCGGACCGGCCGACGGGGACGAGGTCGAACCGCTCCCCCAGCGCCGCCAGGACCTCCGCCGCCGTCACCATCGCCGAACGGTCCCACGCCCCTTGCGCGTCCAGCGGCATGGACTCGATGAACCGCATCCGGTACCCGTGCCCGACGGCGAACTCCACCAGCTCCACGATCTCGTCGTCGTTGACCCCGCGCACCGGCACCGCGTTCACCTTCACCGGCCCCAGCCCCGCCGCCCTCGCCGCCGCCAGCCCCGCGAGCACGTCACCGATGCGGTCCCGGCGGGTGATCGCGGCGAAGCGCTCCGGACGCAGCGTGTCCAGGCTGACGTTCACCCGCCCCAGCCCCGCCGCCGCCAGCCCGGCCGCCGCGCGCGCCAGCCCGATCCCGTTCGTGGTCAACGACAACTCGGCCCCCAGCGGGGCGATCCGCCCGACCAGCCCCGCCAACCCCCGCCGCAGCAGCGGCTCCCCGCCCGTCAGCCGGACCGACCGCACCCCCAGCCGCTCCACCGCGATCCGCACCAGCCGGACCACCTCGTCGTCCCCCAGCAGCCCGGCGCGCCCCAGCCAGGGCAGCCCCTCCGCCGGCATGCAGTAGGTGCAGCGCAGGTTGCAGCGGTCGGTCAGCGAGACCCGCAGATCGGTGTGGACCCGGCCGAAGCGGTCCACCAGCGGGGGCGGGGCGGGGTCGCGGGCCTCGGTGTCGTGCGGTCGCGTGTCGTACGGAGGCGCGGTGCGCGGGGCGGGGCTGTGCGGGGCAGGGCTGTGCGGGGCAGGGCTGTGCGGGGCAGGGCTGTGCGGGGCGGGGTTGTGCGGGGCGGTGTTGTACGGGGCGGTGTTCATCGGCCCAGTACAGGCGGGCCGGGCCCGCCCCGGCCAGCGGCCGAACCGCCGGGGCGCGGCCGCCGCGCACCGCCTCCGCTTGTAACTTCCCACAATGCGCGCCCCGGCCCCGACCGGGCAGGCTGGCCCCATGCAGACAGCGCCGACACCCGCCGGACCGGGCCCGGTCGCCGCCCTGGTCCTCGCCGCCGGAGGCGGGCGGCGCCTCGGCGGGCGGCCCAAGGCGCTGCTCCGGTACCGGGGCCGGCCGCTGGTGGAGCACGCGGTGGCGGTGGTCCGGGCCGGCGGCTGCACGGAGGTCACGGTCGTGCTGGGCGCGGCGGGCGAACGGGTCCGGGCCACCGCGCACCTGCCGGGCTGCCGACTGGTCGGCAACCCGGACTGGGCCCAGGGCATGGGCTCCTCGCTGCGGGCCGGCCTGGCCGCGCTGCCGCCGCACGCCTCGGCGGCACTGGTGATGCTGGTGGACACCCCCGGCGTCACCCCGGCCGCGGTGGCCCGGCTGCTGGCCGCCCACCGGGCGGGCGCCGAACTGGCCGCGGCGGCCTACCAGGGGCGGCGCGGACACCCGGTGCTGATCGGCGCCCGGCACTTCGCCGAGGCGGCGGCGGGCGCCCGCGGCGACGCCGGGGCCCGCGCCCTGCTGGCGGCGCACGCGGCGGAGCTCGTCCTGGTCGAGTGCGCCGACGTCGCCGCCCCGGACGACCTCGACACCCCCGCCGACCTGGCCCGCTGGTCCGCCCGCTGAACGTCCCGGTCCGCCCCGCCGGGCATCCCCCTCCGGAAGGATTCCTTCCCTACCCGAGCAGGCAGGATCCCCTGATCCGTCCCTGAGGATTGCCCCATTCCGCGTCCTGCGCCGGACATTTCGGGGAGCATGGGAGACGTCCCACCCACCCGACACCGACGGACGGAGCCCGCGATGGCCGGACTGCCCGACGACTTCACCGGACACGACCCCGCTCGGACGGGGCCCGGCGGTGGCGCCCGGGCGATCCGCTGCCCCGCCTGCCGCCGCGAGCACCTCTACGAACCGCCCTCCCTCCCCTGTCCGTGCGGGGCCTCGCTCAAGGTGCCGCTGCTGCGCGGCGGAGTGCCGGTACAGGTGCGCTTCCGGTCCTGGGAGGACTCCTGGCTGAGCATGCGCTGCCCGCACTGCGGCCGCTCCGACCAGTGGCCGCAGCCCGAGTTCACCTGCAACTGCGGCGCCACCGTCCGGCTGCCGGTGGACCGCGCCACCCGCCTGGGCACCGGCACCGCCGCCCCGCTCGCCGCCCCCGGCCCGCAGGCCGCCCGCCCGCTCCCGGCCCACCCGGCGAACGCCCCCGCCCCGGCCCCGCCCGCACCGTCCCCGACCGGCCGCTCCCGCCCGTTCCGCCACCGCGCGCCGTTCCGCCCGCACCCGGTGCGCACCTCGCAGGACGCGGTGTTCACCGCCGCCCGCTACCTGGAGTGGCTCGGCTTCGACGACCTGGAGCTCACCGAGTCCCAGGAGCGCGACGGGGTCACCCTGCTGGGCGGCCGGATGGTCGCCCAGGTGGACACCTGGACCGAGCCCGCCGACGTGAAGTCGGTCGAGTGCCTCTGGCTCCAGACCCTGCACGCCGAGGAGATGGCCGCCGCGATGTTCACCCTCGCGGGCTATTCGCACCAGGCCACCGTGCGCGGCGAACAGCTGCTGGTGGCCCTGTTCAGCCTGGACCTGGCGGGCGTGCCGCAGCCCGCGAACGGCGCCGCCGAGGCCCTGATGGAGACCGGCTGGACCTCCTGACCCACCGGGCGGCCCCGCCGGGCCGCCCCACCGGCCCCCTCCGGCCCCTTTCCCTCGCGCACCCCTAGATCATTTCTCTTCCAAAAGCAACAACCTTCGCTCGTGATCTGGTGCACAAGCTCACCCCCGTGTTGAATTGCCGCCACAGCGCGGGCCTTTCGCCCTGTCGTCGCCATGCGTGCGGGTCGTGGCGACAGGGCCTCAGGGGCAGGTCCGTGCCCATGCCGGATGGCGCACACAAGGAGGTGGCGTTGTCGGAGCACGGATGGGACCCGAGCAACCCGGAGGGGCGGGGGCGGGCGGCAGCGGAGGAGCCGGGTGACACCGTGTGGCGGCTGAGGTCCCGGGGGTGCTGGCAGGAGGCCGCCGAACTACTGCGACCGACCGCCGAGCACGACCCGGACGCGGCCCTGGGGCGGGCCGAACTCCTCATCGAGCAATGCCTGTTCACCGCCGCGAACTGGACCCAGGCGGAACAGGCGCTGCGCCTGGCGGAGGCCCTGGCCTCCGGCACCGAGCAGCGCGCGGCCGCCGCCTGCGCCCGCGGCTTCCTCGCGTACGTGGCGAGCGTCCTCGGCCCGCGCGACCGGCTGGACGAGGCACAGGCGGCGCTCGGCCGCACCTCGGCCCTGCTGCCGCCGGACGCCCCGGGCCGCCCGCTGCTGGACTTCCGGCGCGGACTGGTCGCCGAGAACCTGCTGCGCGACCGCAGCGCCGCCTGGATCGCCTACCGGCGGGCGCACGAGGGCGCCGGCGAACGCGGGGACGAACTGCTGCGCTCGTACACCTGGCGGCACCTGGCCGCGCTGGCGCTCTCGCGCGGGGAGCGCGGGAACGCCCGGGAGGGCTTCGACGCCTCCCTGCGGCTGCGCGAGCAACTCGGCTTCACGGTGGGGGTGGCACCGGCGCTCGCGGCGCTCGCCGAGGTGTCCGAGCCGCCCGAGGCCGCGCGGCTGCGGGCCGAGGCGACCCGGCTGGTGGACGCCCTGGGCGGCGTGCCGGTCTGGCTCGCGCGCCAGCTGAACGCCCTCCGCACAACCGGTGCTCCCCCGGACGGGCGCATCACCAGCGAGACCGGGGGGACGATCAGCTAAGGTGAGGCTAACCTGGCCGGGGGGAGCAGTACCCCGGCCAGGTCGCCTTGCCGTTCCCCGGGCACCGCCATGCCCCGGTCCGGCCGCGTCCGGCGCCGCCACCACCCGGCCGGGCACCGCCGGGCGGACCATGGGCGCCCCGGTCGACCCGATGGGGCCGTCCATGACCGCGAGCAGCACCCGGCCCGGCCCCAGGCCGCGCGTCCCCCGCGCCACCGGGGCGCGCACCCCCGCCCCCACCGCCCCGGGCGCCCCCTCGTACCACCGGCTGTCCGGACTCACCCCCGTCCTGACGGTGCGCTGCGCCCCGCCCCGGCGCGGCGGCGGCTGGCTGCCCGTCGCCGACCTCGCCGCCCGCCCCGAGGCGGTGCGCGAGCTGATCGCCCACGACGCCCGGCAGGGCCTCGCCCGCTACGGGCAGCCGCTGCGCCCGGACGTCGCGGCCGGCTTCGGGCTGCACCGCTTCGTCTGGCCGGTCTCGCTGCTGTTCACGCTGCCGTGGTTCCTGGAGCGGCGCGTCCCGCTGCTCGGCCTCGGGGACGTCGCGCTGCGCCGGCGCCCCGACGCGGTCGAACTGACCGTCCGCCCGGCGGAGTTCGCCTGCCTTCCGGACGACCCGGCGGCCGGGTCGGGGGCGGGTTCGAAGCCCGGGACGGCCGTCGGCCCGGAGTGGGCCCGGACGGTGCCGGACGAAGCGGCGCTGGCCGCCGCCCTGCGGTCCGCGCTGGGCGCCTTCCTGGCCCCGGTGCTCACCGCCTTCGGCCCGGAGGCGCGGCGCGGGCCCCGGGTGCTGTGGGCGATGGCCACCGACGCGGTGGTGGAGGGGCTCTGCTACGCGGGCGGGCTGCTCGGGGAGCAGGAGCGGGCGCGCGCCGAACTGTCCGCGCTGCTGGCGCCCGGCGGGCCCCCCGACCCCGCGCGCACGCCCGGCGCGGACGACCGCCCCGCTCCGGCCCCGGCCCCCTTCATCCCGGGCGCCGGATTCGCGCCCCCGGCGCCCGGGGGCGGTGGCGCTCCGGCCCTGGAGCGCTCCCGGGCCAGCTGCTGCCTCGTCTACACCGCCGATCCGAAGGACATGTGCGGCGGCTGTCCGCGCGTCACGCGGCGTTGACGAAAACCTGTCCGATATCAGGTCCGAAAAGCCCGCGATTCCGGGAAAAGCCCGCTTCAAATTCGCATGACAATGCGATGGTAGCCGGGTCAGAAATCCCTCTCCTCAGCGCATTGACGGCGAATCGGCCATTTCCTCGCCGCGCGTCCGCCATGATGGTCCCCGCCGTCACGACGCAGAAAAGCGACGCAGGAAAGCGAGGCTGGTTTCGGCGATGAAATTGTCCGACATACCGCTCGGATGGGCGATCACCGTGGTCGTGGGGCTGCTGGTCAGCGCACTCCTGGTGGCCCTGCTCCGCAGCCGGGGGTCCGCCTCCTCCACCGCCGGCACGGATTCCTGGGAGCGCTCCGAGGAACGGCGCCGCCGCAAGGAATCCCTGTACGGCGGCGCCTCCTACACCCTGTTGTTCTGCTGCGCGGGCGTCGCGGCCGCCCTCTCCTTCCACGGCCTGGTCGGCTTCGGCGTGCAGAACCTGGGCCTGTCCGGCGGCTGGGAGTACCTCGTCCCGTTCGGCCTGGACGGCGCCGCGATGTTCTGCTCGGTGCTCGCCGTCCGCGAGGCCAGCCACGGCGACGCGGCGCTCGGCTCCCGGCTGCTGGTCTGGCTCTTCGCCGGCGCCTCGGCCTGGTTCAACTGGGTGCACGCCCCGCGCGGCCTGACCCACGCCGGCGCCCCGCAGTTCTTCTCCGGCATGTCCCTCTCCGCGGCGATCCTGTTCGACCGGGCGCTCAAGCAGACCCGCCGGGCCGCGCTGCGCGAGCAGGGCCTGGTGCCGCGCCCGCTGCCGCAGATCCGCATCGTCCGGTGGCTGCGCGCCCCGCGCGAGACCTACGCGGCCTGGTCGCTGATGCTGCTGGAGAACGTCCGCAGCCTGGACGAGGCGGTCGAGGAGGTGCGCGACGACAAGCGGGAGCGCGCCGACGAGAAGCAGCGCCGCAAACTGGCCGGGCGCCGGGAACGGGCCGAGATCCGGGCGATCAACCGCTCCCACAGCACCTGGCGGCGCGGTGGCGGCACGGCTCGGCGGCTGGGGTCCGGCGCGGAGCCCGCGACGGCCGCCACGGCGGACCGCCCCGGGGTGGAACGCGTCTCGACGGAGCGGGTGTCGGCGGAACGGGTGTCGACGGAACGGGTGTCGACGGAACGGGTGCCGGCGGAGCGCGTCGGGGCCGAGCGTCCCGAGGTGGAGCGCCCCGCCGGTCCGCGCGAGGTGGAACCGGCCGAGGGCACGGTCGTCCAGCCGGGCCTGCCGGCCCGTCCGGAGCGGCGCACCATCGACCTCACCCTGGAGGAGGACACCGTCACGCTGCCCCGGCTGGACGAGATGGAACGCAAACTGAAGGACCTGGAGCAGCAGTTCGGCTGACCGCTCCCCCGTCGACGCCCCGGGAGCCCAGGCCCCGGGCCGGGGCTCAGGCCGCCGACGTCCCGCTGAGCTCGAACCACATCCGCTTGCCGGAGCCGCGCGGCTCCACGCCCCAGGAGTCCGCGAGTGCCTCGACCAGCATCAGACCCCGCCCGGAGGAGGCCTGCTCCCCCGGCGTCCGGCGGGTCGGCCAGAGGTCCGACTCGTCCTCCACCTCGACCCGCAGCCGGGCCCGGCCGCCGTCCGCCTCCGGCTCCCGGTAGAGCCGGGCGGTGAACATGGCGTCCCGGTCGGTGTGCCGGATGGCGTTGGTGACCAGCTCGGAGGAGAGCAGCTCGGCGGTGTCGATGAACTCGGCCACGCCCCAGCGGCGCAGCGCGTCGCGCAGCTCGGCCCGGACCTCGGCGACCCGCGCCAGGTCGGCCTGGCCGATCCGGCGGCGCAGCTGCTGGGCGGCCAGCCCGCCGGCCGGGCCGTCCCAGCGCAGGAGCAGCAGCGCTATGTCGTCCTCGCGCTCGCTGGAGTCGGCGGCCTGGGAGGCGATCCGCTCGGCCAGCTCCTCCAGCGGGTCGCGGGCGGCCTGCCCGGCGTCCGGCAGCGGGCGGGCGAGCGCCCGGGCGAGCCGGGCGATGCCCTCGTCCAGGTCCATGCCGCGCGCCTCGACCAGGCCGTCGGTGCAGAGCAGCACGGTCTCGCCCGGGTCCAGGCTGAACCGGGTGACCCGGTACTCCTGGTCCGGGTCGATGCCCAGCGGCAGCCCGCCGGCCACCGGCACCACCGCGGCGGTGCCGTCCGCGCGGCGCACCAGCGGGTCGAGGTGACCGGCCCGGACGGCGTAGACCACGCCGTAGTCCACGTTGACCTCGGCGTAGGTGCAGGTCGCGAAGTGGTCGGTGTCCAGGTCGGCGAGGAAGCGGGAGGCGCGGGCCATCACGGCGGCGGGCGGGTGGCCCTCGGCCGCGTAGGCGCGCAGCGCGATCCGCAGCTGGCCCATGATCCCGGCGGCGTGCACGTCGTGGCCCTGGACGTCGCCGATCACCAGGCCGACGTGTCCGCCGGGCAGCGGCACCACGTCGTACCAGTCGCCGCCGATCTGGAGGCCGGAGCCGGCCGCGATGTAGCGCACGGCGGTGGTCACGCCCGGGACGGACGGGACGGTGCGCGGCAGCATCACCCGCTGGAGGCCGGCCGCGAGCTCGTGCTCGGCGTCGTGCAGCCGGGCCCGGGCCAGCGACTGGGCGACCAGCCCGCCCAGGGTGGTCAGCAGGGTGCGCTCGTCGGCGTCCAGCTCGCGCTCGTCGTCGAAGCTGACCACGCAGACGCCGATCGCCCGGCCGCTGGCCACCAGCGGCAGGTACGCCCAGGAGCCCCGGCCGGTGCGGCTGGTCTGCTCCCACACCTCGGGGTAGCCGTCGCGGAAGTCCTCGCGGGTCGAGACGAAGACCGGCGCGCGGTGGCGCAGCGCCTCGGCGGCCGGGTGGCCGGGCGGCAGCACGGTGCGGTCCCAGACCGCCAGCGAGTCGGAGCGGTAGCCGGAGGCGCCGAGGATCTGCGCCCGTCCGGCCTCGAAGGAGGCCAGTACCAGGCCGTCCGGGGGCAGTCCGGGCAGCGGCAGCTCGGTGAACACCCGGGCCACGTCACGCACGGTGACGGCTTCGGAGAGGGCGCGCGCCGCCTCCTTGATGAACCGGGAGCGCTCCTCGCGCAGCAGGGCCATCCGGTCGGCGTGGTCCCGCTTGTGCAGCTCGACGGTGGCGTCCCAGACGAAGCCGACCATCCGGGAGGCCCGGCCGAAGGCGTCGGCGAGCACCCGGCCGCGGAAGCGCACCGCGCGCATGCCGCCGTTCGCCCCGACCGTCCGGTAGTAGGCGCCGCACTGGCCCAGTTCGGACACCGCGCGCTCGACCCGGCGGCGCACCACGGGCGCGTCCTCGGGGTGCAGCATGGCCAGGAAGGAGGCGGCCGTACGGTCGAAGCGGCTCTGCCCCAGGGCGTCCAGGCCGACGATCGCACAGGCCCGCTGGTCGCCCTCCAGGACGTCGCGGCGGATGTCCCAGTCGAAGGAGCCGATGCCGTTGGCCGCCATCGCGGGCTCCAGCCAGTCCGGCATGGTGTCCGCGGAGGACGGCGGCAGGCCGCCCGACAGCACGGGCGCCAGCCGGGCGGCGGCGAGGCTCGGGGACGGGCGCACCGCGGAGCCGCGGCGCGAGGACTGGGCGGGCGGCCGGGCCCGGCCCGTCCCGGTGGTGGTGGGGCCGGCGGCGGGCTGCCCGGAGGTGCGCGGCTCCGGGGAGCCCGGCTGCTCGGCGACACGCGGCTCGACGGCTCTCGGCCGGGCGGTGCGCGGCTCCACGGTCCTCGGCTCTACGGCTCGCGGCGCCGCCGTCCGCGGCTCGACGACGGGCGCCGCGCCGGGAGGAAGCGCCGGCCCCGGCGACTCGGGCTCAGTGGGCATGCTGCTCCTGCCGCTGCCGTGGCGGACCGCGCCGACCGTCCGGACGGGCCGCGTGGCGTTGTGATGGGTCGTGCTGGATAGGACGGTGCGACGGACGGTCGCCAGTCGAGGTTCGGTCTCCCCGCTGCTTCCCGCACGTGGACACACATTCCCACCATCCTGGCCAATGTTCGGCCGAGCGGCAATGCCAACGGGCCGGAAATCTTCCGTTCCGCCTTCTGTTCTGGGCTTCCTTCGACAGCGAATCAATCGACGGCGAACAATCGTACGTCCTGCCGCCGACCCGGAACACACGGCCCGGAACGCACGGCCCGGAGCACGCCGCCCGGAGGCGGGACTCAGGGCATGGCGAGCTCGAACCAGGTGACCTTGCCGTCACCGCGCAGCTGCACGCCCCAGGAGTCCGCGAGCGCCTCCACCAGCAGCAGGCCGCGCCCCGAGGTCGCGTACTCGCCCTCCGGATCGCGCCGCCGCCCGGGCAGTCTGCTGGTGCCGTCCTGCACCTCGATGCGCAGCCGGTGGTCCGAGCCGAGCTCCGCGTCGAACACCGCGCCCTTGCCCGTGTGCAGCAGCGCGTTGGTGACCAGCTCGGAGGAGAGCAGCTCGGCGGTGTCGGACAGCTCCGGCACCCCCCAGTGGCTCAGCGCCGAACGCAACCGCCGCCGCACCGCGCCCACCCCGACGAGATCCGCCGGATCGAGCGTGAGGTGCAGTCTCCGGTGCACGGCACACCCCGGTGCCGGCGCACCCGGCAGGGTCGTCCCGGTGCCGGCGACCGGCGCCTGGACCGGCCCGGACCGGTAGGCGTCGCCGGAACTCGTCCGCTGCCGCGGGAATCGCGACTGACCGTCCATCAACACATGCCCCCGCCCTGAAATCCGGGCCCCCGCCTCCGGATCCCCCGCCGGCCGGGTGGCCCCCTCGTTCTGACCACTCATCCTCATGCCCAGTTGACGGCGTTTGCAACAGTGTGCGTCCGATCACGTGGGGTGAAAGGGGCACGGGGTGGTTCGCGTGATCCAACTGCCCGCGCCGGACAGGTTTGCGAAGCGCAGAGGCTGTTTTCGAAGAAGCCCCCACCCGATCCCGCGCACACCCGGCGCCCGTACCGACCGTGCGCCCGACCACGCGCCCCCTGCCCCGCTCCCGCCGCGCGCCGGGGTCCGGGCGCCGGCCCACCCGGTCCCCTTCGCCCCCGCCCCCCGCTCCCGCCCGCTCACCCCCGTCCCCCGCCCGGCGGGCCGAACGCCCGCGGAGCGGCAACGCTGGACAGGGCGGCCCGCTGCGGGTTCAATGACCCCGAGATGTTTGAACGCCGTTCTAACATCGACCCCGACAGCCCCGAGGCCCCGAGCAGACCCCCGTCCCCGGCGACCGCGAGCGAGGAACCGTGCGACTGACCCCCACCGAGCGGGACCGGCTGCTGATCTTCACGGCAGCCGAACTGGCCCGCGCCCGCCGCGCCCGGGGCGTGCGCCTCAACATCCCCGAGGCCACCGCCCTGATCGCGGACACCGTCTGCGAGGCCGCCCGCGACGGCCGCCGCCTCGCCGAGGCCATCGAGGCCGGCCGCTCCGTGCTCACCGCCGACGAGGTGCTGCCCGGCGTGCCGGACGTGGTCACCGTCGTCCAGGTCGAGGCGGTCTTCGAGGACGGCACCCGCCTCGCCGTCGTCACCGACCCGTTCAAGGGCGCCGGCTCGCTCGGCGACGACGCCCCCGGCAGCGCGCTGATCGGCGACGGCGCCGGCTACGACCCGGTCGAGGAGACGCTGCTGCTCCCCGTGCACAACACCTCCGGGGTGCCGATCTCGGTCACCTCGCACTTCCACTTCTTCGAGGCCAACCCCCGGCTGGCCTTCGACCGGGCCGCCGCCTACGGCACCCACCTGGCCGTGCCGGCCGGCTCCTCGGTGCGCTTCGACCCGGGCGCCACCGTCGAGGTCGGCCTGGTGCCGATCGGCGGCGAGCGGGTCGCGATCGGCTTCGCGGGGCTCGTGGACGGGCCGCTGGACGCGCCCGGCGCGAAGGAGGCCGCCCTGGCGAAGGCCCGCGCGACCGGCTACCTGACCGGCTTCGACGACGCGGAGGTGCCCTCGTGAGCGCGATCACCCCGCACGACTACATCGCCGTGCACGGCCCGCGCGCCGGGGACCGGGTCCGGCTCGGCGACAGCGGACTGATCGTCCGGGTCGAGTCCGACTCCCAGGCGCCCGGCGACGAGTTCCTGGCCGGCTTCGGCAAGACCGCCCGGGACGGCCTGCACCTCAAGCCCGCCGCCGTCCGCGACACCTGCGACGTGGTGATCAGCAACGTGCTGGTGATCGACGCGGTCCAGGGCGTCCGCAAGACCTCGATCGGCCTGATCGGCGGCCGGATCGCCTCGATCGGGCGGGCCGGCAACCCCGACACCCTCGACGGCGTCGACGTGGTCGTCGGCACCGGCACCACGATCGTCTCCGGCGAGGGCCTGATCGCCACCGCCGGCGCCGTCGACACCCACGTCCACCTGCTCTCGCCGCGGATCATGGAGGCCTCGCTGGCCTCCGGCGTCACCACCATCATCGGCCAGGAGTTCGGCCCGGTCTGGGGCGTCGGCGTCAACTCCCCCTGGGCGCTGCGGCACGCCTTCAACTCCTTCGACGCCTGGCCCGTCAACATCGGCTTCCTGGGCCGCGGTTCGTCCTCCGACGAGGCCCCGCTGATCGAGGCGCTGGCCGAGGGCGGCGCGTCCGGCTTCAAGGTGCACGAGGACATGGGCGCGCACACCCGCGCCCTGGACACCGCGCTGCGGGTCGCCGAGGAGTACGACGTCCAGGTCGCCCTGCACACCGACGGGCTGAACGAGTGCCTCTCCGTCGAGGACACCCTCAAGGTGCTCGACGGCCGGACCATCCACGCCTTCCACATCGAGGGCTGCGGCGGCGGACACGTCCCCAACGTGCTGAAGATGGCGGGCGTGCCGAACGTCATCGGCTCCTCCACCAACCCGACGCTGCCGTTCGGGCGGGACGCGCTCGGCGAGCACTACGACATGATCGTCTCCGCCCACGACCTCAAGCCCGACCTGCCCGGCGACGCCGCGATGGCCCGCGACCGCATCCGGGCCGGCACCATGGGCGCCGAGGACGTGCTGCACGACCTCGGAGTCATCGGCATCACCTCCTCCGACGCCCAGGGCATGGGCCGGGCCGGCGAGACCGTGCGCCGCACCTTCGCCATGGCCGGGAAGATGAAGGCCGAACGCGGCCCGCTCGACGGCGCCGGCTCGTACGGGACGACGGAGAGCGGCGACGACAACGAGCGCGTGCTGCGCTACATCGCCAAGCTCACCATCAACCCGGCCATCGCCCACGGCCTCTCCCACGAGGTCGGCTCCATCGAGATCGGCAAGCTCGCCGACATCGTGCTGTGGCGCCCCGACCACTTCGGCGCCAAGCCGCAACTGGTCCTCAAGGCCGGCTTCCCCGCCTACGGCGTGGTCGGCGACCCCAACGCCTCCACCGACCGCTGCGAACCGCTCGTCCTGGGACCGCAGTTCGGCGCCCACGGCGCGACCGCCGCCGACATCTCGGTGGCCTTCGTCGCCCAGGCCGCCGCCGACGGCGCCTACCTCGACCAGGCCGCCGACGGGCTGCCCACCCGCCGCCGCCGGGTCGGCGTACGGAACACCCGCGGCATCGGACCGCGCGACATGGTGCGCAACGCCCGCATCGGCCACGTCGAGGTCACCGAGACCGGCCTGGTCTCCCTGGACGGCTCGCCGCTGCGCTCCGAACCCGCCGACAGCGTCTCCCTCAGCCGCCTCTACTTCCTCTGACCGCTTAGGACTTCACGATGACCACCGCCACGCCCGCCTCCCTCGGCTACCGGATGCCCGCCGAGTGGCACCCGCACGACCGCACCTGGATGGCCTTCCCCACCACCAACCCCACCTTCGACGGCCCCGAGCAGCTGCACGCCGCCCGCCAGGCCTGGGCCGCCGTCGCCGACACCATCGTCCGGTACGAGCCGGTGACGCTGATCGTCAACACCGGCGAGACCGAGCAGGCGCGCACGTACGTCTCCGAGAAGGTCGAGATCGTCGAGCGCCCGCTGAACGACGCGTGGATGCGCGACATCGGCCCCTCCTTCCTGATCGACGGCAAGGGCTCGCTGGCCGCCACCGACTGGATCTTCAACGGCTGGGGCGCCCAGTCCTGGGCCCGCTGGGACAAGGACCAGCACATCGCCGAGCACATCAGCGAACTGACGGACGTCCAGCGCTTCGCCTCCCGGCTGATCAACGAGGGCGGCGGCATCCACGTCGACGGCGAGGGCACGGTGCTCGTCACCGAGACCGTCCAGCTCGGCGAGGGCCGCAACGCGACCTGGACCAAGGAGGAGGTCGAGGCCGAGCTGCACGCCTTCCTCGGCACCACCAAGGCGATCTGGCTGCCGCGCGGACTCACCCGCGACTACGACGAGTTCGGCACCCGCGGGCACATCGACATCGTCGCCTCCTTCGTACGCCCCGGCGTCGTGGTCGCCCACGTCCAGCCCGACCCCTCGCACCCGGACCACGAGGTCTGCCGCGAACTGGTCGCCGTGCTGCGCGCCTCCACCGACGCCCAGGGCCGGCCGCTGGAGGTCCTCGAACTGCCCGCCCCCACCGTCCTGCTGGACGAGGACGGCGAGCCGGTCGACTACTCCTACATCAACCACTACGTGGCCAACGGCGCCGTCGTCCTGTGCGCCTTCGACGACCCGCGCGACCAGGAGGCCGCCGCGATCCTCGCCGAGGCCTACCCGGGCCGCACCGTCGAACTCGTCGACGCCCGCGAGATCTTCGCCAACGGCGGCGGCATCCACTGCATCACCCAGCAGCAGCCGAAGGCGCTCTGACGCCCCGCCCGGGCGGGGGCCGTACGCCCCCGCCCGGGCCGCCTTCCCGCGTTCCGCGCCGCCTTCCCGCGCTCAGGCCCACCGAGGAGAACCCCACATGGCCGACCCCCGCCCGCGCCGGCCGGCCCGCCCCCGCGAGGAGGTCTTCGCCACCGCCCGGGCCGCGATCGCCGAACACGGGCTCGCCAAGCTCACCATGGCCGGGCTCGGCAAACAGCTCCAGATGAGCGCCGGACACCTGCTCTACTACTTCGGCAGCAAGGACCAGCTGCTGCTGGAGACCCTCCGCTGGAGCGAGGACCAGCTCGGCGCCCGCCGCCGCGAGGCCCTCGCCGACCACACCCTCGACCCCTGGCAGCGCCTCGACGCCTACCTGCGCCTCTACCTACCGGAGGGCGCGGGCGACCCGCGCTGGATCCTCTGGGTCGAGGTGTGGGGCCGCTCCCCCGCGAGCGCCGAGATCCGCCAGGGCCAGCAGGAGATCGAGGCCCCCTGGCAGGCCGACCTGGTCGCCCTCATCGAGGAGGGCACCGCCACCGGCCGCTTCACCCCCGGCCCCGCCGCCGACCGCGCGGCCCAGATCCGCGCCCTGCTCGACGGCCTCGCCGTCCCCGTCGCCATCGGCCTCCCCGACGCCCACCGCGACACCGCCCTCACCCAGGCCACCGCCGTCACCGGCATCCTCCTGCGCACCTGACCCGGCCCCCGCGGCCTGACCGGCTCCGGTTCCGGCCCCGGATCCGGCTTCGGCTTCGGCTTCGGCTTCGGCTTCGGCTTCGGCTCAACCACCGGGTGGAGAACGGCGGGTGGAGAGCCGGCCGCCGACCTCCACCCCCGCTCCGAAGCCGGGGCCGCCGAGCCGACCTACCGTCAGAGCATGACCGCGATCCTGCGCCGCACGGCCGCGACCGGTGGCCTGCTGCTCTCCCTCCTGCTCCTGCCCGCGGCCGTCGCCCCGCCGACGGCCGACGCCGACGCCGCGCCCACCGCCCTCCGTTGGGGGCCCTGCCCGGCCCCGACCCCCAACGCCAACGGCACGCCCTTCCCCCGCGACCCGCGCCAGCGGTGCACGACGCTGCGCGTCCCCCGCGACTACCGCCACCCCGGCGCCGGGACCCTCACGCTCACCGTCTCCCGGATCCGCACCGCCGACCCGGCCCACCGCCGCGGCGACCTCGTGGTGGTCCCCGGCGGACCGGGCGGCTCCGGCCTCGACTACCCCGGGGAGGCCACCGCCTTCCTGCCGCCCGACGTCCTGCGCTCCTACGACCTGATCGGCTTCGACGAGCGCGGCGTCGGCAACAGCACCCCCGTGCACTGCGACCTGCCCGCCGAGGAGCGCGCCGCCGAACTCAACTACCCCTTCCCCGCCCCCGACGGCTCGATCACCGCCAACCTCGACCTGGCCCGGCGGATCGCCGACGCCTGCGCCGCCGCGAGCGGCCCGTACCTCGCCGACATCACCACCGCCGACTCCGCCCGGGACCTCGACCGGATCCGGGCCGCCCTCGGCGTCCACCGGATCTCCTACCTGGGCTCCTCCTACGCCACCTACCTCGGCCAGGTCTACGCGAGCCTCTTCCCCACCCGCGCCGAGCACGTGGTGCTGGACAGCACGGTCGCCCCCGGCGGGGAGCAGCAGGCGATCGGCCTGTTCAGCGAGGGCACCGAGGAGGCCTTCCCGGCCCTCGCCCGGTACCTCGCCGCCCGCGACGACACCCTCCACCTGGGCGCCACCCCCGAAGCCGTACGGGCCGCCTACCTGCGGCTCGCCGAGGAGCTCGACCGCGCGCCGTTCGGCCTGCCCGACGGCCGGACCCTCACCGGCAACACCCTTCGGGCCGTCGTCTACGCCTCGCTCACCAAACCTCGCTACTACCCGCTGGCCGCCACGATGCTGCGGATGGCCGCCACCCGCACCGCCCCGCCGCCGGGAGGCTCCCCCGGCAGCGGCCTCCCGTCGGTCATCCCGGACAACTTCGTCGCCGCCCAGTCCGCGGTGATCTGCGGCGACTCCGCCTGGCCCCGCGACCCCGCCGTCTACGCCGCCCGCACCGCGGCCGACCGGCAGCGCTACCCGCTCACCGCCGGCATGTCCGGCAACGTCTGGCCCTGCGCGTTCTGGCACTACCGCCCTGAGGAACCGCCGGTGCGCCCGAACCCGGACGGGCCGCGGAACATCCTGATGCTCCAGAACCGCTACGACGCCTCGACGCCGTACTCCGGGGCCCGTCAGGTCCGGTCGGCCTTCGGCCACCGGGCGGCGATGGTCACGGTGGACGCCACCGGGCACGGCGTCGACTTCACCGACCCCCGGATCCGCGACCCGCTCACCGCCTTCCTCCTCGACGGCCGGCTGCCGGCCTGACCGGCCCGGGACCGCACCCCGCCGCTCCGCATCCCGCCGCCGCCCTCCCCGGTCACTCGGTCCAGATGGCGGCGGCCGTGCGGTCGTCGGCGTAGCCCTTGGCGCGGACCTGGACCTGGCGGAGGAAGTCGACGGTGCCCGGGGGGTGCGGGTGGGTCCAGTGGGTGGAGAGGAAGTGGGCGACGGCCGGCTCGTCGGCGATGGGGCGGGCGAGACCGGGGGTGCAGAGCAGGAGGATGTCGCCCGGCGTCACGGGGACGAGCCGGAAGCGGAACGGGCGCGGACCGGGCACCGGGGCCTCGGGGACCGGCGGCTGGCCGTCCGGGTGGTGCAGCAGGCGGGCCGCGTAGGCGTCGATCCAGTGGCCGGAGCGCAGCAGGTAGAGCCCGCCCGGGCCGACGCCGAAGGCCGCCCGGTAGCCGGCCTCCGGGTCCAGCGACACCAGCAGGCAGTGCAGCAGCGCCGGGGACGGCGCGTCCTCCTCCTCCCGGGGCACCAGGGCGCGCAGCGGGGCGGCGGCACCGGTGGCAAGGCGCTGGAGGCCGTAGCGGAGCCGGTCGCGGGCGCCGGCGCGCAGGTCGGCTGCCAGGCCGGCCCGGCTGCGTCCGATCGCGGCCGCGAGCTGGTGGCACGCCTCCCCGGTGGCCGCCGCGACCGCCTCGGCGGTGAGCGCCTCCTCCTCGGGGCCGCCCGTACGGTCGAAGCCGCCGAGGACGGCGAGCAGCAGGCCGTCGGGGCCCTCGCCGAACCGGGTGACCAGCAGGGCGTCGCGGCGCGGCTCGCCCCGGTAGCGCGCGGAGTCACCCCGGACGGAGGCGGCGCGCAGCACGGACGGCCCGTACTGGGCGCCGTCCAGCACGGTGTCCGGTACGAGCGCGCGCAGTGCGCCCGGGTCCGCCTCGGGTACGGCCGTCGGCTCGGGTCCGTAGGTCGGCGGGCGCTCGCCGACGTGCGGGACGGCGGCGCCGCCGTCGGCGAGCGGTGCGCGGATGGCCAGGCGGGGGTCGGGGACGGGCGCGGGGGCTTCCGGCTGCTCCGCCGTCTCCGGCTCGGCCGGCGCCTCGGCGGCGGGCTCGGGCTCAGGCTCCGGCTTGGGCTCCGGCTCGGGGGCGGGCGGCGGGGTGGGCTTCTCCAGCGAGACCGGGTCCGGGACCGGTACGGTCTCCGGCTCAGGTACCGGCTCAGGTACCGGCTCCGGCTGTACCTCCGGCTCCGGCGCGGGCTTCGGCGCGTCCTCGGCGACGGCGGGGGCCGGGACGTGGTGGGTCTCGGAGGAGGTCCGCTGTCGCCCGATCCCCTCCGCCCCGCCGATCACGCCGACCGCGGTGTCGAACCAGTCGTCGATGCTGTCCCGGTTGTCCGCGCCCTCCGAACCGTCAGGCTCCGCGGGAGCCCCGACCTCGACCTCAGGCTCAGCCGCCGCAACCGCCACCTCCGGCTCCGGATCCGGCCGCACCTCCGGCTCCGCCGACCGCTGCTGCCCGATGAGCCCGACCGCCGTGTCGAACCAGTCGTCCACGCTGCCGTCCCCCGGGTCGGCGTGCGGGGTGTCCGGGAGGGTGCCCGCCGGACCGTCGTAGACGGCGTCCCACCAGCCGTCGTCCGGCCGGTGCGGCTGTGCCGGTGCACCCTGCTTGCTCATCTGGCGGCTCCTGGTCGTTCCGTGGTCGCGCCGCCCCCGGGCGGGCCGGGCTGACGACATTGTTCTCCACCCGCGAGGACCCTGTCCGGGTTTCGGCGACAACCGGTCACCCACCGGAAAGTCCCGGCCACCGCGCTCACCTGCCGGTTCGCGAGCCCGGTCCCGGGCGCGTCATCCGTTCGTCCGCTTCCGTTCCGTCCGTGCTTGCCGGATGTGTCCGGAGCAGGGTGTTTCCTGGTCATCCGGGCGTTCGGGCCGCCGAAAATGGGGGCCGATGGGGGGCATCGCATCACTCGTTCGGCTGATTAAATGTGCGCATGACCGCGTCGGCCCCCAGTTCGCCCCGACCGGGGAGGGCCGCATCCGCGGGCCGCCCGGCAGGTGGGCTGTTGGTCCTGCTGCTCGTCGCGCTGCTGACGCTGCTGCCGTGCGCGGGCCAGGCGAAGGCGGTGGACGGCTCCGGCCATCCGACGGCCGCCGCGGCCCCGGCCGGCTCCGTCACGGTGGTCAGCGTGGTCAGCGTCCAGGTCGCCACCGGGCACGCGTCCTACACCGGCCGTGCCGCGAAGGTCGCCAAGTCCGCGAACCCCTCGGACCACCACCGGACGGCCGAGGAGCAGGGGCACTGGATCCTCTGCACCGCCGACGGCCAGCCGCCGCGCAACAACGGCTGCTCCAGCCACCCGTACTGCCCGCAGGACGCCCAGCTGCCGAACCCGCCGCCGCAGCCGCAGCCCGCCGTGTCACCGCTGACCCCGACCGCGCCCGACGCGCAGCCCCGGGTGGTGCCCGCCGGCCTGCTGGACGGCGCGCACCCGGTTCCCGACCTGCACGAACTCCAGGTCCACCGGTCCTGAGCGGAACCCACCGCCGGCGCAGCCGCCGACGGATCCGTCCCTCCTCTCACTCCACCTGACCGCCGCCACCGACCGGTGCGGCGGGGACAAGGACGACCACCATGGGTTCCTCCTCCAAGCAGTCCAACAAGCCCGGCGGCAAGCAGGACGGCCTCGACCGCCGTGCCCGGATCGCCGAGCTGCGCGCCGCCGAGCAGCGCCGCGACCGCCGCAACAAGATCGTCGCCTCGGTGGTGGCCGGTGTGCTGGTGGTCGGTGCGATCGCCACCGGCACCTGGATCGTCATGGACCAGAACCAGAAGAAGAAGGACAAGCAGGCCGCCGCCAACGCGGACATCCCGGGCGTGAAGACCTTCGGCGAGCTGAGCCGCACCCACGTCAAGGACAAGGTCACCTACCCGATGACCCCGCCGGTCGGCGGCGACCACAACGCCATCTGGGCGGACTGCATGGCCCACGTCTACGACCAGCCGCTCGAGAACGAGCGCGCCGTCCACTCGCTGGAGCACGGCGCGGTCTGGGTGACGTACAACAGCAAGGCCACCCCGGACGACATCAAGACCCTCTCCGACAAGGTCAAGAAGACCCCGTACTCGATGATGAGCCCGTACCCGGACGAGCAGGGCACCATCACCCTGAACGCCTGGAGCACCCAGCTGACCGTGGACAGCGCCAGCGACCCGCGGGTGGAGGAGTTCTTCACCAAGTACGTCCAGGGCAAGCAGACCCAGGAGCCGGGCGCCTCCTGCACCATGGGGCAGATGTGACCGCCGACGCGGACCGCCCGGATCGCCCGGACGACCTGGACGGTACGGAGGAGGGCGCGGCCCCGCGCCGCCGCCGCCTGTGGTGGCCGGCCGCGCTGGCCGCCGCCGTGGCGCTGGCGCTCGGGGTGCCGGCCCTGGTGGCGAGCGGGACCTCGGCGTCCGGCTCCTCCACGCTGTCCGTCCCGGCGGACGACTCCCCCGAGGCCGGGTTCGCCCGCGACATGGCGACCCACCACCAGCAGGCGGTGGACCTGTCGTTCGTCGTCCGGGACCGCACCGCCGACGAGCCGACCCGCACCCTTGCCTTCGACATCATCAACACCCAGGCCAACCAGCGCGGGATGATGATGGGCTGGCTGGACCAGTGGGGGCTGTCCCAGCACTCGACCGCCACGCCGATGGCGTGGATGAAGATGGGCCACGACTACCAGGCCCACGACGGTTCGCTGATGCCCGGCATGGCCACCAACACCCAGATCGCGAAGCTGCGCACGCTCAGCGGGCGGGACGCCGAGGTGTTCTACCTCCAGCTGATGATCGAGCACCACAAGGGCGGCGTCGAGATGGCCCAGGGCTATGTCGACAAGGCCCGGAACGACACCGAGAAGCGGCTGGCGCAGTCGATGGTGGTCGCCCAGACCTCCGAGCTCCAGCTGATGACCGACATGCTCAAGGAGCGCGGCGCCGAACCCGGCGTGCCCGCCTCCTGAGCGGTCGCCCCGCTCGGCCTGTTCGGTCTCTTCCAGCTGTTCCACCTGTTCCGCGTTCCGCGCGTTCCCCGGACGGCCGGGGCGCCGGCGGGGACGGTCCCGTACCGTCCCGGCCGCGCCCCGGCCGTCCGCCGTTCTTCCCCGCCCCCTTCAGAACCCCCTTCGGAGCACCCCCGCATGACCCCCGACGCCCCCTGGCTGATCGCCGGACTCGGCAACCCCGGCCCCTGGTTCCGGCTCACCCGCCACAACGCGGGCTTCCTCGCCGTGGACCGGCTCGCCGAACGGCACGGCGCCCGCTTCCGCCGGAGCGGGCTCGCCGGCCTGACCGCCGAGATCGGCATCGACGGCCACCGGGTGCTGCTGGCCAAGCCGCTGTGGTGGTCCATCAACCTGTCCGGACGCCCGGTGGCCGCGCTGCTGCGCCGCCACGGCGTCCCGGTCGAACGGCTGGTGGTCGTGCAGGACGACCTGGACTTCCCCTTCGGCTCCGCCCGGCTCAAGCGCGGCGGCGGCCCCGGCGGCCACAACGGCGTGCGCTCGGTGGGCGAGGTGCTCGGCACCCGGGACTTCGTCCGGCTGCGCTTCGGCATCGGCCGCCCCCCGAAGGGCCAGAGCGTCGGGGACTTCGTGCTGAAGAAGTTCTCGGAGGAGGAACTGGCCGCCATGCCCGGCGAGTTGGACCGCTGCGCGGACGCCCTGGAGACCCTGGTCCGGCGCGGCCTCAACCGCGCCCAGGACACCCTGAACGCCCGTACGGACGCCTAGGGTCCGGTCCTTCGGGTGCGGACGGGCCGGGTGAGCAGTGCGGCGGCGGCCGCGACGGCGGCGAGGGCGAGCAGCACCGTCCGCCCACCGGACGCGGCGCCCGCCAGGTGGACACCGAGGACGGACAGCGCCATGCCGAGCGCCGTACCGAGACTGCGGGCCATGTTGACCATGCCGCCGCCGACCGCCGAGCACTGGGCCGGGATCGCCCGCATCACCAGGGCGTTGTTGGCGGGCAGCAGCAGGCCCAGCCCGTAACCGGCGACCAGCAGCGGGAACGCCACCGCGTCCGAGGCCGGCAGCACGGCGAACAGCAGCAGTCCGACGGCCGTGAGCAGCGCGCCGAAGCGGCACCTGGTCACGTCCGACCAGCCCCGGGGCAGCCACCCACCACCGACCGTCGCGGCGAAGGCGAACGCGGCGGGCAGCAAGGTGACCACCAGGCCCGCGTGGGCCGTCGACACGCCCGCGCCGGTGAGCAGCACCGGGCCCAGCACCAGCGGGCAGAACAGCAGCAGGTAGCCGATCAGCGCCACCACCAGGCCGGAGCGCACGCCCGGGGTGTTGACCAGCCCGGGCGCCAGGATCGGCCGGGCGACCCGCCGCTCCTGGCGCACCAGCGCGAGGGCCAGGACGGCGGAGGCGAGCAGCAGGGCGGCCACCGCCCAGCCGGGCAGGGGCAGTCCGGAGGCGGTGGACAGGGCGAGCAGCAGCGTGGTGGTCGCCCCGGTGAGCAGCAGCAGGCCGGGCAGGTCGAAGCGGGCGGCCTCGCGGGGGGCGGTCCGGTGGGCGGCTGTCCGGTGGGTGCCGGTCCGGCCCTCGCGGGGGCCCGGTACGGCGGCCGGGGCATCGGTCGGGGCATCGGTCGGGGCGCCGGCCGTCCGGGTGCGGGGCAGCAGGTACCAGCCGGCCAGGATGCCGAACACCGCGATCGGCACGTTGACCCAGAAAACCCAGCGCCACGAGGCGTGTTCGACCAGCATCCCGCCGAGGATGGGCCCGAGCGCCAGGCCGAGGCCCTGGGCGGAGGCCTGGATACCGAGCGCGCGCCGCATCGCGTGCCCGGGGACGCCGCGCGCGACCAGGGCGACGCTGTTGGCCTGCATCATCGCGGCGCCGACCGCCTGGACGGCGCGGAGGCCGACCAGGACCCAGAGGCCGCCGGCGAATCCGGCGCCCAGCGAGGAGAGGCCGAAGACCGCGAAGCCGCCGATGTACATCGTCTTGCGGCCGACCAGGTCGGAGAGCCAGCCGATCGGGGCCAGCAGGGCGACCAGGACCAGCAGGTAGGCCAGGGCGACCCACTCGACGGCGGCGAAGCCCGCGCCGAAGTGGCGGCCGAGGGCGGGGAAGACCAGGGCGATGACGCTGGCGTCGAGCTGGCCGAGGAAGGCTCCGAGACAGACCGTGCCGACGGCGAGCCAGTGGGCGTGGCGCCAGCCGGCTATGCCACGCGGCCGGGGCCGCTCGGTGAGCAGCCTCGTGGCAAGGGCAGTGGCATTCATGACACGAATATATCGGATACAGATATGTTCTTTCTACGAGCAGCTCGCTCTGCGACAGGAGACGTCCCACGGTACGGACGGTGCCGGAGGGACCCCCGCCGCGAGGCCCGCAACAGAGCCGCAACACAGTGCGGCCCCGAGGCCCGAACCGGCCGCCGAACCGCCCCGTACCAGGCGATACGCTGTCCGCCATGCCGTCGTCACCACACGTTCCCGACCCCGCCACCGGAAGTCCCGACCCGGCGGTCGAGCACGCCCGGCGGCTGACCGACACCGTCACCCGGCTGCGCCGCGCGCTGCGCAGCAGCATCCGCACCGACTACCCGTGGGAGTCCCTGCCGATGGCGCAGGTCGAACTCCTCCAGACCCTGGCCGCCGCACCGCTGCGGGTCGGCGAACTGGCCGCGCGACAGCGGCTCGCGCCCAACACCGTCAGCGGACTGGTCGGCAAGCTGCTCGACGCCGGCTTCGTCGACCGCCAGGCCGACCCCGGCGACCGCCGCACCGCCCGGATCGCCCTCACCCCGGCCGGGCGCCGACAGCTGGACGACTGGCAGCACGCCCACGAACGCCGGATCGCCGCCGCGCTCGGCACCCTCGACCCGGCCGACCGCACGGCGGTCGTCGACGCGCTGCCCGCGCTGGAACAGCTCGCCCGCGCCCTCGCCCAGCCGGGCACCGGGCCCGAGCAGGGGCCCGCCGCCGGCTAGGAAGCCACCGACGGGAAACCGGCCTGCGGGAAACCGCCCTGCGGGAAGCCGGCCGGCCGGAAATCACTGGTCGCCGGGGCCCGTCCGGCGCTACCGTCCCCGGCATGACCACCGCGGACGTACGCATCGAGCCCTGGACGGACGACGACCTCGCACTGCTGCGCCGGGTCAACACACCGGAGATGAAGAAGCACGTCGGCGGGCCGGAGAGCGAGGAGCGGCTGCTCGTACGGCACCGGCGCTACCTGGACTTCGTCCCGTCCGGGCTCGGCTGCATGTACCGGATCGTGCTGCTGCCCGAGGGCGAGGCGGTCGGGACGGTCGGCTACGGCACCCGGACGTGGGAGGGTCGGACCGTCCACGAGATGGGGTGGAACGTGCTGCCCGGCTTCCAGGGCCGGGGCATCGCGGTTGCCGCCACCCGCGCGGCGGTCGCGGCCGCCCGCCGCGAGGCCGCACACCCCCACCTCCACGCCTTCCCCTCGGTGGACAACCCCGCCTCCAACGCGGTCTGCGCGAAGGCGGGGTTCACACTGCTCGGCGAGACGGACTTCGAGTTCCCGCCCGGGCGGTTCATGTGGAGCAACAACTGGCGGGTGGACCTTCGGAGTTGAGCCCTCGGGGTCTACTGGGGCAGGGGCCCTGGGGCGCCGGCGGTCAGAACAGGGTGCCGCCCTCCAGATCCAGCAGCCAGCGCTTGCGGTCCACGCCGGCAGCGAAGCCGGTGAGCGCGCCACCGGCGCCGAGCACCCGGTGGCAGGGCCGGACGATCAGCAACGGGTTGGCGCCCACCGCGCCGCCGACCGCGCGGACCATGCGCGGCTCCTGCCCGGCCAGCTCGGCGAGTTCGCCGTAGGTGACGGTGGTGCCGTACGGGATCTCGTCCAGCGCGGCCCAGATCCTGCGGCGGAACTCGGTGCCCTCGGGCGCGAGCGGGAGGTCGAAGCCGGTGCGCTTGCCGGCGAAGTAGTCGGTCAGCTGGGCGACCGGCTCGGCGAGCGCCTCGGGGTCGCGCACCCAGTCGTCGGCGGGCTCGGCCAGCGCGTACTTCTGGCCGGGCACGGTGACGGTGGCCAGCGCGGCCGGTCCGCCGCCCTCCGGCAGCACCCCGCTGAGCAGCAGCCGGCCGAAGGGGCTCTCCATGGTGGTGTAGACGGTGGTGCTCATGCTCGTCCGATCTCCGTTCCGGTGCTGGTGCTACTGGTGTCGCTGGTACTGATGCTGGTGCTCATGTCGGTATCGGTCCCGGTGTCGGTCCCGGTGCCTACGGGGCCGGTGGTCGCGGGGCCGGTGGTCGCGGGGCCGGCCCACAGCCGGTGGACGGCGTAGGAGCGCCACGGGGCCCAGGACTCGGCGGCGCGGGCGGCGGACTTCGGGTCCCCGGCGGCGCCGAGGCGGAGCAGGCCGTGCTTGACGCCCACGTCGCTCGGGAGGAAGACGTCGGGGTCGGCCAGGGCCCGCATCCGCAGGTAGCCGACCGTCCACGGGCCGATGCCGGGCAGGTCCAGCAGGCCGGCCGCGGCCTCCTCGCGGTCGACCCCGCTGTCGAGCCGGACCGTGCCCTCGGCCAGCGCGCCGCACAGGCCGATGAGCGCGCGACGGCGGGCGGCGGGCATCGCGAAGTCCTCCGGATCGGCGGCGGCCAGGGCCGCCGCGGTCGGGAAGAGCAGGCGCAGGCCGCCGCTGGGCTCGGGCAGCGCGGTGCCGTACTTCTCGGCGAGCCGTCCCGCCAGGGTACGGGCGGCGACGACGGTGATCTGCTGGCCGAGGACGGCGCGGACGGCGAGCTCGTGCGGGTCCACGTGACCGGGCGAGCGCAGCCCGGGGCGCTCGCGGACCAGCGGGCCGAGCAACGGGTCGGCGCCGAGCTGCTCGTCGACCGCGAGCGGGTCGGCGTCCAGGTCGAAGAGGATGCGCAGGCGCTGGACGGCGGTCGGCAGGTCGCGCAGGTCGGCGAGCAGCAGGCGACAGTCCAGCCAGCCCCGGGTGGGCGGCTCGCCCGGCGCCAGGCCCTCGACCTCGGCGATGCCGTGGCCGTACGGGAGCGCGAGGGTGCGGCGGTACACGCGCACGCCGGGGCGCGCGCCGGGGACGACCTCCTCCACGCCGGGGACGGCGCGCAGGGCGAGGAAGTCGATCAGGTGCTCGCTGTCCAGCGCACCGCGGTAGGCCAAGCGCAGGGTGAGACCGCCGGCCGGAGTCGCGATGCGGCGACCGGCGGCGACCTCGGCGCGCAGGCCGCTGGGGGTGCGGTCGTAGACCTCGCGCACGGTGTCGTTGAACTGGCGGACGGAGGCGAAGCCGGCCGCGAACGCGATGTCGGTGACGGGCAGTTCGGTGGTCTGGAGGAGCAGGCGGGCGGTCTGCGCACGACGGGCGCGGGCCAGCGCGATCGGGCCGGCGCCCAGCTCGGCGGTCAGCTGGCGCTGCAGCTGGCGGGAGCTGTAGCCGAGGCGGTCGGCCAGGCCGGCCACGCCCTCGCGGTCCACCACGCCGTCGCCGATCAGGCGCATCGCCCGGCCGACCAGGTCGGCGCGCTGGTTCCACTCGGGCGAGCCCGGCACCGAGTCCGGGCGGCAGCGGCGGCAGGCGCGGAAGCCCGCCCCCTGGGCGGCCGCGGCGCTGGGGTAGAAGACGCAGTTGACCCGCTTGGGGGTCACGGCGGGGCAGCTCGGACGGCAGTAGATGCCGGTGGAGGTGACCGCCGTGAAGAAGACCCCGTCGAAGCGGGAGTCGCGGCTGTCCACGGCTCGGTACCGGATGTCGTCGTCGATCACGTTGTCCAGTTTGCGGCACTGGGCGGGGGGTGACTGGCGGGAATCGGACATCACCGTTGATCGTCGCCGATCCCTGCTTCGGGGGGCCCTCCCCTCCCCCCGCCCCCACCCTCCCCACCACCCGCCCACCCACCCACCACCTCACCCCATGGCCCATCGGCCCATGGCGCCTTGGCCCGGAGGCCTGCCGGCCCGCCCATTCGCCGGCCCGTGCCCGAGACCACCCGCACGGCATGGCACCCCTGCACGCCCTGGGCCTGGGCCTGGGCACCTGGGCACCGAGCCCAGGCACCGAGCTTCAGCGGCCGGGCACCGGGCAGCAGGAGCCTGGGCTCCCGGCCCCGGGCGCCAGCGGCCGGGCGCCGGGCGCCGAGAGCCCCGGGCCCGAAATTCGCGGGCCCGCCAGCCGTCCCGCCGTTACCCTCGCGGCATGAGCGAGCAGCACTCCTACACCGGTCCGGACGACCCGCGCGTCGTCGCCCTGCCTCCGGCCGAGTTCGCGTTCCCCGGCCCGCTGCGGGACCAGCTGGTCGCGGCGATCCTCGACGGCGCCAAGACCAGCACCACCGGCCTGGTCGCCGACTACGACCACGAGGGCGAGCCCCTGCCGCTGCCCGGTGAGCTCTCCGCGGTCCTCGACTCGGACGGCCGCAGGGTCGCCGTGATCGAGACCACGGACGTCCGGGTGGTCCCGCTCGCGGAGGTCGACCTCCAGCACGCCCTGGACGAGGGCGAGGGGTGCACCAGCGTGGCCGAGTGGCGTGCGGTGCACGAGCGGTTCTGGCGCAGTCCGGAGATGCTCGACGCCCTCGACGACCCGGGTTTCACCGTGGACGACAGCACTCCGGTGGTCCTGCAGAGCTTCCGCCTGGCGGCCGACCTCCGCTGAACCGGATGGGCCCGGCGGAGGCCGGCGGCCGCGGCGCGACGGCCGGCCGGTGCCGGGGTTCAGCGCTTCACCGGACCTCCCGCGGCTCGCATCGACTTGTTGATCGTCTTCCACTTCTTCAGCCGCGCCTTGGCCACCCGGGCGTCCGACCGCGAGGCGATCCACTCGTTCTCGCGCTGGAGCTTGAGGTAGCTGTCCATCCGGCGCTGCGGCAGGGTGCCGTCGGCCAGCGCCGCCCGCACCGCGCAGCCGGGCTCGGTGTGGTGGCCGCAGTCGTGGAAGCGGCAGTCCTCGGCCAGCTCGGCTATGTCGGCGAAGGCCAGGTCCACGCCCTCGCCACCGTAGAGGCCGACTTCGCGCAGCCCGGGGGTGTCGATCAGCACGCCCCCGCCGGGCAGCGGGATCAGCTCGCGGGTGGTCGTGGTGTGGCGGCCCTTCTGGTCGACCTCGCGGGCCTCTTGGACGGTCATCACCGAGGAGCCGGCCAGGGCGTTGGTGAGCGTGGACTTGCCGACACCGGACTGGCCGATCACCGCGGTGGTGCCGGGGGTGCAGGCGCGGAGCACGTCCATGCCCTCGCCGGTCTCGGCGCTCACCACGACCACCGTGACCCCGGGGGCGACCGCCTCGACGTCGGCCCGGATGAAGTCGGCGTCGTCGACGAGGTCGGCCTTGGTGAGGACGACCAGCGGATCGGCGCCGGACTCCCAGGCCAGGGCGAGGAAGCGCTCGATCCGGCCGAGGTCGGGATCGGTCGCGAGGGAGGAGGCGATCAGCACGGTGTCGACGTTGGCGGCCAGCACCTGGCCGTCGGAGCGCTTGCCGGCCACTTTGCGGATGATCGCGGTGGAGCGCGGCAGCAGCGCGGCGACGGAGGCCATCGGCTGGGCGTACAGGTCGACGGCCGCCCAGTCGCCCGTGCAGGGGCAGTTGATCATGTCGGCGTCGCCCACCGGCCGGGTGTCGAACCGGACGGTGCGCGGCTCGCCCGTCTCCGGGTCGGCGATGACGGCGTCGCACTGGCCGCGGTCGACCCGGACGATCCGCGCCGGGAGCAGCCCGGCCTCGCCGAACGGGGCGAACAGCTCCGCGAGCTCGGCCGTCCAGCCGTAGCCGGTCAGCCCGGAGGCGTCAGCGGAGGTCGAGGAAGAGGAAGAAGAAGAAGAGAACGACGGAACGGAGGCAGCGTTGAACAACGCAGTGGCCCTTCGGGAGGAGATGTCCCGGCGGGCTACGGCTGGCGCGAAGGGCTCAGCCGGCGGCCGGGAAAAGGAGGTGAACGCGAGTGCTGCCCTGGGCAGCTATCGGGGCGACAACGACCACGGGGTTCACCTCCTGCTCTCTACTCCTCGGGCGGCCCAATGGCCCCCGAACCGGATGTGTCACACGCTAGCGGAGCAGGGGATCCTGGCCAACCTATTTTTGACCTGCGGAAATGCGGGCAAGAGGCCGTCGGGAAGGCCTCGAAGGGCCATAATTGGCCTGCCGCAAACAGCCGCTCGGCCACCCCTGCCAGACCCGGCCACCCGGCTGCCCGGCCACCAGGCCATCCCGGCACCCGGCCACCCCGCCACCAGACACCCGCCCCCGCCGCGCCCTACCCCCCGTACCGGTGCTTGAGGTTCGGGTCGTCCAGCCACCACGGCCGCATCCCGGTCTCCTCTTCCTCCGGCTGCCCCGTCTCCCGCGCCCGCTCGGCCGCCGCCGCGAAGCGGGCGTCCAGCTCGGCGTCCACCGCCTCGGTCTCCTCCCGCCCCTGCACCACCATCCGCCGCACCAGCGCGGCCAGGAACGGCAGCCCGACCAGGTCCCCCAGCACCCAGAACGCGTTGCCGCCCCAGGTCTGGTCCTGCGCCGGGCTCGGCCCCCACGGCCGCCCGAGCGCCAGGTAGTAGTGCTCGGCGACCAGGTGCCCGCCGTAGATCAGCACGATCCCGAGCCCCGCGTCGAAGATCACCTCGGCGAAGGTGATGAACAGCCCGACCAGGTGCGGGTACTCGTGCCCGACCGGGTCGAGCTGCAGGCGCGGCCAGAAGTACGCGAGGCCGAGCAGCACCAGCGCCAGGTGCAGCACCACGTTCCCGAGCCCGCTGGACACCGACCACTCGTACCAGGGCGTGAAGTAGAGCAGCCACGGCGGCGCCATCAGCAGCGCGGTGGAGACCGCCGGGAACATCAGCACCTTGGACGGCCGGCTGCGCAGCGCCCGCAGGACGCGCTCCCGCCGGGCCGCCGGCGCCGCCTCGACCAGCAGCGAGACCGGCGCGCCGAGCGCCAGCAGCAGCGGGACGACCATCAGCAGCAGCACGACCTGCACGGCCCGGTCGGTGAAGAGGATCCGGTCGTACACGCCGAGGCCGGAGCAGGTGCACCAGATCCACAGCAGCAGCCCGCCGAGGAACGCGACGGTACGGGTGGGCTGCCAGCGCCCGCCGGCGGACCCGGCCCCGACCCCGACCCCGACCCCGGAACCAGCCCCACTCCCGCTCCCGGCCCCGCCGGCCCGGTTGACGCGGCGCACCGCCGCCAGGTACCAGGCGCCGAGCAGCACCGACAGCGCGAGCACCAGCGGCTCGGACGTCCAGGAGGTCGCCAGGTCGGACCACTGCCACGGCGGCGGGCCACTGTAGGCGAGCACCGAGGCGGGACCGCCCACCGGACCGCCCGCCGGGCCGCCCATCAGGCCGCCCACCGGAGCACCCATCGCGCCGTCCAGCACCGCGCCCATCCGCCCGCTCACCTCGCTCGTCCCGGTGGTCCCCGCCTGTCGCGAATCCCATCGGTCGGGAACCCATCGGCCGGGAACCCGCCGATCGGGAACCCCGACACCGGAGCACCCCGGCGCCCGGCCATGATGTCCCTCCACCGCGCCCCCGCCGCACCCGGGGCCCGCCTCTATACCCGGGCCTGAACAAAGCTTTACCAAGCCCCAACAAAGCTTTGCCCAGGCAAAGTTCTGCCCTCCGTCCCCTCTCTTCCGCAACCGCGGGCGAAGACACAAACGTCTGGCAGGATGCCCCGTCGGCGAGACCCGCCACGTGGCCGACAAGGGGATGACAAGGGTGCGAACCACTGCACGCGGCGACGGCCGCCGGCTGGCGGCGCGCCACCGCAACATCGAACTGGGCCTCCTGGCCCTCGCGGTGGCCGTCTGTCTGGCGGGACACATCGACGCCGACCTGGCGCTCACCGGCAGGATGCCGCCCGGGCTGCTGGTGCACGGCCTGTCGCTGGGCGCGCTGGCCGGGGCGGCCCACCTGGCGGTGCGCCGGTTCGCGCCGTACGCCGATCCGCTGATCCTGCCGCTGGGCGTCTTCCTGACCGGCTTCGGGCTGGTGCTGCTGGACCGGCTGGACTTCAGCTACAAGGCCGCGCACGCCGCCAAGGGCGACTACCAGAAGCTCCCGGCGGCGCCCTCCCAGCTGATGTGGGTGTTCATCTCGGTGGCGGCGGCGCTCGCGCTGATCGTCTTCGTCAAGCACCACCGTTTCTTCCAGCGCTACGTCTACCTGCTGATGGCGGGTGCGCTGATCCTGCTGGCCGCGCCGGTGCTCTCCCCCGGCGACAGCTTCGGCGCCAAGCGCTGGATCCGGCTGTTCGGGCTCTCCTTCGAGCCGGACGAGTTCGTGAAGGTCGCGATCACGATCTTCTTCGCGGGGTACCTGATGGCCTCCCGGGACGCGCTGGCGCTGGCCGGGCGGAAGGTCTGGGGGCTGACCCTGCCGCGCGGCCGGCACGCCGGCCCGGTGCTGGCGATCTGGGTGGTCAGCCTGCTGGTGCTGATCTTCGAGCGCGACCTGGGCACCTCGCTGATCTTCTTCGGCGTCTTCATCGTCATGCTGTACGTGGCGACCGAGCGCACCAGCTGGGTGGTGCTCGGCCTGCTGATGGCGGTCGGCGGCGCGGCGGTGGTCGGGACGGTGGAGCCCCATGTGCACGGCCGCGTCGAGGCCTGGCTGCACCCGCTCGACTACTACAAGCCGGTGCACGACATGGCGATCTCCGAGCAGCCCGCCGAGGCGCTGTTCAGCCTGGGCACCGGGGGCATGACCGGGACCGGCCTGGGCTCGGGGCGGCCCTGGCTGATCGGCTTCGCCGGGCGCAGCGACTTCATCTTCACCACCATCGGCGAGGAGCTGGGCCTGGCCGGGGTGACGGCGATCCTGCTGGTCTACGTGCTGCTGGTCCAGCGCGGCCTGCGCACCGCGATCGGCCTGACCGACCCGTTCGGCAAGCTGCTGGCCACCGGTCTGTCGGCGGCGCTGGCGCTCCAGGTGTTCGTGGTGGTCGGCGGGGTGAGCGGGCTGGTCCCGCTGACCGGCAAGGCGCTGCCGTTCCTGGCCGCCGGCGGTTCGTCGCTGCTGGCGAACTGGCTGATGGTGGCGCTGCTGATCAAGCTGAGCGACTCCTCCGGGCGCACCGCCCTGGACCCGGCCCAGCCCTCCCCCGAGCCGCTCCCGGCCCAGGCCCGCCCGGCCGAGCCGTCCGTACGGGCCGAACCGTCCGCGCCCGGCCCGTACGGCCCCACCGACCCCGACGCCCCGCACGACCCGTCAGCCCAGCGCCCGACGGACCCGACCCCGGCGGGACCGCTCTCCTCCACCCCCGGCGCCGCCGACCCCTCCGCCCAGACCGAGCTGCGCCCCGCGTACGGCCACCCGCCGAACCCGTCCGCCCCCTGACCCACCGCCGACCCCCGACGCACCCGCGGCGCACCCCACGCCCCGACGCACCAGGGCCTCCCCCGCACCCGCGGGAGAGGCCCTGCCGTCAACCTTCCGTCCGCCCCGCCTACCGCTGTTCCCACGGCGGCCGGGGCGGCCTCGGCGGGTACCCCGGCACCTGCTGCCCGGGCGGCACCGGCCCCAGCCCCGGCCCGGACGGCGCCCCCGGCCCCGAACCCGGCCCAGGTCCAGGCCCAGGCCCAGCGCCCGACCCCGGCTGCCCTGCCCCCGCCCCGCCCGCCTGCGGCGGCCCGGCCGGCCGGTCGCTGTCCGGCGGCGGCGGCCCGGGCCGGTGGTGCGGCCCGCCGCGGGCGGTGAGCCGGCCGCGCACGTTGTCGGCGGCCAGCACGTCGGCCCACCGCTCCGGGTACTCGGAGGGCACGTCCTCGCCCTCGTCCTCGCCCCACTCCTCCTCGACGCCCTCGGCGAGCCCGAGTTCGCGGGCGCGCCGGGCCCGTTCGGCGGCCCGCCGGGCGGCGACCTCGCGGACCACGGCGGCGGCGGCCTCCTCGTGGGCGCGCTCGTTCTCGGCGCGCGCGTCGGCGGTCTCCAGGGTGGGCCAGCGGCGGTCTATCGCGGCGTTCATCGCGGCGCCGATGAGCACCGCGAGCGCCACCACGAAGATCCACAGCAGGACGGCCACCGGCGCCGCCAGCGAGCCGTACACCGAGGGGCCCTCGACCGAGCTGACCAGGTAGACCCGCAGGCCGACGCTGCAGAAGACCAGCACCACCAGGGCGACCAGGGCGCCGGGGATGTCCTCGCGCCACGGGGTCGAGACCGGGACGGCCAGGTGGTAGAGGGTGGTCAGCGAGACGGTCAGCAGCACGATGGCGACCGGCCAGTAGAGGGCGCCGACCAGCCCGGACACCCCCGGTACGGCGTTCTCCAGCAGTCCCGGACCGACCATCAGCAGCGGCAGCACCAGCGAGCCGATCACCAGGGCGCCGAAGTAGAGGCTGAGCGACATCAGCCGGGTCTTGACGATGCCCCGCTTGCCGTCGAGCCCGTACATGACGGTGATGGTGTCGATGAAGATGTAGAGGGCCCTGGAGCCGGACCACAGGGACAGCAGGAAGCCGATCGAGACGAGGTCGGGCCGGGTGCGGTCGAACACCCCGTCCAGCAGCGGGACCACGACCTCGTTGACGGAGGAGTCCGACAGCACCGTCCCGGAGGCCGAGAGGATGCTCTTCTTGAGCCCGGCGATGGTGCCCGCGCCGACGAACTCGTCGAGGTAGCCGAGGGTGCCGGCCAGCCCGAGCAGCAGCGGCGGGATCGACAGCAGGGTGAAGAAGGCCGCCTCCGCGGCGAGCCCGGTGACCCGGTACTCGACGCAGGTGTTGGTGGTGTCCCTGATCAGTTCCCACGCCGTGCGGCGCCAGGTGGCCTGTTTGGCCGCGCGCCGGGAGCCCTTGCCCCGCCGCCGGGAGGGCCGCTCGGCGTTCGCTCTGCTCGTATCGCCTGCTGCTTGCACAGGGCCAACCGTATCGGGCCGGGGCCCGGCGGTTGATCTCCCCGGGGGTACGGGCGCGTGGCCGGGCGGGGTGGGGGCGCGTCGCCGGACGCGTCGCCGGACGTCCGGGCGGGGAGCGGCGGGAACATCCGGATGTCCCACATGACGAAACCTCAGAGTCCAGTATCTGGATGTTAGTGGACCGCGAGTCCCGCGCCGTGCGAATCTCTTGCCATGCCTAGCGCCGGAACCACCCTAGTAGGTCGACTCCACGTCGATCTCCTTCGCGTGTCCAGCGCCATCTGTCCGGTGACCTGAGCCCCCCGTCTCCGCCGCACCACCGCACCCGGCGCCGACCTTCCCGCCATCCCCGCCGCAGCGGATGCGCAGGCGCCCGCCCGGTCCCGGCCACCGCCCTCAAGACCTTGAAATCCGCAGGTCAGAGCGGTACCGCACGGCCGGACACGCCCCGCGACCCATTCGGCAGCAGCGCCATCCGCCCAGAAGGACTTCACCATGGCCACCTCCCCCGAGACCGTCGAGCCCACGGCCGACCGCGCCGCCGAGCGGCGCCCCGCAGCGGCCCGCAAGGTGACCCGCCACCGCGGCGAGGGCCAGTGGGGCATGGGCCACTACACCCCGCTGAACGCCAACGAGCAGTTCAAGAAGGACGACGACGGTCTCAATGTGCGGACACGTATTGAGACGATCTACGCGCACCGGGGCTTCGACTCCATCGACCCCGCCGACCTGCGCGGCCGGATGCGCTGGTGGGGTCTCTACACCCAGCGCAAGGAGGGCATCGACGGCGGCAAGACCGCGATCCTGGACCCGCACGAGCTGGACGCCGAGTTCTTCATGCTCCGGGTCCGCATCGACGGCGGCCGGCTGACCGTCCCCCAGCTGCGGGCGGTCGCCGAGGTCTCCGAGCAGTACGCGCGCGGCACCGCCGACCTGACCGACCGCCAGAACATCCAGTACCACTGGATCCGGATCGAGGACGTCCCGGCGATCTGGCGGAAGCTGGAGGCCGTCGGCCTGTCCACCACCGAGGCCTGCGGCGACACCCCGCGCGTCATCCTCGGCTCCCCGGTGGCCGGCATCGCCGAGGACGAGATCATCGACGGCACGCCCGCCATCGAGGAGATCCAGCGCCGCTTCATCGGCAACCCGGACTTCTCCAACCTGCCGCGCAAGTTCAAGAGCGCGGTCTCCGGCTCCCCGCTGCTGGACGTCGCGCACGAGATCAACGACGTCTCCTTCGTCGGCGTGGTCCACCCCGAGCACGGGCCCGGCTTCGACCTGTGGGTCGGCGGCGGCCTGTCCACCAACCCCAAGCTGGGCGTGCGGCTGGGCGCGTGGGTCCCGCTGGACGAGGTCGCGGACGTCTACGGCGGCGTCATCGGCATCTTCCGCGACTACGGCTACCGGCGCCTGCGCAACCGCGCCCGGCTGAAGTTCCTGGTCGCCGACTGGGGCGTGGAGAAGTTCCGCCGGGTCCTGGAGGAGGAGTACCTCGAGCGCCCGCTGCTCGACGGACCCGCCCCGGCCGAGCCCGCCGCCCGCTGGCGCGACCACGTCGGCGTCCACCGGCAGAAGGACGGCCGCTACTACATCGGCTTCGCCCCTCGCGTCGGCCGGGTCGACGGCAAGCTGCTCGGCCGGATCGCCGACCTCGCCGCCGCCCACGGCAGCGACCGGGTGCGCACCACCGCCGAGCAGAAGATGATCGTCCTCGACATCGCCGAGGAGCACGTCGACTCCGTGGTGGCCGGCCTGGAGGCGCTCGACCTGCGGGTCACCCCCTCGCCGTTCCGCCGCGGCACCATGGCCTGCACCGGCATCGAGTACTGCAAGCTCGCCATCGTCGAGACCAAGGAGCGCGGCCGCACGCTCATCGACGAGCTGGAGCAGCGCCTGCCGGAGTTCGCCGAGCCGCTGACCATCAACATCAACGGCTGCCCGAACGCCTGCGCCCGCATCCAGGTCGCCGACATCGGCCTCAAGGGCCAGCTGGTCACCGACGAGCACGGCGAGCAGGTCGAGGGCTACCAGGTCCACCTCGGCGGCGCGCTCGGCCTGGAGGCCGGCTTCGGCCGCAAGGTCCGCGGCCTCAAGGTCACCAGCGCGGGCCTGCCCGACTACGTCGAGCGCGTGCTGACCCGCTACCAGGCCGACCGCACCGAGGGCGAGCGCTTCGCCCAGTGGGCGGCCCGGGCGACCGAGGAGCAGCTGTCGTGAGCGAGCGAGCCGCGCCGTTCTTCTGCCCGTACTGCGGGGACGAGGACCTGCGCCCCTCCGAGGCCGGGCACGGCGCCTGGGAGTGCCACGGGTGCCGCCGCGCCTTCCAGCTGAAGTTCCTCGGCCTGCTGTCACCGACCAACCACGGGGGTACGTCACATGAGCAGCACCGCGACTGACCACGAGGCGATAGCCGTCCGGGCCGGCCGCGAGCTGGAGGAGGCCACCGCGCAGGAGGTCCTGCGGTGGGCCGCGGACACCTTCGGCGCGCGGTTCTGCGTCACCTCCTCGATGGAGGACGCGGTGGTGGCCCACCTGGCGTCCTCGGTGTTCCCGGGGGTGGACGTGGTGTTCCTGGACACCGGTTACCACTTCCCGGAGACCCTCGGGACGCGCGACGCGGTGGCCGCGACCATGCCGGTCAACGTCATCACGCTCACCCCGCTGCGGACGGTGGCCGAGCAGGACGCCGAGCACGGGCCGGCCCTGCACGACCGCGACCCGGACCTGTGCTGCTCGCTGCGCAAGGTCGAGCCGCTCAACCGGGGCCTGGCCGGCTACGACGCCTGGGCGACCGGGCTGCGCCGCGACGAGTCGCCGACCCGGGCGAACACCCCCGTGGTGTCCTGGGACCCGAAGCGCCGCAAGGTCAAGATCGCCCCGATCGCCCGCTGGACCCAGGAGGACGTGGACGCCTACGTC
Organism: Kitasatospora sp. NPDC058046; assembly: GCF_042885595.1. Classification (NCBI taxonomy): domain Bacteria; kingdom Bacillati; phylum Actinomycetota; class Actinomycetes; order Kitasatosporales; family Streptomycetaceae; genus Kitasatospora; species Kitasatospora sp. NPDC058046. Next base: position 51,497 of record NZ_JBHVRS010000001.1, read on the forward strand.
GCCGCCCACGGCGTGCTGCTCAACCCGCTGCTGTGGGAGGGCTACACCTCGATCGGCTGCTCCCCGTTGTCCTGCACCCGCAAGCCGGGCGAGGGTGAGGACGCCCGGGCCGGCCGCTGGTCCGGCTCCGGCAAGACCGAGTGCGGCATCCACCTCTGATCGTCCGTTCTGATCGTCCGTCCATCCTCGTGTAAGGAAAGAACCGTGACAGCTGACACCCTGGCCGCCGACGGAGCCGCAGAGGCGGCCCGTACGGCCGCCCCGTGCGAGCGCGGCGCCACCGTGTGGCTGACCGGGCTGCCGAGCGCGGGCAAGACCACCCTGGCCTTCGCCCTCGCCGAGCGGCTGCGCGCCGAGGGCCACAAGGTCGAGGTCCTGGACGGCGACGAGATCCGCGAGTTCCTCTCCAAGGGCCTCGGCTTCTCCCGCGAGGACCGGCACACCAACGTCACCCGGATCGGCTTCGTCGCCGAGAAGCTGGCGGCCAACGGCGTCAAGGTGCTCGCCCCGGTGATCGCCCCGTTCGCGGACTCCCGCGCCGCGGTGCGCGAGCGGCACGCGGCGGCCGGCACCGAGTTCCTGGAGATCCACGTCGCCACCCCGGTCGAGCTGTGCGCCGAACGGGACGTCAAGGGCCTGTACGCCAAGCAGGCGGCCGGCGAGATCTCCGGCCTGACCGGCGTGGACGACCCGTACGAGGCCCCGGAGCGGCCGGAGCTGCGCCTCCAGACCCAGGGCCGCGCGGTCGCCGAGTCCGCCGCCGAGCTGCACGCCTTCCTGACCGAGAGGGGTCTGGCATGACCACCGAGACCGACAGCCCGGTCCGCACCGCCGGCGACCCCAACCAGAATTCAGGGGGGCCCTTCGCGCTGTCCCACCTGGACGCGCTGGAGGCCGAGTCGGTGCACATCTTCCGCGAGGTCGCGGGGGAGTTCGAACGCCCGGTGATCCTGTTCTCCGGCGGCAAGGACTCCATCGTCATGCTGCACCTGGCGCTCAAGGCCTTCGCGCCCGCCGCCGTCCCCTTCTCGCTGCTGCACGTCGACACCGGGCACAACTTCCCCGAGGTCATCGACTACCGCGACCGCGTCGCCGCGCGGCACGGCCTGCGCCTGCACGTCGCCCACGTCCAGGACTTCATCGACCGCGGCGTCCTGCGCGAGCGCCCCGACGGCACCCGCAACCCGCTGCAGACCGTGCCGCTGCTGGACGCCATCGAGACGAACCGCTTCGACGCGGTGTTCGGCGGCGGGCGCCGCGACGAGGAGAAGGCCCGCGCCAAGGAGCGCGTCTTCTCGCTGCGCGACGAGTTCGGCGCCTGGGACCCGCGCCGCCAGCGCCCCGAGCTGTGGTCGCTCTACAACGGCCGCCACGCGGTGGGCGAGCACGTGCGGGTCTTCCCGCTGTCCAACTGGACCGAGCTCGACGTGTGGCAGTACATCGAGCGCGAGGGCATCGAGCTGCCGGAGATCTACTACGCCCACGAGCGGGACGTCTTCGCCCGCAGCGGCATGTGGCTGACCGCCGGCGACTGGGGCGGCCCCAAGGAGCACGAGCCGGTCCAGCGGCGGCTGATCCGCTACCGCACCGTCGGCGACATGTCCTGCACCGGCGCCGTCGACTCCGACGCCACCACCATCGAGGCCGTCATCGCCGAGATCGCCGCCTCGCGCCTCACCGAGCGCGGTGCGACGCGGGCCGACGACAAGCTCTCCGAGGCCGCGATGGAAGACCGCAAGCGCGAGGGATACTTCTAATGAGCACCGCCACCAACGCCACCTCGCTGCTGCGCTTCGCCACCGCCGGCTCCGTCGACGACGGCAAGTCCACCCTCGTCGGCCGGCTGCTGCACGACTCCAAGTCGGTGCTCGCCGACCAGCTGGAGGCCGTCGAGCACGCCTCCCGCAGCCGCGGCCAGGAGGCGCCCGACCTCGCCCTGCTCACCGACGGCCTGCGGGCCGAGCGCGAACAGGGCATCACCATCGACGTGGCCTACCGCTACTTCGCCACGCCCCGCCGGCGGTTCATCCTCGCCGACACCCCCGGGCACGTGCAGTACACCCGCAACATGGTCACCGGCGCCTCCACGGCCGAACTCGCCGTCGTCCTCGTCGACGCCCGCAACGGCGTCGTCGAGCAGACCCGCCGGCACGCCGCCGTCGCCGCCCTGCTGCGCGTGCCGCACGTCGTCCTCGCCGTCAACAAGATGGACCTGGTCGACTACGCCGAGCCCGTGTTCGCCGCCATCGCCGCCGAGTTCACCGCCTACGCCGCCTCGCTCGGCGTCAAGGACGTGCTGGCCGTCCCGATCTCCGCCCTCGCCGGGGACAACGTCGTCGAGCCGTCCGCGCACATGGACTGGTACGGCGGCCCGACCCTGCTGGAGCACCTGGAGACGGTGCCGGTCGGCAGCGACCCGGGCGCCGAGCCGGCCCGCTTCCCGGTCCAGTACGTCATCCGCCCGCAGACCGAGGAGCACCCCGACTACCGCGGCTACGCGGGCCAGTTGGCGTCCGGCGTGCTGCGCGTCGGCGACACCGTCACGGTCCTGCCGTCCGGCCACACCACCACCGTCGCCGGGATCGACGCCCTCGGCCGCCAGGCCGACGCCGCCTGGGCCCCGCAGTCGGTGACCGTCCGCCTCGCCGACGACCTGGACGTCTCCCGCGGCGACCTCATCGCCGCCGGCCCCGTGCCCGTCCCCACCAAGGACATCGAGGCCACCGTCAGCCACCTCAGCGAACGGCCGCTGCGCGCCGGCGACAAGGTCCTCCTCAAGCACACCACCCGCACCGTGCGGGCGCTGGTCAAGGACGTCGCCTACCGGATCGACATCGACACTTTGGAACAGCGCCCCGCCCCCGACGGGCTGAACGTCAACGACATCGGCCGGGTCGTCCTGCGCACCGCCGAGCCGCTGGCCCTGGACGGCTACTCCGACAACCGCCGCACCGGGTCGTTCCTGCTCATCGACCCGGCCGACGGCACCACCCTCACCGCCGGCATGGCGGGCGAGGCCTTCGCCACCGTACCCACCACCGGCACACCCGACGAGGAGGACTGGGTCTGATGCCCAGCGAGGCGTTCTCGGGCATGGACAAGGAAGGCGGCCGCATCGGCAGCGGCGTCCTCGGCAGCGGCCAGGGCGGCCTGACCCGATGTGCGGGCCGACGGGGCTGAGAACGCCCTGTCACCGGGCTGTCTCCCCCCACAGCCGCCCGGCTTGCCCCCGGCACACCGCTGCCGCGCGCACCACCTTCCAACCGTCCGTCCGAGACCGCCTCCTGACGGTCCGTCCGCGAACAGGACTCTCGCCATGGCACCGAACCCGGCCCTCCCGCATACCCGCACCCGCCCCGACGCCGGGCGGATCAGACGCTCCGCGGCCGCCGCCGCGGCCGGCCTGACCGTGGCGGCCCTGCTGTCGTCCTGCAGCTACGGCTCCAAGGCGGACGACAAGTCCTCCGACGCCAAGGCCAACACCGCTGCCACCGCCGGGAGTTCCGGCGCGAAGCTGTCCGCGGACACGGTGAAGATCGGCTACTTCGCCAACCTCACCCACGGCACCCCGCTGGTCGGCCTCCAGGAGGGCTTCTTCCAGAAGGAGCTCGGCGCCACCCAGGTCAAGACCCAGGTCTTCAACGCCGGCCCGGCCGAGATCGAGGCGCTGAACGCCGGCTCCATCGACATCGGCTGGATCGGCCCCTCCCCCGCGATCAACGGCTACACCAAGTCCGACGGCAAGTCCCTGAAGATCATCGGCGGTTCGGCCTCCGGCGGCGTCAAGCTGGTCGCCAACCCGGAGAAGATCGCCACCCTGGACGACCTCAAGGGCAAGAAGATCGCCACCCCGCAGCTCGGCAACACCCAGGACGTCGCCCTGCTCAACTACCTGGCGGGCAAGGGCTACAAGGTCGACGCGGCCACCGGCGCCGGCGACGTCTCGGTCGTGCGCACCGACAACAAGGTCACCCCCGACGCGTACAAGTCCGGCTCCATCGACGCCGCCTGGGTGCCCGAGCCCACCGCCTCCAAGCTGGTCACGCTCGGCGCGAAGGTCCTGCTCAACGAGAAGGACGTCTGGCCCGACAAGAAGTTCGTGATCACCAACATCATCGTCTCGCAGAAGTTCCTCACGGAGCACCCGGACGTGGTGGAGGCCGTGCTGCGCGGCTCGGTGAAGACCAACGCCTTCATCAAGGACAACTCCGACAAGGCCAAGGCCGACGCCAACGAGGCGATCAAGAAGGAGGCCGGCAACTCCCTGGAGCCCGCCATCCTGGACCCGGCCTGGGCCGACATCGACTTCCTGGACGACCCGCTGGCGAACACCCTCCAGGCCGAGGCCGACCACGCCGTCACCGCCGGGCTCCTCAAGAAGCCCAACCTGAACGGCATCTACGACCTCACCCTGCTGAACAAGGTCCTCGCCGCGGAGGGCCGGCCCGCCGTCGCGGACGCCGGACTCGGCGCCAAGTAGCGCCCGCAGCAAGGCCGTTCGTCACGACTCCGCGGTCCGGCCCCCGCCCGCCCGGTCGATCCCCGATCGATGCCCACCGGGACGGGCGGGGCCCGGGCCACGGCCCCGACCTCGCCAGACCACTCATCCAGGAGGTGCCCGGATGACCCCGGCACTGACCACCTCGGCGGACGCCCCCGGCGCCGACGCCCACGGCGGTGCGCCCGCCGTCCGGATCTCGCACGTGCACAAGTCCTTCGGCCGCCCCGGCGCCCAGACCCACGTCCTGGACGACATCACCCTCGACGTCGCCCCCGGCGAGTTCGTCACCCTGCTCGGCGCCTCCGGCTGCGGCAAGTCCACCCTGCTCAACCTCGTCGCCGGCCTCGACCGGCCCACCGCCGGCGGCATCGAGGTGCCCGGCGGCCGCCCCGCGCTGATGTTCCAGGAGCACGCGCTCTTCCCCTGGCTCACCGCCGGCAGGAACATCGAACTCGCCCTCAAGCTGGCCGGCGTCGCCCGCCCCGAGCGCCGCGCCGAAGCCGAGCGGCTGCTCGAACTCGTCCGCCTGGACGGCGCGTACGGCAAGCGCGTCCACGAGCTGTCCGGCGGCATGCGCCAGCGCGTCGCCATGGCCCGCGCCCTCGCCCAGGGCAGCAAGGTCCTGCTCATGGACGAGCCCTTCGCCGCCCTCGACGCCATCACCCGCGACGTCCTCCACGACGAGATCACCCGGATCTGGGCCGAACGGCAGCTGACCGTCCTGTTCGTCACCCACAACGTCCGCGAGGCCGTCCGCCTCGCCCAGCGGGTCGTGCTGCTCTCCTCCCGCCCCGGCCGGGTCGCCCGCGAATGGCACATCGACCTGCCCCAGCCGCGCCGCATCGAGTCCGCCGGCGTCGCCGACCTGTCCATCGAGATCACCGAAGAACTGCGTGGGGAGATCCGTCGCCATGGCCAGCACTGACACCACCCCCGTCCTGGACAAGAACGACAGGAACGACAAGCACGACCGGAACGACGGGACCGCCGACACCGCGGGCGTCGGCGCCGGCCTGGACGCCCTCGACGCCGTCACCGCACAGCGCGGCTCCCTCGGCGAGGCCCTGCGCAGCAAGGCCCTGCCGCCGCTCATCGGCGTGCTCGTCGTGCTCGCGCTCTGGCAGGGCGCGTACAGCCTGGAGCTCACCTCCTCCTACAAGCTGCCCAGCCCCGCCGACGTGTGGCGCTCCGCCCAGGACCTCTGGTACCAGGGCACGCTGTTCTCGATCATCTGGACCAGCGTCTGGCGCGGCCTGTCCGGCTTCCTCCTCGCCGTGGTGATCGGCACCCCGATCGGCCTCGTCGTCGCCCGCATCAGACCGGTGCGCACCGCCATCGGGCCCGTCCTGCAGGGCCTGCAGTCGCTGCCCTCGGTCGCCTGGGTGCCCGCCGCCGTCATCTGGCTCGGCATCAACGACTCGATGATGTACGCCGTCATCCTGCTCGGTGCCGTCCCCTCCATCGCCAACGGCCTGGTCGCCGGCATCGACCAGGTCCCCCCGCTGTTCCTGCGGGCCGGACGCACCCTCGGCGCCACCGGCCTCACCGGCGCCCGGCACGTCCTCATCCCCGCCGCCCTGCCCGGCTACCTCGCCGGCCTCAAGCAGGGCTGGGCCTTCTCCTGGCGCTCCCTGATGGCCGCCGAACTCGTCGCCTCCTCCCCCGACCTGGGCCGCGGCCTCGGCCGCTTCCTGGAGGACCAGCGCGAGTTCTCCGACATGTCCGGCGTCCTGCTCGGCATCATCCTCATCCTCTTCGTCGGCATCGCCATCGAGCTCCTCGTCTTCACCCCCGTCGAACGCCGGGTGCTGCGCAACCGCGGCCTGCTGGCCACCGGCAAGTGAGGCAGCGCTGATGCCCGCCCTCCTCCTGATCGCCCACGGCAGCCGCGACCCGCGCCACGCCGCGACGGTGGCCGCGCTCGTGGAGGAGGTGCGGGCCCAGCGGCCCGGCACCGAGGTCGCCACCGCCTACCTGGACCACTGCGCGCCGCGGATCCCCCAGGTGGTCGGACGGCTCGCGGACGCGGTGGCGGTGCCGCTGCTGCTCAACCGGGCCTTCCACGCCAAGCACGACATCCCGGCCGCCCTGCGCGCCGCCGGCTCCCGGCTGCCGGTCGCCGACGTGCTCGGCCCCTCCCCCCTGCTGCTGGCCGCCCTGGACCGCCGCCTCGCCGAAGCCGGCCTCGCGGTCGGCTCACCCGCCGCCCGGGCCCGTACCGGCGTCGTCCTGGCGGCCGCCGGCTCCTCCGACCCGGCCGCCGACGCCGCGACCCGCGCGGTCGCCGCCGAGTGGCGCCGCACCCGCCGCTGGGCCGCCGTCGAGGTCGCCTACGCCTCCGCCGCCGGCCCCCGCGTCCCCGACGCCCTCGCCGCCCTGCGCACCGCCGGCGCCGAACGCACCGCCGTCGCCCCCTACCTGCTCGCCCCCGGCCTCCTCCCCGACCGCATCGCGGCCGCCGCCGAGGACGCGGACCTCGTGGCCGACGTCCTCGGCCCGTCCCCCGAACTGGCGGCCCTCCTCCTCCACCGCTACGACCAGGCCCGCCACACCGCGGACACCACCCCGGCCCTCACCGCCTGACCCTCACGACGCCGGTCAGACGTGATCCAGGATGTTGTGCTCGTCGAGGTCGGCAGCATGCCGCGCCACAGTGCGGTAGTCGGCGTCGTCGTGGAGCACCGTGAGGCCGTGATGCGCAGCCGTCGCCGCGATCAGCAGGTCGACGGCTGAGGCACTGCGATGCTGCCCGGCGACGGCCATCCGCCGCTGCACCGTGTCGATCCAGCGTCCCGCACTCTTCGGCACCGAGACGTCCGGGTAGAGCTCGGCGTACATCTCGGAGATCTCGTCGAACTCCCGGCCGTCGCGCGCACTGTAGAGGAACTCGGCGCGCTGCGGGTAGCACGAGGCGATCGACCCCGCGTCGATCGCGTCATACCAGGCGTCCTGGAGCTTGGGCTCGCGCAGCAGCCGCACCAGCGCGGACGTGTCGAGGAGGTAGATCACCGGGCGTCCTTCTCGGTCCGGTGCAGCTGCTCGGCGTGTTCGACGGCCCCCCACGCCCGGGCCCGCTGGAAATGCCTGCCGATACGGGCCGCGCGTTCCTGCCGCTCCGCGTAGAAGCGCAGAGCGAGGTTCACGGCCTCCTTCTTGGTCCGCACTCCGGCAAGGGCCATCGCCCGCTCCAGGGCCTCTTCATCGATGTCGATCTGCGTTACGGACATCCGGCACCTCCGTTGAGCAATGTTGGCGATGTCCATAGCATTGTATCTCACCAACATCACCGTCGAAGCGGTCGGTCCGGCACCGAAGACGGTCCGCCGCCCCCGGTGTGGTGCGGGGGCGGCGGACCGCGGTGAAGGGGGCTCGGGCGTCAGGCCGGGAGGTTCCACTTCTGGTTGGCGGCGCCGTTGCAGTCCCAGATGCCGAGCTGGTTGCCGTTGTCGGTGGAGAAGCCGAGGTCGTCCAGGCAGCGGCCGGACTGCGGGTTGAGGAGCGAGCCGTCGGGGCGGGCCTGCCACTGCTGGGCGCCGCTGCCGTTGCAGTCGTAGATCTGGACCTTGGTGCCGTTGCCGGTGTTGCCGCCGGAGACGTCCATGCACTTGCCGAGGGCGCGGATCGTGCCGTCGACGCCGATCCGCCACTTCTGCGCGACGGAGCCGTTGCAGTCGTAGATCTGGACGGCGGTGCCGTTGCCGACGTTGGCGCCCTTCACGTCGACGCACTTGCTCGCGTAGCCGGAGATCTGGCCGGTCGGGCCGGCCGGCGGGACGGCGCCGAGGACGACGCGCGGGAACTGGACGCTGTCGCCGATGCCGCAGGACGCGGACATGGTGCCGTCGCCGATCGCGATGCCGCCGATGGCGGGGCGGGAGAACTGCACGGTGTGGTTGGAGTTCCAGTAGAGGCAGTTGGCGGTCACGGTCCAGGTCTGCATCGGGTCGAGGCCGGTACAGCTGCCGACGGCGTTCCAGGCGGAGGCCCACGCGCCGCAGGCCGGCGCGGCCTGGGCGGAGGTGGCCGGGGCGGCCAGGGCGGCGGCCCCGGCGAGCAGGGCGGTGGTCAGCAGGGCGGAGGTTCGGCGCATGGGACGGTCGTCCTTCCGAGTGGGGGGATCACGTGGACTCACCATCCGCGCCTCCGTGGTGACGGGGCGTCGGATGTGTGGGCCGCGTCAGAGACTCGGGGGTGCGCGGTCGGCCGTCAACCGGCAGTGGACCGGCAGCTGCCGGGTGCGCCGGGGCTGAGCTGGGCGGTCGGTCCGGGCGGCAGTTTCGCCGGGGCACGGCACGGCGCCGGTCCCGGAAAAGCCGGAGGCCCCGCACGCCCCCTGCTGCGAGGGGGTGTGCGGGGCCCGTACGGTGTGGCCGGGACGGCCGTCAGTCGGCCTTGCGGCGCTGGCGGCCGGTGCCGTAGTTGGAGCCGGACTTGGTGCCGCTGCCGGGCTTGGCGCGGCCCGAGGAGCGGCCGATGAAGCCGGCCGCCTGCGGGCGCTCGCCCTGGGCGGCGCCGCCGATGCGCTGCTTGGGGCGGGGGCGGCGCGGGTTGCCGTTCATGTCGACGTCGGCGGGCAGCGCGGAGCGCTTGCCGGGCCGGCGGCGGGGGGTGCCGGACTTGGCCCCGGCGGGCTTGTCGGCGCCGCCCTTGGCGGCCGCGGCCTGGTCGGCGGTGACCGGTACGGCCAGCGTCACGGCCACGCCGCTGGGGGTGCGGGCGCCGGTGATCCGGGTGAGGTCGGCGTCGCCCGGGCGGATCTTGGTGACGGTCGGGCGGATGCCGGCCGTCGTCATCAGCCGGTTGACCTCGCGGCGCTGCTCGGGCAGCACCAGGGTGACGACCGTCCCGGACTCGCCGGCCCGGGCGGTGCGGCCGCCGCGGTGCAGGTAGTCCTTGTGGTCGACCGGCGGGTCGACGTTGACGACCAGGTCCAGGCCGTCGATGTGGATGCCGCGGGCGGCGACGTTGGTCGCGATGAGCGCGGTGACGTGGCCGTCCCGGAACTGGTCCAGGACCCGGTTGCGCTGCGGCTGGGACTTGCCGCCGTGCAGCGCGGCGGCCTTCACGCCGTTGGCGAGCAGCTGCTTGGCGAGCCGGTCGGCGCCGTGCTTGGTGTGCACGAACATGATCACGCGGCCGTCGCGGGAGGCGATGTGCGCGGTGGCGGAGGCCTTGTCGGCCTGCTCCAGCTGGAGGACGTGGTGGTCCATGGTGGTGACCGCGCCGGCCGAGGGGTCGACCGAGTGGGTCACCGGGTCGGTCAGGAAGCGCTTGACCAGCCGGTCGACGTTGCGGTCCAGGGTGGCGGAGAACAGCATCCGCTGCCCGCCCTCGGCGACCTGCTCCAGCAGCTTGCTGACCTGCGGCAGGAAGCCCATGTCGGCCATCTGGTCGGCCTCGTCGAGGACGGTGATCGCGACGTCGGAGAGGTTGACGTCGCCGCGCCCGATCAGGTCGTCCAGTCGGCCCGGGGTGGCCACCAGGACCTCGGTGCCGCGGCGCACCGCGTTGGCCTGCTTGTTGATCGACATGCCGCCGACGACGGTGGTGATCCGCAGGTTGACGGCGGTCGCGTACGGGGTGAGCGCCTCGGTGACCTGCTGGGCCAGCTCGCGGGTGGGCACCAGGACGAGCGCCAGCGGGTACCGGGCGTCGGCGCGGCGCCCGGCGGTGCGGGCGAGCAGCGGGAGGCCGAAGGCCAGGGTCTTGCCGGAGCCGGTGCGGCCGCGGCCGAGGACGTCGCGCCCGGCGATCGAGTCGGGCAGCGTGGCGGCCTGGATCGGGAAGGGCTCGGTGACGCCCTGGCGGCCGAGCGCGGAGAGGATCGCCTTGGGCATCTCCAGCTCGGCGAAGGACGCCGCCGGGGGCCGGGCCGGGGTGCCCTGGACCACGGTGAAGTCGGTGGCCTCGGGGGCGGCGGCGGGGCGGGCCTGCTTGGGGGCGCCGCTGCGGCCGCGCGGCTTGCGCGGGCGGTCGCCGCCGGCGGTGCGGCGGGCCTGGTCGGTGGTGCGGGGGCCGCGGTCGCGCGGCGAGCGGGCAGGGGTGGTCACGGATTCTCCGTCCGTCGGTCTACAGCCCGGGCTGCGGGCTGGAGTCGGCCGTCGGATGCATGGAGTGCGCCGCCCCGGCCGTACGGCGGCATGAGCGGGGGCCCGCACCGTGCGGTGCGGGCCCCCGCTTCGCGATGATCGCGAGTCAGCGTGGAGGCTGACGTCAGCCGATGATCTGGATGTTCTCGGCCTGCGGGCCCTTCTGGCCCTGGGTGACGTCGAACTCGACCTTCTGGCCCTCGAACAGCTCACGGAAGCCCTGGGCAACGATGTTCGAGTAGTGGGCGAACACGTCGGCGCCGCCACCATCCTGCTCGATGAAGCCGAAGCCCTTCTCGCTGTTGAACCACTTCACGGTGCCGGTAGCCATAACCGTCTCCTCTAAATCCTGGGGGCATCAGGGATCCACACCTCGTGGATCCCCGTGGTAGCCGCGATCCCCATCCGGAGACTGAAACACCGGACAAAACAAATGCGCCTGTCGGTTGGTACCAGCAGGCGCACACCACGTTCATGGGAACCAAAACTGCAACTGCTTCGACTGTAGCACGGTGGCACGGGGGTTGACCGGGGATTTTCCCGCCCAGGAGATCACGTTTGGTGGCCTCGGAAACGGGGCAGCGGCGCCCCGCCGTAGCGGGGCGCCGCCTGTTCGTACCGACCCGGTCAGGGCCGGGTCAGGGCACCGTTCACACCGACCCGGTCGGCTCAGCGCCGGCCGGCCGGCTCCGGCATCCCGTGGGCGCCGGCCACCGGGGCCGGGCCCTCGCCGTGACCGTGGCCGTGGCCGTGGCCCGGGGCGTCCGCGTGGCCGGGCCACCAGGCGCGGTGGCCGAGCAGCGCGGTGAGCGCCGGGGTGAAGAACATCGCCATCACGAAGGCCGCGATGAGGATGCCGATGGCGATCGAGAAGCCCATCTCGCTCATCATCGTGTTGCCGGCCAGCAGCATGGTGGCGAAGGTCGCGGCCAGGATGAACCCGGCGGCGGCCACCGTCGGGCCGGCGTGCCGGATCGCCTGGCTCGCCGCCTCGCGGGGGCTGCGGCCCTCCTGGGCCTCCTCGCGCAGTCGGGCGATCATCAGGATGTTGTAGTCGGTGCCGAGCGCGACCACGAACAGGTAGATCAGGATCGGCAGCATGAACATCAGGCCCTGCTCGCCCTTGATGTTCTGGAACAGCAGGGTGGTGGCGCCGAGGGTGGCGCCGAAGCCGAGGCCGACCGAGGCCATCAGGTACCAGGGGGCGACCACGCTGCGCAGCAGCAGTCCGAGGATCACCATGATCAGGACGGCGGCTATCGGGAAGACCAGGCTGTAGTCGTGGGCCATCGCCGTGTTGATGTCCTTGTACACGGAGGTGGTGCCGGCGACGTAGGCCTTGGTGCCGGCGGGCGCGTGGTCGTGGGCGACCTTGCGGACCTCGCCGATGGTGTCGATGGCCTTGTTGCTGGCCGCCTCGTCCTTGAGGACGACGGTGATGTCGGCGGTGAGCCCGTCCTTGCTGACCCCGTGCTCCGGGTCCGGCAGGGCCGCGCTGGAGACGCCGTCCACCTTGCCCAGGTCCGCCACGTAGCCCTTGAGGCCGGCGACGTCGATCTTGTTGCCGTTCTGGCTGGTCAGGTAGATGTGCGCGGGGTCGGCGGCACCGGCCGAGTAGGCCTTGATCATGGTGTCCTGGACGACCATCGACTCCTTGGTCTTCGGCATCGAGCTGCCGGCCATGTCGAAGGTGCCCTGGTAGCCGAGCGCGGCGACCGCGAGGCCGGCCATCACCAGGCCGGAGAGCAGGGCGGCGGCGCCCGGGCGGCGGCCGACGCTGCGGCCCATCGCGGCGAAGCGGGCGTTGGACGGCTCGCGCTGCCAGGCCTTGGAGGGCCAGAACAGGACCTTCTCGGGGATCAGGCAGAGGATCGCGGGCACCAGGGTGACCGAGGCGATCGCCGTGACGGCCACCGCGATGGCCAGCGACGGGCCGAGCGCCTTGAACATGCCGAGGCTGGACAGGACGAGCACGGCGAAGGCGACCACGACGGCACCGGCGGCGGAGGCGATCGCCTCGCCGACCCGGCCGACCGCGTTGGCGACGGCCTGCTTGCGGTCGTCACCGGCCCGCAGCCGCTCGCGGTAGCGGAACATCAGGAACAGGAAGTAGTCGGTACCGACGCCGTAGAGCACGACGGTGAGGATCTGTTCCATCGAGTTGTCGGCCTTGAGCCCGAACAGCTTGCTGGCGTCCGCGATCAGGCCGTTGGCGACCATCGAGTAGATGATCACCGAGAGGATCGGCAGCAGCGCGATGATCGGGCTGCGGAAGATGATCCCGAGCGTGAGCAGGATGATCACGACCGTGCCGAGGCCGATGAGCATGCCGGCCGTCTTGCCGGCGTCCTTCTGGTCCAGGTTCATCGCGGCCGGGCCGCCGACCTGGAACTTCAGGGTGCTGCCGGAGGCGAGCGCGGTGCCCTCGTCGCGGAGCTTCTTCGCGGCGTCGGTGAACTCGTCCGACTGCATCTTGGTCTTGTCGATGGAGACCATCGACATCGCGTACTTGTGGTCCTGGGAGTAGGACGCCGGAGAGACCGGGACGACCAGCTCGACCAGCGGGATCTTCTTGTCGGCCAGCCCCTGGGTGACCTTGGCCATGGTCGCCGCGTCGCCCTCGTCCAGCTTGCCGCCGTCGGTGCGCTCGAAGAGCAGCAGCGCGGAGGGCGAGATGTTGGACGGGAAGGCCTTCTGCTGGAGCTCGGCGGCCTGGATGGACTCGTAGTGCTTGGGCAGGAAGGCGGCCTCGTCGGTGTTCGCCTTCAGCGGCGGGGCGGTCGCGACGATCGCGACCGCGGCGATCAGCCATGCGCCGATCACCCACCAGGGGCGGCGTACGACGAATTGTCCTAGTCGGTGGAACATGCTCGTGTGCCTCCTGGGCATGGTTCACCGCAGCCCTTGGGGGACGGGACGCTGGGCGACGGCAGGACCGGCGCGGGGAGTGCCGACGGCACTCCCTTGCCGGTCGGCAGGTAAGTAGGTTTGGGGCATCATCCTACGAGTACTTGCTTGCCGCCCGGCAAGGAGCCCCCGTGTGCTTCAACCCCCGTCGGGCCGCCCGAAGCGGCCCCGGCCCAGTCTCTCCCGGACGCACCCCTCCTGACCTCGTGCTCCGGGTGGAGTCATCTCCCCCTCAGGGTGGAGGAGCATCCCCTACCCCCCAGGAGGAGATCTCGGGGTCGGAGGGTAGGGAAAACCCCACCCGGGCCCCGAAGGAAGCACCAGGAAACGGCCACCCGCCAGCCGGATTACCCGTCAGGACCGGCTTCCCTACTGTCGATCGGGACGCCGGAGCGCAGCCGGCGCACCCCAGACCGGCGGTCCCCCGACCCAGGGCCCCCGCCGCTCCCGTCCGGCGACGACCGCCGCTCTCCCAGGGGGGAAACCACCGTGAAGCCCGTGAAGTCCAGACTCGGCCTGGCGGCCGCGATGGGCGCCTGGAGCGCCCGGCACCGCAAGACCGCCGTGTTCGGCTGGCTGCTCTTCGTCGTCCTGGCCGCCGCGCTCGGCTCCGCCCACGGCAGCGTCAGGATCACCGACGCCGAGTCGGTCCCCGGGCAGGTCTCCCGGGCCGCGCGGATCCTCGACGAGGCCGGGCTGAAGAGCCCGGCCGGCGAGACCGTCCTGGTCCAGAGCGCCACCCGCACCGCCGACGACCCGGAGTTCCGCACCGCCGTCGGCCAGGTGGTCGCCGCCGTGAACGGCACCGGCCGGGCCGCCGAGGTCCGCTCGCCGTACGACACCAAGGCGGTCTCCGCCGACGGCCACTCCGCGCTCGTGACGCTGACCCTCAAGGGCGACCGCACCGAGGCCGCCGACCAGGTCCAGCCGGTGCTGGACGCGGTGGCCGGCGTGCAGAGGCAGCACCCGGACCTCACCGTCGTCCAGCTCGGCGACGCCAGCTCCGGCAAGTGGATGCGGGACCAGGTCGGGAACGACTTCGCCCGCGCCGAGTGGACGGCCGTGCCGCTCGCCCTCGGCATCCTGCTGGTCGCCTTCGGCGCGCTGGTCGCCGCCGTGCTGCCGGTGGTGCTCGCGCTCACCGCCTTCGTCGCGGCCGCCGGACTGGTCGCGCTCGGCAGCGGCTTCCTGCACACCAGCGGCGACGCCTCCTCGGTGATGCTGCTGGTCGGCCTCGCCGTCGGCGTCGACTACTGCCTCTTCTACCTGCGCCGCGAACGCGAGGAGCGGGCCGCCGGGCGCGACGCCGCCACCGCGCTGGCCGTGGCCGCCGCCACCAGCGGCCGGGCGGTGCTGGTCTCCGGCGTCACCGTGGTGGTCGCCATGGCCGGGATGTTCCTCACCGGGATCGCCACCTTCAAGGCGATGGCCTTCGCCACCATCCTGGTCGTGATCACCGCCGTGCTCGGCTCGCTCACCGTGCTGCCGGCGCTGCTGTCGATGCTCGGCGACCGGGTCGAGAAGGGCCGGGTGCCGTTCCTCGCCAAGCTGCGCCGCCCGGACGCCGCACGGACCGGCGGACGCTTCTGGAACGCGGTGCTGACCCCGGTGCTGCGCCGCCCGCTGGCCGCCACCCTGCTCGCCGGCGCCTTCCTGCTGGCCCTGGCCGCGCCGCTGCTCACCATGCACACCGCCAAGCTGACCTTCCAGCAGCAGCTGCCCGCGGGCAACGCCCTGGTCGCCGCCTCGCAGAAGATCGAGGCCGCCTTCCCCGGCAGCCCCGCCCCCGCCACCGTCGTGATCAAGGCCGCCGACATCGACTCCCCCGCGATGACCGCCGCGATCGGCGACCTCAAGGCGAAGGCCCTGGCGAGCGGGCGGATGCACGGACCGGTGGAGGTCACGGTGCACGCCGACAGGAACGTCGCCACCGTCGACATCCCGCTCAACGGCACCGGCAACGACGCCACCAGCAACGACGCCCTGCGGACCCTGCGCGAGGAGCTGGTGCCCGCCACCGTCCTCACGGTGCCCGGCACCGAGGCCCCGGTCACCGGCGACACCGCCGGGTCGTACGACTTCAACCGGAAGATGGGCGACTCGATGCCGCTGGTCTTCGGCTTCGTGGTCGCCCTCGCCTTCCTGCTGATGCTCACCACCTTCCGCTCCCCGGTCGTCGCGGCCACCGCCGTGGTGCTCAACCTGCTCTCGGTCGGCGCCGCGTACGGGGTGCTGACGCTGGTCTTCCAGCACGGCGTGGGCGCCTCGCTGCTGGGCACCGCCGGGGTCGGCGCGGTGGAGTCCTGGGTGCCGCTGTTCCTCTTCGTGATCCTCTTCGGGCTCTCGATGGACTACCACGTGTTCGTGGTCTCCCGGATCAAGGAGGGCCACGACCGCGGCCTGCCGACCCGGGCCGCGATCGCCGACGGCATCCGCTCCACGGCCGGGGTGGTCACCAGCGCCGCGGTGATCATGGTGGCGGTGTTCTCGGTCTTCGGCTCGCTGTCCATGCAGGTGATGAAGCAGATGGGCGTCGGCCTCGCGGTCGCGGTGCTGATCGACGCCACGGTGATCCGCGGGGTGCTGCTGCCCTCGGTGATGACCCTGCTGGGCGACCGCAACTGGTACCTGCCGCGCTGGCTGAACTGGCTGCCGGACCTCTCGCACGGCGAGCCCCTCCCGCCGGCCGACGCCGACCGGGGCCTGCCCGCCCAGCCGGCCGGGCCGACGGAGGGGGCCCGCCACCGCCGGGCCGGGGTCTGAGCCTCCCCGGCCTCCCCGACCCGTTCGACCTGTCCGACCCGTCCGACCTGTCCGGCTTGTCCCACCCGCCCGACGCGTCCGGTGCCGGGCCCCGCAGCGCGCGGGGCCCGGCGTCCGTGCGTCATGATGATCACCGTCCGGGGTCCCCCGGATGAACGTCGGCGGAATGGGAACCCCAGTCATGATCCCCTTCGACGAGGGCCGCGCCCGGCTGCTCCTCGCCCAGGCCTGCGAGTCGGCCGGGCTGGCCGCCCCCGACGGGGCCACACTGCTCGCGCTCGGCGAGAACGCCGTCTTCGACCTCGGCGACCCGGCCGTGGTCGCCAAGGTCGGCCGCGGTCCCGAGCTGTACGACCGGGCGCACCGGGAGCTGGCGCTCGCCCACTGGCTGGCCGGCCAGGACGTGCCGGTGGTCCGCCCGTACGACGCGGTGGCGCCCGAGCCGCAGCTGGCCGACGGCCACCCCGTCACCTTCTGGCACCGGCTCGCGCCCGCCGTCCGGCCCGCCCGCCCGGTCGACCTCGCCCCGCTGCTGCGCGCCCTGCACCAGCTGCCGCCGCCGCCCTTCACGCTCGGCCGGCGCGACCTGCTGGCCCCGGTCGAGCGCTGGCTGGCCTCCGCCGAGGGCCACGTCGACCCGGCGGACGTCGCTTTCCTGCGCCACCGCCGCAACGCCTTCGAGGCTGCCCTGCCCGACCTCGTCCCGCGGCTGCACCCCGGGGTGATCCACGGCGACGCGCTGCCGCGCAACATCCACGTCGGCCCGGACGGGCCGGTGCTGCTCGACCTGGAGTTCATGGCGAACGACCTGCGCGAGCACGACCTGGTGGTCCTCGCGCTCAGCCAGGACCGGTACGGCGTGCCCGCCGAGGAGTACCGCGCGTTCACCGAGGCGTACGGCTGGGACGTGCGCGAGTGGCCGGGCTTCACGGTGCTGCGCGGCGCCCGGGAGACGGCCAGCGCCTCCTGGGTGGCGCAGCAGGCGGCCAGCAACCCGGCCGCGCTGAAGGAGTTCCGGCGCCGGGTCGACTCGCTGCGGGACGGGGCCACCGAGGTGCGCTGGTACCCGTTCTGACGGGCGCCTCCGGTACCCGCGGCGGCGCGGGGCCGCCACCGGGGCGAGTGTGAGAAGACTCTTACGGCGGTTCGGTCCGGTCGGCAACCGGTGCACGTACGATCGGCGTCCTATCGGACAGTCATCCTGACCCGAGAGATCGGCACCGTACTCGCACCTCAGGAGCCGCCGCCATGCACCGGACCGCCCGCCGCCCCTCCGCCCCGAACCGACTGTCCCGATCCCGGCGCCGGCTGCTCGCGGGCTGTGCCGCGGTGGCCGCCACCCTGGGGCTGGCCGCGTGCGGGACCGCCAGCGGGGCGCTCCAGCCGCCGAGCGCGGCGGCGACCTCCGGGACGGCGTCCCCGGCCGACGCCCGGCCGAGCGGGACGGCGGCGACCGCCCTCACGCCGACCCCCGGCTCCGACGCCGTGCCGCCGGGCGCGGGCTCCCCGGCCGCCTCCCCCTCCTCCCCGTCGGCGCCGGCCAAGCCGCACCCGACCGCGGCCACCGGCACCCCCCTCTCCGCCACGCCCACCGCACCGGCCACCCCGACCGCACCGGCCGCCGACCCGTCCTCGCCCGCCGCGCCGCCCCCGCACACCGGGGCGGGCACCGTGATCGGCTCCACCGCCTCCGGCGGCCGCACCGTCGCGCTCACCTTCGACGACGGCCCCGGCCCCGCCACCGGCCAGATCCTCGACCTGCTGGCCCAGTACCACGCCAAGGCCACCTTCTGCCAGATCGGCCAGAACGCCGCCGCCAACCCCGCCATGGTCAAGCGGATCCTGGCCGCCGGGCACCGGCTCTGCGACCACAGCGTCCACCACCCGCAGCCCTTCGCCAAGCTCCCCCACGACAAGGCCGCGTACGAGATCACCGCCGCCCGGAACATGATCCTCCAGGCGGGCGGCCCCGGCACCGAGGTCGGCTGGTTCCGCGCCCCGGGCGGCGGCTTCAACGCCGACAACGAGCACATCACCGCGAGCCTCGGGATGTCCTCGCTCGGCTGGTCCGTCGACCCGCGCGACTGGGCCCGCCCGGGGACGCCGGCGATCGTCTCGGCCGTGCAGAAGCAGCTCAAGCCCGGCGGCGTGGTCCTGATGCACGACGGGGGCGGCGACCGCGGCCAGACCGTGGCCGCGCTCAAGCAGCTGCTGCCCTGGCTGGTCGCCCAGGGCTACACCTTCGACTTCCCTGCCGCGTAGGGCCGTCGGGGCCCGCCGCCGCGGAGTTTCCCCCTCGTTCACCGACCGGACGGCGGGCGCGCGTACCGCCCGCCCCGGCCGTCGCACTAGCCTCCGGGCATGACTGCCGGTCCCCCGTCGAGCAAGCAACTCCCTTACCTGGAACCGCGCCTGGGCTTCGGCCGGGCGGTCGCGGCGCTGCTCCTGCTGGCGCTGTGCGCGCTGGCCGGCCGGCTGTTCGCGGCCGGGGTGGTCGCCTACCGGGAGCCGGAGACCTGCACCCAGCAGCTCTGCCTCGGCTCGGCCGCCACCCAGGCGTACTGGGCCGGCGCCCTGTTCTGCTGGCTGACCGGCATGCTGGCGGCGGGCCGGGTCGGCCGCTCCCCCGGAGCCGGGGCCCCGAACCGGCTTCCCCCCGGCGGCGTGCTGTTCCTCGCCCTGCTGCTCGGGCCGCTCGGCGCGGCCTTCGGCCCCGGCGGACCGTACCGGCCCGCCCTGCCCGCCCTCGTGATCCTGGCAGCGCTCACCCTGCCGCTGGTCGTCCACTCCGAGTCCCGGCTCCGCGCGCAGCACCGCGCGTACCGCGCCGCCCGGACGGTCGCCGACCGGCTCGCCGCCCACGGGGTGAGCACCGTCGGCACCGTCACCGCCGTCCAACCCGGCGAGCCCAGCGGCTACGCCCAGCCCCAGTTCCGGCTCACCGTCGGCTACACGACCCCCGACGGCGTCCAGCGCAGCCTGGTCTGCGCGATCCGCATCCAGGCCTACCTCGCGCCGAGGGTCGGACAGCTCATGACCGTCCGCTACGACCCGCTCGCACCGGACACCGCCGAGGCCGCCATCGTGCCCCCGCCGGAGGGTGTCCGACCGCAGGCCTAGGTGTTCCGTCCCGTGAGGTCGGGGACGCGGCCGGCGGGCCTCACCGGGCGGGCCAGCGCGGGTCGACCACCGCCTGCGGGTCCTTGCCGCGGCGCAGCCAGGCCTGGAGGCCCTCGGCCCACTGCCGGTACCAGTCGATCTGCCGACGGTGCAGTTCCGCGAGCGGCACCGCCCCCACCTCGGCCGGGTAGCGCCCGGCCAGCGCGACGGCGACCCGGACGGCGGCCAGCGCGTCGCTGCCCGCCTCGTGGGCGTCCGTCAGCTCCACCCCGTACAGCTCGCAGACCCGTTGCAGGGTGCGCGAGCCCTTGCGGTACTTGTCCACGGCCCGGTCGATCACCAGCGCGTCCAGCACCGGCCCGACCGGCCGCCCGAGGCGCTCGGCGAGCGTCGCCAGCCCGTGCCGGCGCAGCTCGGCGTCGAGCAGCGACAGGTCGAACGGCGCGTTGAACGCCACGACCGGCCGCCCGGCGGCGATCCGCTCGCACAGCGCGGCGGCTATCTCCTCCACCGCCTCCTTCGCCGGCCTGCCCTTGCTCCGCGCCACCTCGTCCCCGATCCCGTGGATCGCCTCCGCCTCGGCGGGTATCGGCACCCCCGGGTCGATCAGCCAGTGCGCGGCGTCCACCCGGGCGGCCCCGACGGTGTCCACGAGCGCGGCCGTGACGATGCGGTCCACGGCCGGGTCGGTGCCCGTGGTCTCCAGGTCGAAGCCGACCAGTGGCTGCTGCCACCAGCTCATCAGGTGTGTCCTTCCGTCCTGCCTCTCGAAACAGCCCCTATCATCACCCGCCCCACCGACAACCCGTCCCGCGGGGAGCCCGATCATGGACCCGGTCGCCCTACGCTGTCCCTCGGACCCGCACGAAGGAGCCGACCATGAGTACCGCCCCGAACCTGCCCGTGCCCCCTCACCGGCACGACGAGCCCCATCCGCTGCGGACCATCAGAGAGATCCGCGGGTCACTGCCCGAGGACCAGGTCGAACACTTCGACGCCGAGCTCGCCGACACCGACATCGACGCGCTTCCCGCGATGCTGCACCGCTGGGCGACGCTGGGCACCGACGGCTTCCTGGACTTCCTCCTGACGACGCCCTTCGACGGGCTGGAGTTCGGGGCGCGCTCCTACGACGGCGAGGGGGACCCCGAGTGACCTATCTGCTGGACACGAACGTGGTCGCCGAAATCACCACGCGGCCGAAGCCGGCCCCCGCCGTCATCGCATGGGCCCGGTCCGTCCCGGCCACCGAGCACTCCCTCAGCGTCATCACCGTCGCGGAGATCGAGGCAGGCGTCAGAGCCGTCTCCGACCCGGTGCGTCAGGCCGCTCTCGGACGGGTCCTCGACGGCCTCCGGGCGGAGTACGAGGGGCGGATCGCCGTCATCGGAGAGCGGGAGGCCGCCGCATACCTCTCCGTTCACCGTCGACTCAAGAGCCTCGGGGCCACCATCGATCCGCCCGACGCGCTGATCGCGGCCACGGCCATCGCGAACGGCTGGACGCTCGTCAGCCGCAACGTCAAGCACCTGGCGCGGACCGGTGCGACCGTGCTGAACCCGTGGACGTACTGACAACCCGTCACGCCCGACCCGGCCGGGCGTGACGGGAGGCACGCGCTACCGGGCCGGGGGCCGGGTGGGGAGGGCGAGGCGGGTGGGGAGGACGCTGGAGGCGACGGCGAGCAGCAGGCACAGGAGGGTGCTCGCGGCGAGCGGGGTCCAGGGCAGGCGGAGGGGGACGGCGGCCTGGCCGGCCAGGACGCGGTGGTCGAGCAGCGCGGTG
Source organism: Kitasatospora sp. NPDC058046 (assembly GCF_042885595.1). Taxonomy (NCBI): domain Bacteria; kingdom Bacillati; phylum Actinomycetota; class Actinomycetes; order Kitasatosporales; family Streptomycetaceae; genus Kitasatospora; species Kitasatospora sp. NPDC058046. The sequence continues at coordinate 72,662 of NZ_JBHVRS010000001.1, forward strand.
GTGCCGTACTGGGTGAGCGCGGTGACGGCGAGGGCGAGCAGGGCGGCGGTGGCGACGACCAGGACGGCCTCCAGTGCGACCATCCACGTCACCTGGCGGCGCACCGTCCCGGCCAGCCGCAGGACGGCGAAGTCGCGGCGGCGGTCGGCGGTGCTCATCACCATGGTGTTGACGATGGCGATCAGCGCATAGAGCAGGGCGGGCCCGAGGATCGTGGTGGTGGCGATCCAGGCGTAGTGGGCGCCGGGGTCGGGTCCTGGGTCGCGGGCGTCGGTGAGGGTGCCGCCGAGCCGGTCGGCCGGTTCGGCGTCGAGGTGGACGGCGGCGGGGCGGGCGTCGGCGAGGTGGCCGGCGGCGGCCTCGCCGCTGAGCAGGACCTCGTCCAGGCCGAGCTGGGTGCGGTAGACCAGGGCGAGCCGCAGGCTGGTGACGGTGCCGTCGGCGAGGCGCAGGTTGACCTGGTCGCCGAGCTTCCAGCCGTGGCCGCAGGCCTGGTCGGTGGAGGCGGCGAGGGTGGCGCCGTGCAGGTCGGCGGCGCTGCCGTCGACGGCGGGCAGGGTCCAGGCGGTGGCGAGGTCGCCGTCGACGACGGTGGCGGCGGAGGGCACGCTCGCGGGCGAGTCCTCGCCGTGGTCGTCGAAGTCGGCGGTGGCGGCGCCGAGGCCGGTGACCACGGTGGCGGTGGTGGCGGTGGCGTGCAGGTCGGGCCGGGCGGCGGTGAGCCGGCGGGCGGCGTCGGCGGGCAGCGGGGCGGCGCCGGGGCGCAGCACGTACCGGGCGGCGGCGGTGGCCCGGTTCTGGGCGGTCATGGCGTCGGCGAAGGCGGCGGTGGAGCCGATCACGGTGCCGGTGAGCGCGATGGTGAGGAAGGCCGGGGTGGCGGTGGAGACGGTGCGGCGCACGGCGGTGAGGGCGTTCTGCCGGGCGAGCAGCGGGGCGGCGGCGACGGCCCGGGTGAGCGGGGCGCTGAGCAGCCGCAGCAGCGGCGGTACGACGGCCGGTGCGAACAGGGCGAGCGCGGTGATGGCGAGCAGGTCGGCGCCGAGGACCCACTGGGAGGCGAGTTGCGGGTCGGCGGGCTGGTCGCCGGGGGCGGCGGGCAGGGTGGGCGCGGCCAGGTAGTAGCCGACGGTGGCGGCCAGGGCGGTCAGGCCGAGCAGCGCGCCGGTCCAGCGCAGCGGGGTCATGACCTTGCGGTCGGCGGCGGCGTCGCCGAGCGCCTCGACGGCGCGCACCCGGCCGGCCCGCAGGGCGGCGGTGACGGCGCCGAGCAGGGCGACGAGCAGGCCGACGGCGGCGGCGAGCAGCATCGGCCCGGCGGCGGGGCGCGCGGTGAACCCGTCGGGGGCGGCGCCGCGGGCGGCCAGCCAGGCGGCGAGGGCGGGGGCGCCGGGCAGCGAGAGCAGGCAGCCGCTGACAGCGGCGGCGAGGGCGACGACGGCGGCCTCGCCGGTGATCAGCTGGACGATCTGCCGCGGTGTGGCGCCGACGGCGCGCAGCATCGCGATCTCCTGGCGGCGCTGGGCGACGGCGAAGGCGAAGGTTCCGGCGACGACGAAGACCGCGACGAAGGCGGCCATCGCGGCGGTGAACTGGAGCACCTTGTGCAGGGAGGGCGCGCCGAGCGGGGAGTCGTCGCCGGCGGTCTCGTTCAGCAGGCTGCCGGTGGTGGCGACGAGCAGGACGCCGAGGGTGAGGGCGACGTAGGAGCCGGCGAAGGCGGCCTTGCGGCGGCGCAGGCTCGCGGCGGCGACGGGCAGCAGGGTGAGCGGTGCGGTCATGCCGCCGTCTCCAGGGCGGTCATCCGCTCGGCGACCTGCTGGGCGGTGGGGCGGGGCAGGTCGTCGACGATCCGGCCGTCGGCGAGGAAGAGGACGCGGTCGGCGTAGCCGGCGGCGACGGGGTCGTGGGTGACCATGACGGTGCTCTGGCCCTCGCGGTCGACGAGGTCGCGCAGCAGGGCGAGGACGTCCCGGCTGCTGGCGGAGTCGAGGGCGCCGGTCGGCTCGTCGGCGAACAGCATCCGGGGCCGGGTGATCAGGGCGCGGGCGATGGCGACGCGCTGCTGCTGGCCGCCGGAGAGCTGGGAGGGCAGGTGTCCGGTGCGCTCGCCGAGGCCGACCTGGGCGAGGGCCCGGCGCACCTGCGCGGGGTCGGGTCGGCGGCCGGCCAGCCGCAGCGGCAGGCCGACGTTCTGTTCGGCGGTGAGCGAGCCGACCAGGTTGAAGGCCTGGAAGACGAAGCCGATCCGTTCGCGGCGCAGCACCGTCAGTTCGGTCTCGCCCATCCCGGAGAGGTCGGTCCCGTCCAGGGTGACCCGGCCGCTGTCGGGCCGGTCGAGGCCGGCGCAGCACTGCAGCAGGGTGCTCTTGCCGGAGCCGGAGGGGCCCATGACGGCGGTGAACCCGCCGCGGGCGAACTCGACGTCCACCCCTCTGAGTGCCCGTACGGCCTCCGGCCCGGTTCCGTAGGTGCGGTGTACGTCGTCGAGGCGCAGTACGGCCCCGCTCTCCCCCGTGATCTTCACGGGGGCTACACCTACCACGGGGGTCACGGCCCTGACCAGGGCGTTTGGGGGAATCGTTATGCCGCCAGTTATGCCGTCGGTTACGCCGTCAGCCGCCGTGCCCCGGCGCGGGCTTCGGCGCGGGCTTCGGCTTCGCGGACTCCGGTCCCGCCGACGGGGCGGTGCAGGTGGACGTCGACCGGGTCCTCGTGGACGACGGTGAAGCCGTGGCGTTCGTACAGCCGCTGGGCGGCGCTGCCGCGGAGGACGACGAGGCGAAACGGTTCTCCGGCGGCGTCGGCCTCGGCGAGGAGGTGGCGCAGGACGGCGGTGCCCAGGCCCCGCCCCTGGAGGTGCGGGGCCAGGTAGAACAGTTCCAGGTGGCGTCCGCCCCGCTCGTCGGGGCGAACGGTGACGCAGCCCGCGAAGGCCCGGTCGACCAGGAGTACGGAGGTGTACCTGGTCGAGAAGGACGCCCGCACCCGCTCGCGGGAGCGGGCCGGGTCCCAGCGGCCGAGGCGTTCCAGGTCGGCGCGCATGACCCGGGCCTTGAGGGCCGTGACGGGTTCGAGGTCGTCGGGGGTGGCGGGGCGCAGGATCCAGGCGGGGTCGCTGTTCACGGCCCGCAGTCTGGCAGCCGCGCCACCGCCCCGACCAACCGGCCTAGGAGACGGACCGGGAGTCGGCCCAGATGCCCTCGAACTCCTCGCGGTACACCTCCAGCAGTCCGGGCTCGGTGCCGCCGGGCTGCTGGCCGGCGCCGCCGCGCAGCACCAGGGCCGGGGACTCCATGCCGCGGGCGCGGCGCAGGTAGGGCTGGATGACGCCGAGGTCGCGGCCCTGGCGGCGGCCGCCCGCCTGGCCGGGCGTGCGGGGGCCCTCGACCAGGTAGGCGGTGAAGCGCGGGGTCTCGTCGAAGACCCGGATCTCGAAGCCGCCCTGGTCCCGCAGCCGGGCCCGGACCCGCCGTACGTGCATGATGTTCATCTCGATGGAGCGGGACAACTCGCTGCGCCCGAGGCCGAGTTCGCGTTCGCGGCGGCGGACGGCGCTGCTCGCCGGGTTGAGGAAGAGCAGCCGGACCCGGCAGCCTTCGCCGGCGAGGCGCACCAGGCGCTTGCCGGTGTAGTTCTGGCAGAGCATGCCGAGGCCGATGCCGAGCGCGTCCAGGCGCCGGGCGCCGTCCAGCAGGTCCTCGACGGGCAGGTCGCGCTGGAGCCGGACCCGGTCGGCGTGGACGGCGACGACGTCCGCGTACCGGCCGGCCACCAGGGACTCGACGACGTCGGCGGGCACCCCGCCGGCGCCGCCGTCCAGCACGGCCAGCAGCCGGGCGGCGGCGCGTTCGGTCTGGGCCAGCACGGTCTGGGTGAGCACCCGGTTGCGGGAGACGACGTGCCGGGCCACCTCCAGTTCGTCCAGCGCCAGTTCGATCTCGCGCCGGTCGGCGAGGTACGGCTCGAAGCAGGGCCAGTGCTGCACCATCAGCTCGCGCAGCTGGGGCAGGGTGAGGAAGACCAGCGGGTCGTCGTCGGCGGGGTCGAGCAGGTAGCCCTTGCGGCGGCTGACCTCGCGCACGGCGCCTGCCCGGTGCGCCCACTCCTCGCCGGCCGGGCCTGCGGCGGCGGTGACCCAGTCCTCGCCGTGGGCGGGGGCGTAGATCGGGTGCAGCACCTCGTCGACGAGGGCGCGCAGCCGCTGCTCGACCAGGTTGAGCCAGACGTAGGCGCGGCCGGACAGCCGGACCCGCTGGTAGGCGTCCTCCCACTCGGCGGCCGACCAGGCCAGGGCGGGTATCTCGACGGGGCCGCTCTGGGCGGGCACCAGGGCCCGGCCGGTCAGGGTGGGGCGCATGACCACCGTGGGCGCCTCGCTGCGGGCCGCGCCCCGGCCGGGCCCGTCGGGCCCGGTGCCGCGGCCGCCGGCGGGGAACACCATGCGCCACCTCATCTGGTCGCCGCACCGACCCCCGCGGGCGCGGGGACCGTTGACGGGCTGTCGGGAGTCGGCCCAGGCGGCCGGACGATCAAGGGTACTGCCCGTCGCGAGCCGCCCGCAGCCGGATGCCCGGGGGCTCTCCCGCACCACCGGGAGCACTCTTCACACGAATGCCCGACGGGCGCTCGTTCGGCCCAACCCGGGCCGGATCTCCCGGACGCCGGGGGAGGGCTCGGGGAGTATGCGCTGTGCCGCGCGTCACGGCGACTGTGCCGTGCGTCACGGCGCACGCTTGCGCACATGCCCGGCCGTCCGGCCGGGAAGAGAGCGTCCGGGTCCGGGCGGACGGCTGGGCCATTCATCGGACTACACGTCAGTTTCCGTCGGCAGCAAGGAAGTTGAGGAGTCATGCAGGTCTGGCCCGGTACTCCCTACCCGCTCGGCGCCACCTACGACGGGGCCGGCGTCAACTTCGCGGTGTTCTCCGAGAGCGCCGACCGGATCGAGCTGTGCCTGATCGCCGAGGACGGCTCCGAGACGGCCGTCGAGCTGCGCGAGACGGACGCCTTCGTCCGGCACGCCTACCTCCCGGGCATCCAGCCCGGCCAGCGCTACGGCTTCCGCGTGCACGGCCCGTACAACCCGGGCCTGGGCCAGCGGCACAACAGCGCCAAGCTGCTCCTGGACCCGTACGCCAAGGCGATGAGCGGCCACATCGACTGGGACGAGTCGGTCTACGGCTACCACTTCGGCGCCCCCGAGCGCCGCAACGACCTCGACTCCGCCCCGCACACCATGCACTCGGTGGTCATCAACCCGTACTTCGACTGGGGCACCGACCGCCCGCCGCGCACCGACTACCACCGCACCGTCATCTACGAGGCCCACGTCAAGGGCCTCACCCGGCTGCACCCCGGCATCCCCGAGGAGATCCGCGGGACGTACGCGGGCCTGGCCCACCCGGCGGTGATCGAGCACCTGGCCAAGCTCGGCGTCACCGCGATCGAGCTGATGCCGGTGCACCAGTTCGTCCGCGACCACCGGCTGCGGGACCTGGGCCTGGCCAACTACTGGGGCTACAACACCGTCGGCTTCTTCGCCCCGCACTCCTCCTACTCCTCCACCGGCGACCGCGGCCAGCAGGTGCAGGAGTTCAAGTCCATGGTCAAGGCGCTGCACGCGGCCGGGATCGAGGTGATCCTGGACGTCGTCTACAACCACACCGCCGAGGGCAACCACCTGGGGCCGACACTGTCGCTGCGCGGCCTGGACAACGTCTCCTACTACCGCCTCGCCCGGGACCAGCGCTTCTACGAGGACACCACCGGCACCGGCAACAGCCTGCTGATGCGCAGCCCGCACGTGCTCCAGCTGATCATGGACTCGCTGCGCTACTGGGTCACCGAGATGCACGTCGACGGCTTCCGCTTCGACCTCGCCGCCACCCTCGCCCGGCAGTTCCACGAGGTGGACCGGCTCTCCTCCTTCTTCGACCTGGTCCAGCAGGACCCGGTGGTCTCCCAGGCCAAGCTGATCGCCGAGCCCTGGGACCTCGGCGAGGGCGGCTACCAGGTGGGCAACTTCCCCCCGCTGTGGACGGAGTGGAACGGCATGTACCGGGACACCGTGCGGGACCTGTGGCGCGGCGAGACCGCCGCCCTCGCCGAGTTCGGCTCCCGGCTCACCGGCTCCTCCGACCTCTACCAGGACGACGGCCGCCGGCCGATCGCCTCGATCAACTTCGTGACCTGCCACGACGGTTTCACCCTGCGCGACCTGGTCTCGTACAACGAGAAGCACAACCAGGCCAACGGCGAGGAGAACCGGGACGGCGAGTCCTTCAACCGCTCCTGGAACTGCGGCGTCGAGGGCCCCTCCGCCGACCCGGCCGTCGAGGAGCTGCGGGCGCGCCAGCAGCGCAACCTCATCGCCACCCTGATGCTCTCCCAGGGCGTGCCGATGCTCTCGCACGGCGACGAGCTCGGCCGCACCCAGCTGGGCAACAACAACGCCTACTGCCAGGACAACGAGCTCACCTGGGTGCACTGGCCGCAGGACGACGGGCCGCAGGCGCGGCTGCTGGAGTTCACCCAGGGGATGATCTGGCTGCGCCGCGACCACCCGGTGTTCCGGCGGCGGCGGTTCTTCCACGGCCGGCCGGTGTCCGGGCGGCCGGGGGCGGCCGGGCCCGCCTCCGCCGTACCGGGCCGGGGCGGGCACGGCCCCGGCCCGCAAGGCCCGGGCGGGCCGGCCGTCGGCGGGTTCGACGACCTCACCGACATCGCCTGGTTCACCCCGGCCGGGGAGGAGATGACCAAGCGCAACTGGGGCGCCAGCTACGCCAAGTCGCTGACCGTCTTCCTCAACGGCTACGCGATCTCCGAACCGGACCGGCGCGGCGGGCGGATCGTCGACGACTCCTTCCTGCTGCTGTTCAACGCCCACTTCGAGCCGCTGGAGTTCACCGTGCCCGCCGACCACGGGCAGGAGTGGCAGGTCGTGGTCGACACCGCCCGGTCCCGGCTGCCCGCCCCGGGGACGGGCGCCCGGGTCAAGGCCGGGGACTCCCTCTGGCTCACCGACCGCTCGCTGATGGTGCTGCAACGGCCCGCGTAGCACGGTGACGGCGGCCCCGGACCGGCTCGTACGGGGGCGCGTGGCGCCGTCGGACGGCCGGGGCGGTCACCTGTTCGGGTCAGCAGCGGGTCTTGGCGGCGGCCTCCCCCGGGTACCTATGGAGCTATGACCCCCGCCGCCGAGCCCGCGCAGCCCCGCCCGGCCGCCGCCGTCCCCTCGTCGTCGTACCGCCTCCAGCTCCAACCCGGCTTCACCCTCCGCGACGCCACCGCCGCCGTCCCCTACCTGGCCGCCCTCGGCGTCTCCCACCTGCACCTCTCCCCGCTGCTGGAGGCCGTCCCCGGCTCCACCCACGGCTACGACACCGTCGACCACACCCGGATCAGCGAGCAGCTCGGCGGCGAACCGGCGCTGCGCGCGCTGGCCGCCGAGGCGCACCGCCACGGCCTGCGCCTGATCGCCGACGTGGTGCCCAACCACATGGCCGTGCCCGCCCCCGAACGGCTCAACCGGCCGCTGTGGCAGGTGCTGCGCGACGGGCCCGACTCGCCGTACGCGCACTGGTTCGACATCGACTGGACCGCCCAGCCGGGCCCCGCCGACGCCCCCGGGCGCGGACGGGTGCTGCTGCCGCTGCTCGGCGACCGGCTCGGCGCCGTGCTGGACCGGCTCACCGTGGACGGCGACACCCTGCGCTACCACGAGCACGAGCTGCCGCTGCGCCCCGGCACCGCCGGGCTCCCGCTGGAGGAGCTGCTCGCCCGCCAGTGGTACCGGCTCGCCTGGTGGCGCCTGGCCCGCACCGAGCTCAACTACCGGCGCTTCTTCACCGTCAACGAGCTGATCGCGCTGCGCGCCGAGGACCCGGAGGTGTTCGCCGCCACCCACGCCGTCCTGCTCGCCCTGCACGCCGACGGCGTCCTGGACGGCTTCCGGATCGACCACCCCGACGGGCTCGCCGACCCGCGCGGCTACCTGCGGCGCCTGGCCGACGCCACCGGCGGCGCGTACGTGGTGGTCGAGAAGATCCTCACCGGCGAGGAGCGGCTGCCCGAGGACTGGCCGGTGGCCGGCACCACCGGCTACGACGCGCTGCGCCGGATCGACGGCGTGCTCCTCGACCACGCGGGCGCCTGCCGGCTGGCCGGGGCGTACGAGTCCTTCCTGCACGGCGGCCCGGTCCGGGACCTCTGCGCGGACCCGCACCCCGCGGTCGCCGAGGCCCGGCGCGGGCGGGCCGACATGACCGGGCCGGACGGCGAACTCGCCGCCGAGGTCGAGCGGCTGGTCCGGATCGCGCTGCGGATCGGCGCCGCCGAGCCCGCGCACGCCGACCACGCGCCGGGGCAGCTGCGCGCGGCGCTCGGCCGGCTGCTCACCGGCTACCCGGCGTACCGGCCGTACGCCCGGCCCGGCGAGGCCGTCCCGGCCGCCTCGGCGCGGCAGCTGCGGGCCGCCCTGGACGGCTCCGCCGACCCGACCGACCGGCTGGTGGCCGCGCTCGCGCTCGGGGAGCTGGGCCGCGGCGCGGACAAGGACGAGTTCTGCGCGCGCTTCGCCCAGACCGCCGCCGCGGTGGCCGCCAAGGGCGTCGAGGACACCGCCTTCTACCGCTGGAACGCCCTGCCCGGCCTCAACGAGGTCGGCGGCGAGCCGGCCCGGCCCGGGCTGCACCCGGCGGAGTTCCACGACTGGTGCCGCGCCCAGGAACGCACCTGGCCGCACGGCATGACGGTGCTCTCCACCCACGACACCAAGCGCAGCGCCGACGCCCGGGCCCGGCTCGCCGTGCTCGCCGAGCGGCCGGACGCCTGGGCCGCCGAGGTCGACGCCTGGTCCACCGCGGCGGGCCCCGCCGCGCCCGGCCTCGACCGGGACGCCGACTGGCTGCTCTGGCACACCCTGGTCGCCGCCTGGCCGATCGACCCGGACCGGCTGGTCGCCGCCCTGCTCAAGGCCGTCCGCGAGGCCAAGCTGCACACCTCCTGGACCACCCCCGACCCCCGCTACGAGCGGGCCCTGGAGCAGCGCGCCCGCTCCGTCCACGGCAACCCCGGGCTGCTCCCCCGGGTCGAGGGCGCCGTGCACGCCCTCGCCCCGTACGCCCGCGCCAACACCTTGGCCGCCGCGCTGCTGCACCTCACCGTGCCGGGCGTGCCGGACCTCTACCAGGGCGGCGAGGAGCCGCTGTACACCCTGGTGGACCCGGACAACCGGGGCGTGGTGGACCTCGGCGCGCTGGCCGTGCGGCTCACCGACGCGGCCGCACCACGCCCCGGCGACCTCGCCCGGGAGAAGCTGCACCTCACCGCCACCGCCCTGCACCTGCGCCGCTCCCGGCCGCTCGACTCCTACCGCCCGCTGCCCGCCGTCGGCCCGGCCGCCGACCACCTGCTGGCCTTCGCCCGGGGCGCGGACGTGGTCACCGCCGTCACCCGGCTGCCGTACGGGCTGGAGCGGGCCGGCGGCTGGCGCGACACCGTGCTGGAGCTGCCGGCGGGCGGGCCGTGGACGGACGAGCTGACCGGGCGGGGCTTCCCGGCGGGCGCGGTGCCGGTCGCGGAGCTGCTGACGGCGCTGCCGGTGGCGCTGCTGACGAGGAGGGGCTGATGCCGGTCTACCAGGTGTGGGCGCCCCGCGCCGCCACCCGGGTGCGGGTCGAAGTCGACGGTACGGCCCACGAGTTGGCCCGCTGCCCGGACCGGGACGGCTGGTGGTCCGGCGAGGCCCCGGCGGGCGACTACGCCTTCCGGCTGGACGACGGCCCGCCGCTGCCCGACCCGCGCTCGGCCCGGCAGCCGTACGGCCCGGACGGGCCCAGCCGCGCCGTGGACCACGCCGGGTTCCGCTGGTCGCGGACCGGCTGGCACGGCCGGGCACTGCCCGGCGCGGTGCTGTACGAGCTGCACGTGGGCACCTTCACCCCCCGCGGCACCTTCGAGGCCGCCGCCGAACACCTGGACCACCTGGTCGAGTTGGGCGTGGACTTCGTCGAGCTGATGCCGGTCTGCCCGTTCCCCGGCAAGCACGGCTGGGGCTACGACGGGGTCTCCCTCTGGGCCGTCCACGAGCCCTACGGCGGGCCCGAGGGGCTCAAGCGCTTCGTGGACGCCGCCCACCGCAAGGGCCTCGGCGTGGTGCTGGACGTCGTCCACAACCACCTCGGCCCGTCGGGCAACTACCTTCCCGCGTACGGGCCGTACTTCACCGACCGGCACCACACCCCGTGGGGCGCGGCGGTCAACCTGGACGCGCCCGGCTCGGACGAGGTGCGCGCCTACCTGATCGGCAGCGCGCTGGCCTGGCTGCGCGACTACCGGATCGACGGACTGCGGCTGGACGCCGTGCACGCCCTCGCGGACGACCGGGCCGTCCACTTCCTGGAGGAACTCTCCACCGAGGTCGGGACGTTGGCGGCCGCCACCAACCGGCCGCTGTTCCTGGTCGCCGAGTCCGACCGCAACACCCCGGCCACCACCACCCCGCGCGAGGCGGGCGGGCAGGGCCTCACCGCCCAGTGGAGCGACGACTTCCACCACGCCCTGCACTGCGCGCTCACCGGCGAATCCCACGGCTACTACCGGGACTTCGCCCGCGAGCCGCTCGCCGCCCTCGCCCGGACGCTCACCCGGGGGTTCTTCCACGACGGCACCTGGTCCTCCTTCCGCGGCCGCACCCACGGGCGCCCGTTCACCCCGCTCGACGCGGGCCACCGGCTGCTCGGCTACCTCCAGACCCACGACCAGGTCGGCAACCGGGCGCTCGGCGACCGCGTCTCGGCCGGCCTCTCCCCCGGCCGGCTCGCCTGCGGCGCGGCCCTGGTGCTCACCTCGCCGTTCACCCCGATGCTCTTCATGGGCGAGGAGTGGGGCGCCGCCACCCCCTGGCAGTACTTCACCGACCACACCGACCCGGACCTCGCCGAGGCCGTCCGACAGGGCCGGCGGCGGGAGTTCGCCGAGCACGGCTGGGCCGCCGAGGCCGTCCCCGACCCGCAGGAACCCGCCACCGTGCTGCGCTCGGTCCTCGACTGGACGGAGCTCCGGCGCGCCCCGCACAGCGAACTCCTCGCCTGGTACCGGACGTTAATCCGGCTGCGGCGCGAGCGGCCGGAACTGTCCGACCCCGACCTCGGCGCCGTACGGGTCACCCACGACGAGGCGGCGGGCCTGCTCGTGGTGCACCGGGGGCCGTACCGGATCGCCGTCAACCTCGGGCCGCGGGAGGCCGCGCTGCCGCTGGGGGCCGCCGGGCGCGAGGTGGTCGCGGCCTTCGGGGCGGCGGAACTGGAGGGGACGGCGGTGCGGGTGGCGGCGGACGCGGTGGCGATCGTGCTGACCTGAGCCGTCGGCCGACCCGACCGGCTCACCCGGCCGGCTACCAGAGGAAGGTGCCGATCCGCTCCCGCAGCGACGGGGCGTCCAGGCCGTAGGCGGCCAGGTGCTCCTCGATCGAGCCGTAGTGCCGGTGCTCCTCACGCGGCACGCCCAGGCCCAGCACCCGGTGCGGGCGGTCGGCGAGCGCCGCGTGCGCCTCGTTGGCGGAGGTGCCCGCCAGGTACGGCTCGACCAGCACCACGTCCGCCCGGTCGCCCAGCGCCGCGCGCAGCCCGGCGGCGTCGAAGGGGCGCACCGTCGCCGCGTACAGCACGGTGACGTCCAGGCCCCCGGTGGCCGCGAGCACCGCGTCCAGCATCGGCCCGACGGCGAGCACCACGCCGCGCGAGCCCGTCCGGACGGTGGCGAAGCGGCCCGGCTCGACCGGGAGCGCGGCCGCGTTCCGGTGCTCCGAGAGCCGGACGTAGACGTTGCGGTCGCCGTCCGCGTAGGCGTGGCGCAGCAGCCGCTCGGCCTCGTCCGGGTGGCCGGGAACGTGGACCGTCCAGTCCGGCAGGGTGTCCAGCAGGGCGACGTCGCCCGGGGACATGTGGGTGCGGCCGCCGGCCGGCAAGTCGTACGAGCCCGCCGCGCTCACCAGCACGGCGCCGACGCCCTGGTGGACGAGGTCCAGCTTGACCTGCTCGAAGGGCCGCTCGATCAGGAAGCTGGCGAAGGTGTGGGCGATCGGGCGCATCCCGGTGAGGGCCAGGCCGCCGGCCGCGCCGATCAGCAGCTGCTCGCGGATGCCGACGTTGACGACCCGGTCGGGGTGGCGCTCCTGGGCCGGGGCGAAGGAGGCCGCGGTGATGTCCGCGAGCACCACCGCCAGCCGGGGGTCCTCGTCCAGCAGGCGGGTGGTGACGTCCACGAAGCGGTCACGCATGGTGTCCATCGGTGAAGTGCCTTTCGTTGCGGGGGTGGTCGGTGGTCGGGCCCGGCGGGGGCGGGCCGCCCGTTCAGGAGTCCCTGGGCTCGACCCGGGCGACCACCACGTGCGGGCGGCCCGGGTGCTCGGCGGTGAAGGCGCGGTGCAGCGCCTCGTGGTCGCGGCCGTCCACCGTCGCGGTCGACCAGCCCTCGGACGCGAACCGCTGGGCGATACCGCCCTGCCAGCCGTGCGTGGCCGAGGAATTGTCGATCACCACCACGTGCAGCCGGTCCAGTCCGTACGCCCCGGCGAAGGCCACCGCCTCGGCGTTGGAGCCCTCGTCGAACTCCCCGTCGCCGACCAGCACCCACACCGCCGGGTCGGTCAGGCCCTGCGCCCGCAGCCCGAGCGCGGTGCCGACGGCCAGCGGCAGGCCGTGCCCGAGCGAGCCGGAGGCGATCTCCACGCCGGGGACCAGCGTGCGGTCCGGGTGGCGGCCGAGCGGCGAGTCGTAGCCGCCGAAGCTCGGCAGCACCTCCGGGGAGATGAAGCCCTTGGCCGCCAGCACCGCGTAGTAGGCCATCGGGCCGTGGCCCTTGGAGAGCAGGAAGCGGTCCCGGTCCTGGGCCTCGGCGGAGGCGGGGGTGACCCGCAGCACCCGGTCGTACAGCACCCAGATCGCGTCCAGCGTGGAGGTGGCGGCGGGGCCGTGCTTCTCGTCGCCGGTCATCAGGCCCATCAGGGCCGAAAGGTCCTCGAACCGGGCCCCGGTGGCGGTGCCCGCAGTCGCGTTCGTCGTCATGACCACGATGGTGCAACTTAAAGCCAGCTTGAGGTCAAGCGGTTACAGTGGGCTCCCATGACCGCCCATTCCGACGGCCGTCGGACCCCCGGCCCGCACCACACCGACCTGCTCACCATCGGCCAACTCGCCGACCGCAGCGGCCTCGCCCCCTCCGCGCTGCGCTACTACGAGAGCCTCGACCTGATCCAGGCCACCCGCACCACCGGCGGCCAGCGCCGCTACACCCGCGGCACGCTGCGCCGGATCGCCTTCATCCGCGCCGCCCAGCGGGTCGGCCTCTCCCTGGACGAGGCCCGGGTCGCCCTCGACCGCCTCCCCGCGCGCCCGGCCCCCAGCGGCACCGAGTGGGACCGGGTCGCCGGGTCCTGGCAGAGCCGGATCGACGAGCAGATCGCCGAACTGGAGCGGCTGAAGGCCAAGCTCACCGGCTGCATCGGCTGCGGCTGCCTCTCGCTGACCCGCTGCGCCCTCTACAACGCCGCCGACCGCGCCGGCGAGGCCGGCCCCGGCGCCCGCTACCTGCTCACCCGCGACCCGGACACCGGGCCCGAGCCGGTCCCGCCGGCCGTCGAGGCCTGCGGCACCCGCCGGAGCGGGCGCTGACCGCCGGAGCCGACACTGGCCGCCGGAGCGGGCGCTGACCGCCGGAGCGGGCGCTGACCGCCGGAGCGGGCGCTGAAAAGCCTTTGCGCCACGGGTGCCCGCCTGCTTACGGTGCCGCCGTGCTGCCCTTGGTGCTGACGGACAAGGAGTGGGACGCGGTCGTCCCCGACGAGACGGTGATGCGCCCCGGCGCGGAGGCGCTCTGCGCCCGGCTGGGCCTCGCCGGCCTGCCCCTGGAGCGCTTCCAGGAAGGCTCCGTCCCGGTGTACGCGGTCGGCGACGCGCTCGTGCTCAAGCTGTTCCCGGCGGCCGGCGCCCGGGACGGCATCGTCGAGGAGCGCGTGCTCACCCGGCTGGACGGCGCCCTGCCGATCCCCACCCCGACCCTCCACCAGGCCGGCGAGGACGCCAACGGCTGGCGCTACCTCCTGATGTCCCGGCTGCCCGGGCAGGGCCTCGCCCCGGCCTGGCCGCGCATCCCGCGGCCCGACCGCGAACGGATCGCCCGCCGCTGCGGCGAGGCGCTCGCCGCCCTGCACGTCCTCGACCCCGAACCGCTCGCCGACACCCTCGGCCCCGGCGACTGGCCGGCCTTCCTCTCGCGCCAACGGGCGGGCGCGGTGGACCGCCAGCGCGAGCGCGGGCTGGCCGAGGAGTGGCTGGAGCAGATCCCGGACTTCCTCGCCGCCGCCCCGCTCCCCACCGCCCCCGGGCGCGCGCTGCTGCACACCGAGTTCATGCGCGAGCACCTGCTCACCGACCCCGCCGACGGCTGGCGCCTCACCGGCCTGCTCGACTTCGAGCCCGCGATGATCGGCGACCCGGCCTACGACCTGGTCGCCGTCTGCCTCTTCACCACCCGGGCCGACCCGCACCTGCTCGGCCACCTGCTGGACGCCTACGGCCATGCCGTCGACCCGCGCCTGCTGATGGCGTACACGCTGCTCCACGTCTACAGCAACCTGCCGTGGTACCTCCGGGAGTTGAAGCCCTCGGCGCGGACGCTGGACGCCCTCGCCGAGGAGTGGTTCGGGGTTTCCTAGGGACGTTTTGCGGACGCTTTGCGACGCGGGTCAGGGACGCGGGTCGGTGCGCAGCAGGCTGTACCGGACGACGTCGCGCCACTCGCCGCCGCGGAAGGTCACCGCTCGCTGCACGCCCTCCCGGGTGAAGCCGAGCTTCTCCAGGACGCGCTGCTCCGCCAGGTTGCCCGCCTCGGTGTCCGCCTCCAGCCGCATCACCGGCGAGTGCGCGAACAGGTAGTCCACCAGCAGCCGTTGGGCCCGGGTGCCGATCCCCCGCCCACGCGCCCCCGGCACCAGCTGCACACCCAGGCTCCAGTACGGGGCGGACGGCCGCACCCCGCTGCGGTTGGCGGCGACGAAGCCGCCGAACGCGCCGTCGACGACGACCGCGAGCATCACCTGCTCGTCCTCCAGCAGCCCGCTCGCCGCCCAGCGACGACGGTGCCGCTGCGGGTCCCGCCAGCCGTACCACTGGAATTCACCCAGCGCCTGCGGATCGTTCACCAGCTCCTCGAGGGCGCCGAGGTCGGCCTCGACCATCGGGCGCAGGGTGACGCTTTCTTCGCTCATGTCGGCGTCAACGCAGGATCCGGTGGCACCGGTTCCTCATTCCGTCGGAAATTCCGCGCGCCTGCCCCGCGCCTGCCCCATCGCCTCGCGATTCACCGCGCCGGGCACGACGTCGGCGCCGCCTTCACCTGACGATCGAGCGGGCGAGCCGGAATCCGACGTCGTCGATCCGCAGGGTCGGGTGGCTGCGGCGGCGGACGGAGGCGCGGCAGCTCCAGTGCTCGTCGAACCAGCCGCCGCCGCGCAGGACCCGGTAGTCGCCGTACACCTCGGGGTCGTAGCGCTCCCAGCACCACTCCCAGACGTTGCCGAGCAGGTCGTACAACCCGTAGGCGTTGGGGAGCAGTTCGCCCACCGGGTGCGGCCGCTCGTCCGAATTGCCGCGGTGCCAGGCGATCTCGTCCAGCGGGCCGTAGCGCGGGCCGTCCGTGCCGGCGCGGCAGGCGTGCTCCCACTCGGCCTCGGTGGGCAGCCGGTAGCCGCCGGCGGCGCGGTCCCAGGAGACCTCCTCGCCGTCCACCCGGTAGGCGGGGGCGAGGCCTTCGCGCCGGGAGAGCTCGTTGCAGTAGTGGACGGCGTCGAACCAGGAGACGCTGTGCGCGGGCCGCCGGTCGCCGCTCGCGCCCTCGTACTGCCCACGGGTCACCGGACAGGCCGCCAGCTCGTACGCGGCCACGTCGACGGCCCAACTGCGCTGGGTACGACGGTCGGAGAGGGTGACGCGGCCGGCCGGAACGGTGATCATCCACCGATCCTAGGGGGCGCCCCGCAGCAGGGCGATCGCGGACTGCTCGGCCAGCTCCTCCGCGTGCGGCGGCAGCGGCGCACCCGCGTGCAGGGGGCCGCGGACGACGGCGAGCGGCAGGCCGGTGACGGCCAGGGTGACCCGGTCGAGGTCCAGCGGCGTGGCGGCGCCGAGCCGCCCGGCCAGCCCGGCCAGGGCCTCCCGCACCCGGAGGCCGCCCTGCCGGTCGCGCAGCCGCTGCTCCTCGGACCACTCCGCCCGACCGAAGGCCTCCGGGCCGTGCAGCAGGACGACGGCCCGCTCCCGGTGGGCCCGGCACCAGGCGACGACCTGCCGGGCGAGCGCGCCCGCCGCGAGGTGCGGCTCCTCGTGCGCGTCGATGGCGGGCAGGCAGGCGTCCTGGAACTCCTCGACCGTCCGCAGCCACAACTCGGCCAGCAGCGCGGCGCGTTGGGGAAAGCGGTGGTAGACGGACCCGTTGGGCGCGCCGCTCTCCCGGGCGACGGCGGACATGGTGACGGCGGCCGGCCCACCGGCGGCCGCGAGCCGTACGGCGGCGTCGAGGAGGGCGGATTCGTCATGGCGGGGTGGCCTGGGCATGTAGTAGAAAGTACTCTCCAATTCAATTGGAGGGGATCATCCAAAACCAGGAGGGGAGCCCCGGCATGGCCGTGCTCAACATCCACGAACGCACCGTCCCGGCACCGGCGGAGACCGTCGGCGCCCTCATCGACAGCCTCGCGAGCCCCGACGACCGGCTCTGGCCGGGCCCGCGCTGGCCCCGGATGCGGTTCGACCGCCCGCTCGCCCCCGGCGCCACCGGCGGCCACGGCCCGGTCCGCTACACCGTCTCCGACTACGCGCCGGGCCAGCGGGTGCGCTTCCGCTTCGACGGCCCGCGCGGCTTCGACGGCCACCACGAGTTCACCGTCCACCCGGCGGGCGACACCACCGTCCTCCGCCACACCATCGCCATGCGCCTGCACGGCCCGGCCCTGCTCGCCTGGCCCCTCGCCTTCCGCTGGCTGCACGACGCCCTCCTGGAGGACTGCCTCGACCGGGCGGTACGGGCAGTCGGCGGCACCGTCCCCCACCCCGCCCGCTGGAGCCCGTACGTCCGCCTCCTGCACCGCCTGATCCCCCACTGACCGGCGAACTCCTCACCACGGGGCTGACGATGGGGGCGCCATGGGATCCGGGCCAGTCTCGTAACCGCAAGGCACGAAGAGAGCTAAGACTTCCCCACCCCCTCACCCTCGGGCGGCCCCGCACCCAACGCGGGGCCGCCCACCCCTTATGGGCGCCGCGTCGCTTCGGCCAACGGATTCGCGACGCAGCGGTCCATCCGGAACCTGGTCGACCGCGGGCAAGTTCGAGCAAGTTCATCGCGCGGAGAGCCATCTCCACGGGAAGATCGTTCGAAGCGATCGACTCCGGCCACCAGGAGGCCCATCATGGCGCTGCACAAGCTCGGCCAAGACCCTGACAGTCCTGAAGGCAAGTCCCCGACCGTCTACTTCGACGACGTGACGGGCAACTACATCCTCCAGGGCTGGAAGGTGCTCGACCCGGAACGTCTCACGCACATGGACATCCCCGCGCACGAGACCGTGATCGAATTCCCCAAGCGCATGATGCGGTTCTTCCCGGAGGTGAACGGTGGCGGTGGCCCCCACGCTTGAGGACCTGCTGCGGAGCTGCACCAGGTCGGCGCTCCACCTTGAGATGCGCGACGGCTACATGCGCGACGACCCGTTGTTCCTCCGTTGGCTCAGCGGGCACCGGGACGATCCGGCCGACCGCTCCTCATGGTGGAGCCCCTGGCTGCAGCTGATCGAGGAGACCACCGGTCGCGGAGTCGACGTGCGACGAGCCCGCATCGTCTCCGAACCGGCGAGCGAGTACATCCGCTTCGAGCACGAGATCACGTTCCGGAACCTCGCTTCCGGCGAACAGGTCCGGTGGCTCCCCCGCCGCCAGACGACGGATCTGGCGCTCCCGGGCAACGACTTCTGGCTCATCGACGGCCAGTACCTCCTGGTCCACCACTTCAGCGGCGAGGGCGACTTCGTGGACGACGAAGTCAGCACCGAACCCGACACCGTGGCTCTCTGTACCTCGGCCTTCGAGGCCGTGTGGAGGCGCGGGGTGCCGCACGAGGACTTCCGGCTGACCTGACCCGTGTCCGCGTCATCCAGTGTCCAGCAAGCGAAGCAAACCCTCGGCCAGCGTCTGCGCGACATCCGGCGAGATTCCGGACTCAGCGCGCGGGCGCTGGCCGAAGCTGCGCGGTGGCACGAATCCAAATGTTCCAAGATCCAGAGCGGTCGCGTCATGCCGTCAGAGGCCGACATCCGTGTCTGGACCGCCATCTGCGGCGCTCCCGATCAGGCAGCGGACCTCATCGCAACCGCCCGGAACATCGAGGGCATGTACATCGAATGGCGCCGGCTTGAGCGGACAGGTCTCAAACGGGCGCAGGAATCCGTGCGTCCCCTCTTCGACCGCACACGCCGATTCCGCATGTACCAGTCGTGGGTCGTCCCCGGCCTGCTTCAGACAGCGGCCTACACGCGTGCCGTGCTCAACACGATCGTGTCGCTGCGCAGCACTCCCGACGACGTCGACGACGCCGTCGCGGTTCGGATGGATCGGCAGAAGGTGCTGCACACCGGAGACCACCGCTTCGCCGTCCTGGTCGAGGAGTGGGTACTTCGGACGGTCATCGGCACCCCGGACGTCCTCGTCGGTCAACTCGCCCATCTGATCGCGGTCGGCACCCTGCCGTCCGTCAGCCTCGGGGTGATCCCGCTCGGCTCGACCAGGGGGTCTGGCTGGCCGGTTGAGTCCTTCACGATGTATGACGACATGCAGGTGAACGTCGAACTCGTCTCCGCCCACCTCACCATCACTCAGCCCGCCGAGATCGCCGAGTACGGCCAGGCGTTTTCCGAACTGGCAGGCATCGCTGTCTACGGGGCCGATGCGAGGTCGCTCATCACCAGCGCCATCGATGCGCTCGGATGACTCCGAGCAAGCTCCGGCAAGTTCGTCGACTGCCTACGTCCCCACTGCCTACCGTCTCCAGCGTCACCACTCCTACGAGCTGAGCGGAGCAGTGCCTTGCAGGTCACCGACCCACCGCAGCCGAAACCGAAGTCCGAGCCCAGGCCGACGACACCGCGTCCGCCGGACCGGTACCGGCCCACCGGGCCGCACACCCGCAGCAGTGGCCACCGCGGACCCGCGATCGGGGTGGCAGGGAAGCACGCGGGCGACCAGGACCCGGGCAAGGACAAGCCGTCGAAGGACACCTCGCGCCCGGCGCCCGCCCCGAAGCACGAGAAGAAGGACAAGTGACGGAGAGCCTCCACCCGCAGCAGGCCGCCTCGCGCGGCCTGCTGCGGGCCATCAGCGAAGAGCTCGGTCGTCCCGTCCCGTCGGAGTGGAAGGACGCCATCACGGCGGTCCCGCGCCACCGTTTCCTCCCGGAGCGGATCTGGCTCTCCGACGACAGCGGCGACCTCGAACCGTGCGACATCAGCTCCGAGCCCGACCGCTGGTTCGCGGCCGCCTACGACAACGCTCCGGTCGTCACCCAGGTCAATGACGGCGTGGAGCCGGCCGACGGCTCCGACGCCTGGCCGTCGTCCTCGGCGTCCTCACCGGCGATGGTCGTGCGAATGCTCGAAGCACTCGATGCCCGCCCCGGCCAGACCGTCCTGGAGGTCGGCACCGGCACCGGCTGGAACGCGGCTCTGCTCGCGCACCGGGCCGGTCCCGGCCGTGTCGTCTCGATCGAGATCGACCCCGCGGTCACCTGGCGGGCCCACTCGTCCCTGAACGCGGCGGGCGTGGACGTGGAGGTCGTCTGCGGGGACGGAGCCCTTGGTTGGGCCCGGCGGCAGCCGTACGACCGGGTCGTCTCCACCTGCTCGGTCAGCCGGGTGCCGACGGCGTGGATCGAGCAGACCCGCCCCGGCGGCACCATCGTGACGCCGTGGGAGAGCCCGATGCTCTCCTGGGGACTGCTCACCCTCACCGTCGAAGGCGGGCGCGCGACCGGGCGGTTCAGCCCGGACGCCTCGTTCATGCTGATGCGCGGCCAGCGGATCGACCTGCGCATCTTCCGGGACGTCGTCCGTGACGACCACGAACCCGAGGAGTCCACCACCCGGCTCTCACCGTGGCAGGTGAGCGGCGAGGACCTGGACGCGCGGTTCGCCCTCGGGCTGAAGCTCGGCGACGTGTGGACGGCCTGGCAGCACGAGCCGGATGCCGAAGGAGTGACTTCCCGGCTCTGGGTGGCCACGACGGACGCGCGCTCGTGGGCCGCCGTCGACCACGACGGCCGGCAGGAGGACCGCTTCGCCGTCCGGCAGTACGGCCCGCGCCGCCTCTGGACCGAGATCGAGGACGCCCACGCCTGGTGGGAGAAGCAGAACCGGCCGGGCCCGGACCGGTTCGGGCTCCGCATCACCGTCGAGGAACAGCTCGTCTTCCTCGACGAGCCGACCGCCGTCGTCGGCCGGGTGCCGTAGCCCGCGACCGAGCCGGGGCGGCCGACAAACCGCCCCGGCTGGTCGGGTGGCTACTCCCAGCGCCAGCCGTTGTTGTCCCGGCAGGTGAGAACACGGCCGTTGGCGTCGCTGCCGGTGTCGCCGTGGGCGCTGTTGGGGCAGATGCGACCCCGGACTATGCAGTTGCCCTTGGAATCGGTGGTGCAGGCTGACGCCTGGTGTTCCGAGGGTGCGGCGGGCTGCGGCGCCGGCGGGGCGTGCGTCGGGGCCGGGGCGGGCGGGGCGGCGGGAGCGGGAGCGGCGGGAGCCGGGGCGGCCGGGGCTGGGGGCGCCGCGGGAACGCTCGGTGCCGCCGGATCGGCCGGTGCGGTCGCGGTCGGGGAGGCCGGGGCCGGGGCAGGGGCGGGGTCCGCCGGGGCGGGCGCGGCGCCTCCCGGGCAGTCCTCCTCGTTCTTCACCACGGACAGCGTCACCGTCGTGTCCTTCGCCGAGGGTTCCCCGGCGGCCGGCTGCTGGGAGCAGACCTTCCAGTGGCTCGGCATGAGGACCGACCGCGTGTGGGACTCGCCCGCGTGGACGTCCTGGAACGTCACGGTCTTGGCGGCCCGGGCGTCCGGCTGCTGGAGGGCGTCCTTGGCCTTGTCCCCGTGCATTCCGATCACACTCGGGATCGGAATCGGCGTCGCCGCCGACGACGTTTCGTCGGCCGAGGCCTTGCACCCGGCCGTGAGGAGGGTGGCGGCCAGCGCCGCGGCGGCGAGGGCGGTCGCCCGCCTCCGGCGGGAGGGGCGCAGCGGTCGGGCTTCGTGGGTCTGGGCGGTCGTCGGCTGTATCACAGCAGGCACTTGGTCTTCCGGGTGAGCGGCGGGCATGGCGAGCGGAGCTTGGAGCGGGCAAAACTTTTCGAACGTACACCACCTCACTGGCGGAAGCCTGGGAATCCCTGCCGGGAATCCTTGATCGAAGCGTGATGTCGGCCCCCTCCCCGGCACCTCTCCCCGCCCGACGGAAACGGCCCGTCCCGGCCTCCGGCGACAGCGACGCCGCCCTCCTCCACGCCCCCGAGGCACCCGCCCACACCAAGGCGAGGAAGCCCCCAACAGCCCACCACCCAGCGGCTTTTGCCGCGATCGCGCCCACCCCCCGAGCGTCCTACGCTCGGCCGTATGAACCGTACGATCCGCACCACCGAAGACGTCCTCGCCCTCCTCGACGGCTTCTTCCGGCCGGCCGAACCGTTCTGGGACCGGTTCTACGAGGACCGGTCCGCCGAGCGCCCGTTCTTCGCGCCGAAGCCGGACGAGAACCTGGTCTCCTACCTGGACCGCGGCCTGCTGCCGCCGGCCCCCGGCCGGGTGCTCGACCTGGGCTGCGGCACCGGCCGCAACGCGATCCATCTGGCCTCGCTCGGCTTCGAGGTGGACGCCGTCGACCTCTCCGCCACCGCCCTCGCCTGGGCCGAGGAGCGCGCCCACGAGGCCGGCCCCGGAGCCCGCCCGCGCTTCCACCGGGCGAGCATCTTCGAGGTCCAACTCCCTTGCGACACCTACGACCTGGTCTACGACTCCGGCTGCCTGCACCACCTGCCGCCGCACCGCCGGGTCGGCTACCTGGCCCTCCTGGACCGCGCCCTCGCCCCGGGCGGGCACTTCGCCGTCACCACCTTCGCGGCCGGGGCGATGGGCTCCGAGCGGCCCGACGAGGAGCTCTACCGGCTCGGCTCACTGGAGGGCGGGCTGGCCTACTCGCCGGCCGAACTGCGCTCGCTGTTCCGCGAGTTCGAGCCGCTGGAGATCCGCCCGATGGCGGCGCACGGCCCGGATTCCGAGGCCTTCGGCGTCCCCTTCCTCCTCACAGCGCTCTTCCAGCGAACTGCCAGCCTCTAACCAGCCTCTCATCCTCCGCCCCTAGCCTCCGGCCCTATGAACGTCTCCCTGCTCGACGGCTGGTTCCCGTGGACGGTCCAGGCCGCGGCCCTCGCGCTGCTCCTGGCCACCGCCGCCCGACGGGAGCGGGCGTGGCTGCGGAGGCGGGGGCCGATCGCGCTCGGGACGGCGCTGGCGCTCACCGCGGCCGGCGCCGTCGCCGTGCTGACGCTGGGCGGGATCACCGACCCGGTCCCGTTCGGGGTCTGGCTGTGGAGCGGGGTGGCGGTCGCGGCGCTGTGCGTGCTCGGCTTCGGCTGGCGCGGCGCGCGGTGGTGGCGCCGGGCGCTGGTGGCGCCGACCGTGCTGCTGGCGCTGTTCTGCGCGGCGAACAGCGTGAACATCGCCACCGGCTACTACCCGACGCTGGACGACGCGATCGGCGAGCTCGGCGGGCAGCCGCTGCCGGAGCAGATCACCCTGGACGAGCTGAAGTCGATCCACGGCCGGACGGGCACGGGCCGCATCGTCCAGGTCGACATACCGGACACCGCCAGCGGCTTCGCCCACCGCCAGGAGCTGGTCTACCTGCCGCCCGCCTGGTTCCGCAGCCAGACCCGGCCCAAGTTGCCCGTCCTGGAGATGATCGGCGGCGAGTTCGCGGCGCCCGACAACTGGATCCGCTCGGGCAACGCCGTGAAGACCGCCGACGCCTTCGCCGCCCGGCACAACGGCTTCGCCCCGATCCTGGTGTTCGTGGACGCCACCGGCGGCTTCCGGGTGGACACCGAGTGCGTGGACGGTCCGCACGGCCAGGCCGAGAGCCATCTGCTCAAGGACGTCCCGCCGTTCGTCCAGAAGACCTTCAACGCCGCCACCGACCCGCACAAGTGGGGCGTGGCCGGCTGGTCGATGGGCGGCACCTGCGCGGTCGACCTCACCGTCGAGCACCCGAACGTCTTCACCCACTTCGGCGACTTCTCCGGCGACAAGGGCCCGTCCACCGGCGACAAGGACCACACCGTCCAGGAGCTGTACGGGGGCGACGCCGCGGCCTGGGCCGCCCACGACCCGCTGACCGCGCTCGCCCACCACCCCAAGTACCAGGGCGTCTCCGGCTACTTCGCCCAGGGCGACGAGGAGCACGGCCAGATCGACTCCGCCAGGGCCCTGGAGGCGGCGGCCCGGAAGGACGGCATCCGCACCGTGAACGTGGTCGGCTCCGGCAGGCACACCTGGCAGACCGGTGCCGCGTCCTTCGCCCAGGCCCTCCCCTGGCTCGCCCAGCAGCTCGGCGTCCCGGGCACCCATGCGTAACGGCACCCACGCGTAACGGCTCACCCGCACTACGGCGCGCTCCCTCCTCCCCGTTCGACGGCCGCCGCCCGTCGCGCGGTTCAGCTCCGGGTGTTGACATCGCGCACCCCTTCGCCGCCGGTCGCCGGGCCCGGCACACCCCCCCACCAGCCCGGATGTGCCGCACCCGGCCCGCGCGCGGTGCCGGTCGCGCGCCCCGGGGATCCCCCGCACGCCGTCCGCCACCCGACCCCACCCACCCCACAGGACCCACCAACCCCAAAGGGAATCCGGGCCTCCGGCCGGAACCCGGCTTTGCGAGCGGCCGTTCGGTGGCATAGGTTTCGACCGCCGCCGATGCGCCGCCACGACCCTGACCGCCCCTCATCTCCGAGGCGGGCGGCGGGCCGAGGAGCCGACGGCCCTAACGCACAGGGGGAGGCCCGCCATGCCGAGTGCCCGCGACCGCGCGTCGCGCGGGCGGCGAGGACGGACGGCCGGCGCCGCGCACCAGCGGCCCGCGGCCGACCCCGCCCTTCGCCCCCAACGGCAGGGCGGTGCGCGGCCGACCCCGTTCCACGCCACCGGACACCCGAGGAACAGTCAGTTGCGCACCACCAGAGTCGTCACCGCCACCGCCGCCGCCCTCGTCTGCCTGGGCGCGCTCAGCGCCTGCGGGCCCGACAGCGGGGACGGCGGCCAGACCGCCCTCCCCGCCGCGGCCCCCACGCCCAGCACCAACCCCACCAAGCCCGCCGGCTCCGACAAGGGCATCCCGGACAAGGCCTGGATGGACACCAAGAACATCCCGATGGACGAGAGTTACCACTACACGCCGCTGGCGGCCAACGCCAAGCAGGTCTCCGGGCCGGTCCAGTTCAAGGGCCTGGAGCTGTGCCGCGCCGCGATCGCCAAGGACGACGAGCCGCTGTTCACGGGCACCGCCGCCGCGAAGTCCGAGGTCGGCTTCGGCGGGGACCGCTGGGCGGCCCAGCAGACCCTGCTGTTCCACGGCGACCCGGTCCACAGCAGCGCCGCCAAGCAGTCCACCAACATGGCCGAGGCCCGCCTGGCGGAGGCGCTCAAGTCCTGTGCCAAGACCGCGCCCGGCGCCACCGTGAAGGTCGAAAGCGCCCCGGACGCGCCGTACTTCGCCGCCGTCCTGACCGTTCCGCAGGCCGACGGCGGCACCGTCACCCTGCACGAGTACGTGGTCGGCGACGGCGGTACGGTCAGCGAGCTGGCCGTCTGGGCCACCACCAAGGCCGGTGCCCAGCCCAAGGACGCCTGGAAGGCCCCCGAGGACAAGGCCGTCGGCACCGGCATGACGGCGGCGATGTGCGAGGCGCTCCCCGGCTGCGACGGGCGCTGACGTCCGGCGCGCGCCCGGTCCGCCCGACCCCTCCCGAGGACCGGGACGGGGGCGGACGGACCGGGCGGCCCGATCAGATCAGGCCCGGGCTCACAGCCCCAGGACGCTGAGCGCGGTGGTCCAGTCCTTCGCGATCGCGGCGCGCGCGTCGTCGAGGCCGGCCCGGCCGCCGCAGACCGCGTTCTTGAGCTTGGTCTCGACGGAGTCCTTGCTCTGCGCCGGCTGGCTGCCGTAGCGCGGCTCGGGCCACAGGTTGGCCGGGTCGCGCGGGGCGCCGCCGAGCTCCAGCGGGACGAGGTGGTCCTCCTCGTAGTCCGCCGTGCTGGTGTCCGCGTAGCCGTAGGCCGCGATCTGCTGCACCTTCAGCGCGTTGGTGTAGCTGGTCGGCGGGCGGACGGTGGCGGTCCAGCCGGAGACGCAGATGGTCTGGCCGATGGTCGCCTGGGTGACGTCCGGGTTGTACGCACCGGGGGTGCAGGACGGGTCGGGCAGCGGCAGGTACGCCTGCGAACAACTCGCCGCGAGCGTACGGGCCTTCTGGGCGGTGCCGTGGGCCGGGGCGGCGGCCTGCGCGGTGCCGGCGGCGAGCCCGGCGGCGGCGAGGGCGGCCGCCGAGGCGGTGACGGTGAGACGGTGACGGAGCATCATGGGGGAAGCACTCCTGGTCCGGCCCGGCCTCTCGCCGGGCGACTGTGCTCATGACAGCACCACCCGGCCGACCACCGTCAGATCCGTGACGTGAACGCCTGGTGACCGCGTCTCCACAACCGCGCCCCGACGAGCGCCCCGCCCCCGTCTCCCCGCGCCCGTCTCCCCGCCCCCGCCTCCCGGCCGTGCGGTCAGCCCCGCAGGACCGCCAGTTCGACCTCCCGGCCGGCCAGGCCGCCGGGCGCCGGCAGCGTCACCCCGGAGGGCTCGAAGCCGGCCTTCCGGTACATCGCCTCGGCCCGGGGGTTGTCCTCGTGGACGAACAGCCGCACCCGCTCGATCCTGGGCCCGGTGAGCGACCACGCCCACTCCTGGAGGGTCCGGATCAGGTCGAGCGCCAGCCCGGTGCCCCGCGCCTCCTCGCGGACGAACACCCCGACCACGTGCACCTGGTCGACCTCGATGACGTCGCCCTCCAGAGCGCCGTTCCCGCCGGTCAGCTCGACCACCCCGGTCATGCTGCCGAGCCAGCGCCCGTCCTCGGCCTCCGCGATGAACTGCGCCGCGTGCGGGTCCGTCGCCGCCCGGGTCGTGCGGTCCTGCCAGAACTCGTCGGGCTTGGTGACGGCCTGCTCGTAGACCTCCAGGAAGGCCACGGCCGCGACCGGGTCCCGCAGCGCGTCGAGGCGGAGGTCCCGGGCCCGCTGCCAGTCCTCGACCCGTACCTGTCTGATGATGATTCCGGTGCTCATCGCCTGATCATTCCATCGGCACCATTGGCCCGCGCAACCGATTTCCAAGGCCGCAGACCTCTAGCCCCGGGACGACTCCAGCAGCCGCGCCAGCAGCGCCGCCGGCCCCTCCGGCAGGCTGCCGTGGACGAGTTCGGTGCGGTGCACCAGCCGGGGCGCGGCGATCGGCGCGTACCCGACCCCGGGCGCCGCGTCGAGCACCGGCTCGGGCAGCAGGGTGAGCCCGTGCCCGGCCGCCACCAGCGCGAGCAGTCCGTGCAGGTCGGTGCCCTGGTAGCGGGTGGCCGGCCGGAAGCCGTCGACGCCCGCGGCCGCGCACAGCCGGGCCGCGGGCGGGGTGAGGTCGGGGGCGTCCAGCCAGCGGGCGGCGGAGAGGTCGGCGAGCGCGAGGCCGGCGCGCCCGGCCAGCGGGTGGCCGACGGGCAGCGCGACGGCGACCGGCCGCTCGGCCACCGCGACGGTGCGCAGCGGCCCGACGTCGGGCAGCGGCAGCGGGTCGCTGGGCGCGGCCAGTCCGTCGACCAGGGCGAGGTCGACCTCGCCGGTGGCGACCTGGGCGGGCAGCACGTCCTGGGCGAGGACCCGGACCACCGGTTCCACCCTCGGGTACGCCCGGCGCACCTCGCCGAGTGCGCGCCCCAGTGCCGCACCGACCGCCAGCGCGGTGGCCCCGAGCACCAGCCGGGTGTTCGCAGCGCCCGCCAGGCGTGCGACGTCGGCGCGCGCCGCCTCCAGCCGGACCAGCAGCGGTGCGGCGTGCTCCAGCAGCCGCTGCCCGGCCCCGGTCGGGCCGACCGGGCGGCGGAGCAGCAGCGCGGTCCCGAGGTCCGCCTCCAGCGCGGCGATCTGCTGGGAGACCGCGGACTGGGTGTAGCCGAGCTCCCGGGCCGCCTCCGAGAAGGAGGCGAGGCGGGCGACGGTGACGAAGGTGCGCAGCTGCTGCGGGTCCACGGTGGACATCAACCGTTCTGATCGAAGCTTAAGGAATCATCGTTGGCGCTGATCTCGGGTGCGGGGTCAGGATAGCCGCATGACGCATCAGACCCCCCGGGTCGCCCTCGTCGGCGACCGCTCCCCCGCCGTCCGCTCGCACGCCCGGATCCCCGGCCTGCTGGACGCCCTCGCCGAGCACGACCACCTCGTCCTGGACGCCTACTGGATCCCGACCGGGGACGCCGCCGCGCCCGGCGCCCTGGACGGCTTCGACGCGGTCTGGCTGCTGCCCGGCAGCCCGTTCCGCAGCGAGGCCGGCGCGCTGGCCGCCGTCCGGACCGCCCGCGAGCGCGGCATCCCCTTCCTCGGCACCTGCGCCGGGTTCCAGCACGCGGTGCTGGAGTACGCCCGGAACGTCTGCGGCCTGGCCGGGGCCGTGAACGGCGAGGACCACCCGGACGCGGAGCAGCAGGTGATCGTCCCGCTGGCCTGTTCGCTGGTCGGCCACGAGGGGGCCGTCACCGTCACCCCGGGGAGCCTCGCCGAGCGGGTCCTCGGCGCCACCCGCACCCTGGAGCGCTACCACTGCGCGTACGGCCTCAACGGCGCCTACCTGGAGCGGCTGGCCGCGCACGGCCTGCGGTTCAGCGGCGCGGACGAGTCGGGCGAGGTGCGCGTCCTGGAGCTGCCCGGCCACCCGTTCTTCCTGGCCTCGCTCTTCCAGCCCGAGCTGTCCGGCGACGGCACCCGGGCGCACCCCATGATCCGCGCCCTGGCCGGCGCCGCCGTGGCGCACGCGGACGCGGGCACCCCGGCCGCGACGGTCACAACGGCCTGATCAAGCCCCGCACCTGAGCGCGCCTCATGCGCGAGCGCGTCTCACATCGGCAGCGACCGCAGCCGCACCGGCCCCTCCGGCCACCCGGCCCCGACGGCCAGCGGCGCCCACATGGTGCGCAGCGGCATCTCCGCCAGCCGTCCCTCCGGCTGTTCCACCGTCACCCGCTCGGCCACCTCCCGGAAGCCGAGCCCCCGGTAGAACGCGGCCAGCGGCGGGCGGCAGAACAGCAGCGCGTACCGGTGGCCGAGCGTGCGCGCGTGGTCGAGGGCGGCCCCGACCACGGCCTGCGCGAGGCCGCCGTGGCGCCGGTCGGGCGCGACGCAGACCCCGCCGACGCCCATCACGGCCAGGTCGGTGCCGCCCACGGTGAGCGGCAGCGGCACCAGTCCGGTGTGGGCGACGAGCCGGCCGTCGGCGGCCCGGATGCCGAAGTGGATCTCCTTGGGGCGGAAGCTCAGCCCCGTGTACGCGACGCCGTACGGGTCGTCCCCGGGGCCGAGGATCTCGGCCTGCTCGGCGCGGCCGTACTGCGCGAGCCGTTCGACCACGGGCGCTCCGACGAGCGGCTGTTCGGCGGGAGACTGTCCGGCGGGAGGCTGTCCGGCGAGCGGCGGCGCGGGCGAGAAACGATCATCCATTCCGCCATGCTCCCCTCCCGCCGGAGCCTTCCACCAGTCCCTTCCCGGCCACTCGGTCCGACGACTGCTCGGGCCGACGGCCGCCGGCCGCCCCGATCGGCCGCCGGGGGCCGACCCGGCGTCAGGCCGCCGCGCGCCGCACCAGCTCCGCCCAGACCTCGGCCACCCGCGCCTCCAGCTCCGCCAGGCCGCCGCCGTTGTCGATCACCAGGTCCGCGATCGCCAACCGCCCGTCCCGGGAGGCCTGCGCGGCCATCCGGGCCCGGGCCTCCTCCTCGGCCATCCCGCGCAGCCGCACCAGCCGGTCCAGCCGCACCTCGTCGGCCGCGTCCACCACCACGACCAGGTCGAACAGCGGCGCCAGGCCGTTCTCGGCCAGCAGCGGCACGTCGTGCACCACGACCGCGTCCGGCGCGGCCGCCGCCTCCAGCTCGGCGGAGCGGGTCCGCACCAGCGGGTGGACGATCGCGTTCAGCGCCTTCAGCCGCTCCGGGTCGGCGAACACGACCGCGCCGAGCGCCGGACGGTCCAGCGAGCCGTCCTCCCGCAGCACCCCCGGTCCGAACTCGGCGACCACGACCGCCAGACCGTCCGTTCCGGGGGCGACCACCTCGCGGGCGATCACGTCGGAGTCCACGATCACCGCGCCGTGCGCGGCGAACAGCCGGGACACCTCGCTCTTGCCCGCACCGATGCCGCCCGTCAGTCCGATCTTCAGCATGGCGTCAGGCTACCGGTGCCCCCTCGAACCCGTCAGCAGAGGCCCGGCCGGCCCAGGCCCGGTCGGCCCGGCTCCGACCCGAACAGGCCCGGCGAAGCCCGGATCCGGTCGAGCACAGGCCCGGTCAGCCCAGCTCCAGGCTCTCGCCCTCCCCCAGCACCAACAGCTCCGCACCCGTCCCCGGCCCGTCCGGCCCGACCAGCCGGGTCTGCACGGCGAGCCCGATCGGGCTGAGCACCGCCTCGTGCACCGGCACCGCCCGGCGCGGCGAGGCTTCCCGGACGTAGTCGACCACCTCGGAGGCCTTGCTCCAGGGGGCCGCGATCGGCAGCAGCAGGGTCTCCACGGCGTGCGGCGGCACGGTGAACGCGTCGCCGGGGTGGAACAGCCGGCCGTCGAAGAGGAAGCCGATGTTCCGCACCGGCGGGAGGTCCCGGTGGATCTCCGCGTGCCACTCGCCGTGCACCGAGACGCCGAGCCCGCCGACCTCGAAGGCGTCGCCCTCGCCGACCACGCCGACCCGCTGCGCCACGCCGTCCAGCTGGTCGGCGACGGCCCGGTTGGTCCACACCCGCAGCGCCGGGTCGGCCTCCAGCGCGGCGCGCAGCCGGGACTCCTCGAAGTGGTCCATGTGCTCGTGGGTGATCAGGACGGCGTCCGCCCCGGCCAGGGCGGCGGGGTCGGTGAAGCTCCCGGGGTCGACGACGACCGTGCTGCCGCCGTGCTCGACGCGTACGCAGGCATGTCCGAACTTGGTGATTCGCATGCTCGAAACCCTACAGCAAGGCTGTACAGCAGTGCTGGACATTTTGCCGATAGACTTCCCCCATGACCAGCGAAGCCCCGCACCCGGACACCCTGGAACTCGCCGCCGACCTGCGCGCCGCCCTCGGCAGCCTGGTCCGCTCCCTGCGCGACAGCGACGAACTGCCGCAGAACCAGGCCGCCGTCCTCGGCCTGCTGGTCCGCGACGAACGCTCCTGCACGGTCGCCGAACTCGCCGCCCTCCAGCGGGTCCGCCACCAGTCGATGGCCCGCACCGTCGCGCTGATGACCGAGGCCGGACTGGTCGTCCAACAGCCCCACCCCACCGACGGCCGCAAGCTGCTCGTCACCGCCACCGGGGCCGGCCGCACCGCCCTGCTCGACCAGCGCGCCCGCCGCGAACACCGGATCGCCACCGCCATCGAGTCCCGCCTCGACCCCGCCGAACGGGAGCGGCTCCGCGCCGCGGTCGACCTGCTACGCCGGCTGGGCTGAGCCCACCAGGCCGTCGCGGGCCGCCGCCTCCCCGTCGGCCGGCCTCGGCGCCGGGACCACCGCCGCCCCGATCTCCGGCACCGACCCGCTCTCCGCCGCCGGCACCACCGGCCGCGGCGCCGGGACATCCGCCGCCCCGATCTCCGGCAGGTCGACGTGCTCGCTCAGTCCGAACCGCCGGTGCAGCCGCCGCAGCGGGGCGGGCGCCCACCAGTTGAACTCACCGAACAGGCTCATCGCGGCGGGCACCAGCAGGCACCGCACCAGGGTGGCGTCCACCGCGACGGCGACGGCCAGCGCGATGCCCATCTGCTTGACCATCAGCATGTCCCCGAGCGCGAACCCGGCGAAGACGATCACCATCAGCAGCGCCGCCGAGGTGATGATCCGACCGCTGCGCTGCACGCCCAGCTCCACCGCCCGGACGCAGTCGTGCCCGCGCAGGGTCAGCTCCCTGATCCGGGCGAGCAGGAACACCTCGTAGTCCATCGACAGCCCGAAGGCGAAGGCGAAGACCAGCACCGGTATGAAGGTCTCCAGCCCGCCGGTCGGGCTGAACCCGAGCAGCCCGCTGAACCAGCCGTCCTGGAACACCAGGGTGAGCGCGCCGAGCGAGGCGCCCAGCGAGAGCAGGTTCATCAGCAGCGCCTTGACCGGCATCACCACCGAGCCGGTCATCAGGAAGAGCAGCACCAGCGTCCCGGCCGCGACCAGGCCCAGCGCCCACGGTCCGCGCGAGAGCAGCTCGTCCTGGAAGTCCACCACCGAGGCCGCGCCGCCGGTGACGTAGGTGGTCAGCCCGCCGCGGTCGGCCCGCAGCTCCTCGACCACCTGCCTGGCCTGCCCGCCCTGCGGGTCCCCGGGCACCAGGACGTCGATCGTGGAGACCGCGTCGCCCACCGGCGACACGGCCCGCACCCCGCTCACCCCGGGCAGCTTGGCGACCACCTCGTCCGCGTACGCCTGCGCCACCGGTGCCCCGCCCTCGACCACCACGGTGATCGGCGCGGCCGAGGCCTGCGGGAAGCGCTGGTCGATCGTCTCGGCGACCTGCCGTCCGGCCGAGGAGGCGGGCAGGACGGCGGCGCCGGAGCTGCGCATCTCGGCGTGGAGGAACGGCGCCCCGGCCGCCATCAGCAGCGCCACCGAGGCGAGCGTGACCAGGACCGCCCGCTTGCGCACCCGGCGCACGGTCCGGCTGAAGAACCCCTCGTCGGCCACGGGCGCGGTGGGCGCCTTGATCCGCGCGCCGGCGAAGCCGAGCAGGGCGGGGATCAGGGTCAGCGCGGCGGCGACGGCGATCACCACCACGCTCACCCCGGCCGCGGCCACCGCGCCGAGCACCGGGCTGGTGAAGACGAACAGACCGGAGAGGGCGACGGCGACGGTCAGTCCGGAGAAGGCCACGGTGCGTCCGGCGGTCGCCGCGGTCCGTTCGACGGCGGCGGCGATGTCCGCGCCGTGGCCGCGTTCCTCGCGGAAACGATTCACCATGAGCAGCGCGTAGTCGATCGAGAGGCCGAGCCCCAGCACCGTGGCGATCGGCAGCACGCTGGTGTCGATGTCCATGATCCGGCTGAACCCGAACATCGCCAGCAGCGCGCCGCCCACCGAGGCGACCGCCCCGATCGCCGGCAGCGCGGCCGCCGCCAGCCCGCCGAAGACCAGCACCATGACGATCAGCGTGAGCGGCAGCGTCACCAGCTCGCCGAACCGGGTGTCCTTCTCGGTCTGCTTCTTGACCTCCTGCTGGAGCACCAGGTCCCCGCCGACCGTGACGTGGGCGCCGCCCGCCCCGTTCAGCGCGGCGAGCCGCTGGGTGACGGCGTCGGTCTGGGCGGTGCTCGCGGTGTCGGCCATCCGTACGGTGACCAGGCTCGCCGTCCCGTCGGCGGAGCGCAGCGCGGCCGGCGCCGGTCCGGTGCCGTACGCGTCGAGGGCGGAGGAGACCCCGGGCAGGGCGGCGATCTCGGCGGTGGCCCGCTCGACGGCGGCCCTCACCTGCGGATCGTCCACCGGTCGGCCGTCCACCACGGCGGTGACGGTGCCCTTGGCCGGGTCGGCGGCGGCGACCACCGCACCGCCCCGGTCGGCCTCGGCGCTGGCGGAGGAGGCCCCGGCCACCGAGCCCTCGAAGACCCGGCCCCCGATCAGGACGCCGACCACCAGGACGACGGCCCACAGGCCGAGCACCCAGCGGCGGTGGCGGAAGCAGAACCGGCCGACGGCCGCGAGCCTGCCGCCGACCACGGCGGTGGGGGCGGCGGGAGAGGGAGTGCGCATGAGGAGCCTTTCGGGCGGCTCCCCTCAATCTAGGGGCAACCCGAACTACGGCCTATAGATGGGCAATGAGCCCCATCTCACACTTTCCTTCACATAAACCACACATAAGTCAGGGCGTGATAAGTCAGGGCGAAAAGCAAATGACGGAAAGCGCATGGGGAAAAACAAATGGGCCCCACCCGGAAATCCGGGTGGAGCCCACCGTCTAGCTATCGGCTAGCGGGAAGCGAGAGCCTCAGCTCTGGCCGCCGGCCAGCTTCTCGCGCAGAGCGGCCAGGGCCTCGTCGGAGGCCAGGGCGCCCGAGCCCTCGTCGCTGCTGGACGAGTAGGAACCACCGGCGGCAGCGGCGACGGCGTCGCCACCCTCCTCGGCGGCCTGGGCGTCGGCCTCGCGGCTCTTGATGACCTGCGCCTGGTGCTGCTCGAAGCGCGACTGCGCCTCGGCGTACTGGCGCTCCCACTCCTCGCGCTGCTTCTCGAAGCCGGGCAGCCAGTCGTTCGCCTCGGGGTCGAAGCCCTCCGGGTAGATGTAGTTGCCCTGGTCGTCGTACGAGGCGGCCATGCCGTACAGGGTCGGGTCGAACTCGACCTCGGCCGGGTTGGCACCCAGGGCCTCGTTGGCCTGCTTGAGCGACAGGCTGATGCGGCGACGCTCGAGGTCGATGTCGATGACCTTGACGAAGATCTCGTCGCCGACCTGGACGACCTGCTCCGGGATCTCGACGTGGCGCTCGGCCAGCTCGGAGATGTGGACCAGACCCTCGATGCCCTCGTCCACGCGGACGAACGCACCGAACGGAACCAGCTTGGTGACCTTACCCGGAACGACCTGGCCGATCTGGTGGGTACGGGCGAACTGCTGCCACGGGTCCTCCTGGGTCGCCTTCAGCGACAGGGAGACGCGCTCGCGGTCCATGTCAACGTCGAGAACCTCGACGGTGACCTCCTGGCCGACCTCGACAACCTCGGACGGGTGGTCGATGTGCTTCCAGGACAGCTCGGAGACGTGCACCAGGCCGTCGACGCCACCCAGGTCCACGAAGGCACCGAAGTTGACGATCGAGGAGACGACGCCGGAGCGCACCTGGCCCTTCTGCAGGGTGGTGAGGAAGGTCTGGCGGACCTCGCTCTGGGTCTGCTCCAGCCAGGCACGGCGGGACAGGACCACGTTGTTGCGGTTCTTGTCCAGCTCGATGATCTTGGCCTCGAGCTCCTTGCCCACGTAGGGCTGGAGGTCGCGGACGCGGCGCATCTCGACGAGCGAGGCCGGAAGGAAGCCACGGAGGCCGATGTCGAGGATGAGACCACCCTTGACGACCTCGATGACGGTACCGGTGACGATGCCGTCCTCTTCCTTGATCTTCTCGATCGTGCCCCAGGCACGCTCGTACTGAGCGCGCTTCTTGGACAGGATGAGACGACCCTCCTTGTCCTCCTTCTGGAGAACCAGGGCCTCGATGTTGTCACCGACGGCGACGACCTCGTGCGGGTCAACGTCGTGCTTGATCGAGAGCTCGCGGGACGGGATGACGCCCTCGGTCTTGTAACCGATGTCGAGGAGGACCTCGTCACGGTCGACCTTCACGATGACGCCCTCGACGATGTCGCCATCGTTGAAGTACTTGATGGTCTCGTCGATGGCGGCGAGGAAGGCCTCCGCGTCGCCGATGTCGTTGACCGCGACCTGCGGGGTGGTGCTGAGGGAGGAGTCGGTGGGGCTCGTCATTAGGAAAAGGGCTCCGGTACGGACATGAAAGTCGTAGGTAATGCCACGCGGAGGGCCCGTATCGCTCCCACCGAAAGCCGGACAGCCAAGAACACGGCACACCGGTGGTCCCGTAACAACGAGAACCGGCGTCCGTCTTGCGACCGTGGGGTCTTCGACAGATGCGAGCGCGACCTGCTCCGTCCGAGGCGCGCAGGCCCGCAGCGCAACTTGTAGCATACGGGGACGGCCAGGCACGGTCAATGCCGAAGGACGGCAAGACGGTGGAGCCCGGTACGGATCAGGCCATATCCTCCGAATGCGCGCCTCGCGGCGGCGCCCGAAGGGGCCACGTCCCCGGATGCCACCGCCAGGATCCGGACCCTGACGGGCCGGTTCGCGGCAGCGGCGCTTCCGCACTCCATACCCTACGCGATGGGCATTGTCACCGTGGCCACCACCCCCCAAGCAGACCTGCACGATCTTGACACCTCCGCCGCGCGGGTCGAGGAAGAGGGCGACGACGCGGTGCGCCGCGCGGCCGGCACCGGGGAGAGCAGCCGGGCCAGCCGGCACTGGTGGGACCGCAACGCCGACGAGTACCAGGACGAGCACGGCGAGTTCCTCGGCGACGACCGCTTCACCTGGTGCCCCGAGGGCCTGGACGAGGCCGACGCCCGCCTGCTCGGCGACGTCGCCGGCCGCGACGTGCTGGAGATCGGCGCCGGCGCCGCCCAGTGCTCCCGCTGGCTGGCCGCCCGGGACGCCCGGCCGGTCGCCCTCGACATCTCCTACCGCCAGCTCCAGCACTCCCGCCGGATCGACCTCGGCCGCGGCACCACGCCCGTCGCCGTCGTCCAGGCCGACGCCGCCGTCCTCCCCTTCGCCGACGCCTCCTTCGACCTCGCCTGCTCCGCCTACGGCGCCGTCCCGTTCAGCGCCGACACCGCCGCCCTGATGCGCGAGGTCCACCGGGTCCTGCGGCCCGGCGGGCGCTGGGTGTTCT
Source organism: Kitasatospora sp. NPDC058046 (assembly GCF_042885595.1). Classification (NCBI taxonomy): domain Bacteria; kingdom Bacillati; phylum Actinomycetota; class Actinomycetes; order Kitasatosporales; family Streptomycetaceae; genus Kitasatospora; species Kitasatospora sp. NPDC058046. The sequence continues at coordinate 108,518 of NZ_JBHVRS010000001.1, forward strand.
CGGTGACCCACCCGATCCGCTGGGCCTTCCCGGACGAGCCCGACGTCGAGGGCCTCACCGCGACCTCCTCCTACTTCGACCGCACCCCCTACGTCGAGCAGGACGAACAGGGCCGGGCCACCTACGTCGAGCACCACCGCACCGTCGGCGACCGGGTCCGCGAACTCGTCGCCGCCGGCTTCCGGCTGGTCGACCTGGTCGAGCCCGAGTGGCCGGCCGGCCTGGAGCAGGAGTGGGGCGGCTGGTCCCCGCTGCGCGGACGGCTGATCCCCGGGACCGCGATCTTCGTCGCCGAACGGGGCTGATGTCTTGCTGAACCCGGCCTGGCGCGAACTGCCCGTCCGCACCGCCCTGCCCGCCCTGCACGACGCGCTGGACGGCCCCGGCACCGCCGTCCTCGCCGCGCCGCCCGGCACCGGCAAGACCACCCTGGTGCCGCTCGCCCTGGCCGGACTGCTCGCCGACGGCCGGCCCGTACGCCGGGTGCTGGTCGCCGAACCGCGCCGGCTCGCCGTACGGGCCGCCGCCCGGCGGATGGCCTGGCTGCTCGGCTCGTCCGTGGGCCGCGAGGTCGGGTACACGGTGCGCGGCGAGCGCCGCACCGGGCCGGACACCGTCGTCGAGGTCGTCACCACCGGCGTCCTGCTGCAACGCCTCCAGCGCGACCAGGAGTTGCCCGGCGTGGACGTCGTCGTCCTGGACGAGTGCCACGAACGGCACCTCGACGCCGACACCGCGCTCGCCTTCCTGCTGGACGTCCGGGCGGCGCTGCGGCCCGAACTGCGCCTGGTCTGCGCCTCCGCCACCTCCGACACCGAGGCCTGGGCCGAACTCCTCGGCGGCGCCCCGGTGGTGGAGGCGCACGGGACCTCCCACCCGGTCGAGGTCGTCTGGGCACCGCCGCCGCGCGCCGTCCGGCCCGCCCACGGCACCCGGGTCGACCCGGCGCTGCTCGACCACGTCGCGGCGGTGGTGCGGCGAGCGCTGAACGAGCGGGACGGGGACGTGCTCTGCTTCCTGCCCGGCGTCGGCGAGATCTCCCGGGTCGCCGGGCAGCTGGGCGGCCTGCCTTCTGTTGATGTCCTCCAACTGCACGGCCGCGCCCCGCAGGCCGTCCAGGACGCCGCGCTCACCCCGTCCCCTTCACGGCGGGTCGTGCTCACCACCGCCGTCGCCGAATCCTCGCTCACCGTGCCCGGCGTCCGGGTCGTCGTCGACGCCGGACTGGCCCGCGAACCCCGCACCGACCACGCCCGCGGCCTCGCCGGGCTGGTCACCGTCCGCGCCTCGCTCGCCGCCGCCCGCCAACGCGCCGGCCGCGCCGGGCGCGAAGCCCCCGGCACCGTCTACCGCTGCTGGAACGAGGCCGAGGACGCCCTCGCCGCCCGCTTCCCCACCCCCGAGATCGCGCTCGCCGACCTCACCCCCTTCGCCCTCCAGGCCGCCTGCTGGGGCGACCCGGACGCCACCGGCCTCGCCCTGCCCGACGCCCCGCCCGCCGGGGCGATGGCCGCCGCCCGACAGACCCTGACTGCCCTCGGCGCGGTCTCCCCGGACGGGCGGGCCACGCCGCGTGGCGTCCGGCTCGCCCGCACCGGGCTGCACCCCCGACTGGGGCGCGCCCTCGTCGACGGGGCGGCGGCGGTCGGAGCGCGACGGGCGGCCGAGGTCGTCGCACTGCTCTCCGAGGAGCCGCCGCGGGCACTGGGCGACGACCTCGGGGCGGTCTGGCGGACCGTCCGGTCCACGAAGGACCCGTACGCCGGCCGCTGGCGCGACGAAGTCCGCCGCCTGCTCCGCGCCACCTCCGACGAACCCGCCACCGACCTGCCCGACGCGGCCGCCGCCGGACTCGTCGTCGCCCTCGCCTTCCCGGAGCGGATCGCCCGCGCCCGCGTCGAACGGCCCGCCCCCGGCGAACGCAGCCCGTACCTGATGGCCTCCGGCACAGCCGCCGAACTCGCCCCCGGCACCGTGCTCGGCGCCCTGCCCTGGCTCGCCGTCGCCGTCGCCGACCGCCCGGCGGGGTCGCACTCGGCGCGCATCCTGCACGCGGCGGCGCTCGACGAGGCCACCGCCCTGGCCGCCGGGGCGCCGCTGCTCAGCAACCGTGCCGAAGTCCACTGGGACACCCGGCGGAGCGAAGTCGTCTCCCGCCGGGTGGAATCGCTGGGCGCCATCGAGCTGGCCGAGAAGCCGCTCAACCGCCCCGACCCCTTGCTCGTCCGGTCTGCCCTCCTCGAAGGCCTCGCCCGCGAGGGAGTGAGCACCCTGCTGACATTCCGGTCGAACCTGCGCGAGCGCCTCGCCTTCCTCCACAGTGCCATCGGCGCCCCCTGGCCGGACGTCAGCGACGAGGCCCTCCTCGCCCGCGCCGACGAGTGGCTGGAGCCCGAACTCTCCCGCGCCCGCCGCCGCACCGACCTCGCGAGGATCGACACGACCGCTGCCCTCCAACGCCTCCTCCCCTGGGCCACCGGTGAAGCCGGCCGCCTGGACGACCTGGCCCCCGAGCGCATCACGGTGCCCAGCGGATCGAAGATACGAGTCGACTACACGACCGAACGCCCAGTGCTGGCCGCCAAGTTGCAAGAACTCTTCGGCTGGACCAAGACCCCCACCCTCGCCGCTGGCCGTGTGCCCCTCACCATCCACCTCCTCTCCCCCGCCGGCCGCCCCGCCGCCGTCACCGGTGATCTGGAGTCGTTCTGGCGCGAGGGCTACCGCGCCGTCCGCGCCGACCTCAGGGGCCGCTACCCCCGCCACCCCTGGCCCGAAGACCCCACCACCGCCGAACCCACCCGCCGCCTCAACGCCCGGAAGTGACAGGAGAGGACGACCCCCGCATGACACTGACCACCCCGACCGCCACCCGCCCCGGCGAGGCCGGACTCCCCTTCGCAGCTCTGATCCTGGACTTCGTCGGCGTACTGACCGCCAACGCCGGCCCCGCACACGGCGAGTGGTGCCTCGCCCAGGGCCTCGACGCCGGGGCGTGGCGGCAGACGCTCGGTTACGAGCCGGAAGCCAGCCGCCTGTACACCGAACTCGAAGCCGGCCGGCTGAGCCAGGCGGAGTGGAACCGGCGGGTGGCTCCCATCCTCGGCGTGCCGGAGCACGAGAACCTGATGGGCCGAGCGTGGTCGGGCGTCCGGCCCGCCGACGACATGATCACGCTCGCCCGCTCGGCACGGCGGGCCGGCGTCAAGGTAGCGCTGCTGTCCAACTCCTTCGGCCTCGACCCGTACGACCCGTACGAGGCCCTGGGTGTGTGGGAGCTGTTCGACGTGACGGTGATCTCCGAGCGGGAGGGTCTGGCCAAGCCCGATCCGGCGATCTACCAGCTCACCCTGGACCGACTCGAACTGCCCGGCGAGGCCTGCCTGTTCGTGGACGACCACCCGAGGAACCTGCCCCCGGCCGAAGCCCTCGGCATCACCACCGTCCTCGCCGACGGGCAGCCTGGCACTCCCGCCCGGATCGCAGCTCTGCTGGGATTCCCTGCCGAGCTCTGAGCCTTCACAGCGCGTTGGACCTGCGGCCGAACAACGAACAGTGGCTGGCGCACCACGAGAATCGCCCCGGAGCGCCAGTCAGCCAACCGCTTCCGGATGTCGGGACGACCATGGAAGCGGCCAAAACCAGTGAGTCCGCCGCGGAGCGTCCGGGGCACCCTCCTAGACACGCCTGGACATGGCCCACCACCTCCGCCGCCTGGCCTGTCACAGCAGGTGACGACCGTCATGAGCCCGGACACTTGGCGCAGCGTCGCCCCGAAGCCCGTCCAGGACACGTACGGCATAGACCTCGGCCATGCGTTCGGAGACCTCGGCCGGCGAGAGCCAAGCGACCTCGACCGACTCCTCCGAGAGCCGCATCGCCTCGCTCTCCGGTCGGCAGCGAAGGACGAGGGCGACGATCCCTCGGCTCACGTTCTTGTAGACGCCGGTCAGCCGCTCCACGCCGACCTTGATCCCGGTCTCCTCGTAGATCTCGCGGCGCACGCCGTCCTCGATGGTCTCGCCCAGTTCCAGCACGCCACCCGGGGGTTCCCAAGTTCCGTTGTCAGCCCGACGAATCGCCAGCACGCAGCCGTCCTCGCGCACCACCACTCCGGCGACGGACACCGAGTGGAGCGGCGTCTTCCCGGCACCGTTGCTCATGTGCAGGAGGATAAGAGCCCTGAAGGACTATCGCGAGTAGCGAGGTGGCCTCGTCGACCACAGCGATCGGACACACCGTCGTCCTGGGCCCACCGTAGATGCGCCATCCGGGCGTCATGGCCGATCCTACCGAGCAGCGGTAACGTCATGATCATGTCGCCGTCGAAGCGCTCGGCATCACTGCCGTCCTCGAAGCCCAGATACTCTCCGAGCTGCCGCCAACACGGCTGACAGCCAGGTCGTTCCGGCACCGGGAGCGGAGTGGCGGGGGTACGGTCCGTTCTGAGGCCGCTCACCTTCGGAGGCTCCCATGACGCAGTGGTCCGACTACTCCACCGGCCAGCGCATCAAGATGTTGCGGGCAGGCATGACGCAGGAAGAACTCGCCGAGGCCGCCGGGGTGTCCGTGCCGACCGTTCGCAAGGCCGAGAAGGAGGGGGGCAGCATCGGCCTGCCGTCACTGCTCAAACTGTCCGCCGCACTGCATGCGGACGTGCCGGTGATTCTTGGACAGCAGGCACCCCGAAGGGCCTCGCTGATCGGCGACAGGGCCATGCTGCGAGGGCTCTCCCGCACCGTGCACGACACCGCCGCAGGGGTCGGAACCGACGTCGAACCTCCGGACGCCGCAGTACTGCGCGCCGATCTGGCTCGGGCATGGGCGGATTACCGGGCCGGGGACTACACCCGCGCCGGCAGTCTCGCGGCCCCCGCCATCACCGAGGCCGCCGCCCTCCTGCGCTCTGCCCCGGACAGCGAGCAGTGCGCCGCTCATGGCCTCCTCGCCGACGCCTACCGACTCGCCTCCTACACCGCCCAGTTCCACGGCGCCCGAGACCTGGCCTACGCGGCGATCGGCCATGCCCGCCACCACGTCCACAAGGCCGCCGACCCGCTGCGGGCCGCCATGGTGGACTGCGGCCGGTCCTGGCTCTACATGCGTGATGCACGCCTCGACCAGGCCACCACCACCGCCGAGGAGGCGTTCGCATCGATCGAACCCCGTTACGCGGAACGGGATCTGGAGACGCTGGCCACGTACGGGTGGCACGTCACCTTCGCCGCCGTGGTCGCCTCCCGCCGCGGTGACGCCGACCGGGCCCGAGACCTGCTCTCCCAGGGACACGCGGTCGCAGCGCGGATGGGCCGCGATGTGATGATCAACGGCACCAGCTACGGGCCGACCACGGTCACCGCTCAGGCCATCGGCATCCACACCGTCATGGGGGACCCCGGCACGGCCCTGACGCTCGCCCGCAACCTCGGCGACCTGTCCCCGCTGCCGCAGGCCGCCCGCAATCGGCTCGGCCTTGACATCGCACTCGCCCAAGCCGACACCCGCCAGTACGACGCCGCCCTGGACACTCTTCTCCAGGTATGCAGCGCACACCCTGACTGGGCCCGCCACCAGGCCCTTCCGGGGGCGATCATGCAGCGTGCCGGTCACGCCAGCACCACCCGCGTGCGAAAGCTCGGCGGCATCCTCGGTATCAGCCTGTTCACTCACTGAGATCGGACTGATACAAGACGTATCACGCAGGGCCGGTATGACTTCCGAAAGTGGCACGCCCCGCACGTTCACGATGGCCTGACTCGGCGGCAGCCTTGGCACCATGACGCCATCTCAGTCTGACTGGCCGACCACCCGCCGTGTTGCCGTCGCTCTGTACATCGCGACCAGCGACGAGGGCGCCGCCCTCATCCTCACCAGTCTCATTCGCGCCTTCGCCGAGGCCCGCGACTGGACAGTTGCCCTCACCCTGGCGGACGACGACCCCACACGCCCGCTCGACCAGCGGCCCGGCTGGCAGGCCATCACCGACGCTCTGAACACCCGCACCATCCATGGCGTGGTCACCTGGACCCACGACATGGTGTCCAGCGGCCAGGCCGTGCGGGGCATCGGGTCCTACGACCGCCTCCCCGCCGCCCTCGGCGACCGTGGCAGCTTCCTCGCCACTGCCTGCCCCGACAGCGCCATCGCGGACCACGGCAACGGGCACCCGCCGCGCCGAACCTCGGCTGACCTCGCACGCCGCCGGGCCCTCGCGGACGCCGCCGCTGGATTCGCCGCCTTCCGATCCTCGTTCGGCGGCGACCCGCGCACCGTCTGACTACCGCCCGCCGACCGGCCCGTCCTTCCCCTGAGGCACTCCCCCATGCTCACAACCAGTACGGACGTACAGCGCGCCGTCGACGCCCTCCTCCACCTGAACCCGACCGTGTCGGGCCATCTGTCAGAAGACCGGCGGCCGACCCAACTTCGCCATCCGCCACACCGTGCTCCACCGCATCGGCCGTCGTGGCGGACAGGGCGTGCGCACGCCCTCGAAGAAGCCGGACCACCACGCCTTGAGACCGGACAGCGGCGGCCGGCGGACCACCGTGTAGGCCGCCCAGGAGGTGAGGTAGACCGGCACCAGGATGGCCGGCAGGTGGCGCTTGGCCAGCCAGACCCGGTTGCGGGCCGTCAGCCGGTAGTAGGTGGCGTGCCTGGCCGGGTCAGTGCGGGGGTGCTGGAGCACCATGTCGGCGCGGTAGTCGATGTGCCAGCCCGCGTCCAGGGCGCGCCAGGCGAAGTCGGTCTCCTCGTGGGCGTAGAAGAACGCGCCCGGGAACAGCCCGACCTGGTCGATCACGCTCATCCGGATGGCGTGGCCGCCGCCCAGGAACGTGGTCACCGGCCCGGACCGCATCGGGTCACTGGCACCGAGGCGGGGAACGTGCCGGCGCTGGGTGAACCCGGTCTCGTCCGCGATGCGGAAGGACACAATCCCGAGCCCCGGGTCCTGCTCGAAGGCTTCCCGGACCAGCCGGAAGGTGTCGGTGCGGGGCAACAGGCCGTCGTCGTCCAGGACGACCAGCACGTCCATGCCGCCCAGTTCGCGCAGCCGCTCGACGCCGGCGTTGCGGCCGCCGGGGATGCCGAGGTTCTCGGGCAGTTCCACGGGGTCCACCCAGTCCGGCAGTTCGGGCAGTTCCACGCCCTGCCCGAGCACCACGGTCCGCACGCCGTCACTGTCGCCGCCCTGGGCCCGCACCGAGTCCAGCAAAGCCGTCAGCTCCGCCGGCCGGTTTCCCATCGTCAGCACCACCACGCCCAGCGTGACGCCCATCGCACTCAACCCAACCGTGTGAGGAAACGTTCATGACCTCGCCGACACCGCGACCCGGATACGCGCCACTGCGCGGACCGTCCGGGACAGGCCGACTGCCGGGTCACCCTCCCACACTGTCCGCTCCCACTGGCGCCCGAATGCTCCCGATTCGCCCGTAGGGAGGCTGTCCGCTCCATCCACAGCCGCCCGTGTCACACTCCCGGTACGCCTCTCCCCCTTGCGGGCAAGCGCCGTCTGGCCGCCTGGGCAAGCCCAGCGCACGGCGCACTCCCTTCGCACGCACCCCTCCCCCGAGGTACTTCGTCATGCTCAAAACCCACCGGCCCCGCACGTTCGTCGCGCGCCTCGACTCGCAGATCGAATCCACGCCCCTGGCCCGGTACTTGCTCCAGGCCTACCTCGCGGGCCTGCCCTCCGGGGACCGCTACCGCGACACCGCCGAACTCCTCCTCGGCGAACTCTTCGCCAACGCCGTCCAGCACTCCGACGGGCCCGACGACTGCCACATCGAGATCCGCTTCGCCCTCACCGGCTCCCGCCTCCGGCTGGAAGTCCACGACGCCGGCAGCGGCCGGCCGTCCCTCCACACCCCCACCCCCTCCGACGAGCACGGACGCGGACTCTTCCTCATCAACGAACTCGCCGAACGCTGGGGCTACTCGTCCCGGCCCGGAGGCATCGGCAAGTACGTCTGGGCCCACATCGCCCCTGTGCCCGAAAGCAGCAACGGAAGACCCCGCTGCCCATCTGCGGGCAGCGGGGTCTGAGGCGGTTCACAGGACGCGTCAGACGTCGCCGAACTCTCCGGAGCGGACGGCGGTCACGAACGACTGCCACGCGTCCGACCGGAAGACCAGCGCAGGACCATGAGGATCCTTGGAATCGCGCACCCTTCCGGGGTTCAAGTCATCGACCTCGACACACCCGCCTTGCCCGTTGCTGTAGGAGCTCTTTCGCCACGCGGCGTCAGTCGGATGGTCACCGTGCATGCCGTTCATAATCCTTCCGTGCCTTCCGGATCATGGTTACGCTCTCCGGCCGGGTCAGGGCGTCGACCTGAAGCCGATCGTACTGGGCGGCCCATCTGGCCACGACCTCGGAGTCCCGTTCCAGAAGGCCTCGTCCGAGCGTTTCGGTGTAGCCGACCATCGTGCGAGTGGGCAGGGTCAACAAGGTGACCGAGTGCGAGAAGGGGCGCGACTCGCCAAGCGTGTACGGGGCGACCTGGAGGATGATGTGGGGCCGTGCCGCCAGGTCCTCCAGGTGTTGCAGCTGGCGGCTCATGACATCCGGTCCGCCGATCTGGCGCCGTAGAACCGACTCGTCGAGGACCACGTGGACCGTCGCAGGACGGTCGAGCAGGCGCTGGCGTCCGGCCAGAACCCGCAGCCGCTTGTCCGCCTGTTCCTGTGTGGCTTCACCGCGCCGGACCGGCGCCATCTCGTACGCCGCACTGTAGTCCGGGTGCTGGAGTATGCCGGGCACCATGTCCAGTTCGAAGATCCGAATGGCTACGGACTCCCGCTCTTTGGCCGCGTACTGGTCGAAACCCTCGAACAGAACCCTCTGTCCAGCCTGACGCCACTCCCGTTCGAACTTATCCGTTCCGAATGCCTCATCAATTCTCTTCACGAATCGACTGGTTGGAGGTTTCCGTCCAGTTTCGACGGCGGAGATATGGACGGAAGAGTAGCCGGCGAGGCCACCCAGGTGTTCCTGCGTCCAGCCCCTCGCCTCTCTGGCCTGGCGAAGAAGCACGCCGAACTTCGCGGTGGGCGAGGAGTCGGGGTCAAGTTCCTTCCGATTCATGATCGCTAGCAACTCTCCCTTCCAATTCGAAAAGTTGAAGACATGGCCAATGCTAGGCCACAGTGAGTGCCCTGGGTAGTCGCATAACTACGGACCGGATTGACGCCGTCATGTGCGGGCCCAGCAGACGCCGAAGGCCACCGCTCGAAGCTGACCGAGCCGGTCAGACCTCACATCCTTCACACGCCCCTCCGCCCCCTTGAGGTGCTCCCCCATGCTCTCCTCCCGTCGGCCCCGTGCGTTCGTCGCGTGCCTCGACTCCTGCATCGAATCCACGCCCTTGGCCCGGTACTTGCTCCGCGCGTACCTCTCCGGGCTGCCCTCCGGCGACCGGTACGCGGACACCGCCGAGCTGCTCCTCGGCGAGCTGTTCGCCAATGCCGTCCAGCACTCCGACGCGCCGGACGACCGCCACATCGAGATCCGCTTCGCCCTGATCAACTCCCGCCTGCGGCTGGAAGTCCACGACGCAGGCAGCGGCCGACCGTCCCTCCACACCCCCACCCCCTCCGACGAGCACGGGCGCGGACTGTTCCTCGTCAACGAGCTCGCCGAACGCTGGGGCTGCTCGTCCCGGCCCGGCGGCATCGGCAAGTTCGTCTGGGTGCTCATCGCCCCGGCCCCCGCCCTCGCCCTCGCCACCGCCTGAAAGCCGTCACCCCCATGCACCTCACGACCCTGGCCCGCCACGCCCTCTCCCGGGGCCGCACCCCCGCCGACACCTACGCCCTCCTCGCCCGCCGCACCCGCAAGCCGTTGCCCTCCGCCCGCGCCGTCTGCCTCGCCCTCACCATCCCCCACGCCGAAACCACCCGCCGCCTCAACGACTGCTACGACGCCCTCCTCGCCGACCCCACCCCCGGCACCGAAACCGACACCGGCGAACTCCTCGAAGCCCTCGGCGTCTTCGACATCCCCAAGTCCCTCACCGACACCGAACTCACCATCGTCGACCACCTCCTCACCGCCATCGACGCCCACGGCAGCCTCCGCCCCGGCCACCACCACGGCCTCACCCGCTGGTTCACCACCGGCAACCTCACCACCGCCTACCTCTCCCTCACCACCACCCACCCCCACCCCCGCACCGGAAACCCCACCCTCTACTGGACCACCCTCACCACCGCCGGCGAACTCCTCACCACCACCCCCCACTCCGACACCCGCATCAAGTACGCCCTCACCCACTGCCGCACCCAAGCCGCCAAGCACCAGAAGTCGACCCCACCGACTTCCCACTCCTCGCCGCCCGAGGCGAGCGTCCGGTGAGCCTTCCGCCCCCTCGGCATCTCCAGCGTCCCGAGTCCCGCCGAGCCCTGGCCAGGGCCCCTCCCGAGCCTGACACTCCCCTCCCCGCCGGGACGGGACCGCAACGACACGATCCGGACCACCACCAGGAGAAACGCATGCCGCAGACGCCCGCACCGTGGGGCATCAGCAGGATGGGGCCCTACCCGGCCACCGCCACGCTCCCGTCGTTCACGCCCGTGATCGACCCCGAGACGCAGATCGCCGTCATCGTGGACGAGAACGGCCGAACGGTCGAGCTGGGGAACCACGGCACCAGCACCAGCGGTGTCACGCCCACCCACACGAGCCCCGGTGACGGGGCCAAGCCGGGCGGGGCCACGGACAGCGACGTGACCGAGTCCTACGACCAGGACCAGAGCAACGACTGATGGATCACCGAAGCGGGTCGGTGCTGGTACTGACCAACTCCTCCGACGTGACAGCGGATGCGGTCCTGCGGGTGCTCGCCGAGCGCCGGGTACCGGTGGTCCGTCTCGATCCCGGCACCGACCTGCACGCGGGTGCCTCGCTGACTGCCGTGTACGGCACCGGCGTTCAGCGCGGCACCCTCCGCACGTCGAGCCGCGAGCTCGACCTCACGGCCGTGCGATCCGTCTGGGTGCGCAGGCCCTCGCCCTACGGCGGGCCACCGGACCTCGCCGGGCAGGACCGCCGGTTCGCCGCCTCACAGGCGTTCTGGGGGGCGGGCGGCATCCTGGCCTCACTTCCCGAGGCGCACTACGTGAACCACCCGTGGCTCAACCGGGCAGCGGAGTACAAGCCGGCTCAGCTCGCCACCGCGCAGCGCTGCGGATTCCGGGTGCCCGACACCCTGATCACCGACGACGATCACGAGGCACGGAGTTTCGCCGCCGACCACGTCGCCGGAACGGTCTACAAGCCCCTGTGGAACACCCCGTACTCGGTCGACGGGCAGGCACAGGCCGTCTGGGTGCACGAAGTCCGCGGCCAGGACATCACCGAGGCCGTGACAGCGTGTCCGCACCTGTTCCAGGCCAGGGTTCCCAAGGCGTTCGACACCCGGGTGACCGCTGTCGGAAACCGGCTCTTCGGCACCCGCATCGACAGCCCGGACCTCGACTGGCGACACCGCCAGGACCGAATGCGTTGCAGCCCGATCGACGTCCCCGCCCCGGTCGCCGAGGCCATCACCCGCTACCTCGCCGCCTTCCAACTGGTTTTCGGGGCATTCGACTTCGCCGTCACCACTGACGGCACGTGGTCCTTCCTGGAGTGCAACCCGAACGGGCAGTGGGCGTGGCAGCCGGCCGGGACCACCCATCGGATCGCGCACACGATCGCCGACCAACTGGAAAGAGGTCACCACGAATGACCACGTCCGACATCCTTCGCGCAGCCCTCGTCGACCAGCTCACCGGGAACGGCACGCTCACCGACCCCGCGTGGATCGACGCCGCCACCGCTGTACCGCGTGAGCTGTTCGTCTGCGGCTACTTCGTCCCGATCGACGGGAGCGCCCCCACCGGCTACCGGGCCGTGCGCCATGGCGACCCCGGATACCTGGAGGGGGTCTACGCCGACCAGACCCTCGTCACCCAACTCGACGGTCGCACATGCCCGGAGGAGGCCGGGGAGCAGCCGGTGTCCGGGGCACCCTCGTCGTCATCGACGCTGCCCTCGCTCGTGCTGGCCATGTGGCAGCGGCTCGGCGCGGACGCCGGCCACCGGGTGCTCGAAGTCGGCACCGGGACCGGCTATTCGACCGCCCTCGGGGCTCACCGCCTCGGCGACGGAGCCATCACCAGCATCGAGTGCGACCCCCGGGTCGCCGAACGCGCGGCCGCGGCCGTCAAGGCCGCCGGCTACGCCCCGCGCCTCGTCACCGGCGACGGCCTCGGCGGGGACCCGGACGGCGGCTCGTTCGACCGGCTGATCGCGACGTGCTCGGTCCGGTACCTGCCGACGGCCTGGCTCCACCAGGTGAAGCCGGGCGGCCGGATCCTGGTCACCTTCTCCGGGTGGGGCTACGCCAACGCCCTGGCGCTGCTCGACGTGACCGCCCCGGGCGAGGCCACCGGCAGGTTCCTGCCCGGCCACACCAGCTTCATGATCGCCCGCCCCCACGACCGGCCACCCCGTCCGGCCCTTGCCCTGCTCCCCGGCGAGGAACGCGCGAGCCGCATCGACCCCGCGAAGCTCGATACCTGGACCGGAAGCTGGGTCGCACAGCTCGCGGCACCCTCAGCGGAACGGATGGGGGCGGGCGGTCGGCAGATTCTCTCGGACGTGGCCACCGGATCGCAGGCCCGGACCGTACCCGATCCGGCAGGCGGCTGGACCGTCGTCCAGCGCGGACCGCTCCACCTGTGGGACCAGGTGGAGACCGCCATCGAGGCCTGGCAGAGCGCGGGCGAGCCGCCCCAGGACGCCTTCGGCATCACGGTCTCGGCAGCCGGCCAACGCGTCTGGCTCGGCAGCCACGACGGCCCGGGCTGGAACCTGCCGATCTGACCCGGCCCCTTCGGATCGGACGCAGCCCGCCGCCCCGACCCGTGCGCGGGTTGGGGCGGTCCGCGCCACCCGCTGTCACGGGGTGCGCTGCGGCCCCTGGGTGGACGCGCTGCCCGCGGTGACGAGGACGGGGCCGGCGGCGGTCCGCGGCGCCGGGGCCCCGGTGCCAGGGCGGCCGGGCGCGGCGGGCGCGGCGGGCCGCAGGAGGACGGCGCAGGCGAGGGCGGCCAGCAGGGCGAGCGAGGCCGACACGACCAGGCAGAGCTGGAGGCCGTCGAGGAAGGAGCCACTGAGCGCGCTCAGGGCCGGCCTGGTGGCGGGGCCGAGGTCGAGCCCGGCGACGGCGCCGAGGCCCTGTTCCCGGGCGACGGCGAGGACGTGGCCGCCGGTCTCCGTGGGCACGCCGGCGTCGGTGAGGCGGCCGGGCAGGGCGTCGAGGGCGCGGGTGGTGAGCAGGGTGCCGAGGACGGCGGGGCCGAGGGCGCCGCCGAGCTGGCGGAAGGCGTTGTTGCCCGCCGCGGCCATGCCGGCCAGGTGGTGCGGTACGGAGGAGACCGCGGAGGCCGTCATCGGGGTGAGGACGGCGCCGATGCCGAGGCCGAGCAGGACCAGGCGCCAGGCGAGCGACCCGTACGAGGTGGCCGCGTCGACGCCGGTCAGCGACAGCAGCGAGCCCGCCATCACCACCAGACCGGTGGTGATCATGACCCGGGGGGAGACCCGGTGCATCAGCCGTCCGACCGGGACGCCCGCGACCAGGGACGTCCCGGACACCAGGACCATCCGCAGTCCGGCCTCCCACGTGCTCAGGTGCTGCACCAGGCCGAAGTACAGGCTCAGGACGAAGAAGAAGCCGATCAGCCCCAGGAAGCTGATCATGGCGACCAGTGACGTGGCGGCGAAGGCGGGGCTGCGGAACAGGGCCAGGTCGAGCATCGGGCTGTCGCTGCGGCGCTCCACGAGGACGAACGCGACCGCGCTGACGGCGCCGATCACCAGGGCCGCCACCACGGAGGGCGTGCCGAAGCCGTCGGCGCCGCCCTCGATCACGCCGTAGACGACGGCGGTGACCGTGACGGCCGCGCTGATCTGCCCGGGCCAGTCGAGCCGCCGGCCGTGCGGCGCCCGGGAGTCGGGCAACAGGAAGGCCGCGACGACCAGTACGACCAGGGACACCGGGATCGGCAGGAGGAAGATCCAGCGCACCGCGACGTGCTGCTGCAGCAGCCCGGCGATCAGCGGTCCCATGGCCAGCGAGGCCAGCATGGACATCGCCCACAGGCCGATGAACCTCCCGCGCTCCCGGTGGTCGGGGACGGCGTGGCTGATCAGGGCCAGCGTGGTGGGCAGCAGGGCCGCCGCACCCAGTCCGGAGGCCGCCTGCCCGACCCACAGCGACTGCACCGAGTCCGCGGTCAGCGAGACGGCAGCGCCCAGGGCGCAGAAGGCCATGCCCGCCTGGAACACCCGCTTGCGGCCGTGGACGTCGCCCCACACCCCGGTGGTCAGGATCAGCGCGGCCATCGGCAGCACGAACGCGTCCGAGACCCAGGACAGTTGGGAGGTCGAGGCGCCCAGCACCCGCTGGAGCGCCGGCAGGCTCACGGACACGGTGGTCACGGGGAGGTAGGCGACGAAGACGCCCAGGCAGGCCATGACGAGCGTGACGCCTCGTCCGGCCACGGGGCGCTGCACCGTTGCGGAGTTCACGGGGTGGTTCCTTCGACTGCGGGATGCCGCGCGGGCACCGGTTGCTGGGGGCACCGCAAAGCTTCGGCCCCACGGGCGGGGAATCCCCAAGCGATCCCGGTAGACGTACCGGAACCTCCGTTCCGGCCCGCGCCTGTGTCAGGATTCCTCCGTGCCTGACGATCTGGACCGCAAAATCATCCACGGGCTCTACAGCGCCCCCCGGGTCTCCTTCCGCCGCCTCGGCGAGGTCGTGGGGGTGTCCGAACAGACCGTGGCCCGCCGCTACAACGCGCTGCGGCGCGGCGGGATCCTGCGCGTCATCGGGCAGCGGAGCCCGTCCGCCCACGGGCAGGCGGAGTGGGTCGCGCGGCTGCGCTGCCGCCCGGAGGCCGTGGGGCCCGTCGCCGACTCTCTCGCCCGCAGGCCCGAGGTCGGCTACGCCAGCATCGCCTCCGGCGGGTCGGAGATCATCTGCACCATCCGCTCGGCCGCCGGCACCGGGCGCGACGACGTCCTGCTGCGGCAGCTCCCGCGCGCCGCCTCGGTCCTCGACATGAGCGTCGACCTCCTCCTGCACGCGTTCGGCGCCCCGGACGCGGTCGGCTGGGCCGGCGGGGAGCGCTCCCTGACCGACGAGCAGGTGCGGCTGCTGACGGCGGAGCGCCCCGTGGCCGCCGGGCCGCCGCTCGCCCCGGCCGACGAGGACCTCCCGCTCTTCGAGGCCCTGGCGGAGGACGGCCGCGCCTCCCACACCCGCCTGGCGGAGGTCACCGGCTGGTCCACGCCCCGGGTCGCCCGCCGGCTGGAGGCCCTGGAGGCCTCCGGCTCCCTCGCCTACGGCATCGACATCCTGCCGGAGCGCCTCGGCTACGAGCTCAACGCCGTCCTCTGGCTCCAGGTCGACCTGCCCGGACTCGACCGGATCGGCGAGGAGCTCGGCCGGCACGAGGAATGCGCCTTCGTCGCGGCGACCAGTGGCAGGCACAACCTCATGGCCGTCGTCATCTGCCGGGACACCCCCGATTTCTACCGCTACCTCAGCGGCCGCCTGGCCCGCATCGAGGGCATCAGGGGCTACGAGATCAGCATCCGCGTCCGCCGCCTCAAGCAGTCCGTGTCGCTGATCCACCACGGACGGCTGATCCACCCCCCGCTGGGCTGACGCGGGCGCGCCGAGGAACGGGCCCGGACGCCTCGCGCGCCCGGACCCGCCCGAAGGCCACCCGTCAGTGCGCGGCGGCCTCCCAGTTCGGACCGACGCCGACCGAGACGTCCAGCGGGGCGCGCAGCGGGTAGGCGCCCGCCATCTGCTCGCGGACGACGGCCTCGACCCGCTCGCGCTCGCCGGGGGCCAGCTCCAGCACGATTTCGTCGTGCACCTGGAGCAGCATCCGGGAGGTGAGGCCGGCCGCGCGCAGCGCCTCGTCGACCCGGAGCATGGCGATCTTGACGATGTCGGCGGCCGAGCCCTGGATCGGGGCGTTGAGGGCCATCCGCTCGGCCATCTCGCGGCGCTGGCGGTTGTCGCTGTTGAGGTCCGGCAGGTAGCGGCGGCGGCCGAGGAGGGTCTCGGTGTAGCCGGTGGCCCGGGCCTCGTCGACGACCCGGCGCAGGTAGTCCCGGACGCCGCCGAAGCGCTCGAAGTAGGTGTCCATCAGGCCCTGGGCCTCGGTCGGCTTGATGCCGAGCTGCTGCGAGAGCCCGTACGCGGACAGCCCGTACGCCAGGCCGTAGGACATCGCCTTGATCTTGCGGCGCATCTCGGCATCCACCGCGGCGCCCGGCACCTCGAAGACCTGGGAGGCGACGGTGGTGTGCAGGTCCTCGCCGGAGGCGAAGGCCTCCAGCAGCGCCTCGTCCTCGGACAGGTGCGCCATGATCCGCAGTTCGATCTGCGAGTAGTCGGCGGTGAGCAGCGACTCGTAGCCCTCGCCGACGATGAAGGCGCGGCGGATCGCCCGGCCCTCCTCGGTGCGGACCGGGATGTTCTGCAGGTTCGGGTCCTGCGAGGAGAGCCGGCCGGTGGCGGCGACCATCTGGTTGAAGGTGGTGTGGATCCGGCCCTTGGGCGAGACGGTCTTGAGCAGGCCCTCGACGGTGGTGCGCAGCTTGGCCTGGTCGCGGTGGCGCAGCAGGATGACCGGCAGTTCGTTGTCGGTCTGGGTGGCCAGCCAGGTGAGCGCGTCGGCGTCGGTGGTGTAGCCGGTCTTGATCTTCTTCGTCTTGGGGAGCGCGAGCTCGCCGAAGAGGATCTCCTGGAGCTGCTTGGGCGAGCCGAGGTTGAACTCGCGGCCGGCGGCGGCGTGCGCCTCCTCCACCACGCGCTGGATCTCGGCGGCGAACTGCGCCTCCAGCCGGGTGAGCCACTCGCGGTCGGCGGCGATGCCGTAGCGCTCCATGCGGGCGAGCAGGGCGGCGATGGGCAGTTCCATGTCGCGCGTCAGCTCGACGGCGCCGACCTCGGCGAGGCGGGTGTCGAAGAGCGCGGCGAGGTCGAGCACGGCGCGGGCCTGGAGCATCAGCGACCGGGCGGCGGCCGTCTCGTCCTCCTCCGGCGCGTCGAAGGAGAGTTGGCCGCTCTCGGTGGCGGGGGCCGGAGTGAGCGAGCGGCCCAGGTACTCCTCGGCGAGCACCTCCAGGGTGAAGGTGCGGCGGCCGGGCTTGATCAGGTAGGCGGCGAGCGCGGTGTCGGCGACGACGCCGTCGATCGTCCAGCCACGCTCGGCGAAGGCGCGCATGACCTGCTTGGCGATGTGCAGGGCCTTGGGGGCGGCGGCGTCGGCGAGCCAGCCGGCGAAGGCCCGCTCGTCCTCCTCGGCGAGCAGCGCCGGGTCGAACCAGGCGGCCGTCTCCCCCGCGGCGAGGGCGACTTCGGTGACCTCGCCGGTGCCGAGCGCCCACTGGTAGACGGCGGCGAGGGCGACGGTGGTCTTGCCGTCGGAGGCGTGCTCGGCCAGCCAGGCGGCCAGGGTGCCCGGGTCGGTGAGGAGTTCGCCGTCCACCTCGACGCCGGGGGCGAGTTCGGCCTCGGCGGCGTCCGAGCCGGTGGACGGGTCGATGCCGAAGACGCGGTCGCGGAAGTTGGCGTTGCGGAACTCCAGCGACTCCATCAGGGTGCCGACGGCGTCCTTGTCGAACGGCTTGCGGTCCAGGTCGGTGACGCCGAGCGGGAGTTCGACGTCGCGGACCAGCTCGGTGAGCACCCGGTTGCGCTTGACCGAGTCGAGGTGGTCGCGCAGCTTCTCGCCGATCTTGCCCTTGACCTCGTCGGCGCGGGCGACGAGTTCGTCGAAGGAGCCGAACTGGTTGACCCACTTGGCGGCCGTCTTCTCGCCGACGCCGGGGATGCCGGGCAGGTTGTCGGACGGGTCGCCGCGCAGCGCGGCGAGGTCCGGGTACTGGCGCGGGGTGACGCCGTACTTCTCGGCGACCTTCTCCGGGGTGTAACGGGTGAGCTCGGAGACGCCCTTGGTCGGGTAGAGCACGGTGACGTGGTCGGTGACCAGCTGGAGCGAGTCGCGGTCGCCGGTGACGATGTCGACGTTGTAGCCGGCCGCCTCGGCGGCGGTGGCCAGGGTGGCGATGATGTCGTCGGCCTCGAAGCCCTCGGCCGTCAGCCGGGGGACGTGCATGGCGTCGAGCAGTTCGCCGATCAGGCCGACCTGGCTCTTGAACTCGTCCGGCGTCTTGGCGCGGTTGGCCTTGTAGTCGGGGAACTCGACGGAGCGGAACGTCTGCCGGGAGAGGTCGAAGGCGACGGCGAGGTGGGTGGGCTGCTCGTCCCGGACGGTGTTGGCGAGCATCGAGGCGAAGCCGTAGACCGCGTTGGTGGGCTGGCCGGTGGAGGTGTTGAAGTTCTCCACGGGCAGGGCGTAGAAGGCCCGGTAGGCCATCGAGTGCCCGTCGAGCAGCATCAGCCGGGGCCGCGGGCCGGCCCCGCCGCCACCCGTCGCGCCCTTGTCCGTACTCTGCGTAGCCACGTCAACGTCCGTTCCTGCCGATTCCACTACCGGCCACCGATCCTATGGCCCGGCACCGACAAAAAGGACGCCGCGCCGGTCCGGCCACCGCTGCTACCTATGAGTAGGACGGTCGTACGATCACAGGCGGCACACCCCCGAGCGGCAGGAGTTCCCCCATGACCGACGCGGTCCCCGACACCGCCCCCGAGACCGTCCCCGGCACCGCCCCCGACAGCGCGCACGACGGCACGCCCGTCCTGAACGTCCCGCAGGACGTGCTGGACCACTTCGCCAAGCTCGGCGTGAACGCGCGGACCTTCTCCGGCGGCCACCTCGGCGAGAAGCTCGGCATCCGGATCGTCGAGGCCTCCGGCGACCGCGTGGTCGGCACCATGCCGGTGGAGGGCAACCAGCAGCCGTACGGGCTGCTGCACGGCGGCGCGTCGGCAGCGCTGGCCGAGACGCTGGGCTCGATCGGGGCGATGCTGCACGCCGGTCCCGGCCGCTACGCGGTCGGCGTGGACCTCAACGCCACCCACCACCGCTCGGCCACCTCCGGGCTGGTGACCGGGGTGGCGACGGCCGTGTTCAAGGGCCGCACCGCCGCCACCTACGAGATCGCGATCACCGACGACACCGGCCGGCGGATCACCAGCTGCCGGCTGACCTGCATGCTGCGCGACCTCTGACCGAACTCCGAGGCGTGACAACGTCCGCACAGCGGACCGGAGTTCACTCCGGACAACATCAAGTCCCTTTTCCGCCCCCTTGTTTGACCTTCCGCCACCTTGGGCAGGCGTTGGTCTGGACAAGGGGGCGTTCACATGTCCGGGCGCGGTCGGCACACATCCCGCGCTCGTAACGCTGCGTAACAAGTAGGAAATCCGATCAATTGCCGGTTCCGAGGCCTTCAGGCGCCCCGGGGCCACTCGGCCGCGCCCCCGTTGTCCGCAATGCGGACGCTCAAGGTCGGAAGCAGGGCATCGGACACGAGCGTCCGATAATCGGCGCTGCCAGCTGCAACCCCCATTTCTGGGCCTTACATCGCCCTACCAGCGCGTAAACGCCCGCCAGCTCGGGATCGATCGAACCGGAACGACCACATGGTGAGACAAATACTCCGTGTGCTCATAACAAGAGAATCACAGCCTGCGCCCAGTACTGCCCGAGTCGCCCAAGGGCATCTAGAGTCACGGCCAGTCACCGCGCCATTCGATTGGGCCAGGCCCTCCGCGCACTCCGGCTCCCGCCACTCCGGCGCGGGCGCCTCCTGAACCGAAGGGGACCCTCGTGCGTCACCGTTCAGCAGTTGTCGTGAGCATTGCCGTTATCGGTGCCCTCAGCCTCAGCGCCTGCGGCTCCCGCGGAGAGAAGAAGGCCGACGGCGGCAACTCCAACTCCGGCTCCACCACCGTCGTCATCGGCGTCGACTCCCCGCTCACCGGCGACCTCTCCGCCCTCGGCCTCGGCATCCGCAACTCCGCCGACCTCGCGATCAAGAAGGCCAACGAGACCAACGAGGTCCCCGGCGTCAAGTTCGAGATCAAGGCCCTCGACGACACCGGCAAGCCCGCCCCCGGCCAGCAGAACGCCACCCAGCTGGTCGGCGACCCCAAGGTCCTCGGCGTCGTCGGCCCGCTCAACTCCAGTGTGTCGCAGTCGATGCAGCAGATCTTCGACGACGCCAGCCTGGTCCAGGTCTCCCCCGCCAACACCGGCGTCGCCCTCAGCCAGGGCGAGAAGTGGGCCAGCGGCGAGAAGAAGCGCCCGTTCACGTCCTACTTCCGCACCGCCACCACCGACGCCGTCCAGGGCCCGTTCGCCGCCCAGTTCCTCTACAACGACGCCAAGAAGACCAAGGTCTTCCTGATCGACGACCAGAAGACCTACGGCGCGGGCCTGGCCGGCACCTTCAAGGGCGAGTTCACCAAGCTCGGCGGCCAGCTCGTCGGCGAGGAGCACGTCAACCCCGACGACCGCGACTTCGCCGCCATCGTCACCAAGGTCAAGAGCTCCGGCGCCGAAGCCGTCTACTACGGCGGCGAGTACCCCGCGGCCGGCCCGCTCTCCCTCCAGCTCAAGGAGGCCAACGTCAACATCCCACTGATGGGCGGCGACGGCATCCAGAGCGGCGACTTCATCAAGCTCAACCCCAAGAGCCAGGGCGACTACGCCACCGCCGTCGGCCTGCCGGTCGAGAGCCTGGACACCGCCAAGAAGTTCATCGCCGACTACAAGGCGGCCGGCTACAAGGACGCCTACGAGACCTACGGCGGCTACTCGTACGACAGCGCCTGGGCCATCATCCAGGGCGTCAAGCAGGCCGTGAAGGACAACAACGGCAAGGTCCCCGACCGCAAGGCCGTCCGCGACGCCGTCCAGAAGGTCAGCTTCGCCGGCGTGACCGGCACCGTCTCCTTCGACGAGTTCGGCGACACCACCAACAAGCAGCTCACCGTCTACACCGTCAAGGACGGCAAGTGGGCCGTGGAGAAGTCCGGCACCTTCAAGGGCTGACACCAAGTCACCACCATTACCACAGGCGCCACTTCACCACCACCACGCGCGGGGGCGCCACGAGTGCCCCCGCGCGCACCCACATCCACCACCCACGCGGACACCCCGAACGCACTACGGAGGCCCAGCGGTGCACGACCTACCGCAGCAGCTGGCCAACGGCCTGATCCTCGGAGCCCTCTACGGGCTCGTCGCGATCGGCTACACGATGGTCTACGGCATCGTCCAGCTCATCAACTTCGCCCACGGCGAGATCGTCATGGTCGGCGGCTTCGGCGCCCTGACCGCCTACCTCGCCCTCCCCGGCGGCACCACCCTGTGGCTGGCCCTGCCGCTCATGCTGATCGCCGGCATCCTGGTCTCCACCCTCACCGCCGTCGCCGCCGAGCGCTTCGCCTACCGCCCGCTGCGCAACGCCCCACGGCTCGCCCCGCTGATCACCGCGATCGGGCTGTCCATCCTGCTCCAGCAGCTCGTCTTCTCCTTCTACCCGGACGCCAAGAAGGCCCGGGTCTTCCCCAAGATCCCCGGCGACCCGTTCAGCCTCGGCTCCGTCACCATCCAGCGCAGCGACCTCTTCCTGATCATCGCCGCCCCGCTGTGCATGCTCGCCCTCGGCTGGTTCGTCACCCGCACCCGCTCCGGGCGCGCCATGCAGGCCACCAGCCAGGACCCGGACACCGCCAAGCTGATGGGCATCGACACCGACCGCATCATCGTCATGGCCTTCGCCATCGGCGCCGCGTTCGCCGCCGTCGCCGCCATCGCCTACGGGCTGCGCAGCGGCCAGGTCGACTTCCGGATGGGCTTCATCCTCGGCCTCAAGGCCTTCACCGCCGCCGTCCTCGGCGGCATCGGCAACATCTACGGCGCCATGCTCGGCGGCCTCGCCCTCGGCCTCGCCGAAGCCCTCGCCACCGGCTACATCCAGCACCTGCCCGGCATGCACCTCTTCGGGGGCGGCGCCTGGAAGGACGTCTGGGCCTTCGTTCTCCTCATCCTCGTCCTCCTGATCCGGCCCCAGGGCCTGCTCGGCGAGCGCGTCGCGGACAGGGCGTGACCACCATGACCACCACCCACACCGAGACGACCCCGGTCATCCCGCTGCCGGCCCGCGCCGCCGCCGCCGTCACCGGACTCGGCGCCCTCGCCACCGCCGCCTCCGCCGCCATGTCCTGGACCTGGACCTCCGACTTCCCCGGCGACCTCACCTACTACGGCTCCCCGGCCGGCCTCCAGTGGCTCGCCCTCGCCGCCGGCCTGCTCACCCTGGTCCTGCTGCTCGCCGCCCAGGGCGTCCCCGGCCTGCGCTGGGCCGCCCCCACCCGCAGCAACAACGCCGTCCTGTACGCCGCCACCGGCGCCCTCACCGTCGCCGTCTACGCGGTCGCCGCCATCTCCTCCGAGCTCGGCGGCACCACCAACCTCGAACCCGGCGGCTGGGTGCTCGCCGCGGGCGGCCTGCTCGCCGTCCTCGGCGCCCTCGGCCTGCCCCTCGACCGCCGCACCGCCGTACCGCTGCGGATCCTCGACAGGCGCCTCTTCCTGCTCGTCCCGGTCGCCCCCGCCGCCTGGTTCGGCGCCCACGCCATCCCCGGCGACAAGCCGGTGGCCCCGGTCATGACCGCCCTGTCCGGCGGCCTCGCCATCGCGGCCGCCGTCGTCCTGCTGCTCCAGCTCGGCCACCTCGCCAACAGCGGGCTGCGGCTGGGCCGGATCGACCGCCCGCTGGCCGCGCCGCGCGCCCTCCCCTCCTGGGTCGAGGTGCTGCTCATCGTCCTCGCCTTCGGGACCGGACTGTTCGCGATCACCTTCGGCATCGACACCGAGTACGGCGAACTCTTCACCGGCTACCTGCTGTTCGTCGCCCTCGCCGTCCCCGCCCTGACCAGGTCCGGCCTGCTCGCCCGACTGCGCGCGCTGACCGTCAAGCACCGCCCGGTCACCACCGGCGCCGCCTTCGCCGCCGCCGCCGGCTTCCCGTTCACCCAGACCAGCGACCAGTACACCTCGGTCGCCACCAACATCCTGATCTTCGCCACCGTCGCCCTCGGCCTCAACATCGTCGTCGGCCTGGCCGGCCTGCTCGACCTCGGGTACGTCGCCTTCCTCGGCGTCGGCGCCTACGCCGCCGCCCTGGTCTCCGGCTCCCCCGCCTCGCCCATCCACGTCCAGTTCCCGTTCTGGGCCGCGATGCTCACCGGCGCCGTCGTCTCGATGGTCTTCGGCGTCCTGATCGGCGCCCCCACCCTGCGGCTGCGCGGCGACTACCTCGCCATCGTCACCCTCGGGTTCGGCGAGATCTTCCGCATCACCATGCTCAACCTCAACGGCACCACCGGCCCCAAGGTCACCAACGGCTCCAACGGCATCCCGCGCATCCCGGACCTGCAGATCCTCGGCTTCGACCTCGGCAAGCCGCACACCGTGGCCGGCGTCGAACTCGGCCGCTTCTCCAACTACTACCTGCTGATGCTGCTGGTCACCGCCCTGGTCGTGCTGGTCTTCGCCCGGGTCGGCAACTCCCGCATCGGCCGCGCCTGGGTCGCCATCCGCGAGGACGAGACCGCCGCCGAGGCCATGGGCATCAACGGCTTCCGGCTCAAGCTGCTCGCCTTCGCCCTCGGCGCCCTGCTGGCCGGCCTGGCCGGCACCGTCCAGGCCCACGTCAGCTACACCGTCACCCCCGACCAGTACACCTTCGCCGAAGCCCTCCCGCCGAACTCCGCCTTCCTGCTCGCCGCCGTCATCCTCGGCGGCATGGGCACCATCAGCGGCCCGCTGGCCGGCGCCACCCTGCTCTTCCTCATCCCGAAGAAGCTCGAGTTCCTCGCCGACTACCAGCTCCTCGCCTTCGGCGCCGCCCTCATCGTCCTGATGCGGGTCCGCCCCGAGGGCCTCATCCCCAACCGGCGCCGCCAGCTGGAGTTCCACGAGGCCGCCGTCCCGGCCCAGGCCGCCGGCGAGCCGACCGCACTCACCAAGTCAGGGGCGTGACCGACCCGATGACCACCACCACCGCCGCACCCCTGCTCGAAGTCACCGGCGTCACCATGCGCTTCGGCGGCCTCACCGCGGTCAACGACGTCTCCCTGACCGTCGGAGAGGGCGAGATCATCGGTCTGATCGGCCCCAACGGCGCCGGCAAGACCACCTTCTTCAACTGCCTCACCGGCCTGTACGTCCCCACCGAGGGCGCCGTCCGCTACCGCGACACCCTGCTGCCGCCCAAGCCCCACCTCGTCACCCAGGCCGGCATCGCCCGCACCTTCCAGAACATCCGGCTGTTCGCCAACATGACCGTCCTGGAGAACGTCCTGGTCGGCCGGCACACCCGCACCAAGGAGGGCATCTTCTCCGCCATCCTGCGCGGCCCCGGCTACCATCGCGCCGAGGCCGAGAGCCGCGAGAAGGCCATGGAACTCCTGATGTTCACCGGCCTCGCCGAGAAGGCCGACCACCTCGCCCGCAACCTCCCGTACGGCGAGCAGCGCAAGCTGGAGATCGCCCGCGCCCTCGCCTCCGAACCCGGCCTGCTGCTGCTCGACGAACCCACCGCCGGCATGAACCCCCAGGAGACCCGGGCCGCCGAGGAACTCGTCTTCGCGATCCGCGACAAGGGGATCTCCGTCCTCGTCATCGAGCACGACATGCGCTTCATCTTCAACCTCTGCGACCGCACCGCGGTGCTCGTCCAGGGCCAGAAGATCGTCGAGGGCGACCGCGAGACCGTCCAGAACGACGAACGCGTCATCACCGCCTACCTGGGCGCCCCGCTCGAAGGCACCACCCCCGCCGTTACGGAGTCCGACCAGTGACCGCACTTCTCGAGGTCGAGGACCTCCGCGTCGCCTACGGCAAGATCGAAGCCGTCAAGGGCATCAGCTTCACCGTCGAACAGGGCGAGGTCACCACCCTCATCGGCACCAACGGCGCCGGCAAGACCACCACCCTGCGCACCCTGTCCGGCCTGCTCAAGCCCACCGCCGGACGGATCACGTTCGACGGCCAGGACCTCTCGGCCGTCCCCGCCCACAGGATCGTCGCCCTCGGCCTCGCCCACTCCCCCGAGGGACGGCACATCTTCCCCCGGATGACCATCGAGGAGAACCTCCTCCTCGGCGCCTTCCTGCGCACCGACGCGGCCGGCATCACCGCGGACGTCGAACGGGCCTACACCCTGTTCCCGATCCTCGGCGAACGCCGCCGCCAGGCCGCCGGCACGCTCTCCGGCGGCGAGCAGCAGATGCTCGCGATGGGGCGGGCCCTGATGTCCCGGCCCAAGCTGCTCATGCTGGACGAGCCCTCCATGGGGCTCTCCCCGCTGATGATGCAGAAGATCATGTCCACCATCGTGGAACTGAAGTCCTCCGGTACGACCATCCTCCTGGTCGAACAGAACGCCCAGGCGGCCCTCTCCCTCTCCGACCGCGGCTACGTCATGGAGACCGGCCGCATCGTCCTCTCCGGAACGGGCGCCGACCTCCTGCACGACGAGTCCGTCCGCAAGGCCTACCTCGGCGAGGACTGAGCCCGTACGCACGCGAAAGGGCCCGGCAGAAACGTTCTTCTGCCGGGCCCTTCCCGCACGCCTACTCGGGCTTGGCCTCTTCCGCCTTCTTACGGTCCTGGGCCTCGCCCTCCTCGATGACCGCCTCGGCCACCGCCGCCATCGTCATCCGACGGTCCATCGACGTCTTCTGGATCCACCGGAAGGCCGCCGGCTCGTTCAGCCCGAACTTGGTCTGCAGCACGCCCTTCGCCCGGTCCACCAGCTTCCGGGTCTCCAACCGCTGGCTGAGATCCCCGATCTCCTTCTCCAGCGCCCGCATCTCGGCGTACCGGGACACCGCCATCTCGATCGCCGGCACCAGGTCCGACTTCGAGAACGGCTTGACGATGTACGCCATCGCCCCCGCGTCCCGCGCCCGGTCCACCAGCTCCCGCTGCGAGAACGCCGTCAGCATCAGCACCGGCGCCAGGTGCTTGTCGTGGATCTGCTCGGCCGCGGACAACCCGTCCAGCACCGGCATCTTCACGTCGAAGATCGCCAGATCCGGCTTCAGCTCCTCCACGAGGCGCACCGCCGTCTCCCCGTCGCCGGCCTCACCGACGACGGTGTACCCCTCCTCCTCCAGCATCTCCTTCAGATCGAGACGGATCAGCGCCTCGTCCTCGGCGATCACAATCCGGGTGATCTGGGGCGTATCGGTCTCAAGCGGCTGCGCCTGCTCGTCGGCGGTGCTCACGGGGCTCCTAGTTCCGGCGGGGTACTGCATGCACGAGGGTACCTAGACACGGTATGTTTGAGTCAGCCAGTCGGGGCCTTGGGCTTCGATTCATAGGCCCCGATAGCCCAATTGGCAGTAGGCAATGGTCTCAAACACCATACAGTGTGGGTTCGAATCCCACTCGGGGCACTTTTCCTTCAAATCAAAGGAAGCCGCCACTCGGACAATGGTTGGCGATCTTCACCGGTTCGAGTGGACTTTCGACCATTCGCCCGACCGGCCCGGAACATTCGCACACGCTCGGCACCATGCACGAGTTCTCCGTTCGTGAACAAGCTGTCCACCTCTTGCGGCGTGGTGCCGGCACCGCTGAGACAGCTCGCCGACTCGGCCTTCCCGTTGGCACGGTCTCCTGGTGGAAGCACCGCGATCTGGCCAAACGCGGCGAACTCCCAGGCCGCAGGCGCTCCCCTTGCCTGCACTGCTACGGCGACGATCTGGACCGCCCCGCGTACTCGTACCTCCTCGGGCTCTACCTGGGCGACGGTCACATCAGCCACCCGAAGCAGCACCGAACCGCCAGTCTTTTCATAGCCTGCGACGACAAGTGGCCCGGAATCATGGACGCCGTCGAGGCGGCCATGAGGCAGGTCTTCCCTACCCTCGCCCCTTGCCGCCTTCGGCGCCCCGGCAGCCACAACGTCAAGGTGTACTCGAAGCACCTGCCGTGCTACTTCCCGCAGCACGGCCCCGGCAAGAAGCACGAACGCACCATAGCCCTGGAGCCCTGGCAGCAGGAGATCGTCGACGCCCACCCCTGGGAGTTCCTGCGCGGCCTGATCCACTCCGACGGCTGCCGCATCACCAACTGGACCACCAAGACGGTCGACGGCGTGGTCCGCCGCTACGAGTACCCGCGTTACTTCTTCACCAACACCTCGACCGACATCATCGGCCTCTTCACCGCCACCCTCGACACCGTCGGCGTCCAGTGGAAGGCCTCGATCCCCCGCCCCACCGGCCAGGTCAACATCTCCGTCGCGCGCAAGGATTCCGTAGCCCTGATGGACGCCCACATCGGCCCCAAGCACTGACGGCGACATGTACGACCTCGCCACGCGGCAGCGCGCGCTCGACCTCCACGCGTCCGGGCTGACCTTCAGCCAGGTCAGCCGAGCGACCGGCATATCCCGGTCCTCGGTCCGCGAGTGGGCCTCCGGCGCCGTACCCAGCCCGCGCATGACCGCCGAGTGCCCGCTCCGAGACGGCCGGCTCGGCCCCTCTCACCCGCCCTCGAACTACGCCTACCTGCTCGGTCTCTACCTCGGCGACGGCTGCATCAGCGCGGGCCGCCGCGAGGTCTACGCCCTTCGCATCGCCTGCTGCGACGGGTGGCCCGGCCTCATCGACGAGTGCGAGCGAGCCGTCTCGGCCGTCATGCCGCACAACAAGGTCAACCGTGTCCGTGCCCCCGGCTGCACCAGCGTCGTCAGCACCAGCAAGCACTGGCCCTGCCTCTTCCCCCAACACGGCCCAGGGCCGAAGCATCTGCGGCGTATCTCCCTCGCGCCCTGGCAGCAGGAGATCGTGGACGCCCACCCCTGGGAGTTCTTGCGCGGCCTGATCCATTCCGACGGCTGCCGCATCACCAATTGGACGACCCGAACGGTCGGCGGCGTCAAGAAGCGCTACGAGTACCCTCGTTACTTCTTCACGAACACCTCAGCCGACATCGTCGGCCTCTTCACCGCCGCCCTCGATGCCGTCGGCGTCCGCTGGAAGCCCGGTTCCCGGTCCAACGGAGGATTCAACGTCTCCGTCGCCCGCCGGGAGTCCGTCGCCCTGATGGACGCCCGCATCGGCCCCAAGTACTGACGGCGGCGCGGCCCGGCAGGGCCGCGC
>NZ_JBHVRS010000001.1:136705-204735 GCF_042885595.1 Kitasatospora sp. NPDC058046
GCCTGGTTTTTTTTTTTATACCACCCGGCCCGGCTGGCCCCCCCGCCGGGCCCCACTGTCGGGCGGGGGGCGCGCCCGGGCGGGCCCCCGCCGCCGAGGGGCCTCAGGCGTCCAACGTCCCCACGTGGTGGACGCGGACGAGGTTGGTGGAGCCGGCCAGGCCGGGGGGTGAGCCGGCGGTGATGACGACGATGTCGCCCTTCTGGCAGCGGCCGAGGGAGAGGAGGGCCGCGTCGACCTGTTCGACCATCTGGTCGGTGGTCGGGGCGAACGGCCCGAGGAAGGTCTCCACGCCCCAGGTGAGGGCGAGTTGGCTGCGTACGGCCGGTTCGTAGGTGAAGGCGAGGACGGGGATGGGCGAGCGGTAGCGGGTGAGCCGGCGGGCGGTGTCGCCGGACTGGGTGAAGGCGATCAGGTACTTGGCGTGCAGGAAGTCGCCGATCTCGGCGGCCGCGCGGGCGACGGCGCCGCCCTGGGTGCGCGGCTTGTTGCCGGTGGTGAGCGGCGGGAGGCCGGCGGCCAGGATGTCGTTCTCGGCGGCCTCGACGATCCGGGCCATGGTCTTGACCGTCTCGACGGGGTACTTGCCGACGGAGGTCTCGCCGGAGAGCATCACCGCGTCCGTCCCGTCGAGGACGGCGTTGGCGACGTCGGAGGCCTCGGCGCGGGTCGGCCGGGAGGTGTTGATCATCGAGTCGAGCATCTGGGTCGCGACGATGACCGGCTTGGCGTTGCGGCGGGCGAGCTTGATGGCGCGCTTCTGGACCAGCGGGACCTGTTCGAGGGGCATCTCCACGCCCAGGTCGCCGCGGGCCACCATGATCCCGTCGAAGGCGTCGACGACGGACTCCAGGTTGTCCACCGCCTGCGGCTTCTCGATCTTGGCGATGACCGGGACGTGCCGCCCCTCCTCCGCCATGATCCGGTGGACGTCCTCGATGTCCCGTCCGCTGCGGACGAACGAGAGCGCGATGAGGTCGGCCCCGGTCCGCAGTGCCCACCGCAGGTCGGCGACGTCCTTGTCGCTGAGTGCGGGGACGGAGACGGAGACGCCGGGGAGGTTGAGGCCCTTGTGGTCGGAGACCAGGCCGCCCTCGATGACGAGGCACCGTACGTGCGGCCCGTCGACGGCGACGACCTCCAGGGTGACCCGGCCGTCGTCGACCAGGATGCGCTCCCCGCGGCCGACGTCCCCGGCGAGCCCGGAGTAGGTGGTTCCGCAGCGGTCCTTGTCCCCCACGACGTCCTTGTCGGTGGAGATGGTGAACTCGTCGCCGCGTTCGAGAAGTACCGGCCCGTGGGCGAAGGTGTCGAGCCGGATCTTCGGGCCTTGAAGGTCGACGAGGACGCCGACGCTGCGGCCGGTCTCGTCGGCGGCCTTGCGGACGCGGCGGTAGCGTTCCTCGTGCTCGGCGTGCAGGCCGTGGCTGAGGTTCAGTCGGGCGATGTCCATCCCGGCGTCGACCAGGGATTTGATCTGGTCGTACGAGTCGGTGGCGGGCCCGAGGGTACAGACGATTTTTGCTCGGCGCATAGTGCTGAGACTAGGCATTACCGACGCGTAACCTCGACGCGGGTCCGGACTGCGGGATGACCGTTGCCGTAAGGCGAGTTGAACAATCTGACACATCCTCGGACCGCCGTCCGAACACCCGGCTCGACTCCCGTTCCGCGCGCGTGCCGCACGCCGCGCGCGCCGCCCGTCGATGCGATTCCGTGAAGGGGTGTTCACCCCTGGTTCACCGTTGCTTCCGCCCTCGCTCCCTGCCCGGCGGGACGCTCGTCACCCCCGGGTGAATCCCCGGGAGCCCGGGTGACCACCCGGACGAAGGAGCGGACGAGGGGGAAGCGTTCGGCATGAAACGCGCAGTGAGCGTGGCGGCTGCTCTGGCTCTGCTGGGCGGGGTGGCCTGCGTGCTGGTCCTCGATGACTCGGACAAGGTCGTGACGTTGAAGGGGGAGATCGGATCGGAGAAGGCCGAGTTCTTCAAGGACCCCGAAGTGGTGAAAGCGCTGAAGGATGAGGGGCTGAGGGTGGAGTCGTACCCCATGGGCTCCCTCACGATGATCGGCAAGAACCTGAAGGACGACTACGACTTCGCCTTCCCGGCCAACTACGAGATCGCGAAGAAGATCAGCGACGACGCCCAGATCAGCCAGGCGCTCAACAGTCCGTTCTCCTCGCCGATGGTGGTGCTCGCGCACCGGCCGGCGGCGGAGCTGCTGAAGGCCAACGGCCTGGCGGCACAGGACGCGGCCACCAATGTGTGGAGCCTCAACATGAACTCCTACCTCACGGAGCTGGGCAGGGGCCGCTCCTGGCCGGATCTGGCGGGCTGGAAGGCCGATCAGGGGCTGGGCCGTTCGAACATCATCATCACCACCACCGATCCCCTCTCCTCGTCCTCCGGCTCGACCTACATCGCCCTCCTCTCCTATCTGCTGAACGGGTACAACCCGGTGCACAGCGACGCCGAGGCGACCGCGGTGCTACCGACCCTGCGACTGGCGACGAAACAGCAGGGCGCGCAGAAGGGCACCACGGAGGAACTCCTCAACGACTTCCGGCGCAGCAGCAACAGCCTGGTGTTCACCTACGAGTCGGAGGCCACCGAACTCCAGGACCCCGACACCGTGGTCCTCTACCCCGACACGGCGTACCAGACCGACCACACGATCGTCGCCAAGAACAGCCAAGGCGAGAAGCTGGCCAACCTGTTGAAGGACAACCGGCGACTCCAGGAGTTGGAGACCAAGCACGGCTTCCGCAACAAGAGCACGCCGACGTGGAACGCGGAGCCGACGCGGAAGGGCCCGGTCTTCATGTCGAACCCGACGGCGAACGCCATGAAGTCCCCGCCCGAGTCCCAGTGGCTCAAGGTGCTGTCCACCAAGGCCAAGGAGGACCGGTGAGCAACAGCCCGGCCGGCAAGACCCGTTGGCTGGTGCCGGTCCTCACGGCGCTGCTGGTGGCGACGGCGTGCACATCCTCCGGCAGCTCCCCCAGTCCCACCGACCCTCCGGCCGAGACGGCCCGGCCCGGGGTGCTCCGGGTCCTGGCCGGCAGCGAACTCCAGGACCTGGCACCGATCCTGGAGGACGCCCGGAAGGCGACCGGGGTGACGGTGCAGTTCTCCTGGACGGGCACCCTGGACGGCGCGGACGCGGTGTCCCTCCGTCGGACGGACGGCAAGTACGACGCCATCTGGTTCCCGTCCAACCAGTACCTCCGCCTGGACCCCGCCGCACAGGACAAGCTGGTGTCGGAGGTCCCGGTGATGGCCTCACCGGTGGCGGTCGGGGTGCGCACCTCGATGCTCGACGGGCTCGGCTGGGGCGACGGCTCGAAGGTCACCTGGTCGCAGATCGGGGACGCGGCCTCGGCCGGGAAGCTGTCATACGGGATGGCCGATCCGACCCGGTCGAACTCGGGACTGTCCACGCTGGTCGCGGTCGCCTCGGCCTTCTCGAACGCGAGCGCGGCACTGACCCAGGAGGACGTGCAGAAGGAGACCCCGGCCCTGAAGCGGTTCTTCACCGGCCAGCGGCTGACCTCCGGTTCCTCGGGCTGGCTGGCGCAGTCGTACACCCGGGCCGAGACGGGCACGGTGGACGCACTGATCAACTACGAGTCGGTGCTCCTGTCGATGAACCGGACGCTGCCGCCGGCCAAGCAGTTCACGGTGGTGCGCCCGGTGGACGGCCAGGTGTCGGCGACCTATCCACTGACCCTGCTGTCGAGCACCGCGCCGAGCGAGCGCGAGTCCTTCCTGCGGCTGACGTCGTACCTCCTGAAGAAGGACGTGCAGCGGCGCATCTCCGACGTGACACTGCGCCGCCCGGTGGCCCCGGACGCCACGGCGGCACCGGGGCTGCCCTCGGACCTCCGCCCGGAGCTGCCGTTCCCGGGCTCCCGAGCGGTCGCGGACGGCCTGCTGGCCGCCTACCAGAACGAGCTGCGCCGCCCGTCCCGGACGGTGTACGTGCTGGACACCTCGGGCTCGATGGAGGGCTCACGGATCGCCGCGCTGAAGAACGCACTGGCCAGACTGACCGGGACGGACGACAGCCGGGGGGTGCGCCGCTTCCGGAACCGCGAGGAGATCACGCTGCTCTCCTTCGCCTCCGCGGTGAAGTGGACCAGGACCCACCTGGTGCCGCCGACCGGCGGCAGTCCGGGCCCGGAAGCGGAGCTGGCCTCGATCAACGCGGACGTGCAGTCGCTGACCGCCTCGGGCGGGACGGCGGTGTACTCCTCACTGGAGGAGGCGTACCGGGTGATCGAGCGCCAACAGGCCGCGGCCGGCGACGACCGGTTCACCTCGATCGTGCTGATGACCGACGGGGAGAGCAACGCCGGTGCGACGGACGGCGACTTCAAACGCTTCCACGACGCGCTGCCGGCCGGGGAGAAGGCCATCCCGGTGTTCCCGATCAGGTTCGGGGAGGCGGCGGTGAACCAGCTCCAGGGGATCGCGGACCTGAGCGGCGGCAAGCTGTTCGACGGGACGGGCTCGCTGGACGGGGTGTTCGAGGAGATCCGTGGCTACCAGTGACGGGGTCGGTTCCCGGCTGCTGCGCTACCTGGAGTCGCCGAAGAACCTGGTCGGCTGCGCCGGTGGCGCGGCCGGGCTGGTGCTGCACCTCACCGACGTGACCAAGGGCTGGTGGCTGGTCGTGGTGGCCGGGCTGTACGGGGCGGGCGCGCTGCTGGCGCCCGGCCCGAAGCCCCCGCCGCCGCTTCCGCCGGGGCCGCCCGGGGTCTCCGCGCCTCCGGTGGCGGAGCCCCTGGGGGTCGCCCCTCCGGCCCCCAAGCCGGAGCCGGTCCCCGCACCGGAGCCCGCCCCCGCGCCCGACCCGGAGCTGGTGGCGCTGGCCGCCTACCTGGACACCGTGCCGCTGCCGCCCTCCGCCGGGGTGGACGGCCTGCTGGCGGCGCTGCGCGCGGCCGGCCCGGGCCCGGTGGCGGAGCGGATCGTCCGGGACCGGCTGCCGGTCGCGGTGGCCGGCTACCTGCGGGCGCGGACCTGGCAGCCCTGGGCGGGGCCGGACGATCCGGACCCGGCGGTCCAGCTGGGCCGCGAGGTCGACCGGTTGGCGGGCGAGCTGGCCTGACCGGGCGTCGGCCGGCCCGCGCCGGCCACCCCGCACCTCCGTACCACTCCGCACCTCCGTACCACCCCACGTCTCCCCCACGCCCGTCACGAACGAGTCGCCAAGATCTCACCTCCTGGACAGGTCGGGGGGCTATTCAGCACCCCGGCTCGCACGGCACACTTCTACGCGCGTCCCTCTACGCGCGTCGACGCGTGCACGCACACTTTTGTTCACGAACACCAGTTGACGGTCCATCCGCCGTCGTCCCACTCGGGAGAGTCGTCCATGACCCTGAACCGCCGTGACTTCGTCACCCGGTCCGCCGCCACCGCCGCCGGCGCAGCCCTGGCCGGCGGTGCCGCCCTGGCCGCCGCCCCCTCCGCCGCGGCCGCCCAGCCGGACGCGGCGGCCGCCAAGGGCCAGCAGCGCAAGCCGCGCACGCAGGCCTTCACCGTCATGGGCACCACCGACCTGCACGGCCGGGTGCTCAACTGGGACTACTTCACCGACGCCGAGTACACCGACAAGGCCCACAACGCGGTCGGCCTCGCCAAGATCTCCACGCTGGCCAACCAGGTGCGCGAGGAGAAGGGCTGGGACCGCTGCCTGCTCATCGACTCCGGCGACACCATCCAGGGCACCCAGCTGTCCTACTACTACGCCCGGATCGAGTCGATCGACACCGAGGCCAACACCGTGCCGGACCACCCGATGGCCGTCGCCATGAACCTCATGGAGTACGACGCCGCCGCGCTCGGCAACCACGAGTTCAACTACGGCATCCCGCTCCTGAAGGCCTACGAGGAGCAGCTGGAGTTCCCGCTGCTGGGCGCCAACGCGCTGAACGCGAAGAACGAGAAGCCGGCCTTCAAGCCGTACGTGATCAAGGAGCTGCGCCTGGGCGGCGGCCGTCCGGTGCGGGTCGGCATCCTCGGCCTGACCAACCCGGGCATCGCGATCTGGGACAAGGCCAACGTCAGCGGCAAGATGGTCTTCCCGGGCATCGTGGAGACCGCCGCCACCTGGGTGCCGAAGATGAAGGCCGCGGGCGCGGACGTCATCGTGGTCTCGGCGCACTCCGGCTGCGACGAGGCGACCACCTGGGGCGACCAGCTGCCGTGGGCCGAGAACGTCTCGGTCGCGCTGGCGGAGACCGTCCCGGACATCGACGCGGTGCTGGTGGGCCACGCCCACAAGGAGGTCCCGCAGCGCCTGGTCGTCAACAAGAAGACCGGCCGCACGGTCGTCCTCTCCGAGCCGCTCTGCTACGGCCAGCGGCTGACCTGCTTCGACTTCGAGGTCGAGTTCACCGGCGGCGCCTGGAAGGTCGCCTCGGTCTCCTCCCGGCTGCTGAACTCCAACACCGTGCCGGAGAACCCGGAGATCACCGACGCGATCGCCGGGCAGCACAAGAAGGTCGTCGCGTACGTCAACCAGAACATCGGCACCAGCAAGATCGCGCTGTCGATCGCCGACGCCCCCTTCAAGGCCACCCCGATCATCGACCTGATCGGCCGGGTCCAGGCCGACGCCGTCAAGGCCGCGCTGGCGGGCGGGCAGTACGCCAACCTCCCGGTGCTGGCCCAGGCCGCCCCGTTCAACCGCACCGCCCTGATCCCGTCCGGCCAGGTGAAGCTGCGCGACGCCGCGGGCCTCTACATCTACGAGAACACCCTGGAGGCCCGCATCCTGACGGGCGCCCAGCTCAAGGACTACCTGGAGTACTCGGTCAAGTACTACAACCAGCTCGCCCCGGGCGCCCCGGTCGACAAGGACAAGCTGACCGGCGCCGAGGCCACCCCGGACTACAACTACGACTCGCTCTACGGCCTGAGCTACGACATCGACATCGCCCAGCCGAAGGGCTCGC
Source organism: Kitasatospora sp. NPDC058046 (assembly GCF_042885595.1). Classification (NCBI taxonomy): domain Bacteria; kingdom Bacillati; phylum Actinomycetota; class Actinomycetes; order Kitasatosporales; family Streptomycetaceae; genus Kitasatospora; species Kitasatospora sp. NPDC058046. The sequence goes on from NZ_JBHVRS010000001.1 coordinate 143,673, forward strand.
GGATCGTCAACCTGTCCTTCCAGGGCAAGCCGATCGACCCGGCCGCGGAGTTCGTCCTGGCCGTCAACAACTACCGTGCCAACGGCGGCGGCAACTTCCCGCACGTCGCCAAGGCCAAGATGGTCTGGTCGAACTCCGACGAGATCCGCAACACCATGATCGCCTGGGTGAAGGCCAAGGGCGTCATCGACCCCGCCGAGTTCTTCACCGACTCCTGGCGCCTGGTCCGCGCCGGCCAGCCGGTCTTCTGATCCGCACTCCCCGAGCGAAAGGCCGTCGCCCCGTCCGGCGACGGCCTTTCGGCCTGTCCGGTGGAAGAATGGCGCCATGAGCGAGTTCCAGATCCCCGAGCGCCACGCGAGGCTGCTGGCCTACGCGGAGAGCCTGACGCCTCCGGCCGGGTGGAAGATCGAGATCTCCGGCGACGAGATCATCATGATGGCCGGCCCCTCGGTGATCCACCAGCGCAACCTGCTGCTCGTCCGCGAGCAGTTCGACGCCCACCGCCCCGCCGGAACGATGCCGAGCGAGAACACCGACCTCGCCTCCCCGAACGTCGGCAAGCTCCGCAACCCCGACCTGACCTACATCCCCCTCTCGGCGCTGGAGGAGGGCGGGAACCAGGTCCCCGCCGAGCAGGCGGCCATCGCGGTGGAGATCGTCTCCCCGTCGAACCCGGAGAACGACCTGGTCGGCAAGGTCCGCGACTACCCGCTCATGGCCATCCCGCTGTACCTGCTGATCGACCCGCGCGAGGGCGACCTGACGCTCTACGCCGAGCCGTCCGACAGCGGCTACCGCTGGCGCTGGAACGGCAAGTTCGGCGACCCGGTCCCGCTCCCGGCCCCCTTCGGCTTCGAGCTCGCCACCGACGCCCTGCTCCGCTACCCCGCCTGACGCCACGGGCCTCCCGGCGGCAGCCGCCGGGAGGCCCTCGCGTCCGAACCGCGGGTCAGAAGGGGAAGACCGCGCGCTCGTGCTGGACGGATATCCACTTCAGGGTGGTGAAGGCGTCCACCGTGGACTCGCCGTTGAGGCGGCCGACGCCGGAGTTCTTCTCGCCGCCGAAGGGCACGCCCGGCTCGTCGGCGATGGTGCCGCCGTTGACGTGGATCATGCCGGTCTCGATCCGCTGGGCGAGCTTCACGCCGCGCTCGGTGTTCCCGGTGTGCACCGCACCGCTGAGTCCGAAGGGCGTGGCGTTGGCGAGCCGGACGGCCTCGTCCTCGCCGTCGAAGGGCACCAGCAGGACGACCGGGCCGAAGAGTTCGGTCCGCAGGATCGGCGCGTCCTCGGCGAGGCCGGTGAGGACCACCGGCTCCATCAGGCTGCCGACCGTGTCGCCGCGCAGCAGCGCGGTGGCGCCGGCCGCGACGGCCTGGTCGACCTGGGCGCGCAGGCCGTCGGCCTGGACGGGGTTGATCAGCGGGCCGATGTGGGTGGCCGGGTCCCGCGGGTCGCCGACGGTGAGCGAGGCGACCTTGGCGACGAACTTCTCGGTGAACTCGGCCTCGACGGACCGGTCCACCAGCACCCGGTTGGCGGCCATGCAGACCTGCCCCTGGTGGACGAAGCGGCTGAACACCGCGGCGTCCACGGCGTGGTCCACGTCGGCGTCGTCCAGCACGATCAGCGCGCTGTTGCCGCCGAGTTCCAGGACGGTGCGCTTGAAGTGCCCGGCGGCGACGGTGGCGACGTGCCGGCCGACCTTGTCGGAGCCGGTGAAGGAGATCACCTTGGGCACCGGGTGCTCCAGGAAGCTGTCGCCGATCTCGGCGATGTCGGTGATCACCACGTTCAGCAGGCCGGGCGGGAGCCCCGCGTCCTCGAAGAGCTTGGCGATCAGCCCGCCGCCGACCACCGGGGTCTCCTGGTGCGGCTTGAGGACGACGCCGTTGCCGAGCGCGAGCGCCGGGGCGACGGCCTTGAGCGCCAGGAACAGCGGGAAGTTGAACGGGCTGATCACGCCGACCACGCCGACCGGCAGCCGGTAGAGGCGGTTCTCCCGGCCCTGGGCGGGCGAGGTCAGCAGCCGGCCCTCGGGGGCCACCGACAGGTGCAGGCACTCCCGCAGCACGTCCTTGACCAGCGACAGTTCGAAGCCCGCCTTCAGCGCGGTGCCGCCGAGTTCCGCCATGACCGCCTGGACGATCTCCGGCTCGCGCTCCTCCAGCAGCCGCAGCGCGCGCTCGAAGACCAGCCGCCGCTGGTAGGGGTTGGTGGCGGCCCACTGCTTCTGGGCGCGCTCGGCGGCGCGGTAGGCCAGGTCGACCTCGGCGACGGTGGCGACGGTGATGGTGGCGAGCTTGTCACCGGTGTAGGGGTCGACGTCGACGATGTCCCAGGAGCCGCTGCCGCTGCGCCATTCGCCATCGATGTACTGCAGGGCCAACTCGGAGAAGTACGACATCTGATCCCTCTCATGCACCCGACCTGATGGGGGATCATCGTACTGACGTATTACAGTTCCTGGCGCACGGAATGCAGCAGGTCGCGGGTCAGTGCCGGGCTCAGGCTGTCGGCGACCAGGTCGTCCATCGCGTGCCGGTACTCGGCCACCTCGGCGGGCTTGTCCAGGTAGAGCGCGGTAGTGAACTGCTCCAGGTACACCACGTCCGACAGTTCGGCCTCGGCGAAGCCCAGGACGGTGAACGCGCCGCTCTCGGCGCTCAGCCCGGCGTTGCCCAGCGGCAGCACCTGGAGCCGGACGTTGGGCAGTTCGCTCAGCTCCAGCAGCCGGTCCAGCTGGCCGCGCATCAGCTCCGCGCCGCCCCAGGGCCGGCGCAGCGCGGCCTCGTCCAGTACCGCGACCAGCCGCGGCGCCCGCTCGCCGGTCAGCACGGCCTGCCGCTTGAGCCGTACGTCGACCCGGCGCTCGATCTCCTCCGGCCCGGTGGCGTGGCAGCCGGCGGTGACCACGGCCCGGGCGTAGTCGGCGGTCTGGAGCAGCCCGTGGACGAACTGGACCTCGTAGCTGCGGATCTCGGCCGCGGCCTCCTCCAGTCCCAGGTAGTTCTGGAACCAGCCGGGCAGGACGTCCCCGTACTCGTGCCACCAGGAGCTGGCGTTGGCGTCGCGCAGGAGTCCGAGGACGGTGGCCCGCTCCTGTTCGACCTCGACCCCGTACAGGGTGAGCAGGTCGGCGACGTCGCGCTCCTTGAAGCCGACCCGGCCGAGCTCCATGCGGCTGATCTTGGACTCGGAGGCCCGGATCGAGTACCCGGCCTCCTCCCGGCTGACGCCTCTGGCCTCGCGGAGCTTGCGCAGCTGGGTACCGAGCAGCAGGCGCCGTACCGTGGCGCCCCCGCCTGCCTGAGTCGTGCCCATCGACGTCATCCTCCGCGCTCGCCCAGCCCCCCGGCCGTCGGCCGCAGTCTGCCACCTGGCACCGACGAACAACAGCCCACTGTCCCGGAACCCGCCGGGCGCCGAACAACTCCGGCCGTTTGTCCGAGAGTTGCCGCGGCCCGGGGAGGGCTCAGGGGCCGCCGCGGGGGTACGCGACGGCGCCCGCCCTCCAACTGGTCGGGGAAGAGGGCAGGCGCCAGGAGACCGCGTTGGCCCGGCGACTCTGACGGGGGCAGCGGGTTGAGCTCCCGGCGATGCGGCGCCGGGGGTTCGGGGTGGGCCGGTCGGAGCGTCCGGGGCCCGTCAGACCACCAGGGGGCGGTCGGTGGGCCGGATCGGCGCGGGAAGCGGGGTCTTGCCGCCGAGGTACTTGTCCACCGCCGCGGCGGCCGAGCGGCCTTCCGCGATGGCCCAGACGATCAGCGACTGGCCACGGCCGGCGTCTCCGCAGACGTACACGCCATCGACATTGGTGGCGAACCGGCCATCGCGGGCAATGTTACCGCGCGCGTCGAGGTCCGCTCCCAGCTGCTCGACCAGCCCGTTGCGCACGTCCGTCCCGGTGAAGCCCATGGCCAGGGTGACCAGCTGGGCCGGGATGGCCCGCTCGGTGCCGGGGACCTGCTCGAAGCGGCCGTCCCTGAACTCGACCTCGACGAGGTGCAGCTCCTGGACGTTGCCGTCCTCGTCGCCACTGAAGTGGGTGGTGCTGACCGAGTAGATCCGCTCGCCGCCCTCCTCGTGCGCGGAGGTGACCTTGTACGTCATCGGCATGGTCGGCCACGGCTGGTGCCCGGGCCGGTCCTCGCCGGGCCGCGGCATGATCTCCAGCTGGGTGACGGAGGCCGCCCCCTGCCGGTGGGCGGTGCCGACGCAGTCCGCGCCGGTGTCGCCGCCGCCGATCACGACCACGTGCTTGCCCTTGGCGCTGATCGGCGACTCCACGAAGTCGCCCTCCTGCACCTTGTTGGCCAGCGGCAGGTACTCCATGGCCTGGTGGACGCCCTTGAGCTCGCGCCCGGGCACCGGCAGGTCGCGGGCGGTGGTGGCGCCGGCCGCGACGACCACGGCGTCGAAGCGCTCGCGCAGCTGCTGCCCGGTGATGTCCTCGCCGACGTGCACGCCGGTGCGGAACCGGGTGCCCTCCGCCCGCATCTGCTCGATGCGGCGGTTGATGTGGCGCTTCTCCATCTTGAACTCGGGGATGCCGTAGCGCAGCAGTCCGCCGATCCGGTCGGCCCGCTCGTACACGACGACGGTGTGCCCGGCGCGGGTGAGCTGCTGGGCGGCGGCGAGGCCGGCCGGGCCGGAGCCGACGACGGCGACGGTCTTGCCGGAGAGCCGCTCCGGGACCTGCGGGGTGACCCCGCCGCGGTCCCAGGCCTTGTCGATGATGGTGACCTCGACGTTCTTGATGGTCACCGCGTCCTGGTTGATGCCGAGGACGCACGCGGACTCGCACGGGGCCGGGCACAGGCGGCCGGTGAACTCCGGGAAGTTGTTGGTGGCGTGCAGCCGCTCGATCGCGCCGACGAAGTCGTCCCGGTAGGCCAGGTCGTTCCACTCGGGGATGAGGTTCCCGAGCGGGCAGCCGTTGTGGCAGAACGGGATGCCGCAGTCCATGCAGCGGCCGGCCTGCTTGGTGATGATCGGCAGGAGGCTGCGCTCGACGTAGACCTCGTTCCAGTCCCGCAGACGGACGTCCACGGGGCGGCGCTCGGCCAGCTGCTTGGGCGTGGTCAGGAAGCCCTTGGGGTCAGCCATTAGCCGCCTCCATCATCTTGCGAGTGGTCTCGGCCTCGGAGAGGCCATCGCGCTCAGCGGCGTCCTTGGCGGCGAGCACTGCCTTGTAGTCGGTCGGCATGATCTTGGAGAAGCGGGAGACCCCGCTGCCCCAGTCCGCCAGGAGTTCGGCGGCGACGGTGGAGCCGGTCTCCTCGTAGTGCTGCTGCACGGTCTCGCGCAGCCAGTCGCGGTCGGCGGCGGTGGGGGCCTCGATGCCCACCATGCCGTCGTTGACGTTCGCGGGGCGCAGGTCCAGGACGTACGCGATGCCGCCGGACATGCCCGCCGCGAGGTTGCGCCCGGTCTCGCCGAGGACGACCACCCGGCCGCCGGTCATGTACTCCAGGCCGTGGTCGCCGACGCCCTCGACCACCAGGGTGGCCCCGGAGTTGCGGACGGCGAAGCGCTCGCCGGCCTTGCCGCGCAGGTGGACGCGGCCCGCGGTGGCGCCGTAGCCGATGGTGTTGCCGGCGATGACGTGGTTCTGCGCGTCGTTGCCGATGGCGGCCGCCTCGCGGGCCGGGCGGACGATCACCACGCCGCCGGAGAGGCCCTTGCCGACGTAGTCGTTGGCGTCGCCCTCCAGCCGCAGGGTCACGCCGCGCGGCAGGAACGCGCCGAAGGACTGCCCGGCGGAGCCGGTGAAGGTGACGTCGATGGTCCCCTCCGGCAGGCCCTCGCCCCGGTACCGCTTGGTCACCTCGTGGCCGAGCATGGTGCCGACGGTGCGGTTGACGTTGCGGATCGGCAGCTGGATCCGGACGGTCTCGCCGCGCTCCAGCGCGTCCTCGGCCAGGGCGATCAGCTGGTTGTCCAGGGCCTTGTCCAGCGCGTGGTCCTGGGTGGTGGTGCGGTGGCGGGCGGCCCCCTCGGGCAGCGCCGGCACGTGGAACAGCGGGGCGAGGTCCAGCCCGGCGGCCTTCCAGTGGTCGATCGCGGCCCGGGCGTCGATGTGCTCGGCGCGGCCGACGGCCTCCTCGATCGAGCGGAAGCCCAGCGAGGCCAGGATCTCCCGGACCTCCTCGGCGATGAACTCGAAGAAGTTGACCACGAACTCGGGCTTGCCGGAGAACCGCTCGCGCAGCACCGGGTTCTGGGTGGCGACGCCGACCGGGCAGGTGTCCAGGTGGCAGACCCGCATCATGATGCAGCCGGAGACCACCAGCGGGGCGGTCGCGAAGCCGAACTCCTCGGCGCCGAGCAGCGCGGCGATGACCACGTCGCGGCCGGTCTTCAGCTGGCCGTCGGTCTGGACGACGATGCGGTCGCGCAGCCCGTTGAGCAGCAGGGTCTGCTGGGTCTCGGCGAGGCCGAGCTCCCAGGGGCCGCCCGCGTGCTTCAGCGAGGTGAGCGGCGAGGCGCCCGTCCCGCCGTCGTGCCCGGAGACCAGGACGACGTCGGCGTGCGCCTTGGACACGCCGGCCGCGACCGTGCCGACGCCGACCTCGGAGACCAGCTTCACGTGGATGCGGGCCGCCGGGTTGGCGTTCTTGAGGTCGTGGATCAGCTGCGCCAGGTCCTCGATCGAGTAGATGTCGTGGTGCGGCGGCGGCGAGATCAGGCCGACGCCCGGGGTGGAGTGCCGGGTCCTGGCGACCCACGGGTAGACCTTGTGGCCGGGCAGCTGGCCGCCCTCGCCGGGCTTGGCGCCCTGGGCCATCTTGATCTGGATGTCGTCGGCGTTGACGAGGTACTCGGAGGTGACGCCGAACCGGCCGGAGGCGACCTGCTTGATCGCCGAGCGGCGCTCCGGGTCGTACAGGCGGTCCGGATCCTCGCCGCCCTCGCCGGTGTTGGACTTGCCGCCGAGGCGGTTCATCGCGATGGCCAGGGTCTCGTGCGCCTCGCGGGAGATCGAGCCGTACGACATGGCGCCGGTGGAGAAGCGCCGGACGATCGCGGAGACCGGCTCGACCTCCTCGACCGGGATCGGCTCCCGCTCCAGGCCGTTCAGCCGGAACAGGCCGCGCAGCGTCATCAGCCGCTCGGACTGCTCGTTCACCCGGTCCGTGTACTGCTTGAAGATGTCGTACCGGCGGTTGCGGGTGGCGTGCTGGAGGCGGAAGACGGTGTCCGGGTCGAACAGGTGCGGCTCGCCCTCGCGGCGCCACTGGTACTCGCCGCCGATCTCCAGCGCGCGGTGCGCGGCCGGGATGCCGGAGGCCGGGTACGCCTTGGCGTGCCGGGCGGCGGTCTCGCGGGCGATCTCCTCCAGGCCGATGCCGCCGAGCTTGGTGGTGGTGCCGGAGAAGTAGCCGTCGACGAGGCCCTGGGAGAGGCCGATGGCCTCGAAGACCTGGGCGCCGCGGTAGGAGGCGACGGTCGAGATGCCCATCTTGGACATGACCTTGAGCACGCCCTTGCCGAGCGCCTTGATCAGGTTGCGGATCGCCTTCTCGGGCTCGACGCCCTCGATGAACACACCCTGGGCGACCAGGTCCTCGACGGACTCCATCGCCAGGTACGGGTTGACCGCCCCGGCGCCGTAGCCGATCAGCAGCGCGACGTGGTGCACCTCGCGGACGTCGCCCGCCTCGACCAGCAGCGACACCCGGGTGCGCTGCTTGGTGCGGATCAGGTGGTGGTGCACGGCCGAGGTGAGCAGCAGCGAGGGGATCGGCGCGTGCTCGGCGTCGGAGTGCCGGTCGGAGAGCACGACGATCCGGGCGCCGTCGGCGATCGCCGCGTCGGCCTCGGCGGCGATCTCGGCGAGCCGGGAGGCCAGGCCCTCGCCGCCGGAGGCGACCTTGTAGAGGCCGGAGAGCGTGACGGCCTTCAGGCCGGGCTGGTCGCCGTCGGCGTTGATGTGGACGAGCTTGGCGAGCTCGTCGTTGTCGATCACGGGGAAGGTGATCCCGACCGAGCGGCAGGACGCGGCCTCGGCGGCCAGCAGGTTGCCCTCCGGGCCGAGGTTGGACAGCAGCGAGGTGACGAGCTCCTCGCGGATGGCGTCCAGCGGCGGGTTGGTGACCTGCGCGAAGAGCTGCACGAAGTAGTCGAACAGCAGGCGCGGCTTCTCGCTCAGCGCGGCGATCGGCGAGTCGGTGCCCATCGAGCCGAGCGCCTCGGCGCCGGTGCGCGCCATCGGCGCGAGGATGACCCGCAGCTCCTCCTCGGTGTAGCCGAAGGTCTGCTGGCGGCGGGTGACGGAGGCGTGGGTGTGGAAGATGTGCTCGCGCTCGGGCAGCTTGGCGAGCTGGATCTGCCCGCCGTCGACCCACTCCTGGTAAGGGTGCTCGGCGGCGAGGGCGGACTTGACCTCCTCGTCCGGGACGATCCGGCCCTCGGCGGTGTCCACCAGGAACATCCGGCCGGGCTGGAGGCGGCCCTTCCGGACGACCTTCTCCTGCTCGATGTCGAGGACGCCGACCTCGGAGGAGAGGACGACCAGGCCGTCCTCGGTGATCCAGTACCGGGCCGGGCGCAGGCCGTTGCGGTCGAGTACGGCGCCGATCTGGTTGCCGTCGGTGAAGGTGACGCAGGCCGGGCCGTCCCAGGGCTCCATCAGGTTGGAGTGGTACTGGTAGAAGGCGCGGCGGTCCGGGCTCATGGTGGCGTGGTTCTCCCACGCCTCCGGGATCATCATCAGCACCGAGTGCGGCAGCGAGCGGCCGCCGAGGTGGAGCAGCTCCAGGACCTCGTCGAAGGAGGCGGAGTCGGAGTGCTCCGGCGTGCAGATCGGGAAGATCCGCTCCAGGCCCTGGCCCTTGCCGTTGGCGGGGATGAGGTCGGTCGCGAGCTGCGACTCCCGGGCGTGCATCCAGTTGCGGTTGCCCTTGACCGTGTTGATCTCGCCGTTGTGCGCGACGAAGCGGTACGGGTGGGCGAGCGGCCAGCTCGGGAAGGTGTTGGTGGAGAACCGCGAGTGCACCAGGCCGATCGCGGACGCGTAGCCGCGGTCCGACAGGTCGGGGAAGAAGGGCTCCAGCTGGCCGGTGGTCAGCATGCCCTTGTAGACGATGGTGCGCGCGGACAGCGACGGGAAGTACACCCCGGCCTCGCGCTCGGCCCGCTTGCGGACCACGAAGGCGGTCCGGTCGAGCTCGATGCCGGCCGTGCCGTCCTTCGCCAGGAAGAGCTGCCGGAACCGCGGCATCACGCTGCGCGCGGTGGCGCCGAGCAGGTCCGGGGTGACGGGGACGTCGCGCCAGCCGAGGACGGTCGTGCCCTCCTCGGCGGCGATGGCCTCGATCCGCGCGACGGCGGCGGCGTCCTTGTCGTCGTCCTCGGGGAGGAAGGCGATGCCGACGGCGTAGGAGCCGGCCGCCGGGAGCTCGAAGGGGACCTTCCCGCGCAGGAAGGCGTCCGGGACCTGGGTCAGGATGCCGGCGCCGTCGCCGGAGTCCGGCTCGGCGCCGGTGGCGCCGCGGTGCTCCAGGTTGCGCAGGACGTTCAGCGCCTGCTCGACGATGGTGTGGTCGGCGATGCCCGTCAGCGTGGCGACGAAACCGACGCCACAGGCGTCGTGCTCGTTCCGCGGGTCGTACAGGCCCTGGGCAGCAGGTCGCGCATCCGGCACGAGCGCGTACGGCTGGCGGGCGGCGCCGGCCTGGGGCTCGTTGGCGGAGTGCATGGATGCAGACAGCATCGGCTCTCCCGTCGTCGTCTTTCGGCAAGGTGGTGCAAGGAGGGACGACGTTGGCCCTGATGCGATGGTGCGGTGTCGTGCGAGTTACATGATGCCCACGATCCCGAGAAGCGGAATATCCCGTCCACATGGCGGGACGGCGCGCAGGTCGGGGGGCGTGTGAGAGGACGTGCCACAGTGCACGTCCCGACGATTGTGCCCAACCGTCCACCGCCTGAAACAGGGGCGAAACCGGGCCGCCACAGAAGCCGATCATGGACGCCTGGGAATCCATCCCGGGAGCCCGTCCGCGGATGCGAATCCGCGGCTCGGAGGCCCGGATGCTGAGACACTGCCAGGCGCCGTCCGAGGCCCATGTGTGAAATGTCACCCACTCACCAGCATAACCATGCACTCCATGGTCACCCCAGATGGCCGCCGATCAGCCACCCGAGCAGGTAGGTCACCCCGGCCGCCGCGCCGCCCAGCACCAGCTGCCGCAGCCCGCTGAACCACCAACTGCGCGCCGTCACCCGGGCCACCACCGCGCCGCACAGGAACAGCCCGGCCCCCGCCAGCAGCATCGCCGGCAGCAGCGCGGTCGCCCCCAGCAGGTACGGCAGCAGCGGCAGCAGCGCACCGAGCGCGAAGCACAGGAACGACGAGCCGGCCGCCACCAGCGGCGAGGGCAGGTCGGTCGGGTCGACGCCCAGCTCCTCCCGGGCGTGCACCTCCAGGGCCAGCTCCGGGTCCGCGGACAGCTGCCGGGCCACCTCGTGGGCCAGCTCCGGGTCCACCCCGCGCGAGACGTACAGCTGGGCCAGCTCGGCCAGCTCCCCGTGCGGGTTGCGGCTCAGCTCCAGCCGCTCGGCCTCGATCTCGGCCTGCACCAGCTCCCGCTGCGAGGCCACCGAGGTGTACTCCCCCGCCGCCATCGAGCAGGCACCGGCCGCCAGGCCCGCCAGCCCGGTCAGGATCACCGTCCCGTTGGACGCCGCCCCGCCGACCACGCCGGTCATCAGCGCGAAGTTGGACACCAGCCCGTCCACCGCGCCGAACACGGCCGGCCGCAGCCAGCCGCCGTTGACGTCCCGGTGGTGGTCCGCCGCGGGTATCCGGGGCTGGTGCCCGGCGTCGGCCTCCATCATGGTCGCACTCATCGTCGTTCCCCTCCGTCGTCGTTCGTCAGCCCTGAACGTAGCCCGTCTGACCTGGGCATTTCCAGCAAAGTAAGGCTGTCCGAACACCACTGAGGCCACCCTTCGCGAGCCTCGCGAAGGGTGGCCTCAGCCGGGGGAACTCCCAGGTCAGATCGGGTTCTTGACGTCCTCGCCGACCGTCTCGGCGGCCGGCTTCCCGTCCACGGGCCCGGCCGGCTTCCGCAGAACCGGCTTGCCGTCGGCCTTCTCCTCGGCCTTGCCGTCGGCCTTTTCCTCGGCCTTCCCGGCCTTCTTGCCGCCCTTGCCCTCGCCCCGGGCGGCCTCCGTCACGGCACCGCCCGTCGCGGCGGCCTCCGCCGCGGCGTCCCGCTCCTCCTGCGCGGCCGGATCGATGCTCGCCGGGTCCTCCCGCCCGGGCCGCTTCCTGCCCACGATCACGAAGTACGCCACCGCGCCCACGAACACCGCGATGGACACCCAGTCGTTCAGCCGCAGGCCGAAGTAGACGTGCGCGTCGTCGATCCGCAGCCACTCGATCCAGAACCGGCCCACCGTGTACGCGGCCACGTACAGCGCGAACGCCCGGCCGTGGCCCAGCGTGAAGCGGCGGTCCGCCCAGATCACCAGCAGCGCGACACCGACGCACCACAGCGACTCGTACAGGAAGGTCGGCTGGTAGACGCCCTTCACGACCTCGCCGTTGGGCAGCGTCTTGTCGATCTCCAGGCCCCACGGCAGGGTGGTCGACCGGCCGTACAGCTCCTGGTTGAAGTAGTTGCCCCAGCGGCCCAGCGCCTGCGCGAGGGCGATGCCCGGCGCGATGGCGTCGGCGTACGCGGGCAGCGGCACGCCCCGGCGGCGGGCGCCGATCCAGGCGCCGACCGCGCCCAGCGCGACCGCGCCCCAGATGCCGAGGCCGCCCTCCCAGATCTTGAGGGCGTCCCAGGGGTTCTTCCCCTCGGCGAAGTACAGGCGGCCGCCGTCGGTGATCACGTGGTAGAGGCGGCCGCCGACCAGGCCGAACGGCACGGCCCACACGGCGATGTCGCCGACGGTGTGCTTGGCACCGCCCCGGGCGACCCAGCGCTTGCTGCCGAGCCAGACGGCCACGACGACACCGAGGATGATGCAGAAGGCGTAGGCGCGCAGCGGGATCGGTCCGAGGTACAGGACGCCCCGCGACGGGCTGGGAATGTAGGCGATATCCATGGCAGTTCCGACGCTACAGGGTCCGAAGGCCCGCTCGGACACCCTTGGGGTCACAGAAACCGAACAACGGGCCGCGCCGCCGCCTCCGGACGGGGCGGGGCGGCGCGGCCCGGCGGGCTCAGCCGGCCGTCGGCGACGGGTTGTTGGCCTCCGAGGCGGTGCCGGTCGGCGCCGGGGTCTGCCCGTGCGAACCCGCCGTGCCCAGCTGCTTGCCCTGGTTCGCGGCGTCCACCCACTTCGCCAGGTTCGCCGGGGTGATCTCCTCGCTGCCGTTCTTCGGGTAGACCGGCTGGCCGTTGAGCAGCACCGTCGGCGTGGACTTGAAGCTGGACTTGTCGAAGTCCTGCTGCACCGCGGACACCCAGCCGCCGAACCGGCTGTCCTTGACGCAGGACTGGAACGCGGGCGTGTCCAGGCCGTTGACCTGCTTGGCCAGGCCGAGCAGCACGGCCTTGTCACCGAAGGCGTCGTTGGTCTCGTCCGGCTGGTTGCGGTACAGCACGTCGTGGAAGTCCCGGAAGTGCCCGGCGTCCTGGGCGCAGCCCAGCGCGTTGGCGCCGTTCCGGGAGCCCTTGCCCGCCACGGCCCGGTCGATGAACGACACGATGTGGTAGTTCGTGTAGATCTTCCCGGCGTCCTCCAGCTGGTCGATGGTCGACGAGAACTCGCGCTCGAAGGTGCCGCAGGCGGGGCAGCGCGGGTCCTCGTAGACGGTGAGGACGGAGGGCGCGTTGTCGGCGCCGACCGGGATGACCAGGTTCTTGTCGCCGATCGTCCCGGCCGGGGCGGCGACCGGCGTCTCCGGCTTGGAGCGCTGGTTCTGCACCACGACGCCGACGATCACCGCGGCGGCGATCACCGCGAGCACGGAGCCGCCCACGATCAGCTTCTTCTTGCGCCGGGAGGAGGCCTCGTCGGCCGCCCGCTGCTCCTGCATCCGCTCACGGGCGGTGCGCTTGCCTTCTCGGTTCTTCTCGCTCATTGCGTTGACATCCACGGTCGGGGCCTTCGTCGGGGTGCAGGGATGTGGGGGTCAGCTCGCCAGCCGGCCGTCCGCCGACAGGCGGGTGCGGGGCCGCCACAGCAGCCACCCGGCCAGCAGCAGGAACCCGGTGTCGCGCAGGATCTCCTGGAGGTACTCCGTCTGGGACGCGTCGACGTGCCCGCCGCCGCCGAAGCAGCCGCAGTCGATCGAGATGCCGCGCGCCCAGGCGGAGGCGATCCCGGCGATGAAGGCCAGCAGCAGGAGCGCGGAGACCCCGGCCACCAGCCGGACGCCGAGGCCCACCACCAGCAGCAGGGCCAGCGCCAGCTCCAGGAACGGCAGGCCGTAGCCGATCGGCTTGACCAGGCCCTCGGGGAGGATCTCGTAGGCCCGGACGGCCTGCGCGGCCTCCGCCGGGTCGGAGATCTTCGCCAGCCCGGCCCACCCCCAGACCACCGCGAGGCCGAGCCGGACGGCCGTGCCGAGCCACTCGCTCCAGGCCGGCACCGGCCGCCCCGCCGTCGGCGTGGGCGCGGAGCCACCGGGCTGCGCGGTCATCAGGGAACCCCCCTCGGGAAACTCGTTCACTCCCTGAGGAACCGTCGGGGGCGGAGGGGGGTTTCTCCGCGGTCGGGAATGACGCCGGATGAGTGACGTTCCGTCCGAACAGTCCGAACACCCGTGCGTCAGCGGCACCCCGCCAACCACCCCGCCTCGAACAGGTCGGGGTGCCGGGCCGCCTCCGCGCACGCCACCGCCTCCCGCTCCGCCCGCTCGGCGCCCCGCTTCGCCAACGCGTGGCCCACCTCCACGTGCACCCCGACCGCGCCGACGAGCACCACCACGGCCGCCGCCGCCCGCAGCAGGACGGCCCGCTGGACACTCCGCACCGGCTCACCCCTTCCCGCTCGCCCCGGCAACCGTTCGTGCACTCCTCCCTCCACTCAACGTCCGCCAACCCCGCCTGATGCGTGTCCCCACCCCTTGTTCACCCGTTCGGGTCCGCACTCCGGTCGGCGCGCACGGCAAATGCCGCGCGCCCGGGGCCGCGCCCCTCAGGAGCGCGGCCCCGGAAACACACCCACGAAAGGCCGGCGGCCCCCCACTCCTCGGGAGTGGGGGGCCGCCGGCCTGATGGTCCTACCGCGCGTCAGCTCCGCCGCACGCCCGAGGCCAGCTCCCCGGCCAGGGCCCGCACCGCGTCCAGCGCCGCTTCCTCGTCCTCGCCCGCGGCCAGGATCCGCTTCACGAACGCCGACCCCACGATGACCCCGTCCGCGAACCGGGCGACCTCCGCCGCCTGCACCGCGTCCGAGACCCCGAGCCCGACGCAGACGGGCAGGTCGGTGGTGGCCCGGGTCCGGGCGACCAGGTCCTCGGCCATCGAGCCGACGGCCGACCGCGTCCCGGTCACGCCCATCACCGCGGCCGCGTACACGAACCCGCTGCCCGCCGCCGTGACCTCCGCCAGCCGCGCGTCCTTGCTGCTGGGGGCGACCACGAACACGGTGTCCAGACCGTGCTCGTCCGCCGCCTTGCGCCACTCCTCGGACTCCTCCACCGGCAGGTCCGGCAGGATGCAGCCGGCCCCGCCCGCGGCCGCCAGGTCGGCGGCGAACCGTGCCACCCCGTAGCGGTCGACCGGGTTCCAGTACGTCATCACCAGCACCGCCGCCGCGGGGTGCGCGGAGGCGGCCTCCTGGACGGTGCGCAGCACGTCCTTGATCCGCACGCCGCCCCGCAGCGCGATGTCGTCGGCGGTCTGGATGACGGCGCCGTCCAGCACCGGGTCGGAGTGCGGCAGTCCGACCTCGACCACGTCGCAGCCGCCCTCGATCAGGGCGTTGACCGCCCGGATGCCGCCGTCCACGGTCGGGAACCCGGCCGGCAGGTAGCCGATCAGCGCGGCCCGGTCCTCGGCCTTGGCCGCGGCCAGGATGTCGCTCAGCTTGGAAGCCATGATCACTTACCCCCCTCGGCGGAGTCGGCCGGCCCGGCGGACCCGGCCCCCGGCTCGTCGTACAGCCCGAAGTACTCGGCTGCGGTGTGCATGTCCTTGTCCCCGCGTCCCGACAGCGAGACCAGGATGGTCGCCTCCGGCCCGAGCTCGCGCCCCAGCTCCAGCGCCCCGGCGAGCGCGTGGGCGCTCTCGATGGCCGGGATGATCCCCTCGGTGCGGGACAGCAGCCGCAGCGCCTGCATCGCGGCGTCGTCGGTGACCGGACGGTACTCGGCCCGCCCGGTGTCCTTCAGCCAGGCGTGCTCCGGCCCGACGCCCGGGTAGTCCAGCCCGGCCGAGATCGAGTGCGACTCGATGGTCTGCCCGTCCTCGTCCTGGAGGACGTACGTCCGGGAGCCGTGCAGCACGCCCGGGTCCCCCTTGGTGAGGGTGGCCGCGTGCCGGGGCGTCTCGGCGCCCTCGCCGGCCGCCTCGCAGCCGATCAGCCGCACCCCGGCGTCCGGGATGAACTCGTGGAAGATCCCCATCGCGTTGGAGCCGCCGCCGACGCAGGCCACGACCGCGTCGGGCAGCCGGCCGGTCCGGTCGAGCACCTGCTGCCGCGCCTCGACGCCGATGACCCGGTGGAAGTCCCGGACCATCATCGGGAAGGGGTGCGGCCCGGCGACGGTGCCGAACAGGTAGTGGGTGGAGTCGACGTTGGCGACCCAGTCCCGGAACGCCTCGTTGATGGCGTCCTTGAGCGTCCGGCTGCCGGACTTGACGGCCACCACCTCGGCGCCGAGCATCCGCATCCGGGCGACGTTGAGCGCCTGGCGCTGGGTGTCGACCTCGCCCATGTAGATGGTGCAGTCGAAGCCGAACAGGGCGCAGGCGGTCGCGGTGGCCACGCCGTGCTGGCCGGCGCCGGTCTCGGCGATGATCCGGGTCTTGCCCATCCGCTTGGTGAGCAGCGCCTGGCCCAGCACGTTGTTGATCTTGTGCGAGCCGGTGTGGTTGAGGTCCTCGCGCTTGAGCAGGATGCGCGCGCCGCCCGCCTCGGCGGAGAAGCGGTGCACGTCGGTCAGCGGGCTCGGGCGCCCGGTGTAGTCCTTGAGCAGCGCGTCGAGCTCGGCGGTGAAGGCCGGGTCGGTCTTGGCCTTCTCGTACTCCTCGGCGACCTGCTCGACCGCGGCGACCAGCGCCTCGGGGATGAAGCGGCCGCCGTACGCGCCGAAGTAGCCGCGCGCGTCCGGCACCTGGGCGCCGGGCAGGTAGTCCTTTTCGGACATGGTGGTTTCCCTTGAACGGAGATGGACGACAACGACGTCTTCCCGGCTGGGCTTCAGCCGGACGTCACGCGCCATCGCCGTCCCGGCACCTGCCCGGGCTCGCACCCGATGACGTACCGCACCCGACGCCCCAGCACCCGGCGTGCGGGCGCGCGGCAGCCGCGCGGGCGGCAACCGGGGGCGAGTCGGGCGGCGATCTTCATGGGGTGGGGGTCAGTCCTTGTGCCGGACGGCGGGGTGGGCCCCGGCGGCGACCAGGTCGGCGACCGCGGCGCGCGGGTCCTTGCCGGTCACCAGGGACTCGCCGACCAGCACCGCGTCGGCGCCGAGGTTGGCGTAGTTGATCACGTCCAGCGGGCCGCGCACACCGGACTCGGCGATCTTGACGATGCCGTCCGGGATGGCGTGGGCGACGTTCTCGAAGGTGTTGCGGTCCACCTCGAGCGTCTTCAGGTTGCGGGCGTTGACGCCGATGATCCGGGCGCCGGCGTCCACCGCGCGCTTGATCTCCTCCTCGTCGTGCACCTCGACCAGCGGGGTGAGGCCGATCGACTCGGCGCGCTCGATCAGCGACACCAGGGCCGGCTGGTCGAGGGCCGCGACGATCAGCAGCGCGAGGTCGGCGCCGTGCGCACGGGCCTCCCACAGCTGGTAGGCGGTGACGATGAAGTCCTTGCGCAGCAGCGGGGTGTCCACCGCGGCGCGGACGGCGTCCAGGTCGGCCAGCGAACCGCCGAAGCGGCGCTGCTCGGTCAGCACGCTGATCGCGGCGGCACCGCCGGCCGCGTAGTCCACCGCCAGGGCGGCCGGATCGGCGATCGAGGCCAGGGCGCCCTTGGACGGGCTGGAGCGCTTCACCTCGCAGATCACCCGGACCCCGTCGCCCCGGAGGGCGGCGACGCCGTCCTTGGCCTCCGGAGCCTTGGCGGCCAGCGCCTTGAGCTCGTCCAGGGAGACCAGGGCCTGCCGCTCGGCGAGGTCCTCGCGGACCCCTTCGATGATCGAGTCGAGCACACTCACTCAGGAGCCCCCATCTTTTCTGCCAGTTGGCCGGCGTGAGCCGGCGGGCGACAGCCCACCGACTCTTCGATGGTATCGGCACCCGGGGGCGGGGGGCGCACCGGTTCGAACCGCGTCTCGCGGACCGGACTCCCGCTCCGGCGGTCCCCAGCTGCGGCTTCACCGGGCGTGCACCGGTTTTCGGACGGTCTTCGCACCGGTTTTCGGACGCTCTCCGAGCCGGCCGCGACCGGTGGCCGGGACGTGGCGTCAGGGCGTACGGGAAGCGGCGGCCGCGCGGTCGAGGACCACGGTCAGCGGCCGCGGTACGGCAGCCGGGACGCGGCGGTCGCGCGGCCCGGTCAGACCAGCGGCGGCGCCAGCCCGGCACCGACCCCCGAGTTGCGCACCACTGTGAACACCAGCACCAGCAGGGCGATCAGCGCCCACCGCCGGCCCCCGACGGTGATCCTGGGCGGCGGCCCGCCGGTCAGCGCGGCCCAGCCCCAGCGCAGCCACAGCACCGCCAGTACGCCGAACAGCAGGACCACGACGGCGTTGTCGTGCAGGGCGCCGGTGAGGTCCCCGTGGCTCAGCGCGTGGACGCAGCGCAGCCCCCCGCAGCCGGGGCACCACCAGCCGGTGGCGGTCAGGAACGGGCACTCGGGGTAGTGCCCGGGGGTGTTCGGGTCCACCACGGCGACGTACGCGGCGGGGACGGCCACCGCCGCCAGCGCGGTCAGCGGCGGGCTCAGCCGGCGCCGCACGGGCGGCGGGGCGGAGGCGGTGGAAGCGGTGGGGGCGGCGTTCACGCCCCGATTCTGCCCGGGTCGGGCCCGGACACGACGAAACGGCGGGCGTGGCGCGCCCGCCGTTCCGATGTACGACAAACGTGTGGTCGTGTGGTGCGACGAGCCCGTCGTCAGGCGGCGACGGCGGCGCGGGCCTCACGGGCCGCGAGCTGCTCCTCGGCCGACTTGTAGACGTTGGCGCTGGGCTGCTTGCCCATGCCCGCGAGGGACATGGCCTTGCCGACCACGCCACCGGCCAGGATGACCGCCAGGCCGACCCAGACGAGCAGAACCGACGGCAGGATCATGGCGACGCCCGCGACGCCGAAGCCGACGAAGGAGATGACGACGCCGGTCCAGGCGGCGGTGGTGTGGCCGTGTGCTGCTGCTGCCATCTGAGTGGTGCTCCTTGGCTCTCGGGGCCCGGCCGGGCCTGCGGGGCCGCCGGCGGGTTGACGGGTTCCATTGTGCCGGGCCACACACCGACGGCCCAAAGCGGGTGGCGGGTCTATCGCGTCACATGCGCGCGGGCCGCGTCACGTGCGCGCGGCTCACACCGCGGTCGGGTCCTCGCCCCGGTCCAGGGCCTTCCACAGGTCGCCCGGCGTCTCGGTCCGCGCCGGGGCCTTGCGGGTCGGCGCCTCGTAGCGGCTGCCCATGGCCGGCCAGCCCCGGCCGTAGCGCAGGGTGAGCAGTCCGGCCAGGGCCAGCAGGACCCCGCCGACCAGCGCGACCCAGGGCCAGGCGGTGTGCGAGACCTCGGTGGCCGCCGAACCGGTCAGCGCCAGCTTGCGGGCGGCCTCGGCGTCCAGCGCGGCGGTGTCGCCGGCCCCGGCCACCGAGGCGGCGGCCGCGCCGAGCCCGGCCAGCAGGGTCAGCGCGCCGACCGCCAGCCGGCCGGCGCCGCGCACCGCGAACACCGCGACGGCCGCGGCGAGGCCCACCAGGGCCAGCCCGCCGGGCAGTTCGGAGATCCTGCCGCCGGTGACGGACACGTCCAGGGTGCCGGCCCGGCCCTCGGCCCAGGTCCGCCCGACCGCGGTCAGCACCAGCACGGCGCTCAGCACGGTCAGCAGCAGCATGATGCCGAGGGTGCGGCGGCTGGGGGCGGCGGGGGCGGGGGTCTGCTCAGCGGTCACCCGTCCACTATCCCCCGACCGACGCCGGGGTCCGTACCCGGGGTGGGGAACGGGCCGTCGGGCGAGCCGTCGGGCGGGGCGGCGGGCGGGGTGGGTTACGGCGTGGGGAACCCGTCCGTCCGCAGCACCACCGTGCGACCGCCGAGCGGCAGGAACAGGTCGTTGCCGAACGGCACCCGCTCCGCCTCCCGGTACACCCCCTCGGGGGACGGCGCGGTGTGCACGGTGCAGACCGCCGCCGCCGGATCGACCACCACGTACAGCGGCACGCCGCTCTCCGCGCAGGCCCGCGCGAAGACGTGGTCACGGCCCGGGTGCGCCACCTCCAGCACCGCCTCGGCGTCCGCGGCCCCGTACCGGCCCCGGGCGGTGCGGGCGGCGCCGGGGGCGACCACCACCAGGTCCGGGGCGAGCGGGCCGTGCGCGGCCGGGAAGTCGATCAGGACCCCGGACAGCACCCGCCCCGCCCCCGCGAGCCCTTCCCGGATCTGGGAGGCCGTCCCGAAAACGGCCTCCCAGCGCAGCTCGTCGTACGGCGCCTCGGGCATCCCGGCCGCCTCCTCACACGTCAGGACAGTTCCGGCGTCCGCAGCGTATTGGCGGTGGCGACCGCCCGCAGCACGGCGGCCGCCTTGTTGCGGCACTCGGTGTCCTCGCCGTGCGGGTCGGAGTCGGCGACCACGCCCGCGCCGGCCTGCACGTACGCGGTGCCGTCGCGCAGCACCGCGGTGCGGATCGCGATCGCGGTGTCCGAGTCCCCGGCGAAGTCCAGGTAGCCGACGCAGCCGCCGTACAGGCCGCGGCGGGTGGGCTCCAGCTCCTCGATGATCCGCATCGCCCGCGGCTTGGGCGCGCCGGAGAGGGTGCCGGCCGGGAAGCAGGCGGTCAGCACGTCGAAGGCGGTCCGCCCCGGGGCGACCGTGCCGGTCACCGTCGACACGATGTGCATCACGTGGCTGTAGCGCTCGATGTGCATGAAGTCGACCACCTCGACGCTGCCCGGCTCGCAGACCCGGCCGAGGTCGTTGCGGCCGAGGTCCACCAGCATCAGGTGCTCGGCCCGCTCCTTGGGGTCGGCGAGCAGCTCGGCGGCCAGCTCCGCGTCCTCCTGCGGGGTGTCGCCGCGGTGCCGGGTGCCGGCGATCGGGTGCAGCATCGCCTCGCCGTCGGTGACCTTGACCAGCGCCTCCGGGCTGGAGCCGACCACGTCGAAGCCGCCCTCGGCCCCGCCGTCCGGCCCGGGGAAGCGGAACAGGTACATGTACGGGCTGGGGTTGGTGGTGCGCAGCACCCGGTAGACGTCCAGCGCGGAGGCCGGGCAGGGCGCCTCGAAGCGCTGCGAGGGCACCACCTGGAAGGCCTCGCCGGCCCGGATCCGCTCCTTGATCGTCTCCACCGCGGCCCGGTACGGCTCGCCACCGAACGGCGAGTGCACCTCGCCCGGGCCGGCCGGGGTGAAGGTGGCCAGGCCCGGGTCGACCGGCTTGGACAGCTCGGCCTCCATCGCGTCCAGCCGGGCCACCGCGTCCGCCCAGGCCTCGTCCGCGCCGCTGGCCAGGTCGTTGTGGTTGACGGCGTTGGCGATCAGCAGCACCGTGCCGTCGACGTGGTCGAGCACCGCGAGGTCGGTGGCGAGCAGCATGGTCAGCTCGGGCAGGCCCAGGTCGTCCGGGTTGAGGTCGGGCAGCTTCTCCAGCCGGCGGACGATGTCGTAGCCGAGGTAGCCGACCAGGCCGCCGGTGAGCGGGGGCAGGCCGTCGTCCTCCAGCCGCGGGGTGTGCAGCGCCTGGAGGGTGGCGCGCAGCACCTCCAGCGGGTCGCCGGCGGTGGGGATGCCGACCGGCGGGGTGCCGAGCCAGCGGGCCCCGCCGTCCGGGCCGACGGTCAGCGCGGCGGCGCTGCGCACCCCGACGAAGGAGTAGCGCGACCAGCTGCGGCCCTGCTCGGCGGACTCCAGCAGGAAGGTGCCGGGCCGCTCCTCGGCGAGGGTGCGGTAGAGGCCGATCGGGGTGAGACCGTCCGCGAGGAGCCTGCGGGTGACCGGGATGACCCGGGTGTCGACGGCGAGCTTGCGGAAGGCTTCGAGATCCATGACGGGCGGCACCTTCTTGAGTTCTTCGAGTGGACTGGGGTCAGGAGAGCGGAAGCACGTCGGCGTCGAAGCAGGTGCGGTCGCCGGTGTGGCAGGCCGCGCCGCTCTGGTCGACCCTGACCAGCAGGGTGTCGCCGTCGCAGTCCAGGGCCACCGACTTGACCGCCTGGACGTGGCCCGAGGTGTCGCCCTTCACCCAGTACTCACGGCGGCTGCGGCTCCAGTAGGTGCAGCGGCCCGTGGTGAGGGTGCGGTGCAGCGCCTCGTCGTCCATCCACCCGAGCATCAGCACCTCGCCGGTGTCGTACTGCTGGGCGATGGCCGGGACCAGCCCGTCCTCGGAGCGCTTGAGCCGCGCGGCGATCTCGGGGGCGAGGGCGGTGCTGCCGGGAGCGGCGGGTGTGGTGGACATGCGCCCCATTGTGTCAGCCCGCCCCGCCGCACCCGCCTCGCTCCCCCGCCGGAGCCGCTACGGGTGCAGCTGCCCGGTGAGCTTGGGGCCGCCCTGCTTGTTGCTGGCGGCCAGGGTGCAGGTGTAGTCGCGCCAGCCCTGCTGGTAGTTGGCCATCGCCGGGCCGAACTGGCGGCCGTAGTAGGTCTTTCCGTCGCCCTGGCGGGCCTTGGCGGCGGCTTCGACCTCCTTGCAGCCGTCGCGCATGGCAAGCGCCAGCGGGATGTCGCCGGTGATCCCGTCCGCGAGCTTGAGGTCGGCGATCACCTCGCCGTCGTGGTCGCCTACGCAGGGGCGTTCCTCCGGCTTGGTGATCACCGGGCTCAGCTGCGGGTGGTCGAAGCAGGCGCCGACCGGGAAGAACGCGTACGGCGGCTGCGGCGTGGGCGTAGGGGTGGGTGTCGGCGTCTGGGTGGCCGTGGGAGTCGGCGTGGGCGGCGGCGGCGCGGCGGCCGGCTTCTTGTCGTCCGGCCACAGCACCGCGGTGGCCACCACCGCGAGCAGGACGACCAGCACGGCGGCAACGGTGAGGACCAGGCCGCGGGACGGGCGGGAGCCGACTGCGGACGGCGGCTGCTCGGAGGTCATGGCCACGAGGATGGCCCACCCGGCCCCCACCTGGCAGCCGCTTCGCCAAACTCGCCCCGTACGGGCGGCCCGCCGGGACCTGAAGGTCGGTAGACCCGCCATCCGAGACCGGCTCACCAACCGGCTGCACCCTGGGGTGACGCCGCAGGAAACCTATCCTGGATAGAGGAAATTCAAATAAAAGAAAATTGTTTCTTCCGACCCCTTCCCACGCAGGGGAAGGGGTCGGAAGAAACAAAGAATCCCCGAGAGAAAAGCTTCCCGCGCCTCGCTGCCTCGCCCCGACGGCGAGGCGGCGAGGCCCTTGCCCCACGCGGCCGGATGGAGGGCGAACCCGATGGTCGCGGCCTGTTGTGGCTCGGTGGCCAGCCGCGCGTAGCCGATCAGCCGGTGTTCACCGCGCCGGGTGACGGTGAGGCAGTACTCGGTGCGCGGGGTGGCGCGCGCGGAGTCGATGGAGCGGGCGGTGATCGCTTCGACCTGTTCACGGGTGCGGGGTTCGAAGCTGAGGTGCCGGGTGGCCCCAGGTTGGGGGTCACGCCTCCGCGACGGCTTCGAGCGGCTTCAGGGCGGCTGCCCGGCGGGCCGGTACGGCGGCGGCGAGAGCGCCGACCGCGAGGGACAGCAGGCAGACGAGGAGCAGGGTCCCCCAGGGCAGCGCCAGGGAGTACTGCTTCATCGCGCCGTTGGCCAACGCTCCGACGGCCCAAGCGCCGAACAGGCCGCCGGCCAGGCCGAGCAGGGTGCCGAAGCCCGCGACGGTCACCGCTTCCAGGCGGATCATCCGCCGGACGCCCGCGCGGTCCATGCCGATGGCGCGCAGTACACCGATCTCGCGGGTTCGTTCGGCGACCGAGATGGCCAGGGTGTTCACGATGCCGAGCCCCGCGATCACGACGCCGATGGCGAGCAGCCCGTACATCAGGGTCAGCAGGTTGCCCATGGTGCCCGCGGCCTCGCGGACGAGTGCGGGCCGGTCCTGCACCTTCAGCAGCGGGTTGTTGCCGACGGCGGCACGCAACCGGTCCTCGGTGGCGGGGGAGACCGAGCCGGGGTCGGTGCGGACCAGGATCCGCTGGACGGAGTCCGGCAGGAAGCCGTCCTGCTGCACCTCGGCGCGGGCGCCGAGGGCGTCGTGGGCGGTGGGATTGTCCTGGTAGACGCCCACGACGGTGTACTTGGCGAAGGTCCGGCTCCGGCCGATGGTGGCGTCGACCTGGCTGCCGGTGCTCAGGCCGCTCTCCCGGGCGATGGTGCTGGAGACGGCGATCCGGCCGGGCCCGAGGTCCTTCGCGGAGCCGCTGAGGAAGTCGAGCCTCATGACGTCGTCCACGGAGTCGGGGTCGACACCGGAGATGTCACGGACCCGGCCGCCGATGAACAGGACGGAGTCCGCGACGGCGCTCGCGGCCCGCACCCCGGCGGTGTGGGCGACTCGCTGGACGGCGGCCGGGTCGACGCCGGTCGTGGTGGTGCGGGTGCTGATCACGTATTCGGCGCCGAGGCCGGCCGCGGCCTGACGGTCGAGCGCCTGCCCGGTGGAGTTGCCGATGACGGCGAGGCCGGTCACCAGCGCGGTGCTGACCAGCAGGGTGGCGGCGGTGGCGGCGGTGCGCCGCGGGTCGCGCAGCGCGTTCTGCTGTGCGAGGTGGCCGGTGATCCCGGAACGGCCGGTCAGGCGGCCGATCAGCCGGATCGCCGGGCCCACGAGTAGCGGCGCCAGCACGATCAGGGCGAGGACGAGGACGCCGCAGCCGAGCATCGCGCCGCGCAGGTTCCCCTCCGAGGCGTCCTTCGCGCCGGTGAGCGGGACGAGCAGGCCGACGCCCAGGGCGAGGAGGGCGAGCCCCGCGACGGCGCGGACGCGGAACCGGCCGGCGGGCGGCTGCTGCGCCGTACGCAACGCCTCGACGGGCGCGACGCGTGCGGCCTTGCGGGCAGGCAGCCAGGCGGCGAGCACGGTGACCCCCACCCCGACGCCGAGCGCCGCCAGGACGGGGCGCGGGCCGATGACCAGCGGGCCGTCGGGCAGCAGGTCCCCGCCGGTGCTCAGCAGGCCGGGCAGGACGGCGGCGATGCCGAGGCCGAGGACGAACCCGGCCGCCGAGGCGGCGAGCCCGACCAGGACGGCCTCCACGAGGACGGACCGGACCACCTGACGGCGTGAGGCTCCGATCGCCCGGAGCAACGCGATCTCCCGGGTGCGCCGGGTGACGAGCATGGTGAAGGTGTTGATGACCAGGAAGGACCCGATGAACAGCGCGATTCCGGCGAAGACCGTCGGCATCTTCTGGTAGCCCCGCGTCAGGGTGCCGACGTAGACCGCCTGCTGGGCGGCCCGGGCGGCGGCGGTGGTGACCTCGGCCCTGTCGGGCGGGAGCACGGTGGCGACCCGCCGGGCGAGTTCGGACTGGCCGGTGCCGGCCGCGGCGGACAGGTCGATCGCGGTGTAGTGGCCCGAAGTGGCGAACAGTCGCTGGGCGGTCGCCCGGTCGAACAGGACGAGGGTGCCGCCCGCGAGCACCCGGGTGTCCGTGGTGGTGACGATGCCGACGAGCCGCATGGTCATGGCCGGGCCGTCGGTGGCCAGCGTGACCGAGTCACCGACGTGCAGGTGCCCGGCGGCAGCGGTGCCGCTGTCCACGGCGATCTCGTCGCCGTCCGCCGGGGCGCGGCCTGCGGCGAGGGGGTGGCGGCGGTCCTCGCCGTCGGGGCCGGGTACGTAGGCGGCGGCCGGGTTCGCGCCCGGCCTGACCCGCAACGGGGTACCGTCCGCCGCGTTCAGGGCGGCCCGGCCGTCGACGGACGGCCGCACGGCGGCGACACCGGGGACGGCGGCCAGTCGCCGGGCGAGCGCGTCGTCGAGGACGCTGTCCGGCTGGTCCGCGGCGGCCCCGGCCGGGGCCTGTCGTGCGGTGACGGTGACCGCGATGTCGGCGAAGTTCCTCGACGCGGCGGCGCGGTAGGCGGCCGCGGCCGAGTCCGCGAAGACGAGGGTGCCGCTGGCGAATGCGACACCCAGGCAGACCGCGAGGACGGTCATGGCCAGTCGGGCCTTGTGCGCCAGGACGTTGCGCACGGCTGTTCTCAGCATGGGTTCGGCTTCCGGGGGCGTGGGAGGGACGGGGCATGGGAGCGGCGGGGCGTGGGAGCGACGGGGATGTGCGGGCGCGGGTCAGCTGGTGCGGGCGCGGGTGTCGAAGCGCTTCATGACGTCGAGGACCCGGTCCGGGGTGGGGCGGGTCATCTCGTCGACAAGCCGTCCGTCGGAGAGGAACACCACGCGGTCGGCGTAGCCGGCGGCGACGGGGTCGTGGGTGACCATGACCACGGTCTGGCCGAGTTCGCGCACCGAGTCGCGCAGGAAGCCGAGGACCTCGGCGCCGGAGCGGGAGTCGAGGTTGCCGGTGGGCTCGTCGCCGAAGACGATCGCGGGCCGCGAAGCGAGGGCGCGGGCGACCGCGACGCGCTGCTGCTGACCGCCGGACAGCTGCGCGGGCCGGTGGTCGAGGCGCTCGGAGAGGCCGACCATGGAGACCACGCGGTCCAGCCACTGCCGGTCGGGGTGGCGGCCGGCGATGCTCAGCGGCAGCGTGATGTTCTCCAGCGCGGTCAGCGTCGGCAGCAGGTTGAACGCCTGGAAGACGAAGCCGATCCGGTCGCGGCGCAGCCGGGTCAGCGGCCGGTCGCGCAAGGAGCCCAGCTCGGTGGTGCCGATGCGGACGCCGCCGGAGGTGGGGGTGTCGAGCCCGGCGGCGCAGTGCATCAGAGTGGACTTGCCGCAGCCGGAGGGGCCCATGATCGCGGTGAACTCGCTCTCCCGGAAGCCGATGCTGACCCGGTCCAGGGCCACGACCCGGGTGTCGCCGCTGCCGTAGACCTTCGTCAGGTCGGTGGTGGCGGCCGCGATCCCGGGGGCCGGGTCCGGCGGGTACGGGGTGAGGGGGACGGTGGTCACGGGGACTCCTCTTCGGTGCGGACGGTGCACTTCGAAGGGTGTCCGGGCGACGTATCGGGACCCGCGCCGGCGTGTATCGGCGTCCGCTCCGCTTCGTAGCGGTTCCGCGGAGCCGGGCGGTCAGGCCGGCAGGCGCAGAGTGGCGACGGCCCCACCGTCCGGGGCGTTGTCCAGGTGAAGCTCGGCGCCGAGCAGCCGAGCCTGTCCGAGGGCAATGGTCAGGCCCAGGCCGTGGCCCGAACCGCGCTCGGCGGCGCCGCTGTGGAAGCGACGCGGGCCGTGGAGCAGCAGGTCTGCCGGGAAGCCGAGGCCGTGGTCGCGCACCACGACGGTGCGGCCCTCGACGGTGACCCGCACCGGGGCCCGTCCGTGGCGGTGGGCGTTGACGACGAGGTTGCTGACGATCCGTTCCAGGCGGCGCGGGTCGGTCTCCACGGTCGTGGCGTCCTCCGAGCGGTGCGCGTCCTCCGGGCCGTGCGCGGCGGCCGGGCCGTGCGCGGCGGCGACGGTGACCTCGGCGTCGAGGCCGGTGCGCGCCACGGCATCGGCGACGACCTCGCCGAGCGGAACCCGGGCGCGGACCGGCTGCTCGGCCCCGGCGTCCAGGCGGGAGATCTCGAGGAGGTCCTCGACCAGGGCGCGCAGGTCGCGCACCCTGGCGCGGAGCAGGTCCTCGGTCTCGCCGGGCGGCAGCAGGTCGACGGTGGCCAGCAGGCCGCCGACGGGTGTGCGCAGCTCGTGAGCCACGTCCGCGGTGAACTGGCGCTCGGTGCGCAGCCGCCGGCCGAGGCTGTCGGCCATGAGATCGACGGTGGCCGCGATGTCGGCGACCTCGTCGTTGCCCCCGGTGGGCCCGGTCCGGGCATCGAGGTCACCGGCGGAGATCCGGACCGCGGTTTCGGAGACCTGCCGCAGCCGACGGGCGACCAGCCCGGCGCCGTAGACGGCCAGAGGCGTGGCCGCCGCGAGCGCGACCAGCGACGCGACGGTCATGGTCAGGTCGAGCCGGTGCAGTCCGTAGAGTTGCGGGCCCGTGTTGACCCGGACGGCGAGGACCGGGCTGCCGGGGCCGGCGGTTCGCTGGGCGGCCCAGACGGACGGCCCGAGGGGTCCGTCGACCCGCCCGTCGTAGACCGTGTGCCGGGCGTCGTCGGCCGGGTGGCGCAGCTCGGCGGGCAGCTCGGCCGGGTCGAGTCCGGCTCCGTCCGCCAGAGTTCCGGTGCGTCGATAGACGTCCATGGCCGAGTACACGGCGTTGAAGGCCTGCGCCTCGGCCCGGCTCCGGATGTCGCGGGCGGTCCACAGGTGCACGAGCACGCCCACCGCCGCCACGACCAGGCAGGCCGTGGCCGCCGCCAGCGCGGCGATCTTCCACCGCAGGGACGCCCGGGCCGGCCGCGGCCGGCGGAACCCGCGCACCGGGCTCAGCGCCTGAACTTGTAGCCGAAGCCGCGGACCGTCTCGATCCGCTCCCGCCCCAGCTTCCTGCGCAGCCGCTGCACGCACAGGTCCACGACCCGGCTGTCGCCGTCCCAGCCGTAGTCCCAGACGTTGCGCAGCAGGGTGTGCCGCTCCAGAACCACGCCCGGGTGTGCGGCGAACTCCAGGAGCAGCTTCAGCTCGGTCGGGGTGAGCGCCACCGGTTCTCCGGCGACGGCCACCTCCAGTCCGGCGGTGTCGAGGCGCAGGTCCCCGAACACCAGCACCTCCCCGTCGGCGGGCGGCGCCCCGGCAGTGACGCGCTCGGGCTGAGAGGCGGCGGACGGCGTGTAGGTGGCCCGCCGCAGCAACGAGCGGATGCGTGCGACCAGCACGTAGGTGTCCACGGGCTTGACCACGTAGTCGTCCGCCCCGGCCTCCAGGCCGGCGACGACGTCGAGCCCGTCGCCACGGGCGGACATCATCAGGACGGGTACCAGGCTGGTCTCCCGGACTCTCCTGCACAGGCCGATCCCGTCCAGCCCAGGCAGCATCACGTCGAGGATCAGCAGGTCGAAACTCCCGTCACGGAAGATCTCCAGCCCGCTCAGACCGTCGGCGGCGGCCGCCATCTCGTAGCCGTAACGTTCCAGCGCGACCGTGAAGGACCGGCGCATCAGATCGTCGTCCTCCACCAGCAGCACGCGGACCGGGCGCGAGGAAGCCCCAGCCGGGGCGGAAGATGACACGGGCGGATGGCTCCTGTTCGAACGGTCCGGTGACCAGCCGACTGCCCACGGGACGGCAGCCACAAGGGGACGATACGGCAGGCACCGAACACGCCCCCGGCGCACGGCAGGACCTGCGACGCCATTCCCACACCCCCTCTCCTACGCGAAACCCCAGGTCATCCCAGGTGCGATCGGCCCGACCACCGAGGGGGGCCGCCGTACTCCCGCACCCTGTCCACCCCTTCGCACGGACCGGCGCGCCCATTCGATGGACAACCAAGCGCTCCCTGATACCCACCCGATACAGAACCCCCGTCGGCCCCGGCGACACCCTCCCGACCACGACCCGGGAGGAGTCGGCCGGCTGCCCGACCGACGGCTCCGTGGTCTCGGTTCGGGCTTCCGTCCCGTCAGGGCTTTGATCCGCCCCAATCGCGCGGGGCGGCCGTGTGCGTGGTGTCGGGCCCGTCGCGGTTGCGGGGCCGGGCCCGGGGTGCCTCAATGGCCCCGGCGGCGACCGCCGTCTGCGGGCGAGGAGGGCGGACATGCCACGGGTCGCGGTGAACGGGGTCGAGCTCTTCTACGAGGTGGACGGGGACGGCGAGCCGCTGGTCCTGGTGCACGGCTCGTGGGGCGACCACGGCAGCTGGGGGCCGGTCCTGCCCGCCCTCGCGCAGAAGTTCCGGGTCCTCGCGGGCGGAGCCGGCGGTACCAGGAGCACAGCGAGACCTGCTCCAAGCGGTTTTCGGAGGGCCCGCATCCGAACGGGTCGGCGCTGCGCCGCAACCGACCGGGCCCGGTGGGCAGATGAGCCCATAGGCTTCCACCATGTCGAACCATGCCCTCGCCGAACGCCACCGGCTCGCCCAACTCCTCACCGCTGCCGGGCCGGACGCCCCCACCCTCTGTGAGGGGTGGACGACCCGGGATCTGGCCGCGCACCTGGTGGTCCGGGAGCGGCGGCCCGATGCGGCGGCGGGGATCCGGGTCGGGGCGCTGGCCGGGTGGACGCGGCGGGTGCAGGACGGGTACGCCGAGCGGCCGTACGAGGAGTTGGTGCGGCTGTTCCGGGCGGGGCCTCCGGTCTACTCGCCGTTCGCCCTGCCCGGCGCGGACGAGGCGGCGAACACCGTCGAGTACTTCGTCCACGCCGAGGACGTGCTGCGCGCGGCCGACGACTGGACCCCGCAGCCGGTCCCGCCCGGCCGGGCCGAGGCCCTCTGGCGCCGTCTCCCCATGATCGCCCGCCTGGAGGCCGGCCGCCGCTCCCCCGTCCGGCTGGCGCTCGTCCACCCCGACGGCCGTTCCCTCACCGTCGGCCCCGCCGGCTCCCCCACCGTCCGCCTCACCGGCGAACCCGCCGAGCTCGTGCTCTTCACCTACGGCCGCGGCGCCCTGACCACCCTCACCGTCGACGGCGACCCCGACGCCCTCGAAGCCCTCCGCCACGTCCTGCCGCTGCCCCCGAAATAGCAGAGGGGCGGAAGCCGGTGTGGCCTCTCGGCATGCCGAGGGGCGACGCTCGCGGGCGGGGCCGCGGGCGCGGGCGGTCAGCTTCCGGGGCGGCCCTTGGAGATGAAGAGCTGGACGGGGGTGTCCATCGCCGTGGTGTGCCCGGGCAGGGGCGCGGAGTTGATGACCGAGCCGGCGGGCAGCTTCCAGTCGGTGAGTTCGTGGACCTCGTAGTGCAGTCCGGCCGCGTCGAGCAGCCGGGTGGCGGCGTCCCGGGTCAGGCCGGCGACCGGGGGGACGGTCACGGTCGTGGCGCCGGGTGCGGGCGGGGCGACGGGGGACGGGGTGCCTTTGGTCGCGGAAAGGGAGGAAGGGGAGGCGGAGGGGGACGGGGGCGCGGAGTGGACGGCCGGGGCCGGCGCGGTCCCGGCCGGGCGGT
This sequence comes from Kitasatospora sp. NPDC058046, assembly GCF_042885595.1. Taxonomy (NCBI): domain Bacteria; kingdom Bacillati; phylum Actinomycetota; class Actinomycetes; order Kitasatosporales; family Streptomycetaceae; genus Kitasatospora; species Kitasatospora sp. NPDC058046. The sequence goes on from NZ_JBHVRS010000001.1 coordinate 174,017, forward strand.
CGCCGCCGCTCGGCGATCCGGGCAGGAGCAGGGCCGCGCCCGTGGCGATGGCGGCCACCGCCGCCACGGCCGCGGCCCCGGTGAGGGCGGTGCGCCGGCGGACCGTGCGCCGGATTCCGGCGGCGTCGATCACGGGGGTGGCGGTGGTGTCGGCGAACAGGGTCATGGCGGCGAGGAGTTCCTTGTCGAAGTCGGAGTCGGGGTCGGGCCCTGGGGTGGGGACGGGGTCCTGGGGCGGGAAGCGGATCATCACGCACCTTCACGCGGGGTCGACGACGCGGACGGGGCGTCCTGCCTGGGCAGCGCGGCCCGCAGTTTCGCGAGCCCGCGGGAGAGTTGCGAGCGCACGGCGCCCGGGGAGATGTCGAGGGTCTGCGCGATCTCCCGGTCCCCCAGGTCGTGGAGGTAGTACAGGACGACCACGGTGCGCATCCCCATCGGCAGGGTGTGCAGCGCCGCGACGAGTTCGGCGCGCAGTTCCACCGACCGGTAGGCGTCGCGGGGGTCGGGGTGCTCGACGGCGGGCTCCGGCGCGGGGCGCTCGCCCGAGCGGTGCAGGCGCCGCCAGCGGTCGTTGGCCAGGTTCACGAGGATCCGGCGCACGTACGCCTCGGGCACCTCGGCGCGCGCGACCCGCCGCCAGTGCCGGCAGGCCCGTTCCAGGGCCTCCTGGACGAGGTCCTCCGCGGTGTGGGCGTCGCCGGTGAGCACGTACGCCGTGCGGAACAGCGCGCCCGAACGCTGTTCCACGAACTCGACGAAGTCGATCCCGGGACTGCCCCTGCGCAGCCTCACCCGTGGCCTCACTCTCTGCCGCCGTCTTTTCCACCCTCTTGACGGCGCCCGCCCGCCGGCTGCTGCACGGCGGGCGGGGAAGTGACGCGGCTCACAGCGGGCCCCGGCGGCCTCCCCCGGCTGCGGATGTCAGACCCCGGGTGCAGACTCGCAGGTGGCCGGGGTCCGACCCGGGCACGCCCGGCCGTCCCTCCGTCGAAGGGCACCCCGCACATGCTCACCACCGACTTCCCCATCGGCTCGCCCTGCTGGATCGACCTGGGCAGCCCGGACATCCCCGCCACCGCCGGGTTCTACAACAAGGTGTTCGGCTGGACGTTCCTGGAGATCCCCGGGACCGGCGGCTACGGGTTCGTCCAGCTGGACGGCAGGACCGTCGGCGCCATCGGTCACCTCGACCAGGGCGCGCGGTCCGCGTGGACGACGTACTTCCGCACCGCCGACGCGGACGCCACCGCCAAGGCGGCCGAGCAGGCCGGCGCCGGCGTCCGGGTGCCGCCGTCGGACGTCATGCAGGAGGGGCGGTTCGCCGCGCTCACCGACCCGCAGGGCGCCGATTTCGCCGTCTGGCAGGCGGGGAGCACCAAGGGGCTGGACGCGGTGTCCGAGGAGGGCGCCCTGGTCTGGGCCGAGCTGCACACCTCCGCCCCGGACGTCGCCTTCGCCTTCTACGAGAAGCTGTTCGGCTGGCGGGTGGAGAACTTCGAGCCGTCGCCGGGGATGAGCTACCGGGTGGTCTCCACCGCCGAGGGCGACCAGCAGGCGACCAGCTTCGGCGGCATCGCGCCGACCATGGCCCCGGCGCAGCCGTCCGCCTGGACGCCGTACTTCGCGACCGCGGACGTGGACGCGCGGGTGGCCAAGGCGACGGCGGCCGGTGGCTCGGTACTGATGGGGCCCGAGAACGTGAAGAACGTCGGCCGGATCGCGTGGGTCGCGGACCCGAACGGCGCCCCCTTCGCGCTGATCAAGGGCGACCCGAACCAGGCCTGAGCGAACCACCACGTACCAGGCCTGAGCACAACAGCCGCGGTGCTTGTTCACGAACGCGAACGCGAACGCGAACAAGCACCGCGAAGAACTCACCGCACCGGGTGCCCGGCCTCCCGCAGCGCGCCCTTGACCTCGCCGATCCGCAGGTCCCCGAAGTGGAACACGCTGGCGGCCAGCACCGCGTCCGCGCCCGCGTCGACGGCCGGCGCGAAGTCCGCGAGCTTGCCCGCGCCGCCGGAGGCGATCACCGGCACCGAGACGCTCTTGCGCACGGCCCGGATCAGCTCCAGGTCGTAGCCGTCCTTGGTGCCGTCCGCGTCCATCGAGTTGAGCAGGATCTCGCCCGCGCCGAGTTCGGCGGCGCGGCCCGCCCAGGCGACGGCGTCGAGCCCGGTGCCCTGCCGCCCGCCGTGGGTGGTGACCTCGAAGCCGGACTCGGTCTCCGTCCCGGGCGGGCAGCGCCGGGCGTCCACCGAGAGCACCAGGACCTGCCGCCCGAACCGCTGGGCGATCTCGCGGACCAGCTCCGGCCGGGCGATGGCCGCGGTGTTGACGCCGACCTTGTCGGCGCCGGCCCGCAGCAGCTTGTCGACGTCCTCGACGGCACGGATGCCGCCGCCCACCGTGAGCGGGATGAAGACCTGTTCGGCGGTGCGGCGGACCACGTCGTAGGTGGTCTCCCGGTCGCCGGAGGAGGCGGTGATGTCGAGGAAGGTCAGCTCGTCGGCGCCTTCGGCGTCGTAGAGCTTGGCCATCTCGACCGGGTCGCCGGCGTCGCGCAGGTTCTGGAAGTTGACGCCCTTGACCACCCGCCCGGCGTCCACGTCCAGGCAGGGGATGACACGTACTGCGAGGGTCACGGCTGTTCGCCTTCCACAACTTCCAGGGCTTCCGAGGCTTCCGGGACGTCCGAAACTTCCGGGGCGTCCGGGATTTCCGGGGCTTCCAGGGTCTTTGCCAGTCCGGACCGGTACGCGTCGAGTTCGACCTCGACCAGCATCCGGGAGTCGATCAGCCCGTCGACCACCACCATGGTGGCCACCGGGCGTGCGGCGTCGAAGAGTTCGCGGTGGGCGCGGCCCACCTCCTCGGCGTCGCGGACGTGGGTGATGTACATCCGGGTGCGGACCACGTCGTCGGTGGTCAGACCGTACGCGGCCAGGGCGGTGAGCCCGACGCCGAACGCGGCGAGGGTCTGCCGGTACGGGTCGCCCTCGTGCTCGATCCGGCCGTCCACCCAGGCGGTGGAGCCGGCCACGTGCACGTGGTCGCCCGCGGCGACGGCCCGGGAGTAGCCGAACTCGTCCTCCCAGGGGGAGAATCCGCCGACCCGACCGGCCACGACCTGCCCGGCGACGACCCGACCCGCTACGACCTGCCCGCGTACGATCCGACCGTCCGTCATCCTGAAACCGCCTCCAGGGCCTCTTCGAGGGTGAACTTCTGCTCGTAGAGTGCCTTGCCCACGATGGCGCCCTCGACACCCTCGCCCACGAGCGAGGCGATGGCGCGCAGGTCGTCGAGCGAGGAGACGCCGCCGGAGGCGACCACGGGCCGGTCGGTCGCGGCGCAGACGTCGCGCAGCAGCTGGAGGTTGGGGCCGGTCAGGGTGCCGTCCCGGTTGACGTCGGTGACGACGTAGCGGGCGCAGCCCTCCGCGTTCAGCCGGGCCAGCACGTCGAAGAGCTGGCCGCCGTCGCGGGTCCAGCCGCGGCCGCGCAGGGTGGTGCCGACCACGTCCAGGCCGACGGCGATCTTGTCGCCGTGCTCGGCGATGGCCTTGGCGACCCACTCGGGGGCCTCCAGGGCGGCGGTGCCGAGGTTGACCCGGGTGCAGCCGGTGGCGAGCGCGCGGGCGAGCGACTCGTCGTCGCGGATGCCGCCGGACAGCTCGACCTTGACGTCCAGCTGTCCGGTGACCTCGCGCAGCAGCTCGTAGTTGCTGCCGGTGCCGAAGGCGGCGTCGAGGTCGACCAGGTGCAGCCACTCGGCGCCGGCGTTCTGCCAGGCGAGGGCGGCGGCGAGCGGCTCGCCGAAGGAGGTCTCGGTGCCGGAGGCGCCCTTGACCAGGCGGACGGCCTGGCCGTCACGGACGTCGACGGCGGGCAGCAGTTCGAGGCTCATCAGAGATCCAACTCTCAGAAAGTCAGAGGGTGTTGACCCAGTTGGTCAGCAGGGCGGCGCCGGCGTCGCCGGACTTCTCGGGGTGGAACTGGGTGGCCCACAGCGGGCCGTTCTCGACGGCCGCGACGAACGGCTGCCCGTGGGTGGCCCAGGTGACCAGCGGCGGGTTGATCCGCGCGCTGTGGGTCTCCAGCTCCCAGTGCCGCACCCCGTAGGAGTGCACGAAGTAGAAGCGGGTCTCCGGGTCGAGGCCGGCGAACATCCGGCTGCCCTCGGGGACGTCCACGGTGTTCCAGCCCATGTGCGGGACGACGGGGGCCTCCAGCGGCTCGACGACGCCCGGCCACTCGTCGCAGCCGGCCGTCTCCACGCCGTGCTCGACCCCCTTCTCGAAGAGGATCTGCATGCCGACGCAGATGCCCATGACCGGTCGGCCTCCGGAGAGCCGGCGGCCGATGATCCAGTCCCCGCGGACGGACTTGAGCCCGCGCATGCAGGCCTCGTAGGCGCCCACGCCGGGGACGAGCAGGCCGTCCGCGGCCATCGCGGTGTCGTAGTCGGAGCTGACCGTGACGTCCGCCCCGGTCCGCTCCAGGGCGCGCTGCGCGGAGCGGAGGTTGCCGGAGCCGTAGTCGAGGACGACGACGTTCTTGCCCATGTTCAGGTGTCCAGTCTCTCTACGGCGGGTGTTACAGGCGCATGAGGCCGGAGGCCAGGCACATCACGGCGCCGAAGGCCAGCACCAGGATGACGCTCTTCGACTGCTTCTGCTTCCAGAAGGAGATGACTCCGCCGGCCAGGAAGAGGCCGACGAAGATGAGGATCATCGCAGTATTGCTCACAGCGCACCCTTGGTGGACGGGAGGATTCCGGCCGCGCGCGGGTCGCGCTCGGCGGCGTAGCGCAGCGCCCGGGCCAGCGCCTTGAACTGGCACTCCACGATGTGGTGCGCGTTGCGCCCGTACGGCACGTGGACGTGCAGCGCGACCTGCGCCTGGGCCACGAAGGACTCCAGGATGTGCCGGGTCATCGTGGTGTCGTACGAGCCGATCATCGGGGCGATGCCCTCGGGCTCGGTGTGCACCAGGTACGGCCGGCCGGAGAGGTCCACGGTGACCTGGGCGAGCGACTCGTCCAGCGGCACTGTGCAGTTGCCGAAGCGGTAGATGCCCACCTTGTCGCCGAGCGCCTGCTTGAAGGCGGCGCCGAGCGCGAGGGCGGTGTCCTCGATGGTGTGGTGGGTGTCGATGTGCAGGTCGCCGTCGGTCTTGACGGTGAGGTCGAACAGGCCGTGCCGGCCGAGCTGGTCGAGCATGTGGTCGTAGAAGCCGACGCCGGTGGAGATGTCGGTCCTCCCGGTGCCGTCGAGGTCTATCTCGACCAGGACCGAGGTCTCCTTGGTGGTGCGCTCGACGCGTCCGATGCGGGACATGGGGTTAGAGCTCCTTGATCACAGAACGGACGGCGTCCAGGAAGGCGTCGTTCTCGGCGGGCGTGCCGGCGGTGACGCGCAGCCACCCGGGGACGCCGTTGTCGCGGACCAGGACGCCCTGGTCGAGGATGGCCTGCCACACCGCGTGGGTGTCGGCGAAGCGGCCGAACTGGACGAAGTTGGCGTCCGAGTCGGTGACCTCCAGGCCCATCCCCCGCAGCGCGTCGACCAGCCGGTCGCGCTCCTGCTTGAGCCGCCCGACGTACCCGAGCAGGGTGTCGGTGTGCTCCAGGCAGGCCAGCGCGGTGGCCTGGGTGACGGCCGACAGGTGGTACGGCAGGCGCACCAGCTGGACGGCGTCCACCACGGCCGGGTCGGCGGCCAGGTAGCCCAGGCGCAGGCCGGCCGCGCCGAAGGCCTTGGACATGGTGCGGCTGACCACCAGGTTGGGGCGGCCCTCGATCAGCGGCAGCAGCGAGGCGCGGTGCGAGAACTCGACGTACGCCTCGTCCACCACGACCAGGCTGGGCCGGGCGGCCTGCGCGGCCTCGTACAGCCGCAGCACGGTGTCGGCGTCCACGGCGGTGCCGGTCGGGTTGTTGGGCGAACAGATGAACACCACGTTCGGCCGGTGCTCCGCGATGGCGGTGACGGCGGCGTCCACGTCGATGGTGAAGTCGTCGTTGCGCGGGCCGGAGATCCAGGCGGTGCCGGTGCCCCGGGAGATCAGCGCGTGCATCGAGTACGAGGGCTCGAAGCCGAGCGCGCTGCGGCCGGGGCCGCCGAAGGTCTGCAGCAGCTGCTGGAGCACCTCGTTGGAGCCGTTGGCGGCCCAGACCTGCTCCCGGGCGACCGGGAAGCCGGTGGTCTTCCCGAGGTACGCGGCGAGGCCCTCGCGCAGCTCGACCGCGTCCCGGTCGGGGTAGCGGTTCAGCCCGCGGGCGGCCTCGGCGACGCGCTCGGCGATCCGGGCGACCAGCTCCTCGGGCAGCGGGTACGGGTTCTCGTTGGTGTTCAGCTGGACGGGCACGTCCAGCTGCGGCGCGCCGTACGGGGACTGGCCGCGCAGCTCGTCCCGGATCGGCAGGTCGTCGATGGCAGTCACGATCCCGGAACCGTCCAATCGAAGCGAGCCTTGATGGCGTCCCCGTGCCCCGGCAGGTCCTCGGCGTTCGCCAGGTTGACCACGTGCGCGGCGACGTCCGCCAGCGCCTCCCGGTCGTACTCGACGACCTGGACGCCGCGCAGGAAGGTCTGCACCGACAGCCCGGAGGAGTGGCAGGCGCAGCCGCCGGTCGGCAGCACGTGGTTGGAGCCGGCCGCGTAGTCGCCCAGCGAGACCGGGGTCCAGCGGCCGATGAAGATCGCGCCGGCGTTGACCACCCGGGCGGCCACCGCGTGGGCGTCGCGGGTCTGGATCTCCAGGTGCTCGGCCGCGTACGCGTTGACCACGGCGAGGCCCTGCTCCAGGTCGTCGACCAGGATGATGCCGGACTGCCGGCCGCCGAGCGCCTCGGCCACCCGCTCGCCGTGCTTGGTCCGCGCGACCTGCACGGCCAGCTCGGCCTCGACCGCGTCGGCGAGCGCCGGGGAGTCGGTGACCAGCACCGAGCCGGAGGTCGGGCCGTGCTCGGCCTGGCTGATCAGGTCGGCGGCGACGTCGGACGGCAGCGCGCTGTCGTCGGCGAGGACGGCGATCTCGGTCGGGCCGGCCTCGGAGTCGATGCCGATCCGGCCGGCGAAGTAGCGCTTGGCGGCGGCCACGTAGATGTTGCCGGGGCCGGTGACCACGTTCACCGGCGCGCACTCCTCGGTGCCGAGGGCGAACATCGCGACCGCCTGGGCGCCGCCGACGGAGTAGACCTCGTCCACGCCGAGCAGCGCGCAGGCCGCCAGGATGGCCGGGTGGACGCTCCCCCCGAACTCCTTCTGCGGCGGCGAGGTGACGGCGATGCCCCGGACGCCCGCCTCCTGGGCCGGCACCACGTTCATCACCACGGAGGACGGGTAGACCGCCAGCCCGCCCGGCACGTACAGGCCGACCCGCTCGACCGGCACCCAGCGCTGGGTGACCGTGCCGCCCGGCACCACCTGGGTGGTGTGCCCGGTGCGGCGCTGGTCGGCGTGCACGGCGCGGGCCCGGCGGATCGACTCCTCCAGGGCGGCCCGCACCTTCGGGTCCAGCGTCTCCAGGGCCTCGGTCAGCTGCTCGGCCGGGACCCGGGTCGACTCCAGCCGGACGCCGTCGAAGCGTTCGGTGATCTCGATCAGCGCCGCGACCCCGCGATGGCGTACGTCCTCGGCGATCGGCCGCACCTTCTCCAGGGCGGCCGCGACGTCGAACTCGGCACGGGGCAGCAGGTCACGCGGGTCGTCCAGCGAGCCGCGGAGGTCGATTCGAGAGATCACGCCACCCAGTGTAAGGAGTGGCCGGAACCGCTGGTCCCGCATTTCAGTCCGTGATACGAAAGGCGAGACGACCGGGGGGACGGGGAAAACCATGGCGGAGCGCGCTCCAGAGGGCTGGACGGACACGGAACGCGCGCTCTGGGAGGCCTACCGCCAGGGCGAGATCCTGGACCGCCGCAGTGGCGAAGCCAACACCGACGACCCCTTCGGCGACGCCCCCTGGGGCCCCGACCGCACCGTCCGCGCCGAGGTGCTCGCCCATCTGCTGCTGGTAGGACCGGAGCCCGCCCCCGGGCGGGTCGCCTCGCTGCGGTTCAGCGGCGTCCTGGTCACCGGCGCGCTCAACCTGGCCGGGGGCGCCATCGACGACTACGTCGAGCTGCACGACTGCCGCTTCGCGCACAAGATCCTCATCTCCGAGGCGGCGGCCTCCACGCTGCGCTTCGTGAACTGCCTGATCCCCCGGCTGGAGGCCTCCCGGCTCTCCACCACCGGCGACCTCCACCTCGCCCGCTGCCGCGTCCCCGACGGCATCCGGCTCACCGACGCCCGGATCGGCACCGACCTGCTGCTCAACCAGACCGTCGTCGGCGGCGACCGCCACGGCCGCGCCGTCTCCGCCGACGGGATCACCGTCAACCAGGACTTCGAGGCCGAACGCCTGGAGACCCGGGGCGAGCTGAGCGTGCGCACCGCCCGGATAGGCGGCCGGCTCTCGCTGCGCGGCGCCCAGCTGCGCGCCGACCGGCGGCACAATCCCACCTGCCTCAACGCCGTACGGGTCACCGTCGGCCACACCCTCTACCTGACCGGCTCCGCCGACCTCGGCTGGGTCGGCTCCCGCGGCTACTACGGCTCCGGCTACGGCGAGAACCCGCCGCCCGACGGGCCCGTCACCCCGTTCCGCGCCTTCGGCCGGGTACGGCTGTCCGACAGCCGCTTCGACGGCGCCTGCCTGGTCTCCGGCGAGTTCCACCTGGAGGGCGAGGACGAGCTCTCGCTGCGCCGCATCCACACCCCGGAGCTGCGCTTCACCTGCAAGGTCCGCCCGACCGGCACCGTCTCGCTCTCCCGGGCCCGGGTCGGCAACCTGGTCGACACCCCGGAGGCCTGGCCGCTCGGCAAGCACCTGGGCCTCACCGGCTTCGTCTACGAGAACCTGCGCCCGGTCGGCGCCTTCCCCGTCCAGCAGCGGATCGCCTGGCTGGAGGGCTCCTCGGTGGACTTCCAGCCCGAGTCCTACGAGCAGCTCGCGGCCGCCCTGCGCCGCGACGGCGCCGACGACGACGCCCGCGAGGTGCTGTACGCCAAGCAGCGCCGGCGCCGCCGCACCCTGCCGCTGCCGGCCCGGGTCTGGGGCGCGGTCCAGGACGCGACCGTCGGCTACGGCTACCGCCCGGGCCGGGCGGGCCTGTGGCTGCTGCTCGCCTGGGTTCTCGGCAGCCTCTGGTTCGCCACCCACCCGCTGGATCCGCTCAAGGCCGACGAGCGCCCGCACTGGAACCCGGTGCTGTACACCCTCAACCAGCTGCTGCCGATCGTGGACCTCAACCAGGGCGGCTGGAACCCCGGCGGCCTCACCCAGTGGATCTCCGCCGGGCTGGTCGTGGTCGGCTGGCTGCTCGCCTCCACGGTCGTGGCCGGCGCCACGCGGATGCTCCAGCGCGGTTGAGCCCTCCGGTGGACGGGCCCGGCGAGCGGCCGGGCCCGTCCACCGTGCGACAAGGCCCCCGTCCGGGGAACTACGCTGTCCGCCGTGACAGAACGGCTGCCGCTCTTCCCGCTGAACACCGTGCTCTACCCGGGCCTGGTGCTGCCCCTGAACGTCTTCGAGGAGCGCTACCGCCGTCTCGTCGCCGATCTGCTCGAACAGCCCGAGGAGACTCCCCGGCGGTTCGGCGTGCTCGCGATCAGGGACGGCCGGGAGGTCGCCCGGGTCAGGCCCGAGGAGGGCCCGGCCGGTCCGCTGGACGGCCTCGGCACCGTCACCGGGGACCCGCTGGAGGCGGTCTTCCAGGTCGGCTGCGTCGCCGACATCGCCTCCGTCCAGCACCAGCCGGACGGCCGCTACGAGCTGCTGGTCACCGGCACCACCCGGTTCCGGCTGCGCTCGGTGGACGTCTCCGGCCCGTACCTGACCGGGGAGACGGAGCTGATCGAGGAGCGCCCGGGCGAGGGCTCCGGCGCGCTGGCCTCCGAGGTCGAGCGGGCGTTCCGGGTCTACCAGAAGCGCCTGGCCGGCGCCCGCGAGGCGAGCACCGTCGGCCACCAGGAGCTCCCGGACGACCCCCAGGTGCTCTCCTACCTGGTCGCCGCCGCCTCGGTGTTCGAGACCCCGGTCAAGCAGCAGCTGCTCGCCTGCCCGGACACCGCCCAACGGCTGCGCGCCGAGCTCGACCTGCTGCGCCGCGAGTCGGCCGTCCTCAGCTGGCTGCCGTCGCTGCCCGCGGTCGACCTCACCCGCCAGTCCTTCAGCCCGAACTGACCGAGGACCCCAAGGACCTCAAGGACCCCGAGGACCCCGCATGGCCAAGAAGACCAGGAAGGGCGGCCAGGGCACACCCGCCACCGTCGCCCTGGAAGCCGCCGCCGTCCCGTTCACGGTGCACGCCTACGACCACGACCCGGCCGCCGCCTCCTACGGCGGCGAGGCCGCCGAGGTCCTCGGCATCGCCCCCGAGCGGGTCTTCAAGACCCTCGTCGCCGACGTGGACGGCACCCTCACCGTCGGTGTGGTCCCGGTCGCCGGCCAGCTCGACCTCAAGGCCCTGGCGGCGGCCGTCGGCGGCAAGCGTGCCGCCATGGCCGACCCGGCCGCCGCCGAGCGCAGCAGCGGCTACGTCCTCGGCGGCATCTCCCCGCTGGGCCAGCGCCGGCCGCTGCGCACCGTCGTCGACGTCAGCGCGCTCGGCCACCCCACCGTCTACGTCTCGGCGGGCCGCCGCGGCCTCGAAGTCGAACTGGCCCCCACCGACCTCGTCGCCCTCACGAGGGCCGACACCGCCCCCATCGCCCGCTGAAGCACCGTCCCCGGGGGAATGCCCCTCCCCGGGGGAAAAGCGAGGGCGCGGGGCCGGTGCGGGACGACCCGCACCACCCCGCGCCCGACCACGCTCAGCGCTCCGTACCGCTCCCCGGACCGTTTCCGGCGCCGCTGCCCGCACCCGGCCCGGCCCACGGCCCGGCCGGCGCCTCCGCGGAGGGCCCCGCCGAGGGCCCCGTCGGGGGCATCACCGGGGGCCCCGCCAGCGGAGCCTGCGCCACCGGTGCCCAGTACGGCGGCGGGTCCTCCTCCCGCTTCCCGAACGCGGCCGAGAGCAGGAGCAGCACCACCATCGCCGTCATCGGCCAGACCAGCAGCGCCCCCAGCGCCCCCAGGTCGATGCCCGCGTCGAAGTGCCCGCCGTTGCCGACCCGCCGGGCCTCGCCGATCAGGTCGCCGCTCGGCCCGAGCCACCGCCCGATCCGCCAGGCCCCGATCGATCCGAGCAGCCCGCCGACGGCCAGTCCCAGCGCGACCGCGATGCCGCCGCCGCGCCGCCGGGTCACCAGGAAGGCGCCGAGCGCGGTCAGGATCCCGGCCCCCAGGCCGATCAGCACGAACACCGCGTCGGCCCCGGCCCGCTGCTCGCCCTCGGGGTCGGCGTAGAGGATGCGGTCGCCGTCCACCACCAGCGGCACCTTCGGCGCCAGCCAGGCCCACAGCCCGGCCATCACCAGACCGGCCACCAGGCAGGCGACCACGACGCCCGCCCCGACCCGGACCTCCGGCAGCAGCCGCCGCCCCAGCGGAATCGTCCCGTGCCCGAGGGCGGTGGCCCCGTACGGCGGCGCGAACGGGTCGGGCGCTGCGTCCGGCACCGCCTGCACATCGGCGGGCGCGGGATCCGGAGGTGTGTTCGGTACGGTCACGCGCCCCATCGTTTCACGACGGCCACCCGGACGACCCACCCGTACCCGCCACCGTGCCCACCGGTCGTGGGCCCGCTACCGGACGCCCGGCCGCGGGACGCCCTACCGCGAGACCGCCCGCCGGTACGCCCAGGTGGCGACGGCCAGCGACACCACGCCCACCCCCGCGCAGACCGCCAGGTCCACGAGCACCAGCGCCCAGTCCGGGTCCGGCGCGAAGGTCCGCGCGAAGGCGTCCACCCCGTACGTGGACGGCAGCAGGTCCCGCAGCCACTGCACCGGCTGCGGGAGGTGGTCCACCGGCAGCACGCCCAGCAGCAGGGCGGCCGACATCCCGAGCTGCCCGAGCATCGTCGCGAGCTCCTGGCGCGGCGCCAGCAGCCCGCAGGCCGCCCCCAGCCCCGACAGCGCGGCCCCGGCCAGCGGCACGACCGCCAGCAGCACCCACAGCTGCCCGAGCGGCAGCCCGAACATCACCGCCCCGAACGCCGCCGTGGCGAGCGTCCCGGGCAGCGTGAAGGAGGCGTACGCGGCGGCCGTCCCCAGCACCACCGAGGCGGCCGGCACCGGCAGCGTCGCGTAGTGGTCGAGCCCGCCGGTGGCCCGCAGCTTCCCGAAGTACTGGGCGAGCAGGTTCAGCGCGACGAACGCCACCACCAGCACGCTCGACCCGGCGACCACCGACCGCGCCGCCGAGGACTGCCCGGCGTCCACCACGCCCCGCATCATCACCAGGATGCCGACGGACTGGAAGGTGGCCACGAACAGCAGCGGGATGCGCGCCACCCGTGCCCGGGCGAGCTGCGCCCGGTACACGGCCGCGAGCGCCGGCAGCAGCCTGGCCGCGGGGGCGAGCGGGGCGGGGGCGGCCGTGGACCGGTCGGTCCGCGGCGGCACCGAGAGCAGCGTCACTTGGCCAGTCCTCCGTGGCGGCCGCCCAGCTTGAGGTAGGCGTCCTCAAGGCTCGGGGTGGCGAGGGTGAAGTCGTCGAGCGCGGCGAAGGCCGGGCCGGTGGTGACGGCGGCGACCAGTTCGCGGGCCTGCTCGGGGGTGGTGCGGACGGTCCAGCGGCGCCCGGTGCACTCGGCCCGTTCGCGCAGCGCGGCGACGGCGGGCACGCCGAGCGGCGCCTCGTCCCGCCAGACCAGGTCGAGCCGGACGTCGCCGTCCACCAGCGCCTTGAGCCCGCCGGGCGTGTCGCAGGCGATCACCCGGCCGTCGTCGACCACGGCGACCCGGTCGAGCACCGTCTCGGCCTCGATCACGTTGTGGGTGACCAGCAGCACCGTCGTCCCGTGCTCGGCGCGCCGCCGGTCCACGGCGCTCCACACGGCCCGCCGGGCGACGGGGTCCATGCCGGTGGTGGGCTCGTCCAGGACGAGCAGCGGGCGCTCCCCCACCAGGGTGGCCGCGAAGCAGGCGAGCCGCCGCTGTCCGCCGGACAGCTTGGCGAGCGGCCGGGCGGCGATCGGCTCCAGCCCGAGTTCGGTCAGCACGTCGGCGGCCGCGCCGCGGGCCTGCGCCCGGGTGAGTCCGCGCAGCCGTCCGGTGGTCTCGGCGGCGAGCGCGACCGTCAGCTCGTCCAGCGCGGTGGATTCCTGCCCGAGGTAGCCGAGCAGCCGGGCGGCCCGCTCGGGGTGCCGCACGATGTCGTGGCCGAGGAGTTCGACGGAGCCCGAGTCGGGGCGCAGCAGTCCGGTGAGCTGGCGCACCAGCGTCGACTTGCCGGCTCCGTTCGGCCCGAGCAGCCCGAAGACCTCGCCCTGGCGGACGGTGAGGCTGATCCCGTCGTTGGCCCGGATCTCGGTGGCGGCCGCGCCGCGTCCGCTGCGGTACGTCCTGACCAGGTCGCGCACGGCCACGCACGGCAGGGGTTCCTCGGGTGCTCGCCCCGCCGTCTCGCTCACGACCGAAGACTCTACGCGCTCATACGGGCGAACCGGACAACGGGGCCCCGCCCGCGCCCGGGCCGCCGACCTGGCGGGTCGTCCGCCGGGCCGCCGCGGCCCTCGGACCCCCTGGGTCGTCGCGCCGCCCCGGCCGTCGGGCCCGCTCGGTCCGCCGCCCGGCTCAGTCGTCGACGACCATCGACCCGCCCGGCACCCGCGCCGCCAGTTCCTTCCAGAACCCGGCCCGGATGGCGTAGCGGTCGTGCTCGTCGATCTGGTCGTCCTTGTGCGCCAGCAGCCCGAAGCGGGCGGCGTAGCGCAGCAGCTCGCCGTCCACCCGGTGCGGGATGCGCGGGTAGTCGGGCCAGAGCATGGTCAGTCTTTCCGCGTCGCCGACGCGTTCGCTCCAGCGGCGGGCGAAGACCTGCCCGACCTCGTGGGCGTCGCCGCCGATGGAGGTGATGTCCTCCTCGCGGTCGGCCCAGCGCTGCTCGGCGGTGGTGAGCTGGGCGAGGGTGGGCAGGCTGTCGCCGGCGGTGACGGCGGGCTCCGGGACGGGCCGGTCCACCCAGCCGCGGTCGGAGGACCAGCGCAGCACCGGCCCGGTCTGCGCGACGGCCCCGTTCCCGTTCACGCCGTGGCCGTTGCTGCCGTTCGCCACCGGGGTGAGCGCGGTGACCGGGGTGACGGAGGAGGCCCGCCCGGCCAGGTCCTTCGGTGTCGGTACGACCTTGAGCGCGGCCGCGGCCGGCTGCGGCTGTCCGTCGGTGGCGGGGGCGTCCGCCGGGGCCGCGGCCGTGGCTGCCGGGCGGACCACCGGCGGCACCACGGTGGGCAGCGGGGCGGCGGGCGGGGCGGCGAGGATCTTGGCGATCTCCTGCCGGGCCCCCGGGGCCGGGAACATGCTGGAGTGCTCCCGCAGGGAGAAGGACCCCTCGATCCACTCCCGGTCGAGCACCCGCCGCTCGTCCGCCTCGCCGACCAGGTCCTCGGACTGGTTGAAGTCGCCGTCGGCGGCCTGGAGGGCCCACAGGTGGACGGCCACCCCGTGCTCCTTGGCGGTCATCATGCCGGGCAGCAGGTCCCCGTCGCCGGTGATCAGCACGACGTCGGCGCAGGCCCGGTTGCGGGCGAGTTCGGAGAGTTCGGCGTGCATCGCGGCGTCCACGCCCTTCTGCACCCAGCGCCCCTCGGCCCGGGTGAGGGCGCCGAGCCGTACGGTGACCCGGGGCAGTACCCGCAGCCGCCGGTGCTCGGGCATCGGGCGCCGGTCGGGCGCGGCGTCGAACCAGTAGATCCGCAGCAGCGGCAGGCCTGTCTCGGCCTCGGCGCGTTCGCGCAGTGCGGCGATCAGGGCCGTGTGGTTCACGGTGACCTTGGAGCGGGACGGATCCCCCGCGAGCAGGCTGGCGGCGGCGCCCAGCAGATATCCGGCGTCCACCAGGACGACACAGCGGTCCATCGCGCACCTCTTTTCGCTCGCCCTCGGAATCAGTCGGGTGGGTCGATTCGGGAATGGGCGGTCCGCCCGCCGTCCGGGCGTGCCGAGGTGAGGGGCCCCCGTCGTCGCCCGATCGTTGGGTCACCTTTTACCCGCGGTTCGCCTGCCGAACCTCGCCGGTTGTCCCGGTAGCGCAACGGCCGTCCCAACGAGGAGCAAACAAAAGCGAAGGCGGGCCCCGTACAACGACGGGGCCCGCCCGAGGTCACGCGGCGGTGGTCCGGCCAATGTCCCGGCCGGTGCTTCACCCCGGTGGCGCTCAGCCGATGGGGTTCACCCGGAGGTGCTCAGCCCTTGAGCTCAGGGGCGCTCAGCCCTCGAGCTCGGCGGCGACCAGCTCGGCCAGCTGGACCGCGTTCAGCGCGGCGCCCTTGCGCAGGTTGTCGTTCGAGACGAACAGCGACAGGCCGTTGTCCACCGTCTCGTCCACCCGGATGCGGCCGACGTAGCTCGGGTCCTGGCCGGCGGCCTGGAGCGGGGTGGGGATGTCGGACAGCTCGACGCCGGGGGCGCCGGTGAGCAGCTCGACGGCCCGCTCGGGGCTGATCGGGCGCTCGAAGCGGGCGTTGATCTGCAGCGAGTGGCCGGAGAAGACCGGGACGCGCACGCAGGTGCCGGCGACCTTCAGCTCCGGGATGCCGAGGATCTTGCGGCTCTCGTGGCGGAGCTTCTGCTCCTCGTCGGTCTCGTTGGAGCCGTCGTCCACGAGGGAGCCGGCCAGCGGCACCACGTTGAAGGCGATCGGCCGCTGGTAGACCTTGGGCTCCGGGAACTCGACGGCGGCGCCGTCGTGGGCGAGCGCGGCGGCGCCGAGCTCCACGACCTTGGCGGCCTGGTCCTGGAGCTCCGCGACGCCGGCCACACCGCTGCCGGAGACGGCCTGGTAGGTGGAGACGACGAGCGCGGCCAGGCCGGCCTCCTCGTGCAGCGGGCGCAGCACGGGCATGGCGGCCATGGTGGTGCAGTTCGGGTTGGCGATGATGCCCTTGGGGCGGTCCGCGACGGCCTCCGGGTTGACCTCGGAGACGACCAGCGGGACCTCGGGGTCGCGGCGCCAGGCGGAGGAGTTGTCGATCACGACGGCACCGGCCGCGGCGACCTTGGGGGCCAGGGCCTTGGAGGTCGAGCCGCCCGCCGAGAAGATCACGATGTCCAGGCCGGTGTAGTCGGCCGTGGCCGCGTCCTCGACGGTGACCTCGGTGCCCTGCCAGGGCAGCGTGCGCCCGGCCGAGCGGGCCGAGGCGAACAGCCGCAGCTGCTCCACCGGAACGTTGCGCTCCGCCAGGATCTCGCGGACCACGCCGCCGACCTGGCCGGTGGCACCGACAATGCCGATCTTCATCTCCGACTACTCCTCTGAAAGGTGCTGTTCACAGCCGCACTCCGCCCATCATGCCTTGTCACGGGCGTCGTACGACCTGGCGTTCCACGACGTGAGAGTGCGCTAGTGGTCCAGACCACTGGCGAGGGCCAGCGCCGCCTCCACCTCGGCCCGCCCGGCCGGCAGCAGCGGCAGCCGCACGTCCGGGGTCGGGATCCGGCCCTGGGCGTGCAGCACGCCCTTGGTCACCGTCGGGTTCGGCGCCGTGAAGGCGGACAGCGCCAGCCCGGTCAGCCGGTGCCCGAGCGCCCGGGCCCGCGCCACGTCCCCGGCCTGCCAGGCCTCCGTCAGCTCGACGAACCGGGCGGTCGCCAGGTGCGCGGAGGCGAGGATGCCGCCGGCCGCGCCGAGCGCCAGCATCGGCGAGAGGAAGGCGTCCTCGCCGGTGAGGAAGGCGAACCCCTCGGGGGCGTCGGCGAGCAGCTCGGCGGCCGTCTGGTCCAGCCCGCCGGTCGCGTACTTGACGCCCACCACGCCCTCGATCGCGGCGAGTTCGCGCAGCGCGGCGGTGGAGAGCTGCTGCCCGGTGCGGTACGGGATGTGGTAGACGACCAGCGGCAGCGGGCTGCTCGCGGCCAGCGCCCGGAAGTGCGCGACCGTCCCGGCCTCGCCGGCCCGGACGAAGGACGGCGTGGTGACCAGCGCCGCCGCCCCCGGCACCCGCGCGCCGAGCGCGGCCAGCGCCTCGCCGACGGTCCGGGTGTCGCCGCCGGAGGCGCCGACGGTCAGCTGGGCCCCCCGCGCGGCGCAGGCGGCCGCGGCGACGTCGACCACCGCGTCCCGCTCCCCCGCGGTCAGCGCGGCCGGCTCGCCGGTGGTGCCGAGGGCGACCAGCCCGGCCGCCCCGGCGTCCAGGACCTCGTGCGCGAGCTTCTCCAGCGCGTCGAGGGCGACGGAGCCGTCGGCGGCGAACGGGGTGATCAGGGGGACGTGGATGCCCTTGAGTTCCATGTCCACGATCCTGCGGCCCGCTGATCGCCCAGGTCCAGTTCACATTTCCGACGCTTCTCGTAAGCTCAGCCGATGCTCGGCTAGCCTGGACGGATGCTGGACGTCCGACGCCTGCGCCTGCTGCGCGAACTCGCCCACCTCGGCACCATCGCGGCCGTCGCCGAGGCGCTCTCCTTCAGCCCCTCGGCGGTGTCCCAGCAGCTGTCCGTCCTGGAGAAGGAGGCGGGCGTCCCGCTGCTGGAGCGCACCGGGCGGCGGGTCACCCTCACCCCGGCGGGGCGCAACCTCGTCCGGCACGCCGAGGCGGTGCTCGCCCTGCTGGAGCAGGCCGGTGCCGAACTCGCCCACGCCAAGCGGGGGTTGGCCGGTCCGCTGCGGATCGGCACCTACCCCTCGGCGGCCCGGGCGATCATCCCGGCGGTGCTCGCGGAGCTGGCCGGCTGGCACCCGGGGCTGGAGCCGATGGTCACCGAGGTGGACCCGGCGGCCGTCGGCGCGGCGCTTCGGGCGGGCGAGCTGGACGTGGCGCTGGTGCACGAGTACGACCTCGTCCCGACCGACCCGGAGCCGGGCCTCGCGGTGACCCGCCCGGTCTTCACCGAGCCCATGTACCTGGCCGCCCGCGTCCCGGGCACCGTCGCCGAGCAGCGCGGCGCGCCGTGGATCATGTCCTCGCCCGGCACGCTCTGCCACACCATGGCCGTCCGCGCCTGCGAGGCGGCGGGCTTCGCGCCCCGCATCCGGCACCAGATCGACGACTTCACCACCGTGCTGGCCCTGGTGGCGGCCGGCCAGGGCGTCGCCCTGGTCCCCCAGCTGGGCACGGCCGGCCTCCCGCCCGGCGTCGTCCTCACCCGCCTGCCGATGTACCGCCGCACCCGGGCCGCGTTCCGCGCCGGCGCCGGCTCCCACCCGGCCATCTCCGCCTTCGTCTCGGCGCTGCACACGGCGGTCCCCCCGGGCCTCGGCGGCGGCACCTGAGACGGGCCCCTCCCCCGTACGCGAAAGGCCCGGGTGTCCGCCGCAGCGAACGCCCCGGGCCTTCCGTCTCCGTCCTAGCCCGCCAGGCAGCTCGGCCCGAGCAGCTGCTTCAGGTCCCCGAACAGCGCCGGGTCGGACTTCACCCGGTGCCGGTCGAGCCGCAGCACCGTGGTCTTGTCGCGGCCCTCCAGCCGCACCCGCACCTCGGTGGTGCCCCGGTGGCTCCCGAGCACCTCGCCGAGCCGGGCCACCAGCGGCGGGGTGACCTTCGCGCTCGGGATGAGGATGGTGATCGGCGCCTCGGCGTGCGCGTTCGACAGGTCGGGGACGGACAGCTCCATCCCCATCAGCCGCGGCACGTCCTCCCGCTTGTCCAGCTTGCCGCGCACGAAGACGACGGCGTCCTCGGCCAGCTGCGAGGAGACCAGCTGGTAGCTGGCCGGGAAGAACATGCAGTCGATGGAGCCGGCCAGGTCCTCGACGGTCGCGATCGCCCAGGCGTTGCCCTGCTTGGTCATCTTCCGCTGGAGGCCCGAGATGATGCCGCCGATGGTGACGATCGTCCCGTCCGGCCGCTCCGCGAGGTCGGCCACCGCGCAGTCCGCCTTGTCGGCGAGCACGTGCTCGATGCCGTGCAGCGGGTGCGAGGAGACGTACAGGCCGAGCATCTCCCGCTCCTGGGTGAGCAGGAAGGACTTCTCCCACTCCTCCTCGGAGAAGACGACGTCCAGTCCGAAGCTCGGCTCCTCGGAGGCGGTGTCGCCGCCGAAGAGGTCGTACTGTCCGACCGCCTGCTTGCGCTTCACGTCGACGACGTTGTCGATCATCGGCTCGAACTGGGCGCTCAGGCCCTTGCGGGTGTGGCCGAGCGAGTCGAAGGCGCCGGCCTTGATCAGCGATTCGACGGTCC
Organism: Kitasatospora sp. NPDC058046; assembly: GCF_042885595.1. Classification (NCBI taxonomy): domain Bacteria; kingdom Bacillati; phylum Actinomycetota; class Actinomycetes; order Kitasatosporales; family Streptomycetaceae; genus Kitasatospora; species Kitasatospora sp. NPDC058046. The sequence continues at coordinate 193,295 of NZ_JBHVRS010000001.1, forward strand.
GCTTGTTGCAGACCACCGACTCCACCTTGTCCAGGAAGTCGGGGAAGGACGCGAACTTCCCCTTCGCCTTCCGGGTCCGGATCATCGAGTCGACGACCGGCCCGCCGACGTTGCGGATGGCGGTCAGGCCGAACCGGACCAGGGTGTCACCGTGCGGGGTGAAGTCCGAGTCCGACTCGTTGACGTCCGGCGGCAGCACCTGGATGCCCATCTTGCGGCACTCGTTGAGGTAGACCGCGGACTTGTCCTTGTCGTCCTTGACGGAGGTGAGCAGCCCGGACATGTACTCGGCCGGGTAGTTGGCCTTGAGGTAGGCGGTCCAGTACGAGACCAGCCCGTAGCCGGCGGTGTGCGCTTTGTTGAACGCGTAGCCGGAGAAGGGGACGAGGACGTCCCACACGGCCTGGATGGCCGCGTCGGAGTAGCCGCGCTCGCGGCAGCCCTTCTGGAAGGGGACGAACTCCGCCTCCAGGATCTCCTTCTTCTTCTTGCCCATGGCGCGGCGCAGCAGGTCGGCCTGGCCGAGCGAGTAGCCGGCCAGGATCTGCGCGGCCTTCTGCACCTGCTCCTGGTAGACGATCAGGCCGTACGTCGGCCGGAGCACCTCCTCCAGGGGCTTCTCCAGCTCCGGGTGGATCGGGGTGATCTCCTGCTGGCCGTTCTTGCGCAGCGCGTAGTTGGTGTGGGAGTTGACGCCCATCGGGCCGGGCCGGTACAGCGCCAGGACGGCGGAGATGTCCTCGAAGTTGTCGGGCTTCATCAGGCGCAGCAGCGAGCGCATGGGGCCGCCGTCGAGCTGGAAGACGCCGAGCGTGTCGCCGCGGGCGAGGAGTTCGTAGGTCGGCTTGTCGTCCAGGGGCAGATCAAGCAGGTTGATCTTGACGCCCTTGTTCTTCTCGATCGCCTTGACGGCGTCGTCCATGATCGTCAGGTTGCGCAGGCCGAGGAAGTCCATCTTGAGGAGGCCGAGGCCCTCACAAGTCGGATAGTCGAACTGCGTGATGGTGACGCCGTCGGTGTGCCGGGTCCAGACCGGGATGTGGTCGGTCAGCGGCTCGGCGGACATGATGACGCCGGCGGCGTGCACGCCGGGCTGACGGATCAGGCCCTCGATGCCGCGCGCGGTGTCGATGACCTTCCGGACGTCCGGGTCGTTCTCGTACAGCCCGCGGATCTCGCCGGCCTCGCTGTAGCGGGGGTGCGAGGAGTCGGTGATGCCGGAGAGCGGGATGCCCTTGCCCATCACGTCCGGCGGCATCGCCTTGGTGATCCGGTCGCCCATCGCGTACGGGTAGCCGAGGACCCGCGAGGAGTCCTTGATGGCGGCCTTCGCCTTGATGGTGCCGTACGTGACGATCATGGCGACCTTGTCGGATCCCCACTTCTCGGTCACGTAGCGGATCACGTCACCGCGCCGGCGCTCGTCGAAGTCGATGTCGACATCGGGCATCGAGATGCGCTCGGGGTTGAGGAAGCGCTCGAAGATCAGGCCGTGCGGGATGGGGTCGAGGTCGGTGATGCCCATCGCGTACGCGACCAGCGAACCGGCCGCCGAACCACGGCCCGGGCCGACCGCGATGCCCTGGCTCTTGGCCCACATGATGAAGTCGGCGACCACGAGGAAGTACGCCGGGAACCCCATCTGGATGATGGTGTCCATCTCGTACTCGGCGAGCTTCTTGTGCTCCTCGTCGTACCCGTTCGGGAAGCGCCAGTCCATGCCCTTCCACACCTGGGACTTGAAGAAGTCCGCCTCGGACTCGAAGCCCTCCGGGATCGGGAAGCGCGGCATGAGGTTCTTGAACTTGAACATGCCCTCGGTGTCGACCCGGGAGGCGACGAGGAGTTGGCTGTTGCGGCAGCCCTCCTGCCAGGCGTCCGAGGAGTCGAGGGCGTACATCTCGGCGGCCGACTTGATGTAGTAGCCGGTGCCGTCGAAGCGGAAGCGGTCCGGGTCCGAGAGGTTCTTGCCGGTCTGGACGCAGAGCAGCAGGTCGTGCGCCCCGGCGTCGGCCTCGGTGGTGTAGTGCGAGTCGTTGGTGACGACCGGCGGGATGTCCAGCTTCCTGCTGATCTCCAGCAGCCCGTCGCGGACCCGCTTCTCGATGTCGAGGCCGTGGTCCATCAGCTCCAGGAAGTAGTTCTCCTTGCCGAAGATGTCCTGGTAGTCGGCGGCGGACTTCAGCGCCTCGTCGAACTGGCCCAGGCGCAGCCGGGTCTGCACCTCGCCGGAGGGGCAGCCGGTGGTGGCCATCAGGCCGCCGGACAGCTCGGCGATCAGCTCCTTGTCCATCCGGGGCCACTTCACCAGCCAGCCCTCGGAGTACGAGCGCGAGGTCAGCTTGAAGAGGTTGTGCAGGCCCTCCTTGTTGCGGGCCCAGATGGTCTTGTGGGTGTACGCGCCGGACGCGGAGACGTCGTCCCGCTTCTGGTGCGGCTGGCCCCACAGGATGCGCTTGGTGTTCGAGCGGGACTCCGGGGCGACGTACGCCTCGATGCCGATGACGGGGGTGATGCCCGCGTCGGTCGCCTGCCGGTGGAACTCGGCGGCGCCGTACATGTTGCCGTGGTCGGTCATGGCCACATGGGTCTGACCGAGGCGCTCGACCTCCTTGAACATCTGCTTCAGCCGGGCGGCACCGTCCAGCATCGAGTACTCGGTGTGGACGTGCAGATGCGCGAACGGCTGGTCGCTCAAGGCGGGGCCTCCGGAGGCTCTGGTGCTGATCTGGCTGGCCGGCGAACGTGCAGGTCACAGGGGGTTCCCCTGGAAATGGATGTGGCCCGGAGCGCCTCGCGGGGCCCGGGCCATCACTCACACGTTCACGCGTCCACTCTAGCCCCCGGGGCGACCGGCCGGTCCGCCTGGACCGGCCCCGGCAAGTCGTGCCCCGGCGGCCGCGCGGACCTCCGGCTCCTCCATCGGATCGTCCCGCAGACGGGCCAGGCGGTCGCGTACGTCGGGCCGGTCGGGGGCGTGCTCGACGCCCAGCAGACGGGCTCGCGCCTCGCAATCCCACAGCGACTCGGTGTACGCCTCGGCCATGCCGGCGGCCCCCATCGCCGCCAGCGCCTCCAGGTAGTCGGCACGCTCGTACGAGTGCGGGGTCCAGAGCCAGAAACGGCGCAGCAGGGAGACGGCGTCGGCGGCCTCCGGCCCGAAGCGGGCGAGACCGCGCGCGAGATCGTCCGGACCGCACCAGGACCGGTCCACCCACCGCCGCTCCAGCTCGGCGAGCAAGCTCGGCACGTCATTCTCGTCACCGTGGGCGGCCAGCACGCCGAAGCCGATCTCGGCCAGCCACGCCCGCTCCGAAGCCGCCCACTCCCGGGCCGCCGGCACGGCCTGCCCGGCCAGCCGGTCGACGGCCTTACCCAGCAGTGGCAGCGGTCGGGTGCCGTCGGAGGCAGCGAGGGCGGGGACCAGCGGGATCAGCTCGGGCTCTGGCGGCCGGAGCGACAGCGCGAGGAGAGCGGTCGTCTTGGCACCGTCGGCGACTCCCGGGTCGCGCAGCAGGGCGAGTAGAGCCGCGTTGTCCCGGTCCGGGTACGGGTCCACGCGTTTCGCGGGGTGGCGCGGGGCCGGACCGTCTCCCTCGGAGATACGGTCCGGCAGCGCCCGCCGGGCTTCCTCCGAACCGCCGAGTGCCAGCAGCTCCAGCACGCCGGTGGCCCGGTCCCGGGTGTCCTCGTCACCGGACAGGAAGTCCACCACCGGGGCGACCGGGAGCTCCAGGTCCAGGATCAGCCGGGCCAAGTAGAGGTGTCGGTCGTCCACCTGCCGGTCCCAGCGCCAGTCCCAGCGGATGCAGCCGTGGACGAGTTCGGCGACCGCCGCCGGATCCTCGGCGGCTATTCGCGCGCCTTGGCCCCGGCCGCGCTGGAGGAGGCCGAGGAGGGTGGTCGGCGGCGCGTAGTGGTCGCTGTGCATGGGGTCCATCGTGCCGCAGCCCCCGGCGCGTGGGCGGCGGGGGCTGGCGGGTCAGACGTCCTCGTCGGGCGGCGGGGCCGCGCGGAGGGCGGTGACGACACCCAGGGCGACCGTGAAGATCGCGAGGGCGAGGAGGACGGCGAAGGCCGTCCCGATCAGGTATCGCACGAGGTCCTGCGCTCGGCGTCGAGGAGCAGGGTGAGGAGGTTCAGGAGAGTTGAGGCCGGCGCCGTGTTGAAGCGGACGAGGACGCGGCCGTCCATGGTCCGGTCGGTGCCGATCGAGGGGAAGATCAGGCCGAACTCGCGCCCCCGCTCCACGACTTCGTCCAGGAGGGCGCTGATGTGGTCCTCGGTGTAGTAGCGGATCCGGGGGTCGGTCGGCAGCATCGGGTGACGGCCGGGGCGGTAGATCATCAGACGGCGCCCTTCCGCAGCTCGAACCAGACGGATTTGGCGCGCTCGTGGGGGTCGACACCCCAGCCGTGGGTGAGGGCGGCGACGAGCTGGAGGCCCCGGCCGGACTCGGCGAGCAGAGACAGCGGCGGGCTGGAGGGCAGGACCGGGCTCTCGTCCGTGACGGAGACCCGGAGGACGTCCCCCTCGGAGATGATCTCGACCAGCGGCGCGGGGGTTTCGGTGTGCCGCCACGCGTTGACGAGGAGCTCGCAGAGCGCGAGCTGCGCGTCGAAGATCGGCGAGGCGGGCCAGCCGACGCGGGTCATGGTATTGCGGAGGGTCTGCCGCGCGACCGCGATGGTGGGGGTGTTGATCTGACGCATGGGAGTTCTCCCTGGATGCGAAGAAATGGCTTGACAACAGCCAGAACTGACGATCCATCGGATCGATGTAACACTGACATTACCCCAGTGGAATCACATGTGATCCCACATCCGGATAGATTCATCCTCAAGTGGACCCCACGCGCAGCAGCGCGGCAGACTTGGGACACACCGGCAAGGAAGGGACCAATGCCGCCACGAGTCAACCCGACGGTCCGTCAACGTCGCATCGGTAGCGAACTCCGGAAGATGCGCGAGGCCGCCGGGCTGTCGACCTCCACCCTGAGCAGAGCCCTCGGCATCGACCGGACTCAGGTCAGCCAGATAGAGGCGGCAAAGGTCGGTGTGAGCCCCGAGCGGCTCCGCTCCTTCGCTGCCGCTTGCAAGTGCATGAACGAACCCTTGATCGATGCCTTGGAAGCCATGGTCCTGGATCGATCCCGGGGCTGGTGGGAGGAGTATCGCGGCACCGTCCCAGACGGAATCCTCGAAAACGCGGAGCTGGAGAAGACCTCTCGCGAGTTCATGCTGTGGGTCCTCACACACATGCCTGGTGTCTGCCAGACCCTCAACTACGCCTCTTCCGTGTTCGGACGCGTAATCCCTCCGCTTCCCCGCCACGAACTGGAGCTCCGTACCGCGTTCAGGATGCAGCGCAAGGCCGACCTACGCCGCCATCCAAAGCCGGTTACCTTCTTCATCTACGAATCGGTGCTGTGGACACGGTTCGGCGGTACCCAGATCCTCAAGGAGCAACTCACCTCTCTACTCGAAGACTCCGAGTTGCCCTGGATGACCGTCCGAGTCGTGCCCTTCGACATCGACACCTTCCCGGGAGCGGTCGAAAGCCTCACGTACGCGTTCGGTGCTGTCCCTGAGCTCGACACCATCGAACGGGAGTCTTCCCAGAGCACCGAATACCTCGATGCTGTCAGCGAGCTAACCAGCTACCGGTACATCTTCGACCGCATCGAATCAGTTGCTCTGGGCGAAATCAGCTCTCGTGATCTGATCCACAAGATCGCACGAACCCTATGAAAGGCCCAAGATGACCGACTCCGACTGGCAGAAGTCCTCCTTCAGCGGCAACGCCGAGAACTGCGTGGAGGTCCGTACGGCCAACGGGGCAGTCGAACTCCGCGAGTCCGACGAGGGCCACCTCATCCTCCGCACCACGCCTACCGCCTTCGCCGCCCTCATCCAGGCCACCCGGGTCGGCGAATTCGACCACCACGCCTGACGCTCCACGCCGCCCGCCCCCTCGCCCGCCCCGGGAGAGGGGGCGTAGCTCGTTCAGGTGACGGCACGCCGAGGCCCCTCCCCCCTCTTCCTCCGAGCACGTACAACTGTCCTGCACCTCGCCCGCATCGCGAAGGAATGACAGCCATGGCCCAGTTGGAGTCCGGCCTCTACACCATCCGGAGCGGCGACGCCCGGATCGGCCGCGCCCGTCACGAAGCCCTGGACCTCTCCCCCAAAGCCGTCTTCGCCAACACCGACGACCAGGACGCCGTCTGGCTCGTCGAGGCCTATCCCAACAACCACTACCGGCTCTACGCCAAGGGCGCCCCGACCGCCGTGGAGGACCTCCAGCCCGCCGGCCCGCTGGTCTCCCTCCTCCTCGACCAGGGCGACGCCCCAGAGTGGGAGCTGATCCCCGTCGACGGCGTCCCGGACACCTACCGGATCAAGTCCCCCCAGGGCTCCTCGTGGACCGTCCTCGAACCCGGCCGGCAGAGCAGGATCGAGGTCATCCCCGTCCTCGAAGGCTCCACCGCCTTCACCTTCGCCCGCATCGGCCGCTGACCCCCGAGCGGCGTCACGCCCCCTCGCCCTCCCCAGGCGAGGGACGTACCATCAACTGCCCAACCCAGGAGGCCGACATGTCCAACTGCGACTGGCAGAAGTCTTCGTACAGCGGGAACGGTAGCGAATGCGTGGAGATCCGAACCGCCTCCGGCTCGGTCGAACTCCGCGAGTCCGACGAGGGCCACCTCACCCTCCACACCACCCCCACCACCTTCGCCGCCTTCCTCCGAGCCACCCAGGCCGGCGAGTTCGACCACCACGCCTGACCCCCTCCAGCACAGGAAGTCGGCCCGCCCGACTTCCCACGCTCCGCGCCCCTCGCCGCCCCCGGACACGGGGGCATCACGTCACCCCGGGCCGGCTGCGCGCCCGGGTGAGCCAGCGGTACGCGAGGTGGACCGCGAGGCCCACCAGGACCATGACCACCGACGCGACCAGCGCGACCACGTCGAGCGCGTTCCGGACCAGCGAGTCCCAGAAGCCGATGCTCGAAGCGAGGGCGGCGGTGTCGGTGTGCCGGGGGTCGTACACCACCGTCACGGTGTCACGGGCCTTGACGGTGCCGGTGACGTAGGCGAGTCGGGTCTCGACGGCCGCCCCCTCGGCCGTCGTGAACCGCACCCGGCACTCGGAGTTGCCCGCCGGGTTGTCCTGCGGCCCGCTCACCTCCACGCACTCGGTGACGACCGCCGGGACGTGGACGCCGCGGCTGCGCAGATCCGACGTCACCCCCATGTCGTGCGGTATCAGGTAGACCAGGCTGAGGACGAACAGCAGGACCCCCAGGCCGATCATCGCCAGCGAACCGTTCCGCACGGTCCGGCCGTGGTCCGGCGCGTTCTCCATCGATCCCCCCGGTGTCAGCCCAGCTGCCCACGCACGCCCACGCCAGCCCCGTACTTCGCAGGTCACTGATCCAGTTCGGGCGGATGCCGCCCAGTACCTGACCGCCGCCGACTGACGCGGCGCCAGCTCAGCTCAGTGCGGCCTCGCCCGAGTGGACGGCGCGGATGGCGCGTTCGACGGTCTCTTGGTTCTCACCGACCGGGGCGACGTAGCCGATGACGTCGCGCGCGGCGTCTTCCCCGAGCACTCGGGTGATGACCCAGGTGGCGAGGTACTGGGATGCCAGGCAGCCGCCCGCCGTGGCGATGTTCCCCTCGGCGTGAAACGGTGCGTCCAGCACGGTGACGTCGCAGGCTTCGACGAAAGGGCGGCTCTTGATATCCGTGCAAGCGGGCATGTCCTTCAGGAGCCCGAGCCGGGCGAGCACCAGCGCGCCCGAGCACTGCGAGCCGATCAGCTGTCGCGACGGGTCGAGCCGCAGCCTGGAGATCAGCTGGTCGTCTGCGACCACGTCTTGTGTCTTCACTCCGCTGCCGATCAGCACGACGTCGGCCTCGGTCACGAACTCCATCGGGCGCTGCCCGGTCACCTTGACGCCGTTCATGGACGTGACCACCGGCGTCGGCGTTGTGATGAAGGCCTCCAGCCCGTCCTTGCGGCACCGGTTGATCAACGCGGAGGCGATGAAGCTGTCGAGTTCGTTGAAACCGTCGAAGGTGACCACGGCTACCTGCATCACAACTCCTTCAAGACCAGGTGTCCCAGTCTCTCCTGGCGCGCCGTTCCGCGTCGAGATCCTTTCAGCGGCGGGTGGATCGTGCCGGCCTTCGTCACTCATCGACTGGCTCCATGTTCTCGCACGTCGCTGGTTCAGGTCTGTGGCCGGCGGGTTTGTCTGATGTCGACGTCGAGGAGGTCGGGGAGGCGGAGTTGGACGCCGCGGTGATCCGGATGGTCGGCGGGTCGGTGATGTGACCGATGCGGAGGGCGAGTGTCCTCCAGGGCGCGGTAGACCTCCCGCTCGTGCGAGTTCGAGGAAGCGGCCCTACACCCGGACCCTCCGGCGCACCAGTTCCTTGATCTCCTCCGGGAGCGCCTCCGCCGCCAACAGGCCCGGCAGCAGCTCCGGTTCGGTCGTCACCGCGCGGAACGACCGGGCCACCGTGACGTCGTGGTCCGGGCGGTGCACCACCTCCACCGCGTCCCCCGCGCGCAGCTCGCCCGGTTCGACCACCCGCAGGTAGGCGCCGGGCAGGGCCGCCTCGGTGAAGCGCCGGATCCAGCCCTTCCTCGCCAGCCAGCCCTGGAAGGTCCCGCAGGGGATGCGCGAGCAGGACACCTCCAGGACGACGTCCGGGCCGATCCGCCAGCGCTCCCCGATCAGAGCGCCGCTCACGTCCAGGCCGGTGGTGGTCAGGTTCTCGCCGAAGGAGCCGTTGGCCAGGTCCCGGCCCAGTTCCGTCTGCCAGCCGTCCAGGTCCTCCCGGGCGTAGGCGTACACCGCCTGGTCGTCGCCGCCGTGGTTCTTCACGTCGTAGACCCGGTCCCCGGCCAGGGCGACGGCGCCCGTCCCCTTGGGGCCCGGCGCGGCCACCGCGACCGGGCCGTCCACCGGGCGCTTGTCGATGCCGGTGAGACCGAGCTCTTCCTTCCACGGGTTAGGCCGGGGCCTGCCGACGTTGACCGAGAGCAGTCGCGCACGTACGTCCATACGTCGACCGTACGCCGAACGGGCCGCCCGAGGGGCCGCTCCGGCCTCTTCCCTCCGACACAGGAGGCCCACCCGACCTCCCGCACAGCGAGGCCCCTCGCGCCCGAACCGGCGCGAGGGGCCGCACCCCCTCCGTTCCCGCGCCCCGCCCCCACGACGGGTCGGACCGGAAGGGCCGGACGGTGTGGCTACGGGGTGACGATCGGGAACTTCGGGTTGTCGTACCCGTACCAGCCCATGTACCGCTGTTGACATCCTCACCCGCCTAGAGGCGAGTGATTCCCGTCTGTCGCACCGTTGCCCGGTACGGCTTCGGGTGGGTTCCTGCTTCACCGCGCTGCGCCGGAACGAATACCGGTCTCACCTGCGCTCCACAGGCCGATACCGCCAGTCCGGCGGCCTTGGCGACGTTGACCGCCGCGTTGACGTCCCGGTCCAGGACGGCCCCGCACGCCCCGCACGTCCACTCCCGGACACCGAGGGGTTTGGGGCCGTCCTTGACGCCGCAGTCCGAGCACACCTGTGAGGTCGGCTCGAAGCGGCCTGTCCGGTGGAAGGCACGCCCGTACCGCACGGCCTTGTACTCCAACATGGTCACGAACGCCGACCACCCGGCGTCATGCACGGACTTGGCCAGGCGCGTGCGGGCGAGTCCCTTCACCGCCAGGTCCTCCACGGCGACCGCTTGGTTCTCGCGGATCAACCTGGTGGAGAGCCGGTGGTGGAACTCGCGCCGCGCATCGGCCACCCGCGCGTGCGCACGGGCGACCCTGACCCGGGCCTTGTCCCGGTTCTTCGACCCCTTCACCTTGCGACTGAGCACCCGCTGCGCCTTCTTGAGCTTCTTCTCGGCGCGGCGCAGGAACTTCGGGCTGTCGATCTTCGTGCCGTCCGAGAGCACGGCGAAGTGGGCCAGTCCGAGGTCGATGCCGACCGTGGCGTCGGCCGCGGGCATTCGCTCACGGTCGGCGGCGGGGTCGGTCTCGACCACGAAGGAGGCGAAGTACCGCCCGGCGGCGTCCTGGACCACGGTCACCGTGGACGGCACCGACGGCAGCGCCCGCGACCACTTCACCCGCACGTCACCGATCTTCGGCAGGCGCAGTTTCCCGCCGTCGGTGATCCTCCATCCGGCGTTGGCGGTGAAGCGGATCGCCTGCCGGTTGTCCCTACGGGACTTGAAGCGGGGCGGTCCGGCCTTCGGCCGTTTGCCCCTGATGCCGTCGAAGAAGTTCCGGTACGCGGTGTCCAGGTCCCGCAAGGACTGCTGCAGGATCACCGAGGACACCTCGCCGAGCCAGGCACGCCCGGGGGTCTTCTTCGAGGCCGTCAGCCGCTTGGACAGCTCGGCCGACGTGACGAACGGCAGCCCGGCGGCGCGGGCGTCCTCACGGACGCGGAGCGCGTCATTGAAGACCACCCGCGCACACCCGAACGACCTTGCCAGCGAAGAACGCTGACCGGCACTCGGGTACACGCGGAAGGCATACCGAAGCTGCACGATGCCCACCGTAGCGCTTTGGCTCATGTCATCGCGCTGGAATCCGAACCCCGATGTGCGCACCGGCCGCCATGTCGTCCACAGCCTGCACGTCCACTTGGGTTCGTCACGAAGTGCCGGCGCAGGGCCTTCCGGACGCCACGCCGACCCGCTACGAAGAAATCATGCGGGACGTATGCGCGGACTTCGAGGCCGAGTCGAAGCAGTTCGATACGAACAGGATCATGTGCATCCGCTGTTGCGCTACCCGCCCGAGATCCAGCTCTCCACACTGGTCAGCAGCCTGAAAGGCGTCAGTTCCCGAAGGCTCCGACAGGAGTACGACAGCCACGTCCGCCGCTACCTGTGGGGCGGCCGCTTCTGGTCCGGTTCCTACTACGCGGGCTCATGCGGTGGTGCGCCGCCCACCGTCGTACGCCACTACATCGAGAGTCGGCAACGCCCGACCGCCTAACCCTCGCCCCGGAGGCGCAGAGAACTCCGGCGCTCCGCTCCTCCGAGCCAGGGACGGCCTTCACGTCCGGCGTGAACGCCGGGGCGCTGGCCAAGAACAGAGGTAGCCCGCCTTGAGGTCTCGGCTCGGCGTAGTCGAGGTTTTCGGGCATGGCGAAGCCACCTCTCTCATCGGGCTGGCAGGAACCGCGATGCGGCAGGCCGTCACGCTATGCGTCCGATCAACTACCCACAAGGGTCGCTTTCAAGCCACCGTCCGCTCTCCGACCACCCCCGCCGGACATGCCGTGGCCCCCCCCCCCCCCCCCGGCCGGGGGGGCCCGCCACCGCCGCCCGCCCCGCGCGGGGTGGGGACACCCCGGGGCACACCCCGGCGGGGGGGCGGGGGCGGGGGGTCTGAGAGGGGGGC
>NZ_JBHVRS010000001.1:204745-606733 GCF_042885595.1 Kitasatospora sp. NPDC058046
TCCACCACCCCCACCCCATAACCCACCCCTACGCCTCTCTTTCCCCCCCCGAACCCCACCCGCCCCACCCCCCCCGGCCTTGCGGGGCCCCCTCGCGCCCACCGGCGCGAGGGGCCACGCCAACGGCCGACCGCCGTCCGCGAGTTGCTCAGTCCTCGTCGACCACGCCGGCGGGCTGCCCGGGCGGGCTCGGGTAGGTCGCGTCCTTGCCGACCGGCTTGGCGCCGGACGGGCAGACCTTGGGCGCCTTGGCCTTCAGGCCCAGCAGCCGGAAGTAGTTCTGGCCGAGCGCGATGTCCCGGAAGGCCTCGTCCCCGAGCGCGCGGTTGATCCGGCTGGTGACTTCCAACTCCTGCTCGTACACCGCGTAGTCCTTGTTCCGCGCCGCCACGAAGTCCGTCCCCGTGATCGCCCGGGTCGGGTGGCGGTCGAGGAAGGACGCGTACTTCTGCCGTACGCCGGGCAGGCTGAAGTACTGGTCCTCCAGCACCCGCCAGCTCAGGTCCACGGTCAGGTTGGGGTGCTGGTCGAGCAGCCGCTCCAGGATGCGGATGTGCTCGTCCGGGTCCATGTGGGAGAGCTCCTTCGAGAGGCCCATGTGCGCCCAGACGATCTTGTTGTCGGGGTACTGCGCGAGGATCTCCTCCATCAGGTGCAGGTACTTCGTCGGCTCGACGTCGTTGCCGAGGTCGGAGTGGAAGGTGACGGGGAGCCCCCGCTCGCGGAACACCTTCATGAACGGCGCCCAGTTCGGGATGTCCTCGCTGGTGGCCGGCTCGGCGAGGTTCGGGAACAGCGCCTGCTTGACGACGTTGACCTCGCCGGCCCAGCGGAACATCCCCGGGTACTCGCGGTCCAGCAGCTCGATCCCGGGCGGGACGGTCTCGGGGTGGTGCAGGTCCATGAACGTCATGGAGAGCGTGAGGTCCGGGTCGGTCGGCCGGAACTCGCGCAGGCTCTCGGCGTTGGCGAAGTCGTTGCGCATCCTCGGCCGTACGGGCGTGCCGGGACAGTCGAGGTAGTACACGCAGTCGGAGTCGGCGGGCAGCACCTGCCCGATGCCGAACATGTTCGCGTAGCGGACCCCGCTCTTGCGCAGGTAGTCGGTCATCTCCTCGAAGGGGATCGCCGGTCCGCCGAAGGGCCGGAAGTGCAGGTGGCTGTCGACCACCGAGGTGTACGGCTCGACGGACCGCTCGAAGCAGGCCCGGGCCGCGAAGGCCTCTCCGGCCCCGGCCGGGGAGAGGACGACCGCCGTCGCGGTCGCGCCGACGACGGCGGCGGTGAACCGTCGACTGGTCCAGTGGCTCTTTCTCAAGGGGTTGCCTCCGGTGGCGAGCGGCCGGCGCCCGAGGCGCCGGCACAGGGGCTGGTGGTGCCACACAGAAGCGTCAGTGCTCGAACCATCGGCCGGTGCCGCCGCACACGGTGTCGACCCGACCGCCGCTCGAACGGGCGCACCGGTACGGCCATCGGGGTCGACCCCGCCCGGGCCGCCGCCCGGGCCCTCACCCCTGCCCTCGCCCAGGGCCTCGGCCGAGCCGGCGGCCGGGGCGGTGTCTCGAGTGGCGAACCACGGTGCACGAGGAGATGGTGACCGGCAGGGACCCCTCACCAGAAAGGGCGATCATGCCCGAAGTCACCACCCCGTACGCGACCGGCACCCCGTGTTGGGTCGACCTGATGGCCAAGGACCAGCAGGCCGCACTGGACTTCTACCGCGACCTCCTCGGCTGGCAGGGGCAGGCCGGCCCGGCCGAGTTCGGCGGCTACGCCGTCTGCACGCTCGACGGCAAGGCCGCGGCCGGCATCGGCCCGGCGTCGGCCCCCGAGGGGATGCCGGAGCCGCCCACCGTCTGGACCAGCTACCTGGCCAGCACCGACGCCCAGGCCACCCAGGACGCGATCGTCGGCGCCGGCGGCACCCTGCTCGTCCCGGTCATGGACGTCGGCGACCTGGGCCGGATGCTGATCGCCGCCGACCCGCAGGGCGCGGTGTTCGGCGTCTGGCAGCCGGGCGAGTTCTTCGGCGCCCAGGTCGTCAACGAGCCCGGCGCGCTGACCTGGAACGAACTGCACACCAGCGACATCCCGGCCGCCACCGGCTTCTACGGCGAGGCGTTCGGCATCGAGATCGAGCCGATGCCGGGCGTGGACTCGTACTGGGTGCTACAGGTCGGCGGCAAGGCGGTGGGCGGCGCCACCCTGCTCGCCAACGACCCGCCCGGCACCCCGGCCCACTGGCTGACCTACTTCGCGGTCGACGACGTCGACTCCACCGTGGACGCCCTGGTCAAGCGCAACGGCACTGTCCTCGCCCCGCCCTTCGACATGATGGCCGGCCGGATGACCGTCGTCGCCGACCCGCAGGGCGCCCCCTTCGCCATGATCAAGCCCACGCCGGCCTGACGCCGCCCGCCTCCGCCCCGCCCGCCCGGATCCCGTCCGGGCGGGCGGTTCCGTGCTCCGCCCCTCCGTCGGCCGTCAGCCGTCAGCCGTCCAGCTCCGCGAGGAAGTCCAGCGACGCCGCCCAGGCCCGCTCGGCCGCGTCCTCGTCGTAGTCCGGCAGCGACGGGTCGGTGAACAGGTGCCCGGCGCCCCGGTAGCGGTGCACCTCCACCTCCGCCCCGGCCCGGCGCATCCGCAGGTACCAGGCGTTCAGCCAGTCCTCCGGCTCGAACGGGTCCGGCTCCGCGATGTGCAGCTGCACCGGGATCTCGGTGACCGCGTCCTCCCGCAGGTCCGAGGTGCCGTGCAGGAGCAGCAGCCCGCGCGCCTTGTCGTCGGCCAGCGCCAGGTTCTGCGCCACCGCGCCGCCGAGCGAGAAGCCGGCGTACACCAGCCCGCCGTCGGACACCGGCGCGGCCGCCGTCACCGCCCGCCGCAGCAGCTCGTCGCGGCCGCCGAGCTCCTCCTGGAACTCCTGCGCCTCCTCGACGGACTCGAAGGTCCGCCCGTCGAACAGGTCCGGCGTGTGCACGGTGTGCCCGGCGGCGCGCAGCCGCTCGGCGGCGGCGTGCACGGCGGGGCGCAGCCCGTAGGCGGAGTGGAAGAGGACGATCTGGGCCACGGTTCGGGTCCTTCACCAGGGAGGTCAGCTACCCACCCATGATCCCGCATCCCCCGCCGAACCCCGCGCCCCCGCCTCCGGCCCCACGTCCGCCCCGCCTCCGGCCCCAGCCCCACGCCCGGCTACGACACCACGTCCTTGCGCGCGAACCCCCGGAACGCCAGCGCCAGCAGCACCACCGCGTACGAGAGCGACAGCGAGACGCCCTGCACCATGCCGCCCCACTCCAGCTGCGGCTGCAGGGCGTCCGCCCAGGAGTACTGCCAGTGCGCCGGCAGCCACTCCCGCAGGTCGCCGAGCGCGGTGACGGCGTCCAGCACCCCGGTGATGATCGAGGCGAACACCGCGCCGCCGACGGCGCCCAGTGGCGCGTCCGTCGCCGTGGAGAGCCAGAACGCCAGCGCCGCGATCACGATCTCGCTGAGGAACACGAAGGCCACCGCGATGGCGATCCGGGGCAGCGCCTGCCCGGCCGGCAGGCTGACCCCGGCGGGCAGCTTGAGGTCCCCCCAGCCGTACGCCGCGGTGCCGACGACCAGCCCGATCGCGGGCAGCATCACCACCGCCACCGCCGAGAACCCCAGCCCGACGGCGAACTTGCGGGCCAGCAGCCGGGCCCGGGGCACCGGCGCGGCCAGCAGGTAGCGCAGCGAGGACCAGCTGGCCTCGGAGGCGACGGTGTCCCCGCAGAACAGCGCGACCGGGATGACCAGCATGAAGCCGGTACCGACGAACAGCATGGTGACGGCGAAGTTGGCCCCCGAGGCGGTGGCCAGCTCGATGAAGGTGGTCCGGTCCGGCTGGCCCGGGGTGCCGCCGAGCTGGAACGCGGCCAGGATGACGAACGGCATGGCGGCCAGCACCCCGCCGATCACCATCGTGCGGCGCCGGCGCAGCTGCCGCACCGCCTCCACCCGCAGCGGCAGCGTCCGGCCCGCCCGGTACCCCTCGGCGTGGTCCATCGACCCGGCCCGGCCCTCCGGCTCCGTGTGGTCCTTCGTCACGGCACTCACGCTCCACCTCCGATCAACGACAGGAACGCGTCCTCCAGCCGCCGCTGCGGCCCGGCGCTCTCCACCGGCACCTCCAGCCGCACCAGTTCGGCCAGCAGCTCGCTGGCCGCCAGTCCGTCCAGCCGCACCAGCAGTCCGCCCTCGACGGCCTCCGCCGAGCCGACCCCGGCCAGCGCGGCCACCTTGTCGGCCACCGAGGCCGGGTCGTACGGGTCGGCGATGCCGATCATCAGCAGCTCGCCGGCGCCCACGATGTCCGCGACCGGGCCGGCCGTGACCAGCCGCCCGCGGTCCATCACCACCAGGTCCGTGCAGCTCTGCTCGACCTCGGACAGCAGGTGGCTCGACACGATCACGGTCCGCCCGCCGGCCGCGTACCGGATCATCACCTCGCGCATCTCCCGGATCTGCGGCGGGTCCAGCCCGTTGGTCGGCTCGTCCAGGATCAGCAGGTCCGGCATCCCGAGCATCGCCTGCGCGATCGCCAGCCGCTGCCGCATGCCCTGCGAGTACGTCCGCACCGCGCGGTCCAGCGCCTCGCCGAGCCCGGCGATGGCCAGCGCCTCGTCGAAGCGCGCGTCGGCCTCCGGCCGTCCGGTCGCCTGCCAGTACAGCCGCAGGTTGGCCCGCCCGGTGAGGTGCGGCAGGAAGCCCGCGCCCTCCACGAAGGCCCCGACCCGCGACAGCACCGGCGCGCCGGGCCGCACCAGGTGCCCGAAGATCCTGATCTCCCCGGCGTCCGGCCGGATCAGTCCCATCAGCATCCGCAGCGTGGTGGTCTTGCCCGCGCCGTTCGGCCCGAGCAGTCCGAGCACCTGCCCCCGCTCCACCCGGAAGCCCAGCTCCCGTACGGCGTAGCGGTCCTGGGCGCCCTTGTAGCGCTTGCTCAGCCCGCTGATCAGCAGCGGCACGGCGGCCAGCTCCGGGTCGAAGCCGGGCCCGGCGGCGGCCCGCCGGCACCGCAGCCGCGGTGCCAGCAGCAGGGCCGCGGCCGCCAGGACGGCGATCACCGGCAGCAGCCAGGTCCGCGCGGGCAGTGGCGCCGCCTCGGTGACCAGCTCCTCGACGGTGGGCACGGTGAGCGCCCCGGCCGGCGCCACCCGGTAGGTGGCCGGCTCGACCGGCGAGGCGTACGCGAGGTCGGTGCTCGCCAGCACCAGCCGCACCCGGTGCCCGGCCGGGAAGGTGTGGTCCACGGTCGGCAGCGCCACCGTGACGGTCTGCCCGGCGTCCGCGCCGGTGACCCGCAGCGGGGCGGCCAGCTGCTGCGGCAGCACCGCCTTGCCGTCCGGGCCGACGTCGTACAGCTTCGCGAACAGCACCGCGTCCGGCCGGTCGGCCGTCACCCGCACCGGGACGGTCGGCTGTCCGGTCAGGTGCAGCGGCGAGTCCAGCGGCGCCGAGTCGAAGGCGGCGTTCTGCCCGGGGAAGTCCAGGGAGAGCCCGGCGCCCAGCGAGGCGGCCTGGCTGAGCGCGCCGACGCCGGGCAGTGTCGAGATGCCGGGCGGCGCGCCGCCGGGCGGGTTGGCGAGGGTCTGCTCGCCGCCGGCCAGTTCGACGGTCCGCGAGCCGGTCCCGCCCAGGCCCGGGTACCGGTCGGCGGTGGCCCCGCGCAGCACGGCCTGGAAGCCGGTCGAGTCGACCCCGCCGGTGCGGGTGACCCGGAAGTCGGCGCCGGTGTCGTTGCCGCGGCCCTTCAGGTAGTGGTCGAACCAGGCGGTGACCCGGTCGTCGACCCGGGCGCTGGTGTCCGTCCCGCCGTCGTGGCCGCCGGCGAACCAGTCGACCGCCACGGGTGCGCCGTTGGCGGCCACCGCCTTGGCGATCCGGTCGCCCTGGTCCAGCGGGAACAGCGAGTCCTGCTGCCCCTGCACCACCAGCGTCGGCGCCTTGAGCTGCGCCGCCACCGAGGACGGGCTGGAGCGGTCCAGCAGCGCGACGGCCTCCGGGTCGGCGTGCCCGGCGGTGGCGACCCGGTCGTACATCTGGCAGAGCGACTCCAGGAACCGCCCGCAGCCGACCGGCCCGTCCGCCTTCGGCCCGGGGCCGCCGCTCTCCCGCGGCGCCTCCCCGGAGGGCCCGAGGTCCCCGGCCGAGCCGGTGGTGAAGAAGATCCCGGCCCACAGCTTCTTGAACACGCCGTCCGCCGCGCCCGAGCCCTGCACGCCCTGCGGGAACAGCGCGTCGGCCAGGTTCCACCAGGTGATCTGGGTGGCCACGGCGTCGATCCGGTGGTCGTACGCGGAGGCCAGCAGCGAGACCGCACCGCCGTACGAGGCGCCGGTGATGCCGACCTTCGGGTCGCCGGGCCCGTCCAGCTGCACCTCGGGCCGCTGGGCCAGCCAGTCCACCAGGTGCTTGACGTCCTCGACCTCACGGTCGGGCGCGTTCAGGCCGATCTTCCCGCCCGAGTGCCCGAAGCCGCGCGCCGACCAGGTCAGCACCGCGTACCCCTGCCGGGCCAGCTGCTCGGCGCGCTGCCGCTCGCCCTCCTTGGAGCCGCCGAAGCCGTGGGCGAGCAGCACCGCCGGGCGCGGACCGCCGCCGGTGGTGAAGAAGGAGGTGTCCAGCTGGACCTGCTGGGCGCTGCCGGGCGTCTCCGGCATGCTGAGGAAACGGTCCTCCTGACGGACCGCCTGCTCACCGCCGGACGCCACCGTCGCGGTGCCGGCCGCGGCCACGGCCGCCAGGGCCACCGCCCCGGCCAGCAGCCTGTGTCTGACCGTTGTTCCCCGGGCGCGCCAGCGACGCCATGCCCCACCGAACTCCATGGCCGCTGATCGTATCCGCCGTCCGGGTAGGCGTCCGATAAAGGCACCCCCTGGAAGCACCGCCCGGGGTGTCACCCGAGCCCCGCGCCGCTACGTCCGCTTCGCCCCACTGTGCCCGGGTATCGTACGGCGCATGCTCCGGCCGCTGCTCTCGCTGCTCGCCACCGTCGCCGCCACCCTGGCGATCGGCTGGATCGTCGACCAGGCCCTCCAGCGGATCGCCGCCCGCCAGCCGTCGGCACCGGTCTGGCCGCTCCTGCGCCGCTGCCGGATCCCGCTCCAGCTCGCCGTCGTGTCGGCCCTGCTGCTCGCCGCCAAGCCGCTCCAGCGGATCTTCCACCTGAAGCACGACGACGGCGCCCAGCACCTGCTCCTGCTGCTCCTGCTCGCCTCGCTGGGCTGGCTCACCGTCCGCGTGGTGGCCGCCGTCCTGGAGGCCCTGCTCAGCCGGTACGAGAGCCGCGTCGACGACCCGGCCCGGGTCCAGCGGGTGCGCACCCAGATCAGCATGCTGCGCCGGGCGGCCGACGCGCTGATCGTCGTGGTCACCGTGGCCGTGATGCTGCTGACCTTCTCCGCCATGCGCACCATCGGCGCCAGCCTGCTCGCCTCGGCGGGCATCATCGGCATCGTGGCCGGCATCGCCGCCCAGAGCACCCTGGGCAACTTCTTCGCCGGCCTCCAGATCGCCTTCGGCGACACCGTCCGGATCGGCGACACCGTGGTGGTGGACGGCCAGCAGGGCACCGTCGAGGAGATCACCCTCAGCTACCTGGTGGTCCGGCTCTGGGACTACCGCCGGCTGATCGTCCCGGTCTCGTACTTCGTCAACAAGCCCTTCGAGAACTGGACCCGCCGCGACCCCGGCCTGCTCGCCGCCGTCCTGCTCCACCTCGACCACACCACCCGGGTGGACGAGCTGCGCACCACCCTGCGCGCCCGCCTCGACCGGCACCCGCTCTGGGACGGCGGCGAGTGGGCCCTCGACGTCACCGACACCACGCCCAGCACCATCGTCGTCCGCGCCACCATGACCGCCCGCACCCCCGACGACGCCGCCCGGCTCCGCTTCGACATCCGCGAGCAGCTCATCGCCCACCTGCGCGACGAGCACCCCCACGCGCTCCCCCGCCTCCGCACCACCGACACCTGACCGGCGCCCGGCCCCGCCGGCGAAGCCCCGAAAAGCGGAGTTCCCCGCGCCCCGGACAGGGGCGCGGGGAACCACGTGATCAGAGCGGGTCCTACAGCACCCGCGTCATCGTCCGGTGCGGTATCCCGGCGTCGTCGTACACCGGCCCCTCGGCCACGTACCCCAGCCGCTCGTAGAACCCGAGCGCCTGCACCTGCGCGTGCAGCTCGACCTCCACGCCCCCGCGCTCGGCCCCCGCGGCCTCGACGGCCCGGACGAGCTCCGCGCCCAGCCCCGTTCCCCGGGCCGCCGCGACGACCGCGAGCCGCCCGAGCAGCACGCGCCCCTCGACGCCCCCGGTGAGCCCGCGCGCCTGCTCGCCGAAGATCAGCCGCGCCGTCCCCAGCGCGGCCCCGTCGGCCCCGACGGCCAGCAGGTGCACCGAGGTCGCGTCGTACTCGTCGTACTCCAGCTCCTCGGGCACGTTCTGCTCGACGACGAAGACCTCGCGCCGGACGGCCCGCGCCAGCTCCAGGTCCGCCTCCCCGTCGACGACCCGGACGGTGACGGCCGGCACCTCGGCGGCCGTCATCTCAGCTCTCCGCCGCGATGATGTCCAGCGCCTTCTTCAGGTCCTCCGGGTACTCGCTGGAGAACTCGACCCACTGCCCGTCCGCCGGGTGCTCGAAGCCGAGCGACACCGCGTGCAGCCACTGCCGGGTCAGCCCGAGCCGCTTGGCCAGCGTGGGGTCGGCGCCGTACGTGAGGTCGCCCACGCAGGGGTGCCGCAGCGCGGACATGTGGACGCGGATCTGGTGGGTGCGCCCGGTCTCCAGCTTGATCGCCAGCAGCGACGCGGCCCGGTACGCCTCGATCAGGTCGTAGTGGGTGATCGACGCCTTGCCGTCGCGGGTGACGGCCCACTTCCAGTCCGAGCTGGGGTGCCGCCCGATCGGCGCGTCCACCGTCCCGCTCATCGGGTCCGGGTGGCCCTGCACCAGCGTGTGGTAGCGCTTCTCGGTGATCCGGTCGTGGAACTGCCGCTTGAGGTCGGTGTACGCGCGCTCGGACTTGGCGACGACCATCAGCCCGGAGGTGCCGACGTCCAGCCGGTGCACGATGCCCTGGCGCTCGGCGGCGCCCGAGGTGGAGATCCGGTACCCGGCCGCGGCCAGTCCGCCGATCACGGTGGGGCCGGTCCAGCCCGGGCTGGGGTGCGCGGCGACGCCGACCGGCTTGTCGATCAGGACGATGTCCTCGTCGTCGTGCACGATGCGCATGCCCTCGACGGGCTCGGCGACGATCCGCACCGGCGCGGCCGGGGCGGGGATCTCGACCTCCAGCCAGGAGCCGGCGGTCACCCGGTCCGACTTGCCGGCCACGGCGCCGTCGATCATCACCTTGCCGTCGGCGGCCAGCTCGGCGGCCTTGGTCCGGGAGAAGCCGAACATCCGGGCCAGGGCGGCGTCGAGGCGCTCGCCCTCCAGGCCGTCGGGAACGGGGAGGCTGCGGATCTGCGCTGCGGTACTCACCCGTACGAGTATGCCGGAACCGCGGCCCTCCCCCGCCCGCCGGCGGTCCGGCGCTACTTCCCGCCCTGCTCCGGCTTCCCGGCCTTCCCGGGCTTCTCGACCTCCTGGTGGACGGTCCCGTCCGGGTTGCTGCCCCGAAAGGAGAGCAGGACCACCAGGATTCCGCCGCAGACGATCGCCGAGTCCGCGAGGTTGAAGACCGCGAAGTACTGGACGGAGACGAAGTCCACCACGTGGCCGCGGAAGACCCCGGGCGCGCGGAACAGCCGGTCGGTGAGGTTGCCGAGCGCCCCGCCGAGCAGCAGCCCGAGCGCGATCGCCCAGGGCAGGCTGTACAGCTTCCGGGCGATCCGCCAGATCACCACGATGACGGAGGAGGCGATCACCGTGAAGACGACGGTCAGCGCCTGCCCCATCCCGAAGGCCGCGCCCGAGTTCCGGATCACCTGGAGGGTGAGCACGTCCCCGATCACCTTGATCGCCGCGTGGTTCTCCAGCCGGGCGACCACCAGCAGCTTGCTGCCGAGGTCGATCAGGAGGGCGAGCACCGCGACGACCAGCAGCACGCCGATCCGCCGCGGACCCTTGGGCTTCCCGTCCGTCGTGCTGTCCGCGGACGCCCCGGTCGGCTCGGCCACGGGCACCTCCACGGCATCGGCGGGGGTCGGGACGGCGTCGTCCCGGGTCTGGGGGGAACCTTGCGTGCTGATGATCCGCTCCGCTGCCGGTGGAGCTCCCCCGGTCCGCAGGAGGGGGAGGGTGGTGGGCCGGTGATGGCCTGCCCGCGTTCACGAACGCGTCAGGCGGCATCCTTCAGGCGACGTTACGGGGTCGAGCGTACGGCAAGCCCGACCCCTCGCGTCCCTCCGGCCGCCCTGGTCAGCGGCGTTCCTGCTTGGCCTTGCACTGCACACAGAGCGTCGCCCGGGGGAAGGCCTGCATCCGGGCCTTGCCGATGGCCTGCCCGCAGGACTCGCAGGTGCCGAAGCCGACGCCCTCCAGCCGCTCCAGCGCGCGCTCGGTCTGCGCCAGGCTGTCGCGCGCGTTGTTGGCCAGCGCCAGTTCGCTCTCCCGCGAGATGTTCTTCGTACCGGCGTCCACCTGGTCGTCGCCGGCCCCGTCGTTGGAGTCGCGCATCAGGCCGGAGATGGCCGCCTCGGCGGCGTCGATCTCGCTGCGGAGCCGGTCCAGCTCGCTGATCAGCTCGTCGTGCAGCTCGTGGACCTCCTCGGTGGTCCACGGGTCCTCGCCCGGCCGGACCGGCAGCGTGGCCGGGTCCACGGACTCGGCGCCGCGCGGCGCGGTGACGGTGTCGGTGCCGTTCTTCGGTGCGGTAGTGGTCACGGTCCCCTCCCCTGGGTCGACCGCCACGGCCTTGCGTGCCCGCTTGGTGGCGGTACCCGCGCCGGTTCCCTTCTCAGCCATGGCTTTCGACCCCATCTACGAACGAATCGAGCCGCCGGTTCCCGGCGGCTTCCAGTGCCGGAACGATAATCCCGATCAAAACCGGTCACAACATGACATACCGACGCCTCATAACGTTCCCACCCAGGCAGCCGCCCCAACCGTCACGCCCCGTGCGCTCATGGATTTGTGCCCAGATCGACTCCGGCTAACCTCCGCCGCCGCACGCCCCCGGAGTGCTCCCGAAGCGCTCCCGGAGCATGGCCGGAGCACTCCCGGGGCGCCCGCCGGCGCGCCCGCGGACCGCCCGCCGGGAAACGCTTTGGACAAACCGACTCGCCCGGCCGATACACTGGGCCTGCAAGGCGCAGATGGGACGAGTACCGACGTACGCAGCCACCAGCGACCCGGGGACGGTGCGAGCCCGGGGGTGTGCACGGCGGGAAGATCACCCCGGAGCCGCCGGAAGAACGGCCGCCGCGATGCCGCAGCGGCCCACTAGACCCGGCAGCAAGCCCAAACAAGAGGGCCGCGAACAGCAGTACCGCGGCCAAGGAGGGTGGTACCGCGGGGCGGCCTGGTCCGTCTCGTCCCTCCGGAGGATCCAGTCCCAGCATCCGCCGGAGGTAGACGCCGCGATGGCCAGCACCTACAACCCCGTCCCCGCGCAGGTGGATCTGCCTGCCCTGGAGCACCAGATCCTGTCGTTCTGGCAGGACAACAAGATCTTCCAGCGCAGCCTGGAGCAGTCCGAGGGCCGCCCCGAGTGGGTGTTCTACGAGGGCCCGCCGACCGCCAACGGCATGCCCGGCGCCCACCACATCGAGGCCCGCGTCTTCAAGGACGTCTTCCCGCGCTTCCGGACCATGAAGGGCTACCACGTCGCCCGCAAGGCCGGCTGGGACTGCCACGGCCTGCCGGTCGAGCTCGCCGTCGAGAAGGAGCTGGGCTTCTCCGGCAAGCAGGACATCGAGGCGTACGGCATCGCCGAGTTCAACGCCAGGTGCCGTGAGTCGGTCACCCGCCACACCGACGCCTTCACCGAGCTGACCACCCGCATGGGGTACTGGGTCGACCTCGACGAGGCCTACCGGACGATGGACCCGTCGTACGTCCAGTCCGTCTGGTGGTCGCTGCGGCAGATCTTCGACAAGGGCCTGCTGGTCCAGGACCACCGCGTCGCCCCCTGGTGCCCGCGCTGCGGCACCGGCCTCTCGGACCACGAGCTGGCCCAGGGCTACGAGACCGTGGTCGACCCCTCGGTCTTCGTCCGCTTCCCGCTGACCAGCGGCCCGCTGGCCGGCCAGGCCGCCCTGCTGGTCTGGACCACCACCCCGTGGACCCTGGTCTCCAACACCGCCGCCGCCGTCCACCCGGAGGTCACCTACGTGGTGGCCACCGACGGGAACGAGCGGCTCGTCGTCGCCGAGCCGCTGCTCGCCAAGGCGCTCGGCGAGGGCTGGGAGACCACCGGCGAGTCCTTCACCGGCGCCGAGATGGAGCGCTGGGCCTACCGCCGCCCCTTCGACCTGGTCGAGATCGAGAACGCCCACTACGTCGTCACCGCCGAGTACGTCACCACCGAGGACGGCACCGGCATCGTCCACCAGTCCCCCGCCTTCGGCGCGGACGACCTCGCGACCTGCCGCCGGTACGGCCTGCCGGTGGTCAACCCGGTGCTCGGCGACGGCACCTTCGCCCCCGAGGTCCCGCTGGTCGGCGGCCAGTTCTTCAAGAAGGCCGACGAGGACCTGGTCGCGGACCTCAAGGAGCGCGGCCTGCTCTTCCGCCACCTGCCGTACGAGCACAGCTACCCGCACTGCTGGCGCTGCCACACCGCGCTGCTCTACTACGCGCAGCCGTCCTGGTACATCCGGACCACCGCCGTCAAGGACGCGATGATCCGTGAGAACGAGGCCACCAACTGGTTCCCGGACACGGTCAAGCACGGCCGCTTCGGCGACTGGCTGAACAACAACATCGACTGGGCGCTCAGCCGCAACCGCTACTGGGGCACCCCGCTGCCGATCTGGCGCTGCGAGGAGGGCCACCTCACCTGCGTCGGCTCGCTGGCCGAGCTGTCCGAGCTCACCGGCACCGACCAGAGCGGCCTCGACCCGCACCGCCCGTACATCGACGCGGTGACCTTCGACTGCCGCGACTGCGGCGGCACCGCCACCCGCGTGCCCGAGGTCATCGACGCCTGGTACGACTCGGGCTCGATGCCCTTCGCCCAGTACGGCTACCCGTACGAGAACAAGGAGCTGTTCGAGAAGCGCTACCCGGCGCAGTTCATCTCCGAGGCGATCGACCAGACCCGCGGCTGGTTCTACACGCTGATGGCGATCGGCACCCTGGTGTTCGACAAGAACAGCTACGAGAACGTCGTCTGCCTGGGCCACATCCTGGCCGAGGACGGCCGCAAGATGTCCAAGCACCTGGGCAACATCCTCCAGCCGATCCCGCTGATGGACCAGCACGGCGCCGACGCCGTCCGCTGGTTCATGGCGGCCGGCGGCTCGCCCTGGTCGGCCCGCCGGGTCGGCCACGGCACCATCCAGGAGGTGGTCCGCAAGACCCTCCTCACCTACTGGAACACCGTCGCCTTCCAGGCCCTGTACGCCCGCACCTCGAACTGGGCGCCGTCCGCGAGCGACCCGGCCCCGGCCGACCGCCCGCAGCTGGACCGCTGGGTGCTCTCCGAGCTGAACACCCTGGTCCGCGAGGTCGACGCGGCCTACGAGGCGTACGACACCCAGCGCGCCGGCAAGCTGCTGTCCGGCTTCGTCGACGACCTGTCCAACTGGTACGTCCGCCGCGGCCGCCGCCGCTTCTGGCAGGGCGACGCCGCCGCGCTCGCCACGCTGCACGAGGCGCTGGAGACGGTCACCCGCCTGATGGCCCCGCTCACCCCGTTCATCACCGAGCGGGTCTGGCAGGACCTGGTCGTCCCGGTCGCCCCGGAGGCTCCGGCCTCGGTGCACCTGGCCACCTGGCCGGAGGCCGACGAGTCGCTGATCGACACCGAGCTCTCCCGGCACATGGCGCTGGTCCGCCGCCTGGTCGAGCTGGGCCGGGCCACCCGCGCCGAGTCCGGCGTGAAGACCCGTCAGCCGCTGTCCCGCGCGCTGGTCGCCGCCCAGGGCTGGGAGGAGCTGCCGGCCGACCTGCGCGCGCAGATCGCCGAGGAGCTCAACGTCTCCGCCCTGGAGTCGCTGGCGGAGGTCGGCGGCTCGCTGGTCGACACCAGCGCCAAGGCCAACTTCCGCGCGCTGGGCAAGCGCTTCGGCAAGGGCGTGCAGGACGTCGCCAAGGCGGTCGCCGCCACCGACGCCGCCCGCCTGGCCGCCGAACTGCGCGCCACCGGCGAGACCTCGGTCGAGCTGGACGGCGAGACGGTCGCCCTCTCCCCGGACGAGGTGATCATCACCGAGACCCCGCGCGAGGGCTGGGCCGTCGCCAACGAGTCCGGCGCCACCGTCGCCCTCGACCTGGCCATCACCCCGGAGCTCAAGCGGCTCGGCATCGCCCGCGACGCCATCCGCCAGATCCAGGAGGCCCGCAAGAACTCCGGCCTGGACGTCGCCGACCGCATCGTCCTGCGCTGGCGCGCCGCCTCGGAGGAGACCGCCGAGGCGATCGCCGAGCACGGTCCCCTCGTCGCCGAGGAGGTCCTCGCCACCGACTTCGCCGCCGGTGCCGCCGACTGGGAGTCCGAGACCTTCGCCGACGAGTCGCTCGGCCTGGCCTTCCAGCTCCGCAAGGCCTGACCGCCCGACAACGAAGCCGCCGTCACCCCGGGGTGACGGCGGCTTCGCCATGCCCGCCCACGCCCCGCAGCCACCCCGGCTCCCGCACGCCCCCGCCCGGATCCCCACGCCCCCGGCCGCAGCGCTTCCCCTCCCCGCACTCCCCCCACACAGAAGAGCGCCCCCTCCCCGACCCGTGGGTCGGAAAGGGGGCGCTCTCGGAAGACGCTGCTACAACCTCAGTTGTCGCCGTCCTCGTCGATCAGGAAGCCCCGCATCGGCGCCGGAGCCTGCTGCATCGGCTGCGGCGGCTGCGGACGGACGGCCGCCATCGGCTGGGTCATCCCGGCCGGCTGCATCTGCGGAGCACCGCTGTTGCCGCCGGTCGACTGGCCGCCGAAGCTCGGCGCCGAGGAGTTGCCACCGAAGGAGCTGTTCCCGCCGAAGGACGGCGAGTTGCCCCCGAAGGACGGCTGGCCGCCACCGAAGCTCGGCGCACCGCCGCTCATCGCACCGGCACCGGCCGGAGCCATCGACGAGGCCGCCGGCGGCAGCGACGCGGTGGCGGGGATCCGCGGCGGGGCGAGCGAGTCGTCGGCCTGCGACTCCAGCTGACGCAGCTGGGTCTCCAGGTACGACTTCAGACGGGTGCGGTACTCACGCTCGAACGCCCGCAGGTCCTCGACCTTGCGCTCCAGCGTGGCCCGCGCCGACTCCAGCGAGCCCATCGCGACGCGGTGCTTCTCCTGCGCGTCCCGCTCCAGCGCGTCGGCCTTCGCACGGGCGTCGCGCTCCAGGCCCTCGGCCCGGCTGCGCGCCTCGCCGACGATCTTGTTGGCCTCGGAGCGGGCCTCGGAGATCGCCTGGTCGGCGGTCTGCTGAGCGAGCGCCAGCACGCGGGCCGCGCTGTCGCCACCGGGGCCCTGCTGCTGCATCGGGGCGCCCATCGGCTGCATCTGCTGCTGCGGGCCGCCCATGGGGCCGCCCATCGGCTGCATCTGCTGCTGGCCCATGCCCTGGCCCATCGGGTTGCCCATCTGCTGCGGGCCACCGGGACCGCCCATGGGCTGGAGCATCTGACCGCCCATCGGCTGGACCAGCTGCTGCTGGCCGCCCATGGTCTGGTTCATCTGCTGCTGCTGCGGGCCACCGGCAGCGGGAAGCTGCGGGGCGGATCCGGCGGGCAGGCCGAGGGGCTGGTTGCCCATCTGCTGCTGCGGGCCGCCGGGGCCCATCTGCTGCGGACCACCCGGACCCATCTGCTGCGGACCACCGGGGCCCATCTGCTGCGGGCCGCCCGGCCCCTGCTGGCCGGGGACCGGCGGACCGGATATGGCGGCCGGCACCGGAGCGCCGCCCTGTCGGGGCGCGTCCTGCTGCGGCTCCTTGCGCAGGTTGGCCTGGTTCTGCGCGGCGGCACGAGTCGCCGCGGCCAGCTTGGCGCGCAGGTCCTCGTTCTCCCGGAGGAGGCGGGTCAGCTCCGCCTCGACCTCGTCGAGGAAGGCATCGACCTCGTCCTCGTCATAGCCTTCACGCAGGCGGACGGTCGTGAACTGCTTGTTCCGAACGTCCTCGGGGGTCAATGGCATCTCTTCACCTCAACGTGATCGTCGGCACACCGGCATCCTGTCGCATCGCTCACCTACGACTAGGGGTGCACAAGCGAGATCAGGACATACACAATGATCATCAGTACGAAGAAGGACAGGTCGAGCGCCACGCCCCCGAAACGCAACGGCGGAATGAGCCGCCGAAGAAGCTTGAGCGGCGGATCCGTGACAGTGTACGTGGCCTCCAGGACCAGGACCATGGCCTTGCCGGGCCGCCACGAACGCGCGAACTGGAAGACCCAGTCCATGACCAGTCGTACGAGCAGGAACACCAGGAAGACGGTCAGGGCGTAGTAGAGCACCGCCCACACGATGTCCATCGCGTTTCCCTCTCCCCGGTCCCGATCCCTCGGGCCTGCCGCTCGTCACCTGTCGCTAAACCACTGTTGATCAGATCCACACGTAAAGTCGTGGCCGGGTCAGCTCTGGTTGAAGAACCCACCCTCGGCGATCCGAGCCTTGTCCTCCGCCGTGACATCGACGTTAGCAGGCGACAGCAGGAACACCTTCTGTGTCACGCGCTCGATACTGCCGTGCAGACCGAAGACGAGTCCAGCGGCGAAGTCTACGAGGCGCTTCGCGTCGGTGTCGTCCATCTCCGTCAGATTCATGATCACGGGGGTGCCGCCGCGGAACTGTTCCCCGATGGTACGGGCCTCGTTGTAGGTCCGGGGGTGCAGCGTGGTGATGCGGTAGGGCTCTCGTTCGTTCACGACCTTGGGCATGATCACCGGTGCGCTCTTCTCCAGGTTGTGGCGACGTTCGGGTGTGATGGACGACACGGGGGCCATCCTCGGAGTCTCCTGTCGGATCGGCACCGCCGCGGGCACCGGCTGCGGGGCGATCGAGGAGACCGGAGCGGGCGCGGCGGCCACCGGAGCCGGGGCCGGCCGGGGGATGTCCTCGGTCCGCTGGCCCGTCCGGATCGGCTCGGGGTCCGCGTCGTAGTCGTCGTCGGGGTCGTACCCCTGGCCGTCGTACGTCTCGTCCTCCACGAGGCCGAGGTAGACCGCCATCTTGCGCATTGCGCCGGCCATGCTCCTGTCTCCTCCGCTCATAGCCACCTCGCTGACGCTCGGTGGCGGGCTTCGCGATGCGCGCACCTTCTGATGGTCGCTCGCTCCGCTCGCTCCGTCAGGACCGGCTCCGTCCCGGCAACCCGGGCACATGACGGCCCTGCCTGCGGATTCCGCGGCCCCTCCACGACGGCGCGTCAGCCCGACGGCCGGTCAGTTTCGTGGAGTGGGGGCCGCGGAGCTGCGATCCACGGTTCGCTAGCGCTCCGAAGAGCTGCTAGATTCTGTCCTATTTTGTCCTGCTGTCTGATCTACTTACCCGGTGACGTTACCTGAGGGGTGACCTCACTCCGAGTACCGCCGTTCCGACGCGCACATGTGTCGCTCCGGCGGCAATCGCCTGCTCAAGGTCGCCGCTCATCCCTGCGGAGACCATGGTGGCAGCCGGATGGTCCGCCCGTACGGCGGTTGCGATTTCCGTCAGCCGATCGAAGGCGCGGGCCGGATCCCCGGCCAGCGGGCCCGCCAGCGGAGCGACGGTCATCACACCGTCCAGCCGCAGCCCGGGCGTGTCGGCGATCGCGTCGGCCAGTTGCGCGACGTCCTCCGGCGCGACCCCCGCCCGGTGCTCACCCTCCCCGTACGCCTTGTCCAGCGCCACCTGCACCAGGCAACCCAGCTCCGGGCGCTCCGACTTGAGCACCGCCGCGGAGAGCGACTGGACCAGCCGGAGCCGGTCCACCGAGTGCACGTGGTTCGCGTACCGGACGACCGAGCGGACCTTGTTGGTCTGCAGCTGGCCGACGAAGTGCCAGTCAAGAGGAAGGTTTCTGCACTGCTCCGCCTTGGGAGCGGCGTCCTGGTCACGGTTCTCCGCGACGTCCGTCACACCGAGTCCGGCCAGCAGCGCGGTGTCCTCGGCGGGGTAGGTCTTGGTGACGACGACCAGGGTGACCTCGCTCCGGGCGCGCCCGGCGGCCGCGCACGCGTCCGCGATCCGGCGCTCGACCACGTCGAGGTTGGTGCCGAGTTCCTCGTACCGGGCCCGCTGGCCCTCCGTCAGCGCCGCCACGAACGCGGCGCTCCCCGGGAACGGTCCGTAGATGTCGTTCGTCATCAGTGATCAGAGCCCAACCAGACGTAGCTCGCGAGCCGGCCGGTGCGCTGCTCGCGGCGATAGGAGTAGTGATCGGCGGATTCGAGGGTGCAGACCGGTGACCTCACCAGCTCCTTGACCCCCGCCGCGGCCAGCTGGGCCGCGACTCCCTCCGGCACGTCCAGGGCCGGAGTCCCCCAGGACGTCTCGGCGAAGGCCTCCGGCACCACCGCGGCGACCTCGGCGCGCAGTTCGGCCGGCACCTCGTAGCAGCGGCCGCAGACCGCGGGCCCGGTGGCGGCGGTGATCCGCGAGGGCTCCGCGCCCAGTTCGACCATCGCCCGGACGGCCGCGGGCACCACCCCGGCCGCCAGCCCGGGCCGGCCCGCGTGGGCCGCGCCCACCACGCCCGCCACCGGATCGGCCAGCAGCACCGGGGTGCAGTCGGCGGTCAGCACCGCCAGCGCGAGCGGCCGGTCGGAGACCACCGCGTCCACCGTCGGGGCCTGCCCGAGCGGCTGGCGCTCGGTCACCACCGCGACCTCGGCGCCGTGCACCTGGTTCATCCACACCACGTCGGCCGGGTCGAGCCCCAGCCGCCGGGCGGCCAGCGCCCGGTTCTCCCGCACGGCCTCCGGGTCGTCCCCCACCGCGCCGCCGAGGTTGAGCTCCCCGTACGGCGAAGTGCTCACCCCGCCCCACCGTGAGGTGAAGGCGAAGTGAGCACCCGCGCGGATCGCGTGATCGATCACTTAAGGAAATCCGGGACGTCGAGCTCCTCGGCCGGGCTCTCCACGAACGGCTGCCGGGCCGGCTGCACCTGCGGCGGAACCGGGGCGGAGGCGGTCGTGGTGGTCGAGGTCTCGGCGCTCCGGCTCGACGTGGTGGTCGAGGACTCGCCCTCCGAACGGGACGTCACCGAGCCGATCGTCCCGTACGGGCGGCCGGCCGGGCGCTCCGGGGCGGCCGGCGGGGTGGCCGGGCGCTCCGGGGTGGTGGACTTGACCACCGGGTCGCGGACGATCGCCGGCGGCTGCCCGCCGTCGAAGCCGGCCGCGATGACGGTGACCCGGACCTCGTCGCCGAGCGCGTCGTCGATGACCGCACCGAAGATGATGTTCGCCTCGGGGTGCGCCGCCTCGCTGACCAGCTGGGCCGACTCGTTGATCTCGAACAGGCCGAGGTCGGAGCCGCCCGAGATGGACAGCAGCACGCCGCGGGCGCCGTCGATCGAGGCCTCCAGCAGCGGCGAGGAGATCGCCATCACGGCGGCGGCCTTGGCGCGGTCCTCACCGCGGGCCGAGCCGATGCCCATGAGCGCCGAACCGGCGTCCGACATGACGGACTTGACGTCGGCGAAGTCGAGGTTGATCAGACCCGGGGTGGTGATCAGGTCGGTGATGCCCTGGACACCGGAGAGCAGGACCTGGTCGGCCGAGCGGAACGCGTCGAGGACGCTGACCTGGCGGTCCGAGATGGACAGCAGCCGGTCGTTGGGGATCACGATGAGGGTGTCGACCTCTTCGCGCAGGGAGGCGATGCCGTCCTCGGCCTGGTTGGCCCGGCGGCGGCCCTCGAAGGTGAAGGGGCGGGTGACCACGCCGATCGTCAGGGCGCCCAGCGAGCGCGCGATGTTGGCGACGACGGGCGCGCCGCCCGTGCCCGTGCCACCGCCCTCGCCGGCGGTCACGAAGACCATGTCGGCCCCCTTGAGGACCTCCTCGATCTCCTCGCGGTGGTCCTCGGCGGCCTTGCGGCCGACCTCGGGGTTGGCGCCGGCGCCGAGGCCCCGGGTGAGTTCACGGCCCACATCGAGCTTGACGTCGGCGTCGCTCATCAGGAGGGCCTGCGCATCGGTGTTGATCGCGATGAACTCGACGCCCTTGAGACCGACCTCGATCATCCGGTTGATGGCGTTGACACCACCGCCGCCGATTCCGACGACCTTGATGACTGCGAGGTAGTTCTGCGGTGCTGCCACGTCGAAGGCCTCTCGCCTCGAATTTCCGGGTCGGCCCGACCCGGGGCGGGGCCGTACCGACGGATGTCGATGGGTAGGGAGCCTGGTTTCTGACTGAATGTCCGAAATGCCGACCGCCGACCCCAACCCTAAACTTGACCTTTAGGGTTAGTTCTGTGTCTCCGTCACATCACCAGGAAACACAGTCTGGTGACACAGGACACTAGGTGGCTCCAGGCACGCGTTTCAACGAACACGCCGAGCTTCCCTTTTTCTTTTGAGCCTATGTGATCATCGGCCGGCTTAGGAAACCGGGGGTGACCACCAAGAGTCGGGCCGACACTTCAAGGCGTCAACCCCTCCCTCAGGCAGAGAACCTACCGGATCATCCCGACACCGCCGGCGCCTCCGGCGCCGTCACGTCGAAGTTCGTGCCCTTCTGGTTCAGGAGCGCGACCAGGACCCGGGCCTTGCGGTCGATCTGCTCCGGACTCCCCCAACGCACCGTCGCACCCCCGCTGAGCTGCAACTGGATGTCGTCGTACGAGTGCACCAGCACCGAGCCGACCCGCTTGGCGACCTCCGGCGGCAGCCCGGCGGCCACCGCCACCGCGCCCTGCACCAGCTGCGGACGGGAGATCACCCCGTCGACGTCGTTCGCCTGCTGACTGAGTCGCAGCTCGACCACCGGGACGCCCTCGGGCGGGGCCGGTTCGGTGGCGAAGCTCACGCCCCCGGCGTCGACCTGGGTGAACCGGCCGTCGTCCCCCTTGACCGCGGCCACCGCCGTGCGCTGGACGACCTTCACCCGCAGGGTGTGCGGCCAGCCCCGCCACACCTCGGCCCTGGCCACCCGGGGGATCCCCTCCACCCGGTGCCGGACGCCGTCCAGGTCCACGCGCGCCAGCGGCCCGTCGCCGAGCCCGCCGACCGCCTCGCGGACCTGGTCCGGCGTCAGCTTGTCGTCGCCCGCGCCCTGGACGGCGACGGTGCGCACGTCCAGGACCGAGGAGAAGAACACCAGCCAGGCCAGCACGCCGAGCACCGCGGCGCCGAGCGCGCCCAGCACCACGATGCCCCGCCGGGAGAGCCGGAGGCGGGGAGCGGACTCCTCCACCTCCAGCTCCTCCTCCAGCGGGTCGGCGAGCCGGCCGTCAGCCACGGCGGCGGCCGCCGCGGTGGGCCTGGATGGCCTCGTAGACCATGCCGACCAGCAGGTCGTCGGCGTCCCGGCGGCCGAACTCGGCGGCCGAACGGCTCATGTCCCACAGCCGCTGCGGATCGGTGAGCACCGGCAGCACGTTCTGCAGCACCCAGTCCGGGGTCAGCTCGGCGTCGTCCACCAGCAGACCGCCGCCGGCCTTGACCATCGGCTGGGCGTTCAGCCGCTGCTCGCCGTTGCCGATCGGCAGCGGGACGAAGGCGGCGGGCAGGCCGACGGCCGCCAGCTCGGCCACCGTCATGGCGCCGGCCCGGCAGAGCATCATGTCGGCGGCCGCGTAGGCGAGGTCCATCCGGTCCAGGTACGGCACCGGGCGGTACGGCGGCATCCCGGGGACGTCCGCCACCTGCGGCAGCTCGTTCTTCGGGCCGACCGCGTGCAGGATCTGCACGCCGTACTGCTGGAGCCGCGGGGCGATCGCGGTGATCGTCTCGTTGAGCCGGCGGGCGCCCTGGGAGCCGCCGGAGACCAGCAGGGTGGGCAGCCGCTGGTCGAGGCCGAAGTACTGGCGGGCCTCCGGACGGGCCGCGCCGCGGTCCAGGGTGGCGATGGTCCGGCGCAGCGGGATGCCGATGTACCGGGAGTCGCGCAGCTTGCTGTCCGGCGTGGAGACCGCCACGAAGTCGCTGTAGCGGGCGCCGATCTTGTTGGCCAGGCCCGGACGGGCGTTCGCCTCGTGCACCACGATCGGCACCCCGGCCCGCTTGGCGGCCAGGTAGGCGGGCATCGCGACGTAGCCGCCGAAGCCGACCACGGCGTCCGCGTTGACCCGCTCGATGATCTCCTGGGCGGCCCGGACGGTGCCGCGCAGCCGGCCGGGGACGGTGATCAGCTCCGGGGTGGGCTTGCGGGGCAGCGGGACGGCCGGGATGAGCTCGAGCTGGTAGCCGCGCTCGGGTACCAGCCGGGTCTCCAGTCCGCGCTCGGTGCCCAGGGCGGTGATCCCGACGGACGGGTCGTGCCTGCGGAGGGCATCCGCGAGGGCCATGGCCGGCTCGATGTGACCGGCGGTCCCCCCGCCGGCGAGTACGACATGCACCGAAATTCACCGCTCCCTGCGTGCCGGCCCCGGGGCCGGGCGCGCTGTGGTTCGTCGTCGTGGCAGCACCCGGGCCAGTTGTCTCCTGATCCGGGAGTTCTTGCTCCGGGCGGCCAGGGCCGCCTTCGCGCCCGAGGTGCTGCGCGCCAGGCACAGCAGCACACCGATCGCGGACATGGCCGACAGCATGGCGGAACCGCCGTAGGAGAACAGCGGGAGCGGGACGCCCGCGATGGGCAGCAGTCCCAGCGCCGACCCCAGGTTGATCATGGCCTGCGCCATGATCCAGGTGGTGGCGGCTCCCGCGGCGTACCTGACGAAGGGCTCCTTCGTACCGATGGCCACACGGATACCCGCGTAGCCTAGTGCCGCGAAGAGACCGAGCACCGACAGCGTCCCCACCAGACCGAGTTCCTCGCCGGTCGCGGCGAAGATGAAGTCGGTGTGCGCCTCGGGCAGCTGGCCCCATTTCTCCACGCCGGCGCCGAGGCCGGTACCGAAGCCGCCGCCGTTGGCGAACGCGAAGACGCCGTGCAGGGCCTGGAAGCAGGCGCCCTCCGGGTCGAGCTTGGTGACGCCGATGCAGCCCAGCCGCTCGGCCCGGTGCGGGACGGTGACCACCAGCGCGGTGCAGACCACCACCGCCACCCCGACGGTGGCCACGAACAGCCGCAGCGGCGCGCCGACCATCCAGAGCAGCGCGAACAGCATCGCCACCAGGATCATCGAGGTGCCCATGTCGCCGCCGAACATGATCAGCGCGAGCAGCAGCAGGGCCCCCGGCACCAGCGGCACCAGCAGGTGCTTCCACGAGTTGAGGGTGCCGGCCTTCTGCTTGCGGGCGAGCAGGTCGGCGCCCCAGAGCACCAGCGCGAGCTTGGCGAACTCCGAGGGCTGGAACTGGAAGAAGCCGAAATCCAGCCAGTTCTGGTTGCCGTTGATCCGCACCCCGATGCCGGGGATGGCGACCAGGGTGAGGGCGCCGATCACCGCGATCATCACCGGGTAGGTGATCACCCGCAGCACCGCCACCGGGACGGAGGCGAAGCCGATCAGCAGGACCAGGCCGAGGATGGCCGCGATCAGCTGCTTGAGGAAGTAGTACTGCGCCGTGTGGTGCTGGTTCAGGGCGAGGATCTGCGAGGCCGAGAAGACCATCATCAGGCCGAGCACGACCAGCAGCAGGGTGCTGCCGAGCACCAGCAGGTACGGGGTGAGCGGCCGGTCCAGCCAGTACCGCCACCGGGCCCGGAAGGCCTGGAGGCGGGCCAGCGGACCGGCCGACTTGTACTTGGTCGTGGTGGCGGAGATCACCCTCATCGGCTCGGCGGCGTCCCGCTTCACAACGCCGGAATCCGCTCTGCCCTGCCCCGCCACCGCTCCCCGCTCACTCTCTCCGTCCGACGCGCCCGCGCCGGCCCGTCCACCCGCCTGACTACTCGCCCGCCAGCTCCCGGACGGACGCCGCGAAGAGGTCGCCGCGCTCGCCGTAGTTGGTGAACATGTCCATCGAGGCGCAGGCCGGCGCCAGCAGCACCGTGTCACCCGATCGGGCGAGCGACGCGGCCGTTCGAACGACCTCGGCCATCGCCACCGCGCCAGTCTGGCCCTCGGCCGCCTCGATCACCGGCACATCCGGAGCGTGTCGCTCCAGCGCCTCCCGGATCACCGCCCGGTCCTGGCCGATCAGCACCACGGCGCGCAGCCGCTCGGCCGCGCCCTGCACCAGGTCGTCGAAGGTCGCGCCCTTGGCCAGGCCCCCGGCGATCCAGACGATCGGCCGGTAGGCGGCCAGCGAGGCGGCCGCCGCGTGGGTGTTGGTGGCCTTGGAGTCGTCGATGTACGTGACCTCGCGGACCACGCCGACCTCGGCGATCCGGTGGGCGTCCGGGCGGAAGGCCCGCAGGCCCTCCCGGACGGCCTTCGGCTCGACGCCGTACGCCCGGGCCAGCGCCGCCGCGGCGAGCGCGTTGGCGATGTTGTGCGGGGCCGGCGGGTTCACGTCCGACACCGCGCCCAGCTCGGCCGCGTTCTTGGCCCGGTCCTCGACGAAGGCGCGGTCCACCAGCAGCCCGTCCACCACGCCGAGGTTCGACGGGCCGGGGGCGCCGAGGCCGAAGCCGATCGCCCGGCAGCCCTCCTCGACGTCGGCCTCGCGGACCAGCGCCTCGGTGGCCGGGTCGGCCAGGTTGTACACGCAGGCGACCGTGTTGCCCTCGTAGATCCGGCCCTTGTCGGCGGCGTACGCCTCCATCGAGCCGTGCCAGTCGAGGTGGTCGGGCGCCAGGTTGAGCACTGCGGCCGAGTGCGGGCGCAGCGAGGGCGCCCAGTGCAGCTGGTAGCTGGAGAGCTCGACGGCGAGCACGTCGTACGGCTCCTCGGCGAGCACCGCGTCCAGGACCGAGACCCCGACGTTGCCGACGGCGGCGGTGCGCTTGCCGGCGGCGGTGAGGATCGAGGCGAGCATCTGGACGGTGGTGGTCTTGCCGTTGGTGCCGGTGACGGCCAGCCAGGGGGCGGGCTCGCCGGTGCCGGGCAGCGGCCTGCGCAGCCGCCAGGCCAGCTCGACGTCGCCCCAGACCGGCACCCCGGCCGCCTCGGCGGCGGCGAACAGCGGGCTGTCCGGCGCCCAGCCGGGCGAGGTGACGATCAGTTCGGTGCCCTCGGGCAGGCTCGCGCCGTCGCCGAGCCGCACGGTGACGCCGAGCGCCTCCAGCTCGGCGGCCCGGGCGGCCAGGCCGGGGCCGCTGCCGCCGTCCACCACGGTGACCCGGGCGCCGAGGCCGTGCAGGACGCGCGCGGCGCTGATGCCCGAGACGCCGAGCCCGGCGACGGCGACCGGCAGGCCGGCGAAGTCCGGGTTGGCCGGGGTGGTCAGGTCGGGGTCGGTCATCCGGTCACCCATCCCGCGTAGAACAGGCCGAGGCCGACGGCGACGCACAGGCCCTGGATGATCCAGAACCGGACGACGATCAGGACCTCGGTCCAGCCCTTGAGTTCGAAGTGGTGCTGCAACGGCGCCATCTTGAAGACGCGCTTGCCGGTCATCCGGAAGGAGCCGACCTGGATGATCACCGAGAGGGTGATGATCACGTAGAGGCCGCCGAGCAGGGCGAGCAGCAGCTCGGTGCGGGAGCAGATCGCCAGACCGGCCAGGGCGCCGCCGAGGGCGAGCGAGCCGGTGTCACCCATGAAGATCTTGGCGGGCGAGGTGTTCCACCACAGGAAGCCGAAGCAGGAGCCCATCAGGGCGGAGGCCACGACGGCGAGGTCCAGCGGGTCCCGGATGTCGTAGCAGTTGGCGGTCGCGGTGATCGCGTAGGCGCAGCTCTGGGTGTGCTCCCAGATGCCGATGAAGGTGTAGGCGCCGAAGACCATCACCGAGGCGCCGGTGGCCAGGCCGTCCAGACCGTCCGTCAGGTTCACGCCGTTCGACATCGCGGCGATCATGAAGTACGCGAAGATGACGAACAGGACGGGGCCGATCGCCCACTTGAAGTCCCGGACGAAGGACAGGCTCTGGGACGCCGGGTTGAGCCCGCGGTCGTCCGGGAACTGCATCGCCAGGATGGCGAACCCGAGGCCGACGATCGACTGGCCGGCCAGCTTCGCCTTGGCCCGCAGGCCCAGCGAGCGGCGCTTGACCACCTTGATGTAGTCGTCCAGGAAGCCGACCAGGCCGAGGCCCGCGGTCAGGAAGAGCACCAACAGCCCGGAGGCGGTCGGGCTCTCGCCCGTTATCGCCTTCGTGGCGAAGTACGCGATCAGGGTCGCCAGGATGAAGGCGATGCCGCCCATGGTGGGCGTGCCCTTCTTGCTGTGGTGCGCCTTGGGGCCGTCGTCCCGGATGTACTGGCCGTAGCCGTGCTTCGCGAGCACCTTGATCAGGGCGGGGGTGCCGAGCAGCGACAGGATGAGACCGATCATCCCGGAGAAAAGGATCTGCTTCATCAGGCGGCCACACCGTCCGTCAGGAGGGCCTCGGCCACCTTCTCCAGCCCCACCGAACGGGAAGCCTTCACCAGGACCACGTCCCCCGGCCGCAGCTGACTGCGCAGCAGCTCGACCGCCGCGTCCGCGTCGGACACCAGCACCGACTCCTCACCCCACGAACCTTCGTTCCTCGCGCCGAGTTCCATGCAGGCCGCCTCGCGTCCGCCGACCGCCACCAGCTTGGTGACGTCCAGCCGGACGGCGAGCCGCCCGATGGCGTCGTGCTCGGCCAGGCTGTCCTCGCCGAGCTCCCGCATCTCGCCGAGCACCGCCCAGGTGCGGCGGCGCTCCGGGCCCCGGCCACCCATCGAGACGAGCGCCCGCAGCGCGGCCCGCATCGAGTCGGGGTTCGCGTTGTAGGCGTCGTTCACGACGGTGACACCGTCGGCCCGGTCGACGACCTCCATGCGCCAGCGGGACAGCGCACCCGCTTCGCCCAGGGCTGCCGCGGTGTCGTCGACGGACATCCCGAGCTCCACCGCCACCGCTGCGGCGGCGAGGGCGTTCGAGACGTGGTGCTCACCGTACAGGCGCAGCTGCACGGGCGCGGAACCGGCCGGGGTGGTGAGCGTGAACGATGGCCGCCCGGTGGCGTCCAGGCGAACGTCGGTGGCCCGGACGTGGGCGTCCGGCGATTCCCCGAACAGGACCACCTTCGCCCTGGTACGGGAGGCCATCGCGCGCACCAGCCGGTCGTCCGCGTTGAGGATCGCGGCGCCGTCGGCGGGCAGCGACTCGACCAGTTCGCCCTTGGCCTCGGCGATCGCCTCCTGGGAGCCGAACTCGCCGACGTGGGCGGTGCCGACGTTGAGCACCACGCCGATCCGGGGCGGGGTGATCGAGGTGAGGTACTCGATGTCGCCCTTGTGCCGGGCGCCCATCTCCATGACCAGGTGCCGGGTGCCGGCCTCGACCCGCAGCGCGGTCATCGGGTGGCCGATCTCGTTGTTGAGCGAGCCGGGCGGGTAGACGGTCTCGCCGCGGCGCTGGAGCAGTTGGGCGATCAGGTCCTTGGTGCTGGTCTTGCCGGCCGAGCCGGTCAGCGCGACCACGGCGGTGCCCTCGGCGCGGGCGACCACGGCGCGGGCCAGCCGGCCGAGCGCCTCCACCACACTGTCGACCAGGACGGCGGGCACGCCGACCGGGCGGGAGGCCAGCACCGCGACGGCGCCGTCCCCGACCGCCTTGGCCGCGTAGTCGTGGCCGTCCACGTGCTCGCCGACGAAGGCCGCGAACAGGCCGCCGGGGGCCACCTTCCGCGAGTCGACCTCGACCGGGCCGGTGACCAGGGCGTCCGGGTCGGCGCCGTCCAGCGTGCCTCCGACGGCGGCGGCCACCTCGGCGAGGGTCAGTGCGATCACTGCTGCTCTACTCCTCGGTCGCCCCGTGCGGCCGTGGTCCGCGCGATGGATTCGCGCAGCACCTCCCGGTCGTCGAAGGGGCGGATCTCGTCTCGTACGTACTGGCCGAGCTCGTGGCCCTTGCCGGCCACCAGCACGGTGTCCCCCGCCCGGGCGCGCGCGACGGCGAGGCCGATCGCCTCGGCCCGGTCGGGGACGACCAGGACGTCGCCGC
Source organism: Kitasatospora sp. NPDC058046 (assembly GCF_042885595.1). NCBI lineage: Bacteria > Bacillati > Actinomycetota > Actinomycetes > Kitasatosporales > Streptomycetaceae > Kitasatospora > Kitasatospora sp. NPDC058046. Next base: position 232,928 of record NZ_JBHVRS010000001.1, read on the forward strand.
GCTCGGCCTCGGGCACCGCGGCGGCGCCGGTCAGCATGGTGGCGAGGATCGCCAGCGGGTCCTCGCTGCGCGGGTTGTCACTGGTCAGCAGGGCGGTGTCGGCGAGACGGGCGGCGATGGCGCCCATCGGGCCGCGCTTGTGCGGGTCGCGGTCGCCGCCGCAGCCGACCACGACGTGCAGCCGGCCCTCGGTGACCTCGCGCAGCGAGGCGAGGACGGCCTGCAGGGCGTCCGGCTTGTGCGCGTAGTCGACGACGGCGACGAACGGCTGTCCGGCGTCCACCCGCTCCAGCCGGCCGGGCACGCCGGGGACGGCGGCGACGCCGGCCACGGCCCGCTCCAGCGGCAGGCCGGCGGCGACCAGCAGGGTGATCGCGGCGAGCGCGTTGGCGACGTTGAACGGGCCGGGCAGCGGGACGGAGGCCTCGGCCTCGGCGCCGTCCGGGCCCAGCACCTTGAAGGTGGAGCCGACCGGCCCGAGCCGGACGTCCACGGCCCGCCAGTCGGCCGCCGCGGCGCCGGTCGCGGAGAAGGTGGTCACCGGGATCTTGGCCTCGGCGGCGAGCCGGCGGCCGTACTCGTCGTCCAGGTTGACCACGCCGTGGCGGGACTTGCCGGGCTGGAAGAGCCGGGCCTTCGCCTGGAAGTAGTCCTCCATGTCCGGGTGGAAGTCGAGGTGCTCGGGGGTCAGGTTGTTGAACAGCGCGACGTCGTACGCGACCCCGTCGGTGCGGCCGAAGACCAGGGCGTGGCTGGAGACCTCCATGGTCACCGCGTCGGCGCCGCGCTCGGCCATCACGCCGAGGATCGCGTGCAGGTCGGTGGCCTCGGGGGTGGTGCGCTCGCTCTTGATCCGCTCCTCGCCGACCCGCATCTCGACGGTGCCGATCACGCCCGGGCTGCGCCCGGCGCCGCGCAGGCCGCCCTCGACCAGGTAGGAGGTGGTGGTCTTGCCGTTGGTGCCGGTCAGCCCGATCATCAGCAGCCGCCGGGAGGGGCGGCCGTAGACGATCGCGGCCAGCTCGCCCATGACGGCCCGCGGCCGGTCGACGACCAGCAGCGGCAGGCCGGTGGCGGCCGCCTGCTCGGCGCCGGCCGGGTCGGTGAGCACCGCCACCGCGCCGGACTCCGCGGCCTTGCCGGCGAACGCCGCGCCGTGGTGGTTGGCGCCCGGGAAGGCCACGTACACGTCGCCCGGACGGACCGCGCGGGAGTCGTGGGTGACGCCGGTGACGGCGCCGCCCTCGACGGGCGGCAGGCCCAGTTCGGCGGCCAGCTCGGCGAGCGGCAGGGCGGTGGTCCCGGTCGGACGGGGCGGACTCACGGTGGTTTGATCGGGTTTCGGCACGGCGGGAAGGCTATCCGCCGAAGGGTGTCCAGGGCCAAACCGGCCCTCCGCCGCGCCGTGCTCCGGCCCGGCCGGTCCGTTGCTCATCGTGCGCTCACGGCTTCCACTCGACGGCCAGGTTCGGCGCCGGGCTGCCGCTCGGCGGGACCTGCATGGTCTTCAGGGTGAACTCCATCACCTGCTTGAACACCGGGCCGCACAGCTGGCCGCCGAAGTGGCCGTTGACCGGGCCCTGGAGGGTGCAGGAGACGGTGTAGCGGGGGGCGTCGGCGGGGGCGAAGCCGATGAAGGAGGCGGTGTAGCCGTCGTAGCCCTTGCCGTCGGCGGCGCCCCGGTCGGCGGTGCCGGTCTTGCCCGCGACCCGGTAGCCGGGGATGGCGGCCTTGCCGCCGGTGCCCTGCTCGTCGTCGACGACCGACTCCAGCATCGAGGTGAGGGTCTTGGCCGTCTCCGGGCTGACCACCCGGGTCTGCTCCCCCGGCGCGCTCGGGGCGTACTTGCCGTTCGGGTCGGTGACGCCCTGGACGATGCTGGGCGCGACCCGCACCCCGCCGTTGGCGATGGTCGAGTAGACCGAGGTGGCCTGGAGCGCGTTCATCTGCAGCGGGCCCTGGCCGAAGGAGATGTTGTACTTCTCCGAGGCGACCAGGTCCTCCGGCTTCTTGAGCATCCCGGAGGTCTCCCCGGGGAAGCCCAGACCGGTCGGCTGGGCCACCCCGAACTTGCGCATGTAGCCGTCCAGCACCTGGTTGGTCTTCAGCTGGTCGCCGCCGCCGAGGGTCTCGACCGCCTCGATGGTGCCGATGTTGGAGGACTTGGCGAGCACCCCGGCCAGGGTCAGGTGCCAGTCGCCGTGCTCGACGTCGTCCTTGAACTGCTGCCCGGCCCGGACCAGCCGGTTGGGCACGGTCACCTTGGTGTCCCAGTTGGCCGTACCGGAGTCCAGCACCGCGGCCAGGCTCATCAGCTTGGCGGTGCTGCCCGGTTCGTACGCGTCGACCAGGGCCGGGTTGCCCATCTGGGACTGCTTGGCCAGGCTCAGGTCGTTCGGGTTGAAGCCGGGCGCGGTGGCCATCGCGAGGACCTGGCCGGTCTTCACGTCCTGGACCACCACGTAGCCCTTCTCCGCGCCGGAGTTGGCCACCTGGTCGGTGATCGCCCGCTGGGCGGCCCACTGGATGTCCCGGTTGATGGTCAGCTTCACGTCGTCGCCCGGTACGGCCGGCTCCATCGAGCCCCCGGCGGTGGGCACCAGCCGCCCGCCCGACTGGGCGTAGCTGCTGTGGCCGTCCTTGCCGGCCAGCAGCTTCTGGTACTGCTGCTCCAGGCCGCCGGCGCCCTCGCCCTCGGCGTTGACGAAGCCGACCAGGTTGGCGGCCAGGCCGTCCGCCGGGTAGATCCGCTTCTGGGTCTCCCGGTTGAACACCCCGGCCAGCGGGTTGGCGCACTCGTTGTCCACCCGGGTGCGCCCGCCCTGGTCGGCGGGCTTGCCGAGCAGCTTCTTCTGGGCCTGGCAGGCCCGCGAGCCGGCCTGCTTCTCCAGGCCCGACTTGAGGTCGCTGATCTGCTTCTTGGCGGCCGGGGTCTGCTGGGCCGCGAGCCGCTTGTAGCGGGTCTTGGGGGTGTGCAGGTCGGTGGCGATCTTCTCCTTGGGCACGCCGAGGATCGGCGACAGCAGCGCGGCCGCCTGCTCCGGCGCGTCCGGGATGCCGGTCGCCTCCGGGGTGAACATCGCCGGGTCGGCGGTGATGTCGTACGCGTCCACGGTGGCCGCCAGCGCGACCCCGTCGGAGGACGTTATCGAGCCGCGTTCGGCGGTGATCGGGATGTTCATGTAGCGGTTGGTGTTGGCGTCGGCGGCCAGCGCGTCGGCGTCCACCAGCTGGAGCTGCACCAGGCGGCCCGCGAAGACGGAGAACACCAGCGACAGCACCACGGAGATCACCCGCAGCCGGCGCTTCGGCTCGGCCAGCTTGAGCGCCTTGGGGCGCAGCGGCGGACGGCTCTTCGGGCGCACCGCCGCCTGGCTGCGGGCCGGCGGGCGCCCCTCGGGGCGGCGCTGCTGCGGCGCCCGCGGGGTACGGCCGGCGGAGGCCGACTTGGCGGGCTGGGCCTTGGCCGACTGGCTGCGCGCGGGCTGGCCCTTCGCGGGCTGGCTGCGGGCGGGCTGGGCCTTGGCGGGCTGGCTCCTGGCCGGCTGCCCCTTGGCGGGCTGGGCCTTGGCGGGCTGACCGCGGCCGGCGGCGGACTGCGCGCGCGGCGCGGTGCCCCGGGGCACCGGACGGCGGCCGTTGCCGCTGCCGGAACCGCCGGTCCCGCCCGGCTGACGTGGAGTGCTCATGCGGCCACCTCGCCGCGCTCGCCGGGCGCCTCGCGCCCGTCACCCCTTCTGACGGTCCACTGGCTCATCGGCCCGCGCCTCCGTTCGGCTTCGCGGCCGCGGCGGGCGAGACCGGGTTGAGCTGGATCACCGAGTCGCCGGCGGACGTCGCCGGGGCCGGTGCGGGCGGCGGCGCGGCCGGCGAGGGGGCACCGCCCGGCTGCGGCGCGGCCGGTGACGGCCCGGCGGCGGGCTGGGCCGCGCTCGGCTGGGCGGCACCGGAGGGGGTCCTGGTCGGCCACGGCTCGGCCGTGGAGCGCTTGACCGGCGGGCTGTCCTGCGCCGGGCCGGGGGTGCCGACCACCTTGCCGCCGTTCGGGACGTCCAGGAAGGCCATCCCGCCGGCCGGGACCATGCCCAGCTCGGCGGCGCGCCTGGCGAGCGCGTCCGGGGCCGAGCTCTGGTCGATCTCGTGCTGGAGGCTCTGCTGTTCGTCGGTCGCCACGGTGGTCTGCTTCTGCAGTCGGGACAGCTCGAAGGAGCCCTCGTTGAGTGCGGTGTTCAGCGCGAGCAGGCCGAGCAGCCCGGCCGCCAGCAGCACCACGACGAGCACCGCGAACGGTGTGCGCCTCCGTACCGGACGCCTGCCCGGCCGGACCGTGATCCGCGCCCTGCCCTGCCCGGGGAGTCCTCCCCGCCCCGCCCGGACCTCACCGGCCACCGGCCCCACCGCTTTCCTCCGCCCTTCGGACCCCGCCGGGCCGGTTCGTCAGCCCCGCTTGCTTCGGTCCCTGATCCTCTCCGCCACCCGCAGCCGTACGGGCGCGGCGCGCCGGTTCTCCTCGATCTCCTCCTCGGTGGCCAGCTCGGCACCGCGAGTGATCAGTTTGAGCCAGGGCTGGTGCTCCTCCGGGATGAACGGCAGCCCCGGCGGAGCGGTGTTGGTCGCACCGGCGGCCAGGTACTGCTTGACGAGCCGGTCCTCCAGCGACTGGTAGGACATCACCACGATCCGGCCGCCGATCGCGAGGACGTCCAGCGCCCCCGGGATCGCCCGGTCCAGGACCTCCAGCTCGCCGTTGACCTCGATCCGCAGCGCCTGGAACGTCCGCTTGGCCGGGTTCCCGCCGGTCCGACGGGTCGCCGCCGGAATGGCGTTCCGCACCAACTCGACCAGACGCGCGCTGTTGGTGAACGGTTCCTTCTCCCGCTCCCGCAGGATCGCCGAGGCGATCTTCCCGGCGAACCGCTCCTCGCCGTACACCTTGAGGATGCGGGCCAGGTCGCCGTGGCCGTAGGTGTTCAGCACCTCCGCCGCGCTGATCCCCCGGGTCTGGTCCATCCGCATGTCCAGCGGCGCGTCCTGCGCGTACGCGAAGCCGCGGTCCGCCTCGTCCAGCTGCATCGAGGAGACGCCGAGGTCGAACAGGACGCCGTCGACCCGGTCGATGTCCAGGCGCTCCAGCACCTCGGGGATCTCGTCGTAGACGGCGTGCACCAGGGTCGCCCGGTCGCCGAAGGGGGCCAGCCGCTCGCCGGACAGCTTCAGCGCCGCCGGGTCGCGGTCCACCGCGACCAGCCGCACCTCCGGGAACTGGGTCAGCAGCGCCTCGCTGTGCCCGCCGAGGCCGAGGGTGGCGTCCACCACGACGGCCCCGGGGCGCGAGATCGCCGGTGCGAGCGCGTCCATGCACCGCTGGAGCATCACCGGAACGTGCTTGGGGCCCGGTTCGTTGGTGGTCATGCGCGGTGGCGCCCTTCCTCGGTGCGGAGCAGCCCGACGTCCGGGAGCTGCGACCATTCTCGCCCACCGTGCCCCGGCACGACGAAGCGGCCCGTGGTCCCCGCCCGCTCGAGGGGAAGGTCGTGACCGCCCGGCGCCGGGGAAGGTGCGCCAGGTGGGCACGGAGCGGGAGGAGGCCACGGGCCGCTTCGACCGGGCCGCACCGGCCGGGGAAGCCCCGTTGACGGGCCCCGGCGGGTGTGCTCCACTGCGCCGCAAACTCTATCGCGCGGCCCCTGCCAGTCAATGGCCCGCTCCGGCGCACCACCCGGGCGGCGGTACGGATCACCGCAGGTCGCGGCCCTCGGGGCGGACCGGCGGCGGTCCGGATCGGGGGCCTTCGGCGGCGGGCGCGCGCCCCCTGGCCGCCCCGCGTGCGGGGTCGGCGGCGGCCGCTCCGGGAGCAGCTCCCGTTGTGGCGATGCACCCGATCACGGCCCGCCGTTCTGTAGCTCCCGGCCCCACCGCGCGGGCCCGATCCGCACTAACGTCGCCCCCATGACAGTGACACCCGACCGGCCCTCGCCGAACGCCGCTGCCGACCCTGCCAGACCCACCGTCATCGACCGCTTCGTCACGGCCAACCGCGCCTACGCGGTGACCTTCCGGGACGGCGGCATGGACGCCCGCCCGGTGCAGAAGATCGCCGTGGTCGCCTGCATGGACGCCCGACTCGACCTGTTCGCCGCGCTCGGCCTCGAACTCGGCGACGCCCACGTCATCCGCAACGCCGGCGGCGTCGTCACCGACGACACCATCCGGTCCCTGACCATCAGCCAGCGCGCCCTCGGCACCCGCTCGATCGCGCTGATCCACCACACCGGCTGCGGCCTGCTCGGGCTGACCGAGGACTTCCGCCGCGAGCTGGAGCTGGAGGTCGGCCAGCGCCCGCAGTGGGCGGTGGAGGCCTTCGTCGACCTGGACGGCGACGTCCGCCAGTCCATGCAGCGCGTCCGCACCTCTCCCTTCCTGCCGCACACCGACGACGTCCGCGGCTTCGTCTTCGACGTCCACACCGGCCTGCTCCGCGAGATCGACTGAGCGACCCGCCCCGACCCTGCCCGGCCGACGGTGTCCGGGCATTCGGGCACCGCCGAATGGTGACTTCTGGCCATCCCGCGGGGGAGAATGCGCCTGCCGGTCGGACCCCGAACCACCTGGGGCGGCCAGGCCGCAGGCCGCCTTCCCGGCCGCCGGCTCCTCGTTCGGAACCGCCCCCGGGACGGCCGCGTCAAGCATGGGGTGGGGTCCGGCCTCGGGACGGGGCGGGCACAGGGTGCCAGGGAGCGTATACGGGTGACGAGCTACAAGGATCAGGCCGGACTCGGCAGTCCCGCGGGGGGCGAACCGCAGCGGGCGGGCGGGTTCCGGCAGACCGGGCTCCCCGAACTCGCCGCGGTCGTGGACCGCGTGCGCGGCAACGTCGAGAGCGTGATCGAGGGCAAGCCGGAGGCCGTCCGGATCGCCCTGACCGTCCTGCTCGCCGAGGGCCACCTGCTGCTGGAGGACGTGCCCGGCGTCGGCAAGACCATGCTGGCCAAGGCGCTCGCCCGCTCGCTCGACTGCACCGTGCGCCGCATCCAGTTCACGCCCGACCTGCTGCCCTCGGACGTCACCGGCACCAACATCTACGACCAGCAGCGGCACGACTTCGAGTTCCGCCCGGGCGCGATCTTCGCCCAGGTCGTGGTCGGCGACGAGATCAACCGCGCCTCGCCGAAGACCCAGTCGGCGCTGCTGGAGTCCATGGAGGAGCGCCAGGTCACCATCGACGGCACCAGCTACGAACTGCCCTCGCCGTTCATGGTCGTGGCCACCCAGAACCCGGTCGAGATGGAGGGCACGTACCCCCTGCCGGAGGCCCAGCGCGACCGCTTCATGGCCCGGATCTCGATCGGCTACCCCAGCCCCGAGGCCGAGCTCGCGATGCTCGACACCCACGCCGGCGCCAGCCCGCTGGAGGACCTCCAGCCGGTCGCGCACGCCTCCGACATCCTCAAGCTGATCGACCTGGTCCGCACCGTGCACATCGCCGACCCGGTCCGCCGCTACGCCGTCGACCTGGTCGGCGCCACCCGCACCAGCCCCGAGCTGCGCCTGGGCGCCTCGCCCCGCGCGACCCTGCACCTGGTCCGGGCCGCCCGCGCCGCCGCCGCGCTGGACGGGCGCGACTACGTCACCCCCGACGACATCCAGCGCCTCGCCGTCCCGGTCCTGGCGCACCGTCTGATGCCGACCGCCGAGACCCAGCTCAGCCGCCGCACCTCCGAGCAGATCGTGGCCGACCTGGTCGCCCGGCTGCCGCTGCCGCGCCCGCAGGGCGGCCCGGCCGTCCGGAGGGGCTGAGGTGGCCCAGTCCGAATCATCGGGACTGCGGGCCGGGTTCCGCGGTCTCACCACCCGGGGGCGGTCCTTCCTCGCCGCCGGGGTCACCGCGGTGGCCTGCTCCTACCTGCTCGACCAGGACGCCCTGCTGCGCGTCGGCGTCCTGCTCGCCGCGCTGCCGCTGGTCGCCGTGGTGGTCGTCGCCAACACCCGCTACCGGGTGGCCAGCGGACGCCGGCTCAGCCCGCGCCGGGCGGTCGCCGGCCAGGAGGCCCGGGTCCACCTGCGGGTCGACAACGTCTCCCGGGTGCCCACCGGGGTGCTGCTGCTGGAGGACAAGGTCCCGTACGTGCTCGGGCCGCGCCCGCGCTTCGTGCTGGACCGGGTCGAGCCGCGCGGCCACCGCGAGGTCTCCTACCGGGTCCGCTCCGACCTGCGCGGCCGCTACCCGCTCGGGCCGCTCCAGCTGCGGCTGGCCGACCCGTTCGGGATGTGCGAGGTGACCCGCGCCTTCACCGCCTCCGACGTCCTCACCGTCGTCCCCCAGGTCCAGGCGCTGCCGTCGGTACGGCTCAGCGGCGAGTGGATCGGCCAGGGCGAGAGCCACAGCCGCACCCTGGCGCTGGCCGGCGACGACGACGTGATCCTGCGCGAGTACCGGCCCGGCGACGACCTGCGCCGGGTGCACTGGCGCTCCACCGCCCGGTACGGCGAGCTGATGGTGCGCCGCGAGGAGCAGCCGCAGCAGGCCCGGGCCACCGTCGTGCTGGACACCCGGGAGATCGCCCACCGGGGCAGCGGCCCCGCCTCCTCCTTCGAGTGGGCGGTCGGCTGCGCCGCCTCGGTCGCCGTGCACCTGCTGGAGCGCGGCTACCAGACCCGGCTGCTCACCGACACCGGGCTGTCGGTGCCCGGGCCGGGCGCGGGCGGCAGCCACAGCGGCGCCGACACCTCCGGGCTGGTCCTGGACGCCCTCGCGGTCGCCGACCTGTCCGACGGCGGCACCCTGTCCCGCGCCGAGGACCCGCTGCGCGCCGGCGGCGAGGGCCTGCTGGTCGCCGTCCTCGGCGAGCTGGACGACGCCCAGGCCACCCGGCTGGGCCGGCTGCGCAGCCGCGCCGGCGGGGCGATCGCCTTCCTGCTGGACACCGGCACCTGGGCCGGCCTGCGGATGCTCGCCCCGGACACCGGCGGCGACGACTTCCGGGCCCGGGTCCAGCAGCTGCGCGAAGCCGGCTGGACGGTGATCCCGGTACGGGCCGGGGACTCCGTACCGGACCTGTGGCGGGCCGCCGACGGCAGCCGGACGACCGCCCCCTACCGAGAAGAGGCCGGCGCGTGACCACCCGGGCCAAACTGACCGCGTACTCGGCGCTGGCCACCGCCCTCGCCGCGCTGTGCATGATGCCGCTGCTCACCACCCGCAGCTGGCTCACCCACGCCCTCCTGGTGATCGCCGTGGTCGCCGCGGCCGGCGCGGGCCTGCGCCGCGCCCCGGTGTACCGCTGGACGGTGCCGCTCGGGCAGTTGCTGGTCCTGCTCCTCCTGCTGCTGCTCGGCTTCGCCGGCGAGGGCGGGATGCTGCCCGGCCCGTCCGCGCTGCGGGTCCTGGACCAGGTCTTCACCACCGGCCTGGACGACATACAGCAGTACGCCATCCCGGCTCCGCCCACCGCCGGACTGCGGCTGATCCTGGTCTCGGCGATCGGGCTGATCGCCGTCGCGGTGGACACCGTCGCGGTGACCTACCGGCGCTCGGCGCTGGCCGGGCTGCCGCTGCTGGCGCTGTACTCGGTCGGCAACGGCCTGGCCGGGGAGCACGGCAGCTGGGTCTGGTTCGCCGTCGCCGCGGCCGGCTACCTGCTGCTGCTGTTCGCCGAGGGCCAGGACCGGGTCTCCCGCTGGGGCCGGGTGTTCTACGGCGGTGCGCGCGGCTCGGTGGAGTCCGGCCGGGTCAGCCCGGGCGGCCGGCAGGTCGGCGTGCTGGCCCTGGCGGTGGCACTGCTGCTGCCGGTGGTCCTGCCGCACTGGAGCTTCGGGCTGCTGAACTCCGGCTCCGGCGGATCGGGCGGCAAGGGCGTCGGCGGGAGCCTGTCGACCAGCCTCGACCCGCTGGTCAGCCTGGAGGCCGCGATCTCCAAGCCGACCGACGCGGAGCTGCTCAGCTACACCCTGGACACCCCGCTGGCCGACCAGGTCTACCTGCGGACCGGCTCGCTCGACCAGTTCGACGGCGTCAACTGGCGGCTCGGCAGCACCACCGTCCAGGACCTCCCGGCGGCCCTGCCCGCCCCCGAGGGCCTGCGCGATCCCCAGGTGGCCCGGTTCGAGGGCGACTTCAAGGTCGACGAGCGGCTGGGGGGGAGCTGGCTGCCGATGCCCTACCCGGCCGCCTCCGTCCAGCTCCCCGACCGGAGCGCCTGGAAGCTCGACCCGCTGACCCGTACCGTCCTGCCGACCAGCGACAAGGCGATCCGCGGCCTGAGCTACCACGTCACCGCCCTGGACGTGCGGCCCACCGCCAACGAGCTGCGCCTCGCGGGCACCGCGCCGTCGGACATCAGGGAGCGCTACACCGCCCTCCCGACCGACCTGCCGCCGGTCGTCGCCGAGCAGGCCAAGGCCGTCACCGCCGGCGCGAAGAACGACTTCGACCGGGCGACGGCGCTGGTCAACTGGTTCACCGGGCCGGGCTTCACGTACGACACCGCCGTCAACGGCGGCACCGGCAGCAACGCCATCGCCGTCTTCCTGCGCGACCGCCGGGGCTTCTGCGTGCACTTCGCCTCCACCATGGCGGCGATGGCCCGGGAGCTGAAGATCCCGGCCCGGGTGGCCGTCGGCTTCACCCCCGGCGACAGCAAGGGCGGCAACGTCTACTCGGTGACCGGCCGGATGTACCACGCCTGGCCCGAGCTGTACTTCACGGGCTACGGCTGGCTGCGCTTCGAGCCGACCCCGAGCCGCGGCGTCCCGACCCGCTACACCGAGGCGTCCACCGCCCCGACCACCGCGCCGACCCAGCAGGCGACCGCCGCCCCGCAGACCGCCTCGGCCGCCCCGCTGCCGAGCTCCGGCTCGGACTGCACCGCCAAGCAGCGCCAGCTCGGCGAGTGCGGTTCCAAGGACAAGGCCGTCGCCAAGACCGCCGAGGAGTCCTGGCTGCTCTCCGGCCAGGTGCTCGGCACCCTGGCCGCGGTGCTCGCGCTGATCGCCCTGCTGCTCGTCCCGATGGTCTGGCGCGCGGCCGTACGCCGACGCCGGCTGGGCGGCGGCGGGCGGCGCGGGCCCGGCGGGAGCGGAGCGGCGGAGCTGACCGACGCCCAGGTGCTGGCCGCCTGGGACGAGCTGGTCGACTCCGCCTGGGACCTCGGAATTCCCCCGGACGAGTCACGCACCCCGCGCTCGGCGGCCCACCGGATCACCGAGAAGGCCCACCTGGACGCGGATTCGGCGGCGGCCACCGGCCGACTGGCGCTGGCCACCGAGCGGGTGCTCTACGCCCCGCCCGGGCAGCCCGTCACCGAACCGCTGGCCGCCGACGTCCGCACCGTTCGGCGCGGGCTGCGGGCGGCCGCCGGCCGGGCCGGACGGACCAGGGCGCTGCTGCTGCCGCCGTCCTCGGCGCAGCTGTGGTGGCGGATCTCCGACGCGGCGCGGGCGGCCCGGGCGACGGCCGGTGCCGCGGTCGGCCGGGCGGTCGAGGCCGTCTCCGCGCCGGTGCGGCGGGTCCTCACCCGGGGCAAGGGGTCCACCCCGGAGTCCTGACCCGGGGGTTTCCCTTCCGGACACGAAGCCGGGGCGGGCAGTCGATCGACGGCCCGCCCCGGCTTCGTACGTATCGGCCGAGCGGCTCAGAACCCGCCGGTCTGCTCGTCCCGGCGGCGCTGCCAGCGCTGCTCCACCCGGTCCATCATCCCGGCCTTGCGGCGCGGGGCGGCGGCCGGACGGGCTCCGGCGCCCTGGCCCGCGGGACCGCGGCGCCAACCGGTCACGGCGAACACCGCGCACCCGAGCATCACCAGGAAGCCCACGACGCTGACCCAGATCTGATCCGGTACGACCATGCCGCCCATCAGCAGACCGATGCCCACCACGAAGCCGGCGACGGCCAGGTAGACCCGCCGACGGGTGTAGGTGCGCAGCCCGGTTCCCTCAAGCGCAGACGCGAATTTGGGATCTTCGGCATACAGCGCTCGCTCCATCTGGTCGAGCAGTCGCTGCTCGTGCTCCGAGAGCGGCACGGAGTCCTCCTACTCGTCGGTCGCGGGTGCGACCGGTCCGCCCACCCCGGTCGGGGAGGCAAGTCCAATCAGCCTTGGGGCACACGGTCGGACGCCCGTGCGGGGGACCCGGCCCGTGTCGTCCATATGCCCCACGCGTCCGGCTGTCATGCTTTCCGGCTTTACCCAGATCATACGGTCCGTGGGCCCGTTACGGGGTGGTCTGCGCCGCGTGGGACGGGCCACTTCGAGCGGGGACGGCCGCATCGGAGTCAACGCGCCACGCCCCGGACAAGTGCCCGATCGGATGGAATCGTCCCGGACCTGGGGAGGTTTGCCGCCGGGCGGTGCCGCCCGGCCGCCGCCGGGCCCGGAAACGGGCGGGCCACCGAGGGGTCACGGCGCGGGAACGGGCGGGCCTCCGGGGCGCGAACCACCGCCGTACGGCGGGCAAAAAAAACCGTACGACGGCGGAGGCGCGCGTGAAGGGGCGCGCGGGCCGGGAGGGGCGCCTCAGGCCAGGGTGGCCAGCAGGTGCAGCTGGGTCGCCACGGCGTGGAAGGCGGGCTGCGCGGCGGCGGCCTCCTCCAGCTTCAGCAGCGCGTCCAGCGCGCCCGGCTCGGTGTCCACCAGCACGCCGGGGACGAGGTCGGAGAAGACCCGTACGCCGTGCACCGACTGCACCCGCAGGCCCGCGGCCTCGGCCAGCCGGCCCAGCTCCTCGCCGGTGAAGCGGCGCGGCATCGGGTCCTGCTCGCCCCAGCGGCCGTCGGCGGCGGACAGCACGGTGCGGGCCTCGGTGAAGTGGCCGGCCAGCGCGCGGGCCAGCACGGCGCCGTTGCGGTTGGCCGCCAGCAGGCTGACCACGCCGCCCTTGCGCAGGGCGCCCGCCAGGCTGCCGAGCGCCTCGGCCGGGTCGTCCACGACCTCCAGCACGCCGTGGCAGAGCACCGCGTCCACACTGCCGGGGGCGACCAGCTCGGGCAGGGTCTGGGTGTCGCCCTGGACGGCGCGCACCAGGTCCGTCACACCGGCCTCGGCGGCCCGGCGCTCCAGGGCGAACAGGGCGTCCGGGCTCGGGTCGACCACGGTGACGCGGTGGCCGAGCTTGGCGACCGGCACCGCGAAGTTCCCGGTGCCGCCGCCGGTGTCGACCACGTCGAGCACCGGCTGGTCCAGCTCGGCCGACCGCTTCTCCAGGGCCGCCCGGACCACCTCCCACACCACGGCGGTACGCAGGGCACTGCGGGGACGCGTCGGGTACAAGGTGGGACTCCTTGGCACGTGCAGTTCGATCAGGTTGCCTCCACCTTAGAGCCTGTCCCAGGGATCCTTGCCGGGCCCACGACGCCGTCCGACGGGAGCCGGGGCGGGGGCGGCGCGGCGTGCAGGCCGAGCAGGCGCTCGACCAGACGCAGGAAGAGGGCGGAGTTGCGGACCAGGTCGTCGGCGTCGCGGGCCGAGGCGGCGCCCCTGATCCCGGCCTCGGCGGCGGCCCGGCGGCGGGCGCCGGCACCGTAGTAGACCGCCCACTCGGCGAGCTCCGGGGCCACCTCGGGCAGCACCTCCCAGGCGCTGCGGATGGCCTTGCGCCGGCGCGGGCTCTTCTCCGGGCGGCCGCGCACCGCCAGGACGGCCGCCACCGTGCGCAGCGCGGCCAGGTGGGCGGTGGCGTAGCGCTCCAGCGGGTCCTCCAGGGCGCGGGCACGGGTGAGGGTGCGGTGGGCGTCGGCGAGCAGGTCGAGGGCGGCCGGCGGCGCGGCGACCCGGCGCAGCACGGGGTGGACGTCGGCTCCGGCGGGGCGCCCGGCGGACGGGCCCGGGAGCTGCGGCGGGGCGGCGGAGTGGAGGCGGGCGGTGACGGGCTCAGGACGGCTGACGGTCATGGTCTCCCCCGTTCCGAGGCAGCGCGCGGACCGGGTGGTCCGTGCCCCTCCATCGTGAACGGCACCACTGACAATCCGGCCGGGCCGGGCGCGCCCCGGGCGGCTCCGGAAGGGCGTCCGGAAAAGGCGTAGCGGCGGCGGGCGCGGTCCTCCCCCGGTTCCGCGCCGCCGCCGTGCCGTCGCTCCGCCGCTCCCCCGTGGTCGGCGGTGGCGAGCTCCCCCCTCGCGGCCGGTCTCCCCCCGGCCCGCTCCGCCGCCCCGTGTCGGCGGTGCGGGGACCGTGACCAGCCCCGTGGCGGTCCGTCCGCCGCCTCCCCGGGCCGGTTCGGCCGGGGGACGGACGGATCCGCCGCCCGGGCGGGCCCGGCGCCCGACGCGCCGCCCTCCCGGGTGCCACCACTCTCCCGTCTCCGCAGGTCGGGGGCCATCCGCTGACGTACTCAACCGCGGATCTGAGTATTTGTACTCAGTGCGCCCCGGCCCGTCCCGGTCCGGCTGGCCGCCGGAACCGGCGGGTGCGTCCACGGCGTCCCGGGTGCCGGGTACGGTACGGCGGGGCCGGGCGGTACCGGCCCACCGGACGACCAGGGGACGCGATGACGAGGAGGGGGACGCGATGACGGTCCTGCCGCTGATCTTCACCAGCGGACTGGCCAGCGGCATCAACGCCTACGCGGTGGTGCTGCTGCTCGGCCTGCTGGGCAGGTTCGCCGACGCGGACTCGGTGCCGCAGGCGCTGGAGCGCACCGACGTGCTGGTCGTGGCCGCGGTGCTGTTCGCGCTGGAGGCGGTGGCCGACAAGATCCCGTACGTGGACAGCGTCTGGGACGTCGTGCACACGGTGATCCGGCCGGTCGCCGGCGCCACCGTCGGCGTGCTGATCGCGGGCAACGACCCCGGCTCGCTGAGCGAGGTCGCGGCCGGCGCGATGGGCGGCACCTCGGCGCTGGTCAGCCACCTGGTGAAGGCCTCGCTGCGGATGGCCGTCAACACCTCCCCGGAGCCGGCCAGCAACATCGTGGTCAGCATGGCCGAGGACCTCTCGGTGGCCGGCCTGATCACCCTGGCGATCTTCCACCCCTGGCTGGCCGCCTCGGTCGCCGCCGTGGTCCTGGCCGCCGGGCTGCTGCTGGTCTGGCTGGCGGTCAGCCGGATCCGCGCCTTCCGGGCCCGCCGCCGCGAACGCCGGGCCGCCCGGGCGGCGGCGGGGAGCGCCTGAGACTGGTCCTAGGATCAGGTGCCATGGCAAAGATCGTCGTCATCGGCGCAGGAATGAGCGGGCTCGCGGCGGCCTCCCGGCTGGCGACCCTCGGCCACCGGGTGACGGTCTGCGAGGCGGGCGGCACCTACGGGGGCATGGTCGGGCGGTACGAGCGCGAGGGCTTCGCCTTCGACACCGGGCCCGGCCTGCTCACCCTCCCGGCGGTCTACCGCGACCTCGCGCTGAAGACCGGCAAGGAGCCCCTGGAGCAGCTGGTCGAGCTGGCCCCGGTCGACCCGGAGAGCCGGCACCTGTTCCCCGACGGCACCGCCGTCACCCTGCCGAACGCCTCCCGCGGCGGCGTCAGCCAGGCGCTGGACGCCGCCTTCGGGGCCGGCTCCGGCGCCCGCTGGAGCGCGGTGATGAACCACGGCCGGACGGTCTGGGAGGCCACCCGCCGCCCGCTGCTGGAGGAGCCGCTGCCGGCCGAGCGCGGCGTCCTGTCCCCGGCCGACCGGGCCCTGGTGGGCACCGACCCGTACCCCGTCCCGCCGCGCACCGGCCTGGCCCGGCTGCGCCGCGCGCGGCCGTGGTCCCTGGAGCACGTGGCCGCGCGCGAGCTCGACGGCCACCCCGGCCTGACCGCCCTGCTGTGCGAGCCCGCGCTGCGGTACGGCTTCACCTCGGCCATGGCACCCGCCGGGGCCACCGTCCTGCCGTACATGGAGCAGTCCTTCGGCGTCTGGTACGTCCGGGGCGGGCTGCGGGCCCTCGCGGACGCGGTGTACCGGCGCTGCGAGCTGCGCAAGGTCGCGTTCCGCTTCGACACCCCGGTCACCCGGGTGGTCGTCGAGGGCGGCCGGGCGACCGGGGTCGAGACGGCGGACGGCCGGATCGACGCGGACCTGGTGGTCTCCGCGATGGACACCGATGCCTTCTACCGCCACGGCCTGGCCGAGTGGCCGGGGCTGCCGCCCGGGGAGTGGGAGCCGGTGGAGGTGCCCGGCCGCTTCAGCGTGCTGCTCGCCCTGCGCGGCCCCCGGCCCGAGGGCACCCCGCACCGCACGGTCGTCCACGCGGCCGACCCCGCCGCCGAGGCGAACGCCCTGACGCTCTCGGCGCCGCCCTGCGAGCGCCCCACCGTCCAGGTGCTGCGCCCGGACGACCCGGCGCTGCGGCCCGACGACGACCACGAGAGCGTGGTGCTGACCGCGACCGTCCCGGCCCAGGACGAGGTCGACTGGACCGTCCCCGGGTTCGCCGACCGCTACGCCGACCGGCTGCTCGCCCACGTGGACGCGGCCGGCCTGGGCCTGCGCGAGCGGATCCTGTGGCGGGTCGTGCGCACCCCGGAGGACACCCGCCGGGAGACCGGCGCGCTGTTCGGCGCGGTCGCCCGCCCGGCCCTGGCCGGCTCCGCGGGCTCCTGGCTGAAGGCCGCCAACGAGTCCCCCGTCCCCGGCCTCTACCTGATCGGCGGCAACGCCCACCCCGGCGGCGGCCTCGCCCGCGTCGGCATGTCGGCCTGCATCACCGCCGGCCTGATCGGCCCGGCGTAACGGCCCGGTCGGGCCGGTCAGGGCGGGTCAGCCCTGCTGGTGCCAGGTGTTCTGCTGCTGGTAGCCGTGGTTCTGGTCGTACATCGGCTGCTGCGGGATGCCCTGGGTGTGCGGGTCGGGCTGGGGCTGCCACTGCTGGGGCTGCTGCTGGGCGGTCTGGTCCCAGGCCTGCTGGTGCTGCGGCTGCTGCTGGTAGCCCGCGTACGGGTCCTGCTGCTGGTGCTGCTGCTGCGGGTAGCCGCCGTACGGGTCGGGCTGCTGCTGGGGGTAGCCGCCGTAGGTCTGCTGCTGGTCGTAGGCGTAGGCGGGCTGCTGCTGGGTCTGCCACTGCTGCTGGTCGTAGCCGGCCTGGTAGGCGGGGGCGTACGGGTCCTGGGGCTGCTGCTGGACCTGCGGCTGCTGCTGCTCGTAGTACCCGGGGGCGTAGACGCCGTCCTGGGCGAGCTCCTGCATCTCGAAGGCGGCGGTCTGCTCGACCTCCGGCACCTCGTCGGGCACCGGGGAGGGCAGCGGGGTGGGCAACGGCGCGGGGGCCGGGGTCTCCTCGACGGGGCTGACCTCGCCGACCCGCCTGCGGGCGACCGCGGCGGCCGCCACCGCGGCGGCGCCGCCGGTGAGGGCGCCGAGCAGCGGCACCTTGGCGAGCGGGCCGGGCAGGCTGCCGTCGGGCTTCCGCAGGGACCAGCCGGTCTGGTGGCCGCGCTTGACCGAGAGGGTGACGAAGGCCTGTCCGACCGCGAACAGCGCGGCGCCGGCCCCGATCACCACGACCGAGCCGAGGACCATCCCGGCGGCCACGCCCAGGAAGCCGGCCAGGGCCAGGACCCGCCAGTGCAGCGGTGCCCGGTTCTGCAGCAGCACCTCCGCGACCAGCCAGAGCGCCACCACCGCCAACGCGACGTACAGCAGCAGGTATCCGATGCCCATCCGCCCCGCTACCTCCAGTCGCGTACCCGCGCGTGTGCGCCGCGCGTGTGCGGCGACTGTACCGGTTCAACGGCCGGGGTACCGCATCGCGTTCCCGCCGCCCGGGCACCGGCCGCACACGACCGAGCCCGCCACCGTCGGTACGGTGACGGGCTCGTGAACACCCGGCGTCGGCGCGGCGGGAGCAGGCCCCCGCAGCGCCCGCTCAGCGCTGGTGCAGTCCCAGGTTCTGGTAGATCTCCAGCGTCGCCGTCGAGTGGTTCAGCGTGATGAAGTGCAGACCCGGCGCGCCCTCGGCGAGCAGGCGCTCGGCCATCGCGGTGGCGTGCTCCATGCCGATGGCCCGCAGCGCCGCCGGGTCGTCGATGGCCGCCCGCAGACGGGCCTCCAGGTCGACGGGGAAGGCCGAGCCGCTGAGCTGCGGGAAGCGCTCCAGCTGCTTGGCGTTGGTGACCGGCATGATCTCCGGGATGATCGGCGTCTCGCAGCCGGCGGCCGCCACCCGGTCGCGCAGCCGCAGGTAGTCGTCCACCTCGAAGAACATCTGGGTGATCGCGTAGTCGGCCCCGGAGCGGATCTTCGCCACGAAGTGCCGGATGTCCTCGTCCCAGTCGGTCGAGCGCGGGTGCATGTTCGGGGAGGCCGCGACGCCGACGCAGAAGTCGCCGATCCCCTTGATCAGCTCCACCAGCTCGTACGCGTAGGTGACGCCCTCGGGGTGCTTGACCCACTCGCCCATCGGGTCGCCGGGCGGGTCGCCCCGGACCGCGAGGACGTTGCGCACGCCCTGGTCGGCGTACTGGCCGATGATGTTGCGCAGCTCCGCGATCGAGTGGTCCACCGCGGTGAGGTGGGCGACCGGGGTCAGGGTGGTCTCGGTGGCGATCCGGCCGACCATGTTGACGGTGCGCTCGCGCGAGGAGCCGCCGGCGCCGTACGTCATGCAGACGAAGTTGGGGTCGAGCGGTTCGAGCCGGCGGATGGCGTCCCAGAGCTTCTGCTCGCCGGCCTCGGTGCGGGGCGGCATGAATTCGAAGGAGAAGGAGCGCTTGCCGGCCGCCAGGAGTTCGCGCACCGTCAGTGCGCGATCCGTTCTCGTGGAAGCGATTCCGAGTGCCATGCTGGCAGGCTATCCGGCGTTCGAAGGGGCCGGACAACCGTATTCCATCTATTGAGACAACTGATGGAAGACGTTCCGTTTCGCCCCGGAACGGCTCCGCCGCCCCTCCCCCGCACCCCGGGCCGAGCCGCTCGCACAGCCGTTCCCGGCCGCACCGCTACGCTTGCTGCACCCCAGAGAACCAGCGGAGCCCCATCGTGACCTCGTCCAGCACCCGGCCGGCCAGCCCCGGTTCGGCCCTCAGTGCGGCCACCAGTGCGACCGGCAACGCGGCCGGCAGTGCGGCCAACCCCATGGACGTGGAGGACGTCCGCACCCGTGTCAACGCGGCGCTCGCCGCGTTCATGGACGGCCAGTCCGTGCTCCTCGACAAGATCTCGCCCCAGCTGGCCCCCGCCGCCGACGCGCTGCGCGACTTCCTGCTGGACGGCGGCAAGCGGCTGCGCCCGGGCTTCTGCTACTGGGGCTGGCGCGGCGCCGGCGGCCCGGCCGCGGGCGCGACCGGCGAGGCGATCGCCAACGCGGCCGCCGCCCTGGAGCTGCTCCAGGCCAGCGCCCTCGTCCACGACGACCTGATGGACCGCAGCGACACCCGCCGCGGCCTGCCCTCGGTCCACCGCCGCTTCGAGGCGCTGCACCGTGACAGCGGCTGGCGCGGCGACCGCGAGCAGTACGGCGCCTCGGCTGCGGTGCTGCTCGGCGACCTGCTGCTGATCTGGTGCGACGAGCTGTTCCTGCGCTCCGGCCTGGAGCCCGCCGCCGTGCTCGCCGCCAAGCCGGTGTTCGACCTGATGCGCACCGAGGTCATGCTCGGCCAGTACCTGGACGTGCTGGAGCCGGTGGCCGGCGACTCGACGGACGAGGGCGCGCTGGAGCGGGCGCAGACCGTCCTGCACTACAAGTCCGCGAAGTACACCATCGAGCGACCGCTCCAGGTGGGCGCGCTGCTGGCCGGCGCCGGGCCGGAGCTGGTCGAGGCGTACGGGGCGTTCGGGCTGCCGCTGGGCGAGGCCTTCCAGCTGCGCGACGACCTGCTCGGCGTCTTCGGGGACCCGGCGGTCACCGGCAAGCCGGCCGGGGACGACCTGCGCGAGGGCAAGCGCACCCTGCTGGTCGCGCACGCGATGCGGGGCCTGCCGGCCGCCGACGCCCGGCACCTGGACGAGCGGCTGGGCGCGCCGGACCTGGCGGCCCCGGAGGTCGCCGAACTGCGCGGGCTGGTCGCCCGCAGCGGGGCGCCGGAGCTGGTGGAGCGCCGGATCGAGGAGCTGATGCGGCAGTCGCTGGCCGCGCTGGAGGCGGCGCCGCTCGCCGACGAGCGGGCCCGTACGGTGCTGCTGGCACTGGCCGAGGCCGCCACCGTCCGCAAGTACTGAACGCACTGACGGGCGGCGACGGCCCCGGGCCGGTCCTGCGGGGTCCCACCGAGACCCGGGACGCCGCTCAGAGCGCGGCGCGCACCCGGCGGGACAGCTCGGCGGCGGCCGCCCGGGGGTCCGCCGCGGCCGTGATGGCCCGCACCACGACGACCCGGCGGGCACCGGCGGCGAGCACCTCGTCCAGGTTGCCGAGGTCGATCCCGCCGATCGCGAACCACGGCCGGTCGGTGTCCTGCTTCGCCGCGTACGAGACCAGGCCGAGGCCCGGGGCCGGGCGGCCCGGCTTGGTCGGGGTCGGCCAGACCGGGCCGGTGCAGAAGTAGTCCACGCCGGGCTCGGCGATCGCCGCGTCCACCTCGGACTCGGCGTGGCAGGAGCGGCCGATCAGCACGTCCTCGCCGAGGATCGCCCGGGCGGCCGGCACCGGCAGGTCGTCCTGGCCGAGGTGCAGCACGTCCGGCCGGGCCGCGTGGGCGACGTCGGCGCGGTCGTTGACGGCCAGCAGCTTGCCGTGCCGGCGGCAGGCGTCGGCGAAGACCTCCAGGGCCTCCAGCTCCTGCCTGGCCTCCAGGCCCTTGTCGCGCAGCTGGACGATGTCCACCCCGCCCGCCAGCGCCGCGTCCAGGAACTCGGCGAGGTCGCCCTGCTCCCGGCGGGCGTCGGTGCACAGGTACAGCCGGGCGTCGGCGAGCCCGGCGCGCGGCGTGTCCGCCGCCATCAGATCAGCATCGCCTGGGCGCGGCGCTTCACCTCGGTGCCGCGGTTCTCCCGCAGCGCCTGGATCGGGCTGCCGGGCAGCGACGGGTCCTCGGTGAAGAGCCACTCCAGGATCTCCGCGTCGTTGTACCCGCAGTCCCGCAGGACGGTCAGGGTGCCGGACAGGTGCTTGACCAGGCCCGGGCCGTCGATGAACGCGGCCGGGACCTGCAGCGACTTGTTGGGGCCGCGCCGGACGGCGATCAGGCCGCCGTTCTTGACCAGGTCACGCACCTCGGTGACCCGGACCCCCCACTGCTCCGAGATGTCGGGCAGGTACATCCAGTCGGTGACCAGGGATTCAATCTTGCTTTCGATCTCACTCACGCCACCAGACTGCCACCTCCGCGGCCCACCGCGCACCAGACCTGCCCCGCGCCTACCCCGCGACGGCCGCCTTCAGCGGTACCGCGGGGTCGGCCGCCCGGGCCGGGTCCAGCGCGGTGCCGCGCTCGATCAGCCGCCGCCCCTGGGCCAGGTCGCGCGGCCGGTCGACGGTCAGCAGCGCGCTCGGCACGCCGTCGCGCAGCCAGAGCACCGACCAGTCGGCGCCCCGCGGGTCGCCGCGCCGGACCAGCTGGTCGCCCTCGGCGTGCCGGCCGGCGTACTGGACCATCCGCCCGAACTGCTCGGACCAGAAGTACGGCACCGGGTCGTAGGCCGGCGCGTCCGCGCCCAGGACGGCGGCGGCCACCGCCTCGCCGGACCGCAGCGCGTGGTCCCAGTGCTGGACGGCCAGCCGGGCGCCGGCCCGGGCCGAGGGGTAGCTGACGCAGTCGCCGGCCGCGAAGACCCCGGGCACCGAGGTGCGCAGCCGCCCGTCCACGACGACGGCGCCGGTCGCGTCCAGCTCGACCCCGGAGCCGGCCAGCCAGCCGGTCGCGGGGCGGGCCCCGATGCCGACCACCACCTCGTCGGCGGGCAGGTGCGAGCCGTCCGCCAGCAGCACCGCGCCGGGCTCGACGGCGGCCACGCCGACCCCGCAGCGCAGCTCGACCCCGGCCTCGGCGTACCAGGCGGCCATCGCCGAGCCGAGCTCCGTCGGCAGCGCGCCGGGCAGCGGCGCCGGACCGGCCTCGACCACCGTCACCTCGCAGCCCGCCGCGCGGGCCGCGGTGGACACCTCGGCGCCGATCCAGCCCGCGCCGACCAGCACCAGCCGCAGCCCGGGGCGCAGCAGCGCGCGCAGCGCCAGGGCGTCGTCCAGGGTGTGCAGCAGGTGCGCCCGCTCGGCGCCGGGCAGGGCGCGCGGCACGGCGCCGGTGGCGATCACCAGCGAGCCGTACGGGAGGTCGCCGCCGTCGGTGTGCAGCACGCCGGGGGTGAGGCCGGTGGCGCGGCGGCCGGTGAGCAGCTCGATGCCGAGCTGCCCGTAGTCGATGTCCAGGGCGGTGGAGTCGGCCTTGCCGAGCAGCACGTCCTTGGAGAGCGGCGGCCGGTCGTACGGCGCGTGCGGCTCCTCGCCGACCAGCGTGATCCGCCCCTGCCGGCCGCCCTGCCGCAGCTTGAGGGCGCACTGCGCCCCGGCCAGCCCGGCTCCGACGACGACCACCCGATCCGTTCCGCTCAGCTCTGCCACGCCCGCCACTGTACTCAGCGCGACGCGGCGGCCTCCGGGCCGTCCGCCCCGCGTACGGGCCTTCGGCCGGGCCGACCCCCGGCGTTAAGGTGGGAGGACCACACGGGAGCCCGGCGGACCGGGCTGAGAGGCGGGCTGACACGGCCTGCGACCGTCCGAACCTGATCCGGGTCATACCGGCGAAGGGAGAAGAGCAGCCTTGTCACGCTTGCCATCAGGCACCCATGCCGACGTGCTGGTGATCGGCGGGGGCGTCATCGGCCTCGCCGTCGCCTGGCGCACCGCGCGGCGCGGGGCGCGGAACGTGATCGTGGTCGACCCCGCCCACGGCGGCGGGGCCGCCGGGGTCGCGGCCGGGATGCTCGCCCCGGTCACCGAGCTGCAGTACGGCGAGGAGCCGCTGCTGCGCCTCGGGATGGCCTCGAACGAGCGGTACGAGACCTTCGCCGCCGAGCTCTCCGAGGCGAGCGGCGGCCTGGACACCGGCTACCGCCGCTGCGGCACGATCGCCGTCGCGCTGGACTCCGACGACCGCGAGGAACTGCGCGAGCTGTACGCCTTCCACCAGCGGCTGGGCCTGGACTCGACCTGGCTGACCGGCCGGGAGGCCCGCAGGCTGGAGCCGATGCTGGCCCCCGCCGTCCGCGGCGCCCTGCACGCCGCGGACGACCACCAGGTGGACCCCCGGCGCCTGCTCACCGCCCTGGTCGCCGCCTGCGGGCGCGCGGGCGTCCTGCTGCACCGCGCCGAGGCCGTCGAGCTGCTGGTCGAGGACGGCCGCGCGACCGGCGCCCGGCTGAGCACCGACGAGACGGTGACCGCCGACCAGGTCGTGCTCGCCGCCGGCCCGCACAGCCACCGGCTGCCCGGTCTGCCCGAGGGGGTGCTGCCCGCGATCCGCCCGGTGAAGGGGCAGGTGCTGCGGCTGCACGTGCCGGAGGCCTACCGGCCGTTCCTCTCCCGCAACGTCCGCGCCGTGGTCCGCGGCCGGCACATGTACCTGGTCCCCCGGGAGAACGGCGAACTGGTCGTCGGCGCGACCACCGAGGAGCAGGGCTACGACACCACCGTCACCGCCGGCGGGGTGTACGAACTCCTGCGGGACGCCCACGAGTTGGTCCCGGGGATCACCGAACTCCCGCTGCGCGAGACCTCGGCCGGGCTGCGCCCCGGTTCGCCGGACAACGCCCCGCTGCTGGGCCCGACCCCGCTGCCCGGGCTGGTCGCCTCCACCGGCCACTACCGCAACGGCGTGCTGCTCACCCCGGTGACCGCCGACCTGGTCTCCGAGTACCTGGTCACCGGTGAAGTCCCCGAGCTCGCAAGGCCGTTCACCCCCACCCGGTTCTCCTCCGAATCCCCCGTCGCGAAGGCCTCCGCATGACCGAGATCGCCCTGACCGAGAACGCCCCGAACGAGAACGCCGTGCACGAGGACGCCCCGACCCCGGTCGCCCCGGCCGAGATCGCCCTGACCGTCAACGGCGAGCCCCGCCGGGTGCCCGCCACGATCACCCTCGCCGAGCTGGTGGCCTCCGTCAGCGCCGCCAACACCGGTGTCGCCGCCGCGCTCAACGAGGCCGTGGTGCCGCGCGGTTCGTGGCCCGGGACGGCACTGGGCAGCGGCGACCGGATCGAGATCCTCACCGCCGTCCAGGGAGGCTGAACCATGGCCGACGATCTGCTGACCATCGCCGGGACGGCCTTCTCCTCCCGGCTGATCATGGGCACCGGCGGCGCCCCCAGCCTGGAGGTCCTGGAGCGCGCCCTGCTCGCCTCCGGCACCGAGCTGACCACCGTCGCGATGCGCCGGGTCGACGCCACCACCCAGGGCTCCGTCCTGGACGTGCTGACCCGCAACGGCATCCGGGTGCTGCCCAACACGGCCGGCTGCTTCACCGCCGGCGAGGCCGTGCTGACCGCCCGGCTGGCCCGCGAGGCGCTCGGCACCGACTGGGTCAAGCTGGAGGTGATCGCCGACGAGCGCACCCTGCTGCCCGACCCGATCGAGCTGCTGGACGCCGCCGAGACGCTGGTCGACGACGGCTTCACCGTCCTGCCGTACACCAACGACGACCCGGTGCTGGCCCGCAAGCTGGAGGACGTCGGCTGCGCGGCCATCATGCCGCTGGGCTCGCCGATCGGTTCGGGCCTGGGCATCCGCAACCCGCACAACTTCCAGCTGATCGTGGAGGGCGCGGGCGTCCCGGTGATCCTGGACGCGGGCGCCGGCACCGCCTCCGACGTGGCGCTGGCGATGGAGCTGGGCTGCGCCGCGGTGATGCTCGCCTCCGCGGTGACCAGGGCTCAGGACCCGGTGCTGATGGCCGAGGCGATGCGGCACGCCGCCGAGGCGGGCCGGCTCGCCCACCGGGCCGGCCGGATCCCGCGCCGCTTCCACGCCGAGGCCTCCTCCGCGATGGCCGGCCGGGCCGACCTGGACACCCGCGAGCACCCGGCGTTCTGAACCGTCGCGCATGTCACAAGCCGGTCCCGGAGGCGGTGTCCGCCGGGACCGGGCGGTCCCGCACCCTAGACTCTCCGAGTGGACATGGCACTGCACGACCCCCTGATCGGCGCCCTGCTCGACAACCGGTACCGGGTCGAGCAGCGGATCGCGACCGGCGGGATGTCCACCGTCTACCGGGGCACCGACACCCGGCTGGACCGGGTGGTCGCGCTCAAGGTGATGCACCCCTCGCTGGCCGGCGACGAGGGCTTCACCGCCCGCTTCATCCGCGAGGCCAAGGCGGTCGCCAGGCTCACCCACCCCAACGTGGTCAACGTCTTCGACCAGGGCGCGGACGGCGGCCACGTCTTCCTCGCCATGGAGTACGTGCCCGGCCGCACCCTGCGCGACCTGCTGCGCGACCGCGGCGCGCTGTCCGTCCGGGCCGCGCTGGACGTGCTGGAGCCGGTGCTCGCCGCGCTCGGCGCCGCCCACCGGGCCGGGCTGGTCCACCGCGACGTCAAGCCCGAGAACGTGCTGATCACCGAGGGCGGCCTGGTCAAGGTCGCCGACTTCGGCCTGGTCCGGGTGCTCGGCAGCGCCGACGGCGCGCCCACCTCGACCACCACCGCGACCGGCGGCACGGTCATGGGCACCGTCTCCTACCTGGCCCCCGAGCAGATCCTCCCGGACGCCCCCACCGACCAGCGGGTGGACGTCTACGCGTCCGGCATCCTGCTGTACGAGATGCTCACCGGCCGCCGCCCGCACACCGGCGACAACCCCGTCCAGGTCATGTACAAGCACCTGCACGAGGACGTCCCGGCCCCCTCGCTGGTCGCCCCCGCCGTCGGCCCCGAGCTGGACGCGATAGTGGCCGCCGCCTGCGCCCGGTCCGCCGGCGCCCGCCCGTACGACGCGGTCGAGCTGCTCGCCGCCCTCCAGCGGGTGCGCCGCACCCTCGCCCCGGCCGCGCTGGACGCCGAGCCGCCGGCCTCCACCCGCCCCAGCCCGCGCTACCCGACCAGCGAGCCGACCTCGGTGATCCGGCCGCTGCCGCGGCCCGCCGAGGCCCCGCCGACGGAGCGCACCAGCGTGCTGGACATGCCGCCGGAGCTGATGGACGAGCTGCTCGCCGAGCCGCGCCCGTACGACGAGCCGACCCCGGTGCACCGGCGCCGGCCCCGGCCGGGCCCGCTGCGCCGCCTACCCCGCCGGACGCTGGTCTGGACGGCCGCGCTGGCCGCGCTGGTGCTGGCGATCGGCGGCGTCACGTACGGGATCTCCGAGGGGCTGTACGGCTCGGTGCCGGGCGTGCTCGGCAAGGACCGGGCCGAGGCGCAGCGGGTCCTGGACAAGGAGGGCCTGCACGGCAGGTTCGTCGAGGTGTTCAGCGAGTCCGTCCCGTCCGGGCAGGTGATCGCCACCGACCCCGGGGTGGGCGCGCGCACCCGCAAGAGCGACAGCGTCACCGTCACCCTCTCCAAGGGCCCCAAGCGGATCGCGGTGCCGGACCTCACCGGGAAGAGCGCCGCCGACGCCGCCGCGGCCCTGACCGGCGCCCAGCTGACCAGGGGCGGCGTGACCGAGACCTACGACGACACGGTGCCCGAGGGCTCGGTGATCAGCAGCTCGCCGGCGGCCGGGCAGCTGCTGCAGGAGAACAGCGCGGTGTCGCTGGTGGTCAGCAAGGGCATGGTGCCGGTCCCGAACGTCACCGGGATGGGCAAGGACGAGGCGCAGAAGGCGCTCCAGGCCGCGGGCTTCACCATGCAGACCAGCGGCTGGGACGTGTTCGGCGCGGTCACCTCCTCCGGCCAGAGCCCGGCGGCGGGCGAGCGGCGCCCGCAGCGCAGCGTGGTGACGGTCAAGTTCTCGCTGTTCTAGGCCCCGGGCGGGCTCAGCGCAGCGGCCCGTCGCCGGGCTCCTCCTGGTAGGAGTAGCGCTGCTCGCCCCAGGGGTCGGCGAGGTTGTGGTAGCCGCGCTCCTCCCAGAAGCCGCGCCGGTCGGCCCGCATGTACTCGACCGCGCGCACCCACTTGGGGCCCTTCCAGGCGTACAGCCGCGGCACCACCAGCCGGACCGGGAAGCCGTGTTCGGCGGTGAGCGCCTCGCCGTTGCGGTGGGTGGCGAGCAGCGTGCGCGGGTCGGCGAAGTCGGCGAGGCGCAGGTTGGCGCTGTAGCCGTACTCGGCCCAGACCATGACGTGGGTGACGCCCGGCGCCGGGGGCACCAGGTCGAGCACGGCGGCGGCCGACACGCCCGTCCACTCGTTTCCGAGCACCGAGAACTTGGTCACGCAGTGCAGGTCCCCGACGACGGTGCTGCGCGGCAGGGCATTGAAGGCCTCGAAGTCCCAGCTGTGCTTCTCCGCCGAGGCGGTGGCGCCGAACACCTGGAGGTCCCAGGTCAGCGGCTTGAAGCGGGGCACCGGCCCGTAGTGCAGGGCGGGCCAGCCGCGCTGCGCGCGCTGTCCCGGGGGGAGCCTCGGGTCAGACGGCGGAAGCGGTTCGTGTTTCGACTGACCCATGGATCCATGGTGACAGACGGCGGACGAGCCTCGGCGCGCGCCCCTTTGCGCGGATCCGCGCCCCTGCCCGTACGGCCCAGCGGTCGGCCGCCCACCAGCACGTTTCACCATGAATCGGATATTCCGACACATGTCCTAGTGAGTGTGAACTTACTGGAATTTCCTCCCAAAGCGGTGCCAGGATGCGCAGCGCAGGACTCAGTACCGGACCCACCGCAGGACTTCACCGCAGGACTCAGCGCAGGACACACGGCAGCACGAGTGCAGGAGGCATCACCATGCAGGGCGATCCCGAGGTCATCGAGTTCCTCAACGAGCAGCTCACCGCCGAGCTGACCGCGATCAACCAGTACTTCCTGCACGCCAAGATGCAGGAGAACTTCGGCTGGACGAAGCTCGCCAAGTACACCCGGCACGAGTCCTTCGACGAGATGAAGCACGCCGAGACGCTCACCGACCGGATCCTGTTCCTGGAGGGGCTGCCCAACTACCAGCGGCTGTTCCACGTCCGGATCGGCCAGACGGTCAAGGAGATGTTCGAGGCGGACCGCCAGATCGAGGTCGAGGCGATCGACCGGCTCAAGCGCGGGATCGTGGTGATGCGGGCCAAGAACGACGTCACCTCGGCGAACATCTTCGAGGACATCCTGGCCGACGAGGAGCACCACATCGACTACCTCGACACCCAGCTGGAGCTGCTGGAGAAGCTCGGCGAGGCGCTCTACCTCGCCACGGTGATCGAGCAGCCGGAGTCCTGAGGCCGCGGCCCGCTCTGGCCACCCGGCCCGGTCAGGCCGCCCGGTTCGCCCGGGTCACCCGCAGCGGGACCACCGGGGCGGCCTCCGGGGCCGGAGCCGACGGCGCCGCCGGGTCCTCCGGGTCCGCGAGGCCGAGCTTCGCGGCCAGCCGGGCGGTCGGGCAGGGGCGGGCGCCGTGCTCGCCGAGCAGCGCCTGGATGCGCCGCACGCAGGACCCGCAGTCGGTGCCGGCCCGGCAGCCCTTCGCTATCTGGCGCGGGGTGTTGGCACCGCCGTCGATCGCCTTCTTCACCTGGTCCTCGGTGACCGCATGGCACATGCACACGTACATCGCGGTCTCTCCCGGGAGTGAAGCGGAGTGGATCTTGACTAAG
Organism: Kitasatospora sp. NPDC058046; assembly: GCF_042885595.1. NCBI lineage: Bacteria > Bacillati > Actinomycetota > Actinomycetes > Kitasatosporales > Streptomycetaceae > Kitasatospora > Kitasatospora sp. NPDC058046. Next base: position 261,444 of record NZ_JBHVRS010000001.1, read on the forward strand.
GTCAGCCTTAGTTCACTGAGGCTTACCTTACCCGGCGAAACGGGTACGAAAAAGCCCCTCCGGGCTCGGGGACACCGAATCCGGAGGGGCCTTCGTCACATCGGACGGGCACCGGGCCTACTGGCCGCGGTACATCTCCGCCACCAGGAACGCCAGGTCCAGCGACTGGCTGCGGTTGAGCCGCGGGTCGCAGGCCGTCTCGTAGCGCTGGTGCAGGTCGTCCACCAGGACCTCGTCGCCGCCGCCGACGCACTCGGTGACGTCGTCGCCGGTCAGCTCCACGTGGATGCCGCCCGGGTGGGTGCCGAGCGCGCGGTGCACCTCGAAGAAGCCCTTGACCTCGTCCAGGACGTCGTCGAAGCGGCGGGTCTTGTGCCCGCTGGAGGCCTCGAAGGTGTTGCCGTGCATCGGGTCGCAGATCCACACCGGCCTGGCGCCGGAGGCGGTGACCTTCTCCACCAGGGTGGGCAGGTGCTCGCGGATCTTGCCCGCGCCCATCCGGGTGATGAAGGTCAGGCGGCCGGGCTCGCGCTCCGGGTCCAGCTTCTCGATCAGGGCGAGCGCGTCGTCGACCGAGGTGGTCGGGCCGAGCTTGACGCCGATCGGGTTGCGGATCTTGGAGGCGAACTCGATGTGCGCGTGGTCCAGCTGCCGGGTGCGCTCGCCGATCCACACCATGTGGCCGGAGACGTCGTACAGCTCGCCGGTGCGCGAGTCCACGCGGGTCAGCGCGGTCTCGTAGTCCAGGACCAGCGCCTCGTGCGAGGAGAAGAACTCGACCGCCTTGAACTCCTCCGGCACCACGCCGCAGGCGCTCATGAACGCCAGGGCGTTGTCGATCTCCCGGGCGAGCTGCTCGTAGCGCTGGCCGGCCGGCGAGTTGCGGACGAAGTCCTGGTTCCAGGCGTGCACCTGGCGCAGGTCCGCGTAGCCACCGGTGGTGAAGGCGCGCACCAGGTTGAGCGTCGCGGCGGACGCGTTGTACATCCGCTTCAGGCGCTCGGGGTTCGGGATGCGGGACTCGGGGGTGAACTCGAAGCCGTTCACCGAGTCGCCCCGGTAGACCGGCAGGGTCACGCCGTCGCGGGTCTCGGTCGACTTGGAGCGCGGCTTGGAGTACTGGCCGGCGATGCGGCCGACCTTCACCACCGGCACCGAGGCCGCGTACGTCAGTACGGCGGCCATCTGGAGCAGCGTCTTCAGCTTGTTGCGGATGTGCTCCGCCGAAACGCCGTCGAAGGCCTCGGCACAGTCACCGCCCTGGAGGAGGAAGGCCTCCCCGCGCGCCACGGCTCCGAGCCGGGCGCGCAGCTGGTCGCACTCGCCGGCGAAGACGAGCGGCGGATAGGACGCGAGCTCGGCAAGGGTCTTGCGCAGAGCCTCTTGGTCCGGCCATTCAGGCTGCTGCGCCGCGGGCAGGGACTGCCAGGAGTGGGCAGCCCTCGATGTCTCAGTCGTAGCGGTCACACCGCCAAGGCTACGGGGTGGCAGGAGTGACTCGTGCCTATTGCCCGAGGAATGAGACACATCTCGGACAAAGACGTGATGCCCCTCACCCGCCCCGACGCATCCGCTAGTCTCGAACCATGCACGCGCCCCACAGCCACTCCTGGTGGTGGGCCTCCCCCCAGGGTGGCCCACAACTGGCGCGTTCCTAGACGAACACGACGGCCGCCCCTCGGGGCGGCCGTCGGCGTCTGAGCAGACGGCCCTCCGGGAGCGGACCTTGCACCGCCTCTCACCAGTCCACCCGGAAGGAAGCCGTTCCCGTGACCACCGCTGTCGACCTGCTCGCCCGTCTCACCGGCCCCGATGCCCCCGCGTTCGCCCTGCTGCACCGCCGCACGCCCCGGCTCAGCCCGGACACCGTCGAGGTGCTGCTGGGCACCGTCGACAGCTACGAGCACCTCGCCGACCTGCCCGTACGCAGCGGCCCACCGGCCGGCGGCGGCCCGGTGCACGACCTGCTCGCGCTCGTCCCGTACCGCCAGATCCGCGAGCGCGGCTTCGAGGCGCACGACGACGAGACCCCGCTCCAGGCCCTCTCGGTGACCGAGCAGCACGCCCTGCCGTTGGCCGAATTCACCTACGCCCTACCGAAGTTGCCGGTCTCACTTGCCGGTGGCGGGTTCGATGTGGACGACGACGCGTACGCCGCGATCGTCCGCCGGGTGATCCAGGACGAGATCGGGAACGGCGAGGGCGCCAACTTCGTCATCCGGCGCGACTTCCACGCGACGATGGAGGACTTCTCCCCCGAACTCGCGCTGACGCTCTTCCGGCGGCTGCTGGAGCAGGAGCGCGGCGCGTACTGGACCTTCCTGGTGCACACCGGCGACCGGGTCCTGGTCGGCGCCTCCCCCGAGGTGCACGTCCGGCAGAGCGGCGGCACCGTCGTGATGAACCCGATCTCCGGCACCTACCGCTACCCGGCCGGCGGCTCCGACCTCGACTCGCTGCTCCAGTTCCTGCACGACCCCAAGGAGTTGGAGGAGCTCACCATGGTCGTGGACGAGGAGCTCAAGATGATGTGCACGGTCGGCGACCTCGGCGGCCAGGTGCTCGGGCCCCGGCTCAAGGAGATGGCCCACCTCGCCCACACCGAGTACGAGCTGCGCGGGCGCACCTCGCTGGACGTCCGCGACGTGCTCCGCGAGACGATGTTCGCGGCCACCGTCACGGGCAGCCCGGTCGAGAACGCCACCCGGGTGATCAAGCGCTACGAGCCCACCGGGCGCGGCTACTACTCCGGCGCGCTCGCCCTGATCGGCCGCGCAGCCAGCGGCGGGCAGCTGCTGGACTCGCCGATCTGCATCCGCACCGCCGACATCGACCCGGCCACCGGCCGACTGGTCGTCCGGGTCGGCGCCACCCTGGTGCGCCACTCCGTCCCGGAGTCCGAGGTCGCCGAGACCCACGCCAAGGCCGCCGGCGTGCTCACCGCGATCGGCGCCCGGCCCGCGCCCACCCGGCTGCCCCACCCGACCGGGCCCCGGCTCGCCGACGACCACCGGGTGCAGGCCGCCCTGGACTCCCGCCGGGCCGACCTCGCGCCGTTCTGGCTGCGGATGCAGCAGCCGGCCGAGATCACCGAGGCCGAGCCGACCCTGGTCGTGGACGGCGAGGACACCTTCACCTCGATGCTCTCCCACCTGCTCGGCTCGCTCGGCCACCGGGTGACGGTGGCCCGCTACGACGAGCCGGGGCTGCGCGAGCGGGTCGCGGCGCACCGGGGCGCGCTGGTGCTCGGCCCCGGCCCGGGCGACCCGGCGCTCGCCGACGACCCCAAGATGGTGCTGCTGCGGCCGATCGTCGCGGACGCGCTGGCCGCCGTCCGCTCCGGCGCCCGCACCTCGCCGCTGCTCGCGGTCTGCCTGAGCCACCAGCTGCTGGCCGCCGAACTCGGGCTCCCGCTGGGCCGCAAGGCCGTCCCGTACCAGGGGGCGCAGGAGCGCATCGACCTGTTCGGCGCCAAGCGCACGGTCGGCTTCTACAACACCTTCACCGCGCGCTGCTCGGAGGCCGACGCGGCGCGGCTCCTCGGCGAGGGCGTCGAGGTCTCCCGGGACGCCGCCACCGGCGACGTGCACGCGCTGCGCGGGCACGGCTTCGCGGGGCTCCAGTTCCACCCGGAGTCGGTGCTCACCCGTGACGGGGTCGGCATCGTGGCGGGCCTGCTGCGCGAGGCGACGGCCGCGCTGCGCTGAGCCGGCGGCGCGGCCCCGGGCGGATGTGCCCCGCCCGGGGCCGCGCCGTTGAACCGGGCCGCGCCGTCGCACCGGGCACCGCCATCCGACGGGGCGGCGGCGCGGGGCCGGGCGGCGCTCAGATCTCGTCGTCCAGGCCCTGCTCGATGGCGTACCGGACCAGCTCCACCCGGTTGTGCAGCTGCAGCTTCCCGAGCGTGTTCTGCACGTGGTTCTGCACCGTCCGGTGCGACAGCACCAGCCGGTCGGCTATCTGCCGGTACGACAGTCCCTTGGCCACCAGCCGCAGCACCTCCGTCTCCCGGGCGGTCAGCTGCGGGGCGGCCGGCGCCGAGGCCGGGGCCGGCTCGGCGGCCAGCCGGCGGAACTCGCCGAGCACCAGGCCGGCCAGGCCCGGGGTGAACACCGCGTCGCCGACGGCCGTGCGGCGCACCGCGTCCAGCAGCTCCTCCCGCCCGGCCGACTTCACCAGGTAGCCGGTCGCGCCGGACTTCACCGCCTCCAGCACGTCCTGGTGCTCGCCGCTGGCCGACAGCACCAGCACCCGGACCGCCGGGTCGTGCGCGACCACCTGGCGGCACACCTCCGCGCCGGACAGGCTGGGCAGGTTGAGGTCCAGCACGACCACCTGCGGCGTGCAGGCACGGGCCCGGCGCACGGCCTCCTCACCGTCTCCCGCGGTGGCCACCACGTCCAGTCCGGCCTCGGCGAGGTCGCGCGAGACGGCGTCCCGCCACATCGGGTGGTCGTCCACCACCATCACCCGCACCGGCCGGTCGGCGGTCGGCTGGTCGGTCATCGGCTGGTCGGTCATGGAGTGGCCTTCCTCGGGACGCGCAGTTCGACCTCGACGCCCTCCCCGGGCGCCGAGTACAGCTCGGCCGTGCCGCCGAGGTCCAGCAGCCGGCCGCGGATGGACTGGGAGACGCCGAGCCGGCCGGCCTGCTCCGCCTCGCCGAGCCGGCCGGGGGCGAAGCCGGGGCCGTCGTCGCGGATGCTGACCGTGACGGCCTCCGGCTCGTCCTCGACCAGGATCCAGGCCCGGGCCCGCTCCCCCGCGTGCTTGCGCACGTTGTCGACGGCGGCGCCGACCGCCGCCGCGAGCTCGCCCGCCGCCGCACCGGGCAGCGGCACCGGGGTGCCGGGGGCGGAGAGCGTGATCCGCTCGTCCGCGTACGGGCGCAGCAGCGCGGTGAGGTCGCGAAGGGCGTCCGGGTCCGGCGGCTCGGCGGCGTCGGAGCGCGGCGCGCGCTGCTCCGGCAGCGGACCGCCCGTCATCAGGGCCCGCAGCGCGCGCTCCTGTTCACCGGCCAGCCGGCCGAGCTCGGCGAAGTCCGTACCGGAGCCCGTCCCGCCGCCCGGCCCCGTACCGCTCAGCTCCGCGCCGCGCCGCTGGACCAGGGCGAGCACCTGGAGCACGCCGTCGTGGATGTCCCGGGAGAGCCGCTCGCGCTCCCGGGTGGCCGCCTCGACCTGGAGCGCCCGGGTGAGGGTGGCCTCGCTGGCCCGGGCCAGCTCGATCACGTAGCCGATCGCGCAGCCGGCCACCATCAGCAGCACGATGTTGTGGATGTTGTCGCCGGTCGGCCCGCCGTGGCCGAGGATGTTGGCGACGCCGATCACCGAGCCCGAGGCCGCCGCCGGGCGCCAGCCGCCCTTCGCGGCGAAGCCCAGCACCGTGCCGGCCGCCCAGATGGTCGGCAGGGTGGGCGCGCCGTGGCTGATCCGGGCCGGGGAGTCGGTCATGCCGCTCATCACGATGCCGGTGACGGCGAGGGCGAGGTCGGTGCCCAGGACGAACCGGGTGCAGCGCTGCGGGTTGGCGAAGGCCCGGGTGCTGGCCAGGGTCCACAGGGTCAGCGCGCCGAGGAAGATCCAGCCGGCCACCGGGTGCAGGAAGTGCAGGTACGAGTTGAAGTACCGCAGCAGCGCGTAGCACAGGGCCAGCACCCGGAAGTAGGAGATCGCCTTCCAGAGCGGGAGTTCGACGGACATGCCGCCGGCCGCCACCGTGCCGCCGACCGCGCCGGCTCTGCCGCCGTCGTCCGTCATCCGCCCCGCCCCTCCCCGGGCCGCTCGGAGCGGCCGCCCGGACGCCTACTCCGGCTTCTCCGGCTTCTCCGCGGTGCCCGCCCCGGCGGACTTCTCGGCCTCGGCCGCCTTCTCCGCCTCGGCGGCCCGCTCGGCCTTCTCCGCCTTCTCGGCCTCGGCCGCCTCCGCCTTCTCCGCCTTGGCGGCGGCCCGGCGCTCGGCGTCGGCCTTCTTCTTGTCCTCGGCGATCTGCCGCTTGGCGGCGGTCGCGTAGATGTCCACGTACTCCTGGCCGGAGAGCCGCATGATCTCGTACATCACCTCGTCCGTCACCGAACGGAGGATGAAGCGGTCGTTCTCCATGCCGTGGTAGCGGGAGAAGTCCAGCGGGCGGCCGATCCGGATGCCGGGGCGGATCCCGAAGTTGGGGATCACCTGGCCGGGCGGCTGCACCTTCTCGGTGTCGATCATGGCGACCGGGATCACCGGGGCGCCGGTGGCCAGCGCGACGCGGGCCAGGCCGCCGACCTTGCCGCGGTACAGCTTGCCGTCGGGCGAACGGGTGCCCTCGGGGTAGACGCCGAACAGCTCGCCCTCCTCCAGCACCGCGATGGCGCTGCGGATCGCGGCCTCGCCGGCGCCGCGCACGCCCGAGCGGTCCACCGGCAGCTGGCCGACGCCCTTGAAGAACGCGGCGGTCAGCCGGCCCTTGAGGCCCGGGGTGTTGAAGTACTCGGCCTTCGCGATGAAGGTGACCCGGCGCTTGATCAGCGCGGGGAAGAAGAACGAGTCCGAGAAGGACAGGTGGTTGCTCGCGATGATCGCCGCACCCTCGGTGGGGATGTTCTCCTCGCCCTCGATCCAGGGCCGGAAGAAGATCCGAAGCAGTGGCGCGACGATCATCTTCATCAGTCGGTAGAACAACCCGGGCCTCCTGTTATGCGGACCGGTCGATCCTAATGCCCCGCGGCCGCCCGCTGTGCCCGACCCCGCCGAAGCGGCCGTACCCGGCCTGCTCGTAGGGGGTGTACGACCCGGCGCGGAGCGTGGGACGATGCGAATTCGCAGCACCTCCCCTCCAGCGTCCCCTCCCCCAGCGCCACCCGCCCGCGAAGGAGTCCGCCATGCCGTTGCTGCCCGGTGCCGAGCCGTACCGCCACCGCGGCGGACCGGTGGGGGTGCTGCTCTGCCACGGCTTCACCGGCTCGCCGCAGTCGCTGCGGCCGTGGGCCGACGAGCTGGCGGCGGCCGGTTGCACCGTGTCGCTGCCGCTGCTGCCCGGGCACGGCACCCGCTGGCAGGACATGCAGCTCACCCGCTGGGAGGACTGGTACGCCGAGGTCGAGCGGGAGCTGCTGGCGCTCGCCGAGGAGTGCGAGCAGGTCTTCGTCTGCGCGCTGTCGATGGGCGGCGCGCTGGCGCTGCGGCTCGCGGCGCTGCACGGGCCGACGGTCTCCGGCCTGGTGCTGGTCAACCCGTCGGTGCGCTCGGACACCCCCGCGAGCGCGCTGCTGCCGGTGCTGCGCCACCTGGTCCCCAGCCTGCCCGGGGTCGCCAATGACATCGCCCGGGCCGGCGTGACCGAGGTCGGCTACGACCGCACCCCGCTGCATGCCGCCTGGTCGCTGAGCCTGCTGTGGCGGGAGGTCCAGCGGCTGCTGCCGGAGGTGACCCAGCCGGTGCTGCTCTTCCACAGCCCGCAGGACCACGTCGTCTCGCCGGCCAACTCGGAACTGGTGCTGGCCCGGATATCCTCGACGGACGTGACGGAGCGGCTGTGCCAGCGCAGCTTCCACGTCGCGACGCTGGACCACGACGCGGCGGAAATATTCGCGGCCGGCCAGGACTTCATCCGACGGCTGGCTCCCGCGCACGCGGCGGGCGTCACCCGGGTCGAATCCGACGATCACCATGGCTGAAGGGCCGGAAGTGCACGAGAGCAGCACGGCGGGCGGCGGGGACGAGACTCCCCGCGAGGACGGCGCGACCAAGGACGGCGGGACGAACGCGGCCGCCCCGGGCGGTGCGCCGACGGACCGTACGGGCCCGGACGGCACCCCGACGCCCCCGCCCGTCCAGGACGTCGCCGGGGGCTCCGCCGGGAACACCGCCGAGGGCGCCCCGGGGGAGGCCGCCGAACGCCGTCCGCGCCGCGCGCCCGAGCGCAGCCAGGCCGAGCAGGACGCGATCTTCGCCGCCCTGGTGGCCCAGTTCGACGACCCGGTCGACCTCAACAACCCGAACTGGCCCGAGGTCGAGAACCTCCGGGCGCAGAACGAGCTCAAGGGCGGCCACAAGGAGGGCGGCCCCGGCGGTCGCGGCGACCAGGACGACCTCTCCGACCTCGCCCCCCAGCCCCGCCCCCGCTCCGGCCGGCCGGTGATGCCGGCGGGCGGCGCGGGCCCGCGCGACTTCGAGCTGGCCGAGGAGACCGACGAGGGCCACTTCGTCCCGCCGGAGCCCCCGCCGCTGCCGCCCGCCGACGTGACCGCCAAGTTCGCCTGGCTGGCGGTGCTCGGCGGCCCGGCGCTGCTGCTGGTCGACGCGGTGGTCTGGCGGGAGATCTCCGGCTGGCCCGCCTGGGTGGGGATCACCGCCTTCCTCGGCGGCTTCGTCACCCTGGTCGCGCGGATGAAGGACCGCGACGAGGACGAGCCGGAGGACCCGGACCACGGCGCCGTCGTCTAACCGTCCGTCCGGCCGCCCGTCGCGCTGTCCGGTCGGCCGGCCGGCAGTTCGAGGACGGCGAGCACCGGCAGGTGGTCGGTCGCGGCCCGCAGGTCGGCCTCGGTGACACCGGGCAGCCCGTGCGGCACCCCGCAGCCGAGGACGGTGATCCCGGGCGTGGCGAAGACGGCGTCGATCCGCTGGTAGGGGCGCTCCGGTACGGAGGTGAACTCGCCTCCCCAGGGCGCGGTCGGGTACCCGTCCTGGAGTCGGGAGGCCAGCAGCCGCCAGCCCGGCCCGTCCGGGTGCTCGTTGAAGTCCCCTGCCACGATGCCGAGTTCGGCGATCCCGAGCTGGTCGAGCAGCAGCTCGAACTGCCCGTACCGCTCCTCCTGGTCCAGGCTGAGGTGGCAGCTGGTGACGGTGAACGGCGCCGTGCCGGGCAGCCGCAGCAGCGCGCTGGCGAAGCCCCGGGCGTGCAGGCCGCGGGTCTTGGGCAGCAGCCGGTCATGCACCCCCAGCAGCTCCACCGCGCCGGGCCGGCCGAGCAGCAGCGGGCCCGCGGCGGTGCGGCCGCCGCCGGCCAGGACGGCCGTCCCGGTGCTCCGGGCCAGCCAGGCGGCCTGGCCCTCGGGCCGCCAGTAGCGCGGGGACTCCTGGACGCAGACCAGGTCGGGCTCGCAGGCCCGGATCACCCGGGCCAGCGCCCGCCGGTCGTCGCGCAGCGAGCGGATGTTGTAGCTGAGCAGGCGCAGCCGGCCCGGGCCGGGCGGCGGCAGCGGCTCGGCCCGTACGGCGGTCGCGGCGCCGGGCCCGGCCTCGGCGGTCGTGGTCGCGGCGGCGGTCGTGGTCGCGGCGCTCATGGTCCTCCCCTGGGCGGTCACCGGATCGCTCCGACCGTACGCGGCCGGGCCGGGACGTGCGACGGCGGCGGTGCGTCCGGGAGCGGTCGGGGCCCGGTCGCACCGCCGCCGGCGGGCTCGAAGGGGTACGGCGGTTACGGGACGCGGGCGAGGTCCGCCGCACCGACGATGCCGGCGGCGGAGCCCATCGAGGCCAGCACGACCTCGGCGCGCGGCCGGTGCACCCCGCCGGTCAGGTAGTGCTCGAAGGCCTTGGCGACCGGGTCGAGCAGCAGTCGGCCGGAGTCGGAGACGCCGCCGCCGAGCACGAAGACGGCCGGGTCGAACAGCGCGGCGAGGTCGGCCATGCCGCGGCCCAGCCAGTCGGACAGCTCGGCGTAGCACTCCAGGGCGAGCGGGTCGCCCTCCTCGGCGGCCTGGGTGATGTGGATGCCGCGGATGGTCTCGGCCACGCCGTCGTTGAGCTCCAGCATCCGGTGGCCGCGCTGCGGGTCGGCGGCGGCCTTCTCCCGGCCGTAGCGGCGCAGCGCGCGCCCGGAGCCGTACTGCTCCCAGCAGCCCTTGCCGCCGCAGCCGCAGGCCAGGCCGTCGGGGACCATGTTGAGGTGGCCGATCTCGCCGGCCACGCCGAAGCGGCCGCGGTGCAGCCGGCCGTCCAGGACGATGCCGCCGCCGATGCCGGTGCCGACGGTGATCAGCACCATGTCCTGGTGGTCGGCGGCCGCGCCGAAGCGGAACTCGGCCCAGGCCGCGCAGTTGGCGTCGTTCTCGACGACGGTGGACAGGCCGGTAAGCTCCTCGACCCGCCCGCGCAGCGGCTCGTTCTCCCAGTCGATGTTGGGGGCGAAGATCACCGTGGAGCGGTTGCTGTCGACGAAGCCGGGGGCGCCGACGCCCACCGCGGTGACGTCGGGGTGCTCCTCCTTGAGCTCGCGCACGGCCTGCGCGATGGCGTCGACCGCCCACTGCGGGTCGGCCGGGGTGGGCACCCTGGTCCGGGCCAGGATCGCGCCCGCCTCGTCGACCACGCCTGCCGCGATCTTGGTCCCGCCGACATCGACGCCGATGGTCAGAGCCATGTGTCCCTCAGCTATTCACTCGTTCCGCTGGACGGAACGCTACCGCCCAACCCGGCCCCCGTACACAGCCTCGCATACATTATCCGAAGACAACTCTGGGCCGACGCGGCCGGGATGCTTCAAAAGTCGTATCTAATCTCCTTCTTCGTGACGTATGAGAGCAGCTCGATCACCCTCCGGAAGTCACGGTTTCACTGCTTGGCGGACGGCCCGTCAGCCTCGTCAAAGCCGGAGCCCCGGCCGCCATCACCGTCGCCGTCGCCGTCGAGGTCGATCTTCTCCGTCGGCGCGCCCTGCCCGGCGGTCCAGCGGCTCTCGTGCCCGGCCACGGCGGCGCGGTAGGCGGCCAGCAGCTCACTGCCCGCGGCGGCCAGCCCGGTGCCGGCGGCGGCGAGGTGGGAGTAGACCTCCGGCTGCTGGGTGCGCAGCTTGTCGGCCAGCCCGGAGAGGGTGATCAGGGTGGTGGCGCTCGCCTCCTGGGCCTTGTCGCCGAGCGCACCGGCGAACCGGCGCACCTCGTCCACCAGCGGGCCCAGCTCCGGGCCGAACGGGTGCCCCTGGCCGCCCTGCTCGCCGTCCGGCCGGCCGCCGGGCTCGGTGCGGTCGTCGGTGCTGGTCATCGCGGGCGCCTCCTCAGCCGTGGCCGCACCCCGCGGCCCTCCGGCCCGACGCTACCCGACCGGCCGGGCCGCCCGGAAAGCCGCCGAACCCGGCCCAGGGCCCGCCGGAGCCCCGACCGAATCCCGCCGGTCCCCCCGCCGAACCCCCCGTCAGCCCCGGGGCCAGAGCGCCGGGTCCGGCGCGAACCGCACCGAGAGCACGCCGTCGTGCAGCCCCGCCCCGGCCACCGTGCAGCGGCGCAGCGCGGACGGCAGGGTGAGCACCCGGCGGTGGGTGCCGACCCCGACGACCAGGTCGTCGCCCCGGCGGACCAGGTCCAGCTCGGAGCGGTCGGCGCCGGGCAGGTCGAGGTGCCAGACCAGCAGGCCCTCCTCGGCGAGCCGGTCCTCGACCGGCCAGGGCTCGGGGGCGAGCCGCCCGGGCCCGTCCCCGTCGCCGTAGAGCCGGTCGGCGACGGCCTCCAGGGTGGCGTCGTCCAGGCCGGCGACCAGCACCGGGGCGTCGGTCTCGGCGGCGAGCCCGGTCAGCTCCTCCTGCCGGCGGCGGGCCAGGGCGGCCAGCCACGGGTCGGGCGAGGAGGCGGCGGCCGCGGGCAGCGCGCCGTGCACCACCACGGCGTCCGGCCGGTGCCCGTGCAGGGCGAGCCCGGCCCGGATCCGGCGCAGCTCCGTGTACGGGTGGCCGTCCGCCCGGACGACCAGCCGGACGCTGGTGCCGGGGTCGGTGAGCGCGGCGCGGGACTCGGCCAGTGCCGCGGCGGCCTTGGTGCGCCCCTCGTACAGCCAGTCGGCGGGCATCGGGACGCCGGCCAGCCCGGCCAGCAGCGGGCGCAGCGCCCGGGCGGCCTGCCGCTGCTCGGGGACGAGCCGGTCCAGGTAGCGGGCGAGCTGTTCGGGCAGGGCGAGGGCGGCGATCAGCTCGGCGGGCGGCGGGGCGAGCACGACCAGGACGTCCTGGTCGGCGGCGGGCAGGGCGCGCAGCAGGGCGAGCCGGGCGATGCCGGGGAGGGCGGTGAGCTCCTCGGGGTCGAGCTGTTCGGCGCCGAGCAGGTCGAGGGCGGGCTTGAGCCGGCCGGTGAGCGCGCCGACGGCGTAGCGGAAGGCGGCCTGCTCGTCGATCCGGGAGACGGTCAGGCCCGGTGCGTGGTGGAGCGGTTCGGGCTCCAGCCGGGTGCCGAGCGCGGAGTCCAGGGCACGGTGCGGGTCGTCGGCGGCCAGCAGCCAGGTGCGGTGGCCGCGCCGGGCGGCGTGCAGGGCGGTGGCGGCGGCCACCGTGGGTGCGCCAGCGTCGCCGCTGACCAGGATGGTGCGTGTCGCCGTCATGCCGTCCGGCCCCCGTTCGGTCGTGTCAGCCTTCGACGCGCTTCTTCAGACCGGCCAGGGCGCGGTCGATGATGACCTTCTCGGCCTTGCGCTTGATCATGCCGAGCATCGGGATCTTGACGTCCACGGCGAGCTGGTAGGTCACCTCGGTGCGGCCGCCGGCGAGCGGGGCGAGGGTGTAGGAGCCGTCCAGCGAGCGGAGCATCTGGCTGCGGACGAGGGTCCAGGAGACCTCGCGGTCGCCGTCCCAGGTGTAGGCGAGGACGTGCTCGTCGCGGATGGCGCCGGCGTCGAGCAGCAGCCGGACCTCGGCGGCGCGGCCGTCCTCGCCGGTGCCGAGGACCTCGATCTCCTTGACCTCGCCGGTCCAGGCCGGGTAGGCGGCGAAGTCGGCGATCACCGCCATGACCGTGGCCGGGGTCGCGTCGATGGTGATGCTCGACCTGGTGTGCTCCGCCATGGAATGGCCCTCCGCCTCGTCCATCTGCCTGCCGGTCCGGCCGGGGCGCGCTCGGCCCGGTCCGCCCGGAGCAGGCTATCGCGCCCGGTGGGCGGCGCGGCGGCGCGGGGCGGCCGAGGTGCGGGCGGGCGCCGGGCGGCCGGGCATGTTACCGGCCGGTCGCCCTGCGCTGTCGTAGGGTGCCATTCGAACGACCCGGTCACGGCCAGGTCGGACCCGGCCGGGTGTGACACTTCGAACACCGGAGCCGACCCCCCTGGTCGAAGCTGCCTACCGGGCAGTAACGTCCTGCCGTCCCGCAGCGTCGCGAACGAGGAGCAGTCTTGCTCGACTTCAGCCTTCCGGCCCTCTACCAGGTACCGAGCGGCGGCAACCTCGCCGACCCGGTGCACCGGAACGCCGAGGAGCACCCGGACGTCGCCGTGCTCAGCCGCAAGGTGGACGGCCACTGGCAGGAGTTGACGTCGGTCCAGTTCCTGGCCGAGGTGCACGCCGCCGCGAAGGGCCTGATCGCCGCGGGCATCGAGCCCGGCGACCGGGTGGCCGTCATGTCCCGCACCCGCTACGAGTGGACGCTGCTGGACTTCGCGATCTGGACGGCCGGCGCGATCGTCGTACCGGTGTACGAGACCTCCTCCGCCGAGCAGGTCGAGTGGATCCTCGGCGACTCGGGCGCGGTCGCCGTGATCACCGAGACCGACCAGCACGTCGGGGTGGTCGCCGAGGTCCGCGACCGGCTGCCCGGGCTGGAGCACACCTGGCAGATCGACGGCGGGGCGATCGCCGCGCTGGCCGCCGCCGGGCAGGACGTCCCGGACGCGACCGTCCACGAGCGCCGCCGGACCGCCGGCCCCGACGACATCGCCACCATCGTCTACACCTCGGGCACCACCGGCCGCCCGAAGGGCTGCCAGCTGACCCACGGCAACTTCCTGGCCGAGTGCGGCAACGTGGTCGAGCGCCTGGCCCCGCTGTTCCACACCGGCGAGAGCTCCGTGCTGCTCTTCCTGCCGCTGGCCCACGTGTTCGCCCGGATCGTCGAGATCGCCCCGATCATGGCGCCGATCAAGCTCGGCCACGTCTCCGACGTCCGGAACGTCACCGCCGAGCTGGCCTCCTTCAAGCCGACCCTGATCCTGGGCGTGCCCAGAGTGTTCGAGAAGGTCTACAACACCGCCCGCGCCAAGGCCCAGGCCGACGGCAAGGGCAAGATCTTCGACAAGGCCGCCGACACCGCGATCGCCTACAGCCGGGCGCTGGACGCGGGCGGCGCGGGCCTGGTCCTGCGGCTCAAGCACGCCGTCTTCGACAAGCTGGTCTACAGCAAGCTGCGCGCCGCGCTCGGCGGCCGGGCCACCCACGCCATCTCCGGCGGCGCCCCGCTCGGCGAGCGCCTGGGCCACTTCTACCGCGGCATCGGCTTCACCGTCCTGGAGGGCTACGGCCTGACGGAGACCTGCGCCGCCACCGCCTTCAACGAGTGCGCCAAGCCGAAGATCGGCACGGTCGGCCAGCCGACGCCCGGCTGCTCCGTCCGGATCGCCGAGGACGGCGAGGTCCTCCTCAAGGGCCCGCACATCTCCACCGGCTACTGGAACAACCCGCAGGCCACCGCGGACGCCTTCAAGGACGGCTGGTTCGCCACCGGGGACCTCGGCTCGCTGGACTCCGAGGGCTACCTGACGATCACCGGCCGCAAGAAGGAGATCATCGTCACGGCCGGCGGCAAGAACGTCGCCCCGGCCGTGATCGAGGACCGGATCCGGGCCCACGCCCTGGTCGGCGAGGTCATGGTGGTCGGCGACCGCAAGCCCTTCATCGCCTGCCTGATCACCGTCGACCCGGACTTCTTCCCGAAGTGGAAGGAGCTCAACGGCAAGCCCGCCGACGCCACCGTCGCCGACCTCGCCGCCGACCCGGACCTGCTGGCCGCCCTCCAGAGCGCGGTGGACGACGGCAACGCGGCCGTCTCGCACGCCGAGGCGGTCAAGAAGTTCCGCCTGCTGGACACCGAGTTCTCCGAGGAGAGCGGCCACCTGACGCCCTCGCTCAAGCTCAAGCGCAACGTCGTGCTGAAGGACTACGCCGCCGAGATCGAGGCCCTGTACCGGAAGTAGGGCCGCACCGGTACGCCGAAGGGCCCCGGGGGGACTCCCCGGGGCCCTTCGGCGTACCCGCGTCAGCCGGCCAGCAGCGAGGTCAGCCGCCCGGCCAGCAGGTCCCAGCGCCAGGAGCGCTCCACCCAGCGCCGCCCGGCCTCGCCCATCCGCCGCCGCAGCTCCTCGTCGCGCAGCAGCCGTACGATCCGCTCGGCCGCCGCCGGGGCCGAGCCGCCGGGCACCACGTACCCGGTCTCGCCCTCCAGCACCGCGTCCGGCGCGCCGCCGGAGTCCCCCGCGACCACCGGCAGGCCGGTCGCCGAGGCCTCCAGGTAGACGATGCCCAGGCCCTCGACGTCCAGCCCCCCGCGCCGGGTGCGGCACGGCATCGCGAAGACGTCCCCGGCCCCGTAGTGGGCGGGCAGCTCCTCCCACGGCACCGAGCCGGTGAACCGCACCGAGTCCCGGACGCCCGTGGCGTCCGCGAGCTTCTCCAGGTCCGCCCGGTACGGGCCGCCGCCGACGATCAGCAGCACCGCGTCCGGCACGTCGGCGAGGATCTGCGGCATCGCCTCGATCAGGGTGTCCTGGCCCTTGCGGGGCACCAGGCGGGAGACGCAGACCACCACCGGCCGGTCCGCCAGCCCGAGCCGGCGGCGCACCTCGGCGCCCCCGGAGCCCGGGTGGAAGGTCGTCTCGTCCACGCCCGGCGGCAGCTGGACCATCCGGGCGGCGGCCTGCGGCCCGACCGCGGCGGCGATCCGGGAGCGGGTGTACTCGCCCAGGTAGGTCAGCACGTCGGTGCCCGCGCCGATCCGGCGCAGCAGCTGCCGGGAGACCGGCAGCTGGGCCCAGGCGGCCTCGTGCCCGTGGGTCATGCCGAGCAGCCGCCCGGCGCCGGCCCGGCGCAGCGCGGGCGCCATCAGCCCGAGCGGGGCGGCGGCGCCGAACCAGACCGAGTCGCACTTCTCCGCGCGCAGGATCTCGGCGGCCCGCCGGGTGACCCGCGGTGTGGGAACCATCACCTTCGTCCGGTCCCGGATCACCGGGAACGGCTGCTCGGCGTCGAACCGGGCCACCTCGGTGCCGTCCCGCCAGGTCGAGGCGTAGACCACGACACTGCCTGCGGGCTGACGCACGGCCATGTTGTGCACGAAGGCCTGGATGCCACCGGGGCGGGGCGGGAAGTCGTTGGTGACGATCAAGGTTCTGTGCATCAGGCCACGGCTCGCTCGGTCGGGGGGTGCGCGGTGTACCGCTGGGTGATCCGTACGATAGGTCAACACCATGACCCACCGGGAACGGAACCGCGCACGGCAACCGTTTGACCCCCGGGTCAGTCCTAGTACCTAGGCCGTCGTCCAGCACGCGGCCCGGGCGTCCGTCGGTACGACGCCTCCGGTGGGGACGTCCGAGACGAACGAGGGAGCGCAGTGGAATTGGCCCCGGCCACCGAGCCCGGTTCTTCGCGCGGCCGCCTCGGCCGCCCGCTCGGGGCGCTCGCCGCGCTCGGCGCGACCTGGGTCGCCACCCGCGCCCTGCTGGTGCTGCTGGCGACGGGTGTGCTGAAGGCGCCCGGCGGCGACGTCACGGCGGACGTCTGGATGATCTACCACGCCTGGTACGGCGTGCTCCAGACCGGCACCTTCCCGTTCGACGACGTGACCTGGCAGTACCCGCCGGGCGCCGCCCTGGTGATCCTGCTGCCGGGCCTGCTGCCCTGGTCGTACCTGGTCTCGTTCTGGGTGATCTGCGGGATCGCCGACGCCGCCGCGGCCGCGCTGCTGGTGCGCACCGGCCTGCGCCGGGGCCGGGCGCTGACCGGCGCCTGGATGTGGGTGGTGGGCGTCCCGCTGCTCGGCCCGATGATCTACAACCGCTTCGACGTCATCGTCACCGCGGTCGCCCTGGCCGGCCTGCTGGCGCTGATCCGCCGCCCGGCGGTCGGCGGGCTGCTGCTGGGCCTGGGCGGCATCGTCAAGATCTGGCCGCTGATCGGCCTGATCGGCACCCCGTCGGGCCGCCGCACCCGCCGTTCCTGGACGCTGGCGGCGGCCACCGCCGTCTCGATCGGCTTCCTGCTGACGGCCGGGATGAACGGCGCCTTCGAGTTCCTGGCGTTCCAGAAGGACCGCGGCATCGAGGTGGAGTCGCTCGGCGCGCTGCCGCTGCACTTCGCCCGGATCGCCGACGCCTGGGACGGCAAGGTCACCATGAACTACGGCTCCCCCGAGATGCTCGGGCCGTGGGTCGACGTGATCAGCAAGGTCATGATGGCCGGCACCCTGCTGGGCTTCGCCTGGCTGCTGCTGTGGCGCTACACCTCCAAGCGCCGCAGCGCGGCCACCATGTACGACGCCGCGCTGTGCGCGCTGCTGATCTTCGTGGTGACCAGCCGGGTGATCAGCCCGCAGTACCTGGTCTGGCTGGTCGGCGTCGCGGCGGTCTGCCTGACCGTGCGCAACAGCAGCCAGCGGCCGGTGGCGGTGCTGATCCTGCTCGCCTGCCCGCTGACCCTGGTCGAGTTCCCGACCATGTTCACCCAGGTCCTGGCCAGCGAGCCGGCGGCGGTCGCCGTCCTGGCCGCGCGCAACCTGCTGCTGCTGGCCGCCGCCGTGCTCTCCTGCGTGCGGCTCTGGCGCTCCACCCGCGGCGAGGCGCCGCTGCCGCCGACCGTGGTGCTGGACCGCGAGCCCGCCGCGCTGCCGTCCGCCGGCTACCCGGTGCGCCCGGGCATCGCCTACGAGCAGGACCTGCTGGACGGCATCGACCACCCGGGCACCCCGGCCGAACAGCGCCGCTGACCTGCCCTCCGCGGCCGGTCAGCCCTTCAGCGCCGCCACCTGCTCCAGCCAGAGCCGGGTGAACTCCGCCAGGCCGACGCCCAGTTCGCGGCGCATCAGCCGGTCGGTGCGGCGCTCCCGGTCCTCGCCCTGCCCGTCGGCCGCGCCGATCGCCCGGTAGAAGGCGACCAGCCGCTGCGGCCCGTGGGTGCGGCCGATCAGCTCGCAGGCCAGCCAGGACTGCTCGTAGGCCTGGGCGATGCCGGTGGCCCCGGCGGCGAAGTCCCGGTCGGCGGGCAGCGCGGCGGGCAGCTTCCCGGCGGCCACGTCCCGGGCCAGCTCGGGCGCGATCTGCTGCGGGCCGCGGCCCGAGTCCCGGTACGCCGTCCAGTCGGCGACGCCCTCGGAGAGCCACAGCGGGGTCCAGGCCCGGGTGTCGTCCCTGGTCGCGACGTGAGTGGCCTCGTGGGTGACCACCACCTGGCGGCCGAAGCCGCTGAGCCGCCCGTACGCCTCCGGGTTGACCAGCACCCGGTCCGCCGGGGTGTGCCAGGGCGCGCCGGGGGCGGCCACGGTGACCGCCGCCATGCCCGTCCAGCCGGCCGGGTCACCCTCCAGCAGCCGGGCGAACTGCTCCTCGGTGGCCGGCCGCTCCAGCAGCAGCCGCTCCGGCCAGGCACCGCCCCAGACCTCGGTGACGGCTGGCACCGCCCGGTCCCCCACCGCGACCAGCTCGGCCTGGTCGGGTCCCGCGGCCGGCCCGACCACCAGGCAGTGGGCGCCCGGCGAGGACCGGAGCGGCCCGAAGTCCCACGGCGCGGGCGGCCCGGACGCGCTCTCCTCGCGCTCGACCCGCCAGCCGTCCCCGGCCCGTACCAGCCCGATCCGGCGCGGGTACACCACCGGGTGCTCGTCGTACCCGGCGATCCGCACCGCCAGGTCGGCGGCGGCGGTCACCCGCTCCCCGCCGGCGGCGCCGAGCACCAGGTTGCGGTACCCGGCCTCGGCCACCGGCAGCCCGGCCCAGGGCGGGGCCGAGCGCGCCCGCTCCGCCAGCGCGGCGGCCACCTCGGCGCGCCGGTCCACCGGCCGCGCCGCGGGCGCCGGCGGGGCGGCCGGCGGCAGCGACAGCTGGGCCAGCCCGCCGGCCGCGAGCAGCAGCGCGCCCCGCCGGGACAGCACGCGGCGGGGGCGACGTATGGCGGCGGGTCCGGCGGGGCCGGACGGCGGGGCGCTCAGAGCCGGACCACCCCGGAGACCGGCATGGCGGTGACGCTCTCGTAGCGGACCCTGGCGCCCGGGCGTGGGGCGTGCACGATCACGCCGCCGCCGGCGTACATGCCGACGTGGTGCATGTCCCGGTAGAAGATCACCAGGTCTCCCGGTCGCGCTTCGGACAAGCTGATCCGCTGCCCAGCGTACGCCTGGGCCTGCGAGGTGCGCGGCAGGGTCACTCCGGCCTGCCGCCAGCTGTAGTACATCAGACCGGAGCAGTCGAACGCGTGCGGGCCGGTGGCCCCGTAGACGTACGGGGAGCCGATCATCCGCACCGCGGCGGCCAGCGCGGCCGCCCCGCGCTCGGAGGCGGGCGGGGCGGTGCCGAGGTCCAGCCGGTCGGTGCCCCGGGTGGCGCGCTGCTCGGCGTCCCGGGCGTCCTGGACCGCCAGCCGGGCCCGCTCGACGGCGCCCAGGCCGTTCAGCAGCTTCTGCGCCCCGGCCAGCCGCTGCTGGACCTGCTGCTTGCTGTCGGCGAGCGAACGCCGGGTCCGGTCCAGCTCGGCGAGCTTGTCGGCCGCCTCGGTGCGGCGCTGGTCGAGCCGGCGCTGGCGGGTGATCAGCTCGTGCAGGGTCTCCTGCTGGCGCACGGCGGCCTGGCCCTGGGTGCGGGCGCGGGCCAGGTAGCCCTCCGGGTCGGGCGAGAGGATGAGTTGGGCGGTCTGGGTCATCCCGCCGCCGCGGTACTCGGCCCCGGCCACCATCGCCAGGTCGCCGCGCAGCCCGTTGAGCTGGTCCTGGGCGAGGGCGATCTCGCCCTGGAGGATCGTGGTCTCACCCTGGAGCCGCCGCTGGGCCTCCTGCGCGGCGTTGAACCTCTCGGACGCCTGCTCGGCCTCGTCGTACAGCTGCTCGACCTGCGTCTTGACGTCCTGACGGTCGCCCGGGTCGGGGCTGGCGGGGGCCGCCTGGGCGCTGCCTCCGGTGGCCGCGCCCAACGCGGTGGCGGCGGCCGCGGTCAGCACCAGCGCCCGGGTGAGCAGTTGGGAACGGCGGTGCACGGGCATGGCGGCAGCGGCTCCAATCCTGCGGCGCGGCCCCCGCCGCCGCACCGGGACGGGCGGCCGTCGAGCGGGAGTCCGGTGGCAGACGTTAGCGAGTCCGGGCAAGCGAGTCCAAACCCCTCCCAACCCGAATATTCACTCCCCAATCGGACATCAGATCGAGCCGCCGGAAAAGCCGCAGGCCCGGCCTCCCCTGGGGGAGACCGGGCCTGGAGACGTCCGAGCGGGGATCAGACCCGCACGATGCCGGTCAGCGGCATGTTGGTGACCGCCTCGTAGCGCACCGACGCGCCCGGCTTGGGCGCGTGCAGCACCTGGCCGTTGCCGGCGTAGATGCCGACGTGGTGGGCGTCGGTGTAGAAGATCAGCAGGTCGCCGGGCTGGGCCTTGGAGAGGTCCGTCCCGAGCCGGGTGCCGGCCGAGGCCTGCGCCTGCGAGGTGCGCGGCAGCGACACGCCGGCCTGGTTGTACGCCCAGACCATCAGACCGGAGCAGTCGAAGGAGCCCGGGCCGGTGGCGCCCCAGACGTACGGGCTGCCGATCTTGGAGGCGGCGGCGGACAGCGCGGCGGCACCGCGCGAGCTGCCGGGGGCCACGTTCACCGGAGCGGTGGTCGTGGGGGCCGAGAGGCTGCCGCGGCTGTTGTCGCGGGAGGCGCGGTCGGCCTGCTGCTGCTGGGCCTGGGCGGCGTCGGCCTTGGCCTTGGCCTCGGCGGCGGCCTTCTCCTCGGCCTGGCGCAGCGCCTGGCGGTCCTGCTCGGTCAGCGTGTTGAGCAGGTCCTGGGCCGCCTTCAGCTTGCCCTGGACCTCGTCCTTGGAGGCCTTCAGCTGCTGGGTGGTCGACTCCAGCTCGGCGAGCTTGCCCTGGGCCTCGTTGCGGTCCTGGTCGAGCTTGCGCTGCTGCTCCTGGAGCTCCTTCAGCTGACCCTTCTGGGTGCTGCCGGCCTGGTTCAGCGCGTCGGCCTGGCTGAGGAAGCTGTCCGGGCTGGAGGAGAACATCAGCTGGACGGTGGGGGATATCCCCCCGTTGCGGTACTGCTCGCCGGCGATCTCGGCGAGGCCGCCCTGGAGCTCGGTGACCTGGGCCTGCTGACGGGCCACCTGGTCCTGCAGGCCGGAGACCTGCTTCTCCAGGTCCTGCTGCTTGGCCTGGGCGGCGTTGTAGTTCTCGGTCGCGACCTCGGCCTGCTCGTTGAGCTGGTCGACCTGCCCCTTGACCTGTTCCTTGGTCGGCTGCGGGTCCGCGTGGGCACCCTGCGCGGAGAGGACGACGGCTGCGGCGGCGACGCCGGTCAGGATCGAGACCCGGGCGCGGCCGGCGGGCTTGGGACGACGATGGGACGCCACGAAGGCGGACTCCTTCTTCCTACGGCCGCCTACCGGGTGAGCTGACGGGTTCGGGCCGGAAGCATGCCCTACGACGCCTCACGGCCGTTCCACCGGCCGACCTGGCGCCGATTCACCCCGGAGGAACGTGGTTCCCCGGCTCCGCTCCGCAGCGCCCCCTACCACTGGGCTCCCCTGTCGGACAGTCGCTTCGACCTGTCCCGCTGCCTTGCGAACTCGACGGTAACCACCGCCGCCACCCTGGCTGGGCGATCGACAGTGCGGTGGTTCGGAGCATGACCCTAGTAACTGAACCGTGATCGGTTCAAATCCTTGTCAGAAAAAAGACAGAAGATTACCCAAGTTCCTTTGTGAAAATGACCGATGGTGACCATTGACGCACACAAGGCTGATCGGTTCTCACCATGTGGTCGTCGAAGGGCCGGAAACCCGAAACGCCACCCCGAACGGGGGTGGCGCTTTTCACAGGCCCCCGCGGGAGCCCCCGGGCGTGTCGGGCCGTCAGACCCGGCGGATGGTGTTGATCGACATCGCGTCGGCCTTCATCACCTTCACCACGTCGCCGGTGTGCGGCGCGTGGACCACCATGCCGTTGCCGATGTACATCCCGACGTGGTGCATGTCGGGGCCGTAGATCACCAGGTCGCCCGGCTGGGCCTGGTCCAGCGAGGGGATCCGGGTGCCGTAGTGGCCCTGCTCCTGCGAGGTGCGCGGCAGCGAGACGCCCGCCTGCCCGTACGCCCAGACCATCAGGCCCGAGCAGTCGAAGGTGGTCGACCCGGTGGCGCCCCACACGTACGGCGAGCCCTGCTTGCTCATCGCCTTGGCCAGCGCCGTGGCCGCGTAGCCGCTGGCCGGCGGCAGGCTGCCGAGGTCGACCCGGTCGCTGCCGCGCGAGGCGCGGTCGTCCTGCGCCTGCTGGGCCCGCAGCGCCGCGCGGTCGGCGGAGCTCAGCGAGTTCAGCAGGTCCTGGGCGGCCTTCAGCTTGGTGTTGACGTCCGACTTGGCCTGGTTCAGGTCCTTGGTGGTGGTGTCCAGCGAGGCGAGGACGGCGGCCGCCTCGGTCTTCTCCTGGTCCAGCCGGCGCTGCTGGTCCAGCAGCCCCTTGAGCGCCTCGGCCTGACTGGTGCTGGCCTGCTGGACGGTGGAGGCCTTGTCCAGGTAGCCGGACGGGTCCGAGGAGAGCATCAGCTGGACGGACGGGTCGATGCCGCCGCTGCGGTACTGCTCGCCCGCCACCTCGGCGAGGCCGCCCTGGAGCTGGGTCATCTGCTCCTGGCCGCGGGCCACCTGGTCCTGCAGCTGGTCGGCCTGCTTGCGCAGCTGGTCGGCCCGCTCCTTGGCGCCGTTGTACTTCTCGGCCGCCTGCTCCTGCTCCTCCTGGAGCTGGTCGATCTGCGCCTTGACGTCCGTCTTGTTCGGCTGCGGCGCGGCGTGCGCGGCCACCTGGGCGGAGAGGGCGACCGCGGTCGCAGCGGCCGCGGTGAGCACGGAGATCCGTGCGCGGCTCGGCTGCTTGGGACGGCGGTGGGAGGCCAAGGGACCGGCTCCTTCTTCCAACGGGCTCACCTGATGGGATGAGATTCCGGAAAATAGGTTTGACGCCAGACCCTAGTGAAGATCTATCCGTTTTGCCACTCCCCCGAAGGCGTGAACTCCGGTCCCCACACTGACTTCACCGGACTCGCACAATGCTCCGAAACAGGCCCTGACCAGGCATCATGCGAACCTCCCCGGGTTCAGGGCCGGGCCAGTCGGTTCAGCAGCAGCACCGACGCCACGGGGCGCGCGCCCGCCTTCCGCACGCCCTCCGCGACCTCCCGGTCGGTGGACACCACCACCACCGGACGGCCCTGCGGCTCGGCCCGCACCAGACGGCGGATCAGCTCGTCGGCCGTCTCCCCGGTCCGGCTGAACCGCACCCGGACCCCGCGCGGTGGCGCCATGATCACCGGGACGTCCAGGTCCTGCCCGTCGAACACGCAGGTGACCTCCGCCTGGGTCCGCTGGGCCAGCATCGCCAGCCCGCCCAGCAGCCGGATCCGCTGCTGCTCCAGCGGCAGCGTCGGATAACCGGTCTTGGTCACGTTGTAGCCGTCCACCACCAGGTGCACCTGGGGGATCGCCAGCAGCTGGTCCAGCAGCGCCGGATCGTCCTCGGCCAGCCCGCGCCGGGCCACGTCGTGCGGCGAGGCCGCCCCCGGCACCACCGCCTCCACCAGGTCCGCCGGGCGGATCTGGGCGACCGGCAGCGCCAGCTCCCGCTGGAGCCCCTGGGCCGACTGCAGCACGGTGTCCAGCAGCAGCCGCAGCCGCATGTCCTCGACGCTGCGCCCCTCGCGGGCCGAACGGCGGCCCTGCTCGGCCGCGTTCTCCAGCTCCAGGACCCGGTGCCGGAGCCGGCGCGCCTCGCTCTCGGCCGCGCCGCGCTCGGCCGCGGCCTGCGCCTTCAGCGCGTCCAGCTCGCCGGCCACCCGGCGGGTCTCGGCCTGCGCCCGGCGGGTGTCGCTCTCCAGCGACCGCACCCTCTTGCGCAGCGACTCGGCCTCCCTGCGGACGCCGTCGGACTCGGCCCGCTGCCGGTCCGCGTCCGCCCGCGCGGAGGCCCGCACCTCGGCCAGCTCGGCCTGCAGCTTCTCCACCAGCCGGACCGCCTCCGCGGCCGCGTCCTCGGCACCGGCCCGCTCGGCCTCCTCGCCGGCCTCGGCCACCAGCCGGCTCCAGCCCGTCGAACGCACCAGGTAGGCGGCGGCCGCGACGTCCATCGGATCGGCCGCGCTCGGGACGGTGCCCGACTCCAGCGCCTTCACCAGGTCCGGCTGCCCGAGACGCAGCCGCTCCGCTATCCGCACCCGGAAGGCCGGCTCCGCCTCCAGCGCCGCCGCCAGCGCGGTGGCCGCGTACTTGGCCCGCCGCGCCGGGGTGAACTTGACGTACTGACGCAGGCTCTGCGGGAGCTCGGCCGGCGGCACCCCGCCGAGCGCGTCCGAGGCCAGGCCGACCACCCGACGGCGCACGCCCTCGGGCAGCGGCCGGTCGAGCTTCTCGACGGCGCGCTCCGCCGCGGACCCGGAGGCGCCGTCCGCCGTCCCGGCAGCCTCGGCCGGGGCCTCGGCCGCAGCGGGCTGAAGCCCCTGGGCTGCGCCGGGCTCCTTCGCTGCGTCCACCACGTCCTCGGCTCCGATCCTGGTCCAGCGGGGCACGGCCGCGGCCGCCCCCCGTCGGCACGCTCCGTGCGTCCTGTTCTGTATTGTCCCGTGCGGCGCGGGCGGGTGCGCCGCGCACCCACCCCGCCGCCGCGGCGGGGATCAGCCCTGGTCGGCGGGGGCCTGCGTCTCCTCGGCGCCCGGACGGGCCACCAGCTCGACCTGGTCCACGGCGTTGCACCAGCGGCAGCGCACCGACTCGACGGTCTCGCTCAGCACCTCGGTCTCCTCGACCTTGGACTCGCCGGCCAGGTCGAAGTGCAGGAACTCGGTCACCCGCGCGGTGCGGGTCACGTCGAAGCGGGTGAGGTTGCCGCACAGGGTGCAGCGCCAGCGCGTCTCGGCGGTCAGAGCGGGGACGGTCATCGGGGGTCCTCTCGGGTGGTCCCTGGGTGGGGCAGGCGCTCCCCCCGGAGCCCCGGCGTCGGCGGCGGGAGGCGGGAATGCCCGCCCCAAGCCTATTGCCTGGGGCAACCGTCGCGACCACCGGTTGCCTGAACACCCGGGCTAGTCCACCTGCCGTAAACCGCCGTGTCACCTGCGGCGCCCGGAGGGATGCTTGGCCGCATGGCGCTCGCGGTCCCCGACCACACCGCCGCCCGGGGCGGCCGCCCGGCGGCGACCGCCCCCGTGGTCAGCTACGCCCTGATCGCCCTCAACACCCTGGTCTTCCTGCTCGGCCCGGCCGCGGGGCTCAACCCGCTGTACGGCACCGGCCAGGCCCGGGTCTGCGCGGAGCAGCGGTACGAGCAGCGCTGGGGCGCCGTCCCGGCCGAGGTGCTGGCCGGACGGCCGCTGACCGCCGAACAGCTCGCCGAGGCCCCCGACCCGGTCCCCGGCTGCCCGGCCGCCCCGACCCCGGGCAAGCGCCCGGCGCTGTCCGTCCTCACCGGGCTCTTCCTGCACGCCGGCTGGCTGCACCTGCTCGGGAACCTGCTCTTCCTCCAGGTCTTCGGCCCCACCGTCGAACGGCGGCTGGGCCGGGCCCGGTACGCCGTCTTCTACCTGGCCGCCGGCAGCCTGACCACGTACGGCTTCGCGCTCGCCGAGGCGCACTCGCCGAACTCCACCCGGGTGCTCATCGGGGCCTCCGGGGCGATCGCCGCCGCCCTCGGCGCCTACCTGCGCCTCCACCCCCGGGCCCGGGTGACCACCCTCGTCCCGCTGCTGTTCTTCCTGCCGCTGCGCTTCCCGGCCTGGCTGGTGCTCGGCCTCTGGTTCGTCCTGCAGTGGTGGTCGGTGCACGCGGCCGGCCCCGGGGTGGCGTACCTGGTCCACGTGATCGGCTTCTCGGCCGGGTTCCTCTACGCCTGCACCGTGGTCCGCCACCCCCCGCGACGACCGGGCTGACGCCCGATACGCTGGCGGCACCCCACAAAGGAGCCCGAACTGTGATCACCGCCATCGTCCTGATCAAGACCAGTGTCGACCGCATCCCGGAGATCGCCGAATCCATCGCCGCCATCGACGGCGTGAGCGAGGTCTACTCGGTGACGGGGGGCTACAACCTGGTGGCGATGGTGCGGGTGCGCCGGCACGACGACCTGGCCGAGGTCATCCCGGGCCGGCTCAACAAGGTCCCGGGCGTGGCCCACACCGAGACCCAGATCGCCTTCCGCACCTACTCCCAGCACGACCTGGAGGCCGCCTTCGCCCTCGGCCTGGACGAGTAGCGGTCAGCCCTCGGCGCGCCGGCCCCGCTCGACCTGCACGGTGGCGACGCAGCGCCCGCCCTCGTTGCGGTAGTTCCACGCCGCGCCCTCCGTGACCAGCTCCCGGACGGCGGTCAGGAAGCGGTCGACGTGCTCGTCCGGCGTCCCGGCTCCGAAGCTCACCCGGATCGCGTTCAGGCTGCGCTCGCCCGGCAGCGACGGCTCGGGCGCACCACACTCGGACGGTGCCTCGTCCTCGTCGCCGAGCAGCGTGCGCACCAGCGGGTGGGCGCAGAACAGGCCGTCGCGCACCCCGATGCCGTACTCGGCGGACAGCGCGGCGGAGAAGTGCGAGCTGTTCCAGTCCCGGACGACGAAGGACAGCACGCCCACCCGGGCGGAGCCCTCGCCGAACAGGTTCAGCACCTTGACCTGCGGGATCTCGGCCAGCCCGGCCGTCAGCCGGGCGATCAGCTGCTGCTCGCGGGCCTCCAGCCCGTCGAAGCCGGCCTCGGTCAGCGCCCGGCAGGCCGAGGCGATCGCGTAGGCGCCGATGACATTCGGCGAGCCGGCCTCGTGCCGGGCCGGGCCGGTGTGCCACTGCACGGCCACCGAGCCGTCGGCCTCCCGGGCCACCGTCCGGGTCGCCCCGCCGCCGGCCAGGTACGGCTCGGCCGCGTCCAGCCAGTCCGCCCGGCCGGCCAGCACCCCGGCGCCGAACGGCGCGTAGATCTTGTGGCCGGAGAAGGCGATCCAGTCGACGTCCAGCTCGCGCACCGAGACCCGGTGGTGCGGCGCCAGCTGGGCGGCGTCCAGCACCACCCGGGCGCCGTGCCGGTGCGCGGTCGCGGTCAGCTCGGCGACCGGCCACAGCTCGCCGGTCACGTTGGAGGCGCCGGTGACGCAGAGCAGCTTGGGGCCCTCGGGCGCCTCGGCGAGCGCGGCGTCCAGCGCGGCCACCGCCTCGGCCCGCGAGCGCGGCGCCCGCAGGTAGGTGACGTCCAGTCCGGCGTGCGCCCAGGGCAGCAGCGAGGCGTGGTGCTCGGTCTCGAAGGCGAACACCCGGGTGCCGGCCGGGACGGCGGAGGCCAGCAGGTTGAGCGAGTCGGTGGTGGCCCGGGTGAAGACCACCTGGTCGCCCTCGCGCAGGTCGAGGAACTCGCCGACGGTGCGGCGGCTCTGCTCGAACAGGTCGGTGGACAGCTGGGAGAGGTACCCGGCCCCGCGGTGGACGCTGCCGTAGTACGGCGCGTAGGCGGCGACGTCGTCCCACACCCGCTGGAGCGCCGGCGAGCTCGCCGCGTAGTCGAGCGCCGCGTAGCCGACCTTCTCACCGCTGGCGAGCGGGACCTGGACGTCAGCGCCGAGGACGGCGAGCGGGGTGCGGATTTCGGTGGCCAGAGACATGGGGATGCACTCCTTCTGGGGCAAGGGACCCCGGGAGTGCTAGTCGTCGGGCGTCCGCGCTTGTCGCACGGACGGCTTGCCGTGACGACCCGGTCCTCACCCAGGGCACCCCGCCACGGACGGAGGGTTGCCGGACAGCCAGCTGGGGCTTGGCGCTGTCACTCATGACCTGGCGAAGACTCTAGGCCTGGTCCACCGGGTGGTCAAACGGGCATCCAGCATCCGGACAGCACGGGAGCCCGCACCGGCGTACCGGCACGGGCTCCCCAACTGCCGCCTCAGGCCCGGCTGGTGGCCTCCGACCAGCGCCGCAGCAGGTCCTGCGCGGCACCGGAGTCGATCGCCTTCGCGGCCCGCTCCATGCCGGCCGCCAGCTGCTCGGTGAGCGGCGCGTCGCCCAGCTCCAGCGCGACCAGCGCCGCCGCCGTGTTCAGCAGGACGGCGTCCCGCACCGGCCCGTGCTCGCCGGCCAGCAGCCGCCGCGCGACCTCGGCGTTGTACGAGGCGTCCGCCCCGCGCAGCGCCTCGATGCCGACCAGCTCGATGCCCACGTCCCGCGGGTCGAAGGTGGACTCGGTGACGACCCCGTCGCGCACCAGCCAGACCTGCGAGGTCGTGGTGATGGTCAGCTCGTCCAGCCCGTCGTCGCCGCGGAAGACCAGCGCGGTGGCGCCCCGCCGGGCCAGCACCCCGGCGATCAGCCCGGACAGCCGGGTGTCGAAGCAGCCGATGGCGTGCGCGGTGACCTTGGCCGGGTTGGTCAGCGGGCCGAGGATGTTGAAGGCGGTCGGCACCCCGAGGTCGCGCCGCGCGGTGGCGGCGTGCCGCATCGAGGGGTGGAACTTCGCCGCGAAGCAGAAGGTCAGCCCGACCTCCTCGGCCACCTCGGCGACCCGCCGGGGGGAGAGGTCCAGCGCCACCCCGAGCTTCTCCAGCACGTCCGAGGAGCCGCTGGTCGAGGAGGCCGACCGGTTGCCGTGCTTGACCACCTTGGCGCCGGCGGCCGCCGCGACGATCGCCGACATGGTGGAGATGTTGACGGTCTTCGCCCGATCCCCGCCGGTGCCGACGATGTCCACCGCCGGGCCGGGGATCTCCAGCGGTTCGGCGTGCGCGTACATCGCGTCGACCAGGCCGGCGATCTCCTCGACCGACTCGCCCTTGGCCCGCAGCGCGATCATGAACCCGGCCACCTGGACGGGGGACGCCTCGCCGCTCATGATCCGGTCCATCGCCCACGCGGTGGACGAGCGGTCGAGGTCCTCCCCCTGCAACAGTGCCGCCAGGAGGTCCGGCCAGGTGCGGACCACCTGCGCGGGGTCGCTACCGCCGTTCGCAGGGTTCACGTTCACCATGGCTGACTCCAGCTGTTGTCGGTTCCCCGCTCCGGGGACGTCCGTACGGATGGAGCCAGCCTATCGAGCGGAGCGCCCGCTTCTACCCCTGTCTTTCCTACTCCTGGCGCGGATTTCAGCGGACGGCCGGAGTCCGCTTCGCCAGCCGGTCCCGCAGCAGGGTGGCGACCGCCCCGGCCAGCGCCACCGGCTCCACCGGACGGGAGATCGCGGCGTCGGCCCGGCTCCAGGCGGCCAGCCAGGAGTCCTGCGGCCGGCCGATCAGCACCAGGACCGGCGGGCAGCCGTAGATCTCGTCCTTGAGCTGGCGCCCGAGGCCCAGCCCGCCGGCCGGAACGGCCTCGCCGTCCAGCACGCAGAGGTCCACTCCCCCCTTCTCCAGTGCCTTGAGCACCGCGGGGGTGGTCGCGCACTCCAGGTAGGACAGTTCCGGAAGGTCCTCGGCAGGGCGGCGGCCGAGCGCCGTCAGCACCTGCTCGCGGGTGTTGCGGTCGTCGCTGTAGACGAGGACGGTGAGCGTCTCATCGGTCGTGTACGCCATGGGCCCTGCTCCCTCAAGTGTGATCCGGACCACGTTCGCCTGATCCGGATGCTACTCCCGATCACCCTCCGCCGAGTCCCCCTCGCGCACGTTCCTCCTCAAGCCGCCGCGCCCCGGACTAACCCGCCTGGAGGACGGCCCGTCACCCGACCCCGCCCGGTCCACCCGTACGGCTCACCCGGACGCCCTCCCCCCTACCTCCCTCGGCTACTCCGACCGTGCACCGGCGCGCCGGGCAACGGGGTCCAGGCTCCTCCGAGGAACCATCAGAAAAGGGACACGCCGCTGCTCACCCCCCGTACGGGCACCCCGTCGCCCCCCAAGCGGGCATACCGCACGCACCGGACACTCCGAGGGACACCCCCCGACGTGAAGACGGAATAAGGGACCGACATAATGTCCGTCGTGGCGACAGCAACAGCAGTAGAAACCGGGCACGCGCACGGATCGGTCAACCGGCCGAACATGGTCAGCGTCGGAACGATCGTCTGGCTCAGTTCCGAGTTGATGTTCTTCGCGGCCCTCTTCGCGATGTACTTCACGCTCCGCTCCGTCAAGGGGCCGGAGTTCTGGACCGAGAAGGCCCACGCCCTCAACGTGCCCTTCTCCTCGGTCAACACCACGATCCTGGTGCTCTCCTCGCTGACCTGTCAGCTCGGCGTGTTCGCCGCCGAGCGCGGAGACGTGAAGAAGCTCCGGGCGTGGTTCATCCTCACGTTCGCCATGGGCGCGGTCTTCATCGGCGGCCAGGTCTTCGAGTACACCGAGCTGGTCAAGAAGGACGGCCTGTCGCTGTCCTCCGACCCGTACGGCACGGTGTTCTACCTGACCACCGGCTTCCACGGGCTGCACGTGACGGGTGGTCTGATCGCCTTCCTGCTGGTCCTGGGACGGACGTACGCAGCCAAGCGCTTCACGCACGAGCAGGCCACCGCCGCGATCGTCGTGTCGTACTACTGGCACTTCGTCGACGTCGTGTGGATCGGCCTGTTCGCGACCATCTACCTGATCAAGTAACCAGCTGATCAGGTCGCTGGCCACCGGCTGCGGCCCCCGCCCTCACCGGCGACGGGCCGCTTCTGCCGGTGCCGACGCTCCCACCGACCGACCGCGCGCGCAGCCCTAGACAGGCAGCCTCGTGCCGGCCAGACCGGCCGCCGGGTGCACCCACCAGTCGACCAGATCCTGACACCGGGGTTATTCCGTGAAAAAGCTCTCCGCACGACGGCGCCACCCATTGGCGGCGCTGGTCGTCCTACTTCTCGCCCTGGCGGCAACCGGGGGGCTGTACGCCGCGTTCGCGCCCGCCGACAAGGCGCAGGCCGACGTCGCCGCGCAGTCGCTCGCGATCGATGAGGGCAAGAAGCTCTTCGCCGTGGGCTGCTCCTCCTGCCACGGCCTGAACGGCCAGGGCAGCAGTGACGGTCCGAGCCTGGTCGGCGTCGGCTCCGCCGCTGTCGACTTCCAGGTCGGCACCGGCCGCATGCCGGCCCAGCAGCCCGGCGCCCAGGTCCCGCGCAAGAAGAACATCTACTCGCAGGCGGAGATCGACCAGCTCGCCGCCTTCGTCGCCTCCCTCGGTCCCGGCCCGGTGACCCCGACGGAGGAGCAGTTCACCTCGACCAACCCCGAGGACGTCTCCAAGGGTGGCGAGCTGTTCCGCACCAACTGCGCCCAGTGCCACAACTTCGCCGGCCAGGGTGGTGCCCTGACCAAGGGCAAGTACGCCCCCTCGCTGGAGGGCGTGGACGCCAAGCACATCTACGAGGCCATGCAGACCGGCCCGCAGAACATGCCGTCGTTCCCGGACACCACCATGCCCGAGGAGCAGAAGAAGCAGATCGTGGCCTTCGTCCGCCACACCACCAACGATGAGCCCAACCCCGGCGGTCTCACCCTGGGCAGCCTCGGTCCGGTGACCGAGGGTCTGTTCGGCTGGATCTTCGGCCTCGGCACGCTCATCGCGGTCGCGATCTGGGTCGCCGCCCACACCACCAAGGCCAAGAAGTCATGAGCCACGACATGTCAGAAGAGAAGCTCCCGGAGCCGCACGGCTCCGCCGGCGAGGTGGCCGACCACGGCAGCCCGTTCGCCGACCCGGGCCTGCCGGCCCACGAGCCCCGTCGCACCGACATCGACGAGAAGGCCGCGTCGCGTGCCGAGCGCCAGGTCTCGCTGATGTTCGTGGTCTCGATGCTCGCCACTGTCGGGTTCATCGCCTCGTACGTGGCCATCGACCCGGACAAGATCGTCTACATCTTCCCGCTCGGTCACGTCAGCGCGCTGAACTTCGCGCTCGGCCTGACCCTGGGCGTCGCGCTGTTCATGATCGGCGCGGGTGCGGTCCACTGGGCCCGCACGCTGATGTCGGACGTCGAGCTGCCCGCCGAGCGTCACCCGATCGAGGCCTCCGACGAGGTCCGCAACGACGTCATCGAGCAGTTCAAGACCGGTGCCGCCGAGTCCGGCTTCGGCCGCCGCAAGATGATCCGCAACACCCTGATCGGCTCCATGGCGCTGGTCCCGCTCTCCGGCGTGGTCCTGCTCCGTGACCTTGGCCCGCTTCCCGAGAAGAAGCTCAAGGAGACCGGTTGGAAGGAGGCGACCGAGACCAAGCCGCTGCAGCTCATCAACATGAACACCATGCAGCCGATGAAGCCCGAGGACATCATCGTCGGCTCGCTCACGTTCGCCATGCCGGAGGGCCTGTCCACGCACAGCGAGGACTTCCAGCAGCGGATCGCCAAGGACGCCCTGATGCTGGTCCGCATCGCGCCCGAGGACATCAAGGACGACAAGTCCAAGGAGCTGGGTTTCGAGGGCATCCTCGCCTACTCCAAGATCTGCACCCACGTCGGCTGCCCGATCAGCCTGTACGAGCAGCAGACCCACCACGCGCTCTGCCCCTGCCACCAGTCGACCTTCGACCTGGCGGACGGCGCCCGCGTGATCTTCGGCCCGGCCGGCCACCCGCTGCCGCAGCTGAAGATCATCACTGACGAGAAGGGCAACCTGGTCGCCACCGGCGACTTCGCGGAGCCCGTCGGCCCGAGCTACTGGGAGCGTGCTCGATGAGTAGCGCGAGCAGCACCACGACCGGTGCCGCCAAGCCCTCCAGCACGCGTGAAAAGCCCGCCAACAAGTGGGAAGCCGCGGCTGACTGGACTGACGGCCGGCTGGGGATCTACTCCCTCGCCAAGGCCAACCTGCGGAAGATCTTCCCGGACCACTGGTCCTTCATGCTGGGCGAGATCTGCCTCTACACCTTCGTCATCATCATCCTGACCGGTGTCTACCTGACGCTGTTCTTCAAGCCCTCGATGGCCGAGGTCGTCTACGACGGCTCGTACGTGCCGCTCAAGGGCATCCCGATGTCGGAGGCCTACGCCTCCACGGTGGACATCAGCTTCGAGGTCCGCGGCGGTCTGCTGATCCGGCAGATCCACCACTGGGCCGCCCTGGTCTTCGTGGCCGCGATGCTCGTCCACATGATGCGCGTGTTCTTCACCGGCGCGTTCCGCAAGCCGCGTGAGATCAACTGGGTCTTCGGCTTCCTGCTGCTGATCCTGGGCATGTTCGACGGCTTCTTCGGCTACTCCCTGCCGGACGACCTGCTGTCGGGCACCGGTATCCGCTTCATGGAAGGCGCGATCCTCGCCGTCCCGCTGATCGGCACCTACGTCCAGATGTTCCTGTTCGGGGGCGAGTTCCCCGGCCACGACATCGTGCCGCGGTTCTTCACCATCCACGTGCTGCTGATCCCGGGCATCATGCTCGGCCTGCTGGTGGCGCACCTGATCCTGGTCTTCTACCACAAGCACACCCAGTGGGCGGGCCCGGGCAAGACCGAGAAGAACGTCGTCGGCATGCCGCTGATGCCGGTCTACATGGCCAAGGCCGGTGGCTTCTTCTTCCTGGTGTTCGGCCTCATCGCCGTCATCTCGGCGATCGCCACGATCAACCCGATCTGGGCGTACGGCCCGTACCGTCCCGACCAGGTGTCCACGGACGCCCAGCCCGACTGGTACATGGGCTTCTCCGAGGGCCTGATCCGGATCATGCCCGGCTGGGAGATCAGCGTCTGGGGCGGCCACACCCTCAACCTGGGTGTCATGGTCCCGCTGGCGATCTTCCCGCTGGTCCTGGTCTCGATCGCGGCCTACCCGTTCATCGAGGGCTGGATCACCGGCGACAAGCGCGAGCACCACATCCTGGACCGCCCGCGCAACGCCCCGGTCCGCACCGCCCTGGGCGCCGCCTGGATCAGCCTCTACCTGATCCTGCTGATGGCCGGTGGCAACGACCTGTTCGCCACCCACCTGCACCTGTCGATCAACTCGGTCACCTACTTCGTCCGCGTCGGCTTCTTCGTCGTCCCGGTCGTCGTCTTCATCATCACCAAGCGCTGGTGCCTCGGCCTCCAGCGCCGTGACAAGGAGAAGGTGCTGCACGGCCGCGAGTCGGGTGTCATCAAGCGCCTGCCGCACGGCGAGTTCGTCGAGGTGCACACCCAGCTGCCGCAGAAGGACCTGTACAAGCTCACCGCGCACGACCAGAACCAGCCGGTCGAGCTGCCGGCCCAGACGGACGAGAACGGCGTGGCCCGCAAGGCCGGCGTCGTCACCCGCACCCGGGCCAAGCTCTCCCGCGGCTTCTACGGCGAGGGCAGCCAGATCCCCAAGCCGACCGCCGAGGAGCACCACGAGATCACCAGCGGCCACGGCCACCACTGATCCCGTAGGCACCACCGCGTCACCCCGAGGGCCGCTGACCAGAGTTCTGGTCGGCGGCCCTCGGGCTTTCCCGTACCCGCCGCCCGCGCCACCTGGAGCCCCCGTGCAGCTGTCCGTCGACCCCGCCTCGGCCACTCCCCCGTACGAGCAGATCCGCGCCCAGATCGCCGACCGGGCCCGCTCCGGCGAGCTGCCGACCGGGCTGCGGCTGCCCACCGTCCGCGCCCTGGCCGAGCAGCTGGGGCTGGCGGCCGGCACCGTCGCCCGGGCCTACCGCGAACTGGAGGCGGACGGCGTGGTGGAGACCCACGGCCGGCGCGGCACGCTGATCGCCGCCACCGGGGACGCCGCGCACCGGCTGGCCGCCGAGGCCGCCGCCGAGTACGCCGCCCGGGCGAGCCGCCTGGGCGTCTCCCGCGCGGAGGCCCTGGCCGCCGTGGACACCGCCCTGCGGCTGGCCTACCCGCAGGGCTGAGGCGCCCCGGAGGGCGCCTCAGGGGGTCTCAGAGCTCGGGGCGGACCATCCCGGCGGCGGGGGCCTGGGAGGCCGGTGCGGTGGTGCTGACGGGCTGTCCGGAGGCACTGTGCTTGACCCAGTCCGTCCAGGCGATGTTCCAGTCCCCGAAGCCGTTGCCGAAGGGCTCCATCCGGCCGCCGCGGCTGTTCACCACCGTCACCAGGTCCCCCACCCGGGTGTGCTGGAAGAACCACTCGGCGTTGCCGGTGCTCATGCCGGTACAGCCGTGGCTGACGTTCTCGACGCCCTGCGAGCCGACCGACCAGGGCGCCGCGTGGACGTACTCGCCGCTCCAGGTCACCCGGGTGGCCCAGAGCACGTCGAGGTCGTAGGACTCCGTGCTGCCCGGCGCTATCCCGATCGTCTCGCCGTTCATCCGGACCGACCGCTCCTGGCCGAGCACCACCTTGACGCCGTTGCGGGTGTCGAAGCCGGGCTTGCCGGTGGTGACCGGGATGGTCCGCAGCGCCTCGCCGTCACGCTTCAGGGTGAGCTCGTGGGCGGCCGCGTCGATCACCGACTCCACCCGCTCGCCGATCCGCAGCTTCAGCGAGCTGCGGTCACCGCCGTACAGGCCGTCGGCGATCCGGCTGCCGGTGCCGTCGAAGGCCAGCGAGACGGTCGTCCCGGCCGGCCAGTAGTCCTCCGGACGGAAGTGCAGGTTCTTGTCGTCCACCCAGTACCAGGCGCCGGTGACGGCGGGCTGGGAGCCGACGGTCAGGGCGCGCTCGACCTCCTGGCGGGCCTGGGGGTCCTTCACCGCCTCGGAGAGCTCCACGGTGAGCGGCTGGCCCACCCCGTAGACGCCGCTGCCGGAAGAGTCCGGGCCGAGCTTGGCGGTGAGCAGGCGTTCGGCGGCGAGGGTGCTGAAGCTCGCGGTGGTGTCGCCGCGGCCGCCCTTGCCGTCGTCGGCGGAGATCCGCACCGTGTACGCGGTGGCGGCCTTCAGCCGGCCGGTGGTCTGCCAGCTGCGCTGGTCCTCGGCGAGCTTCCCGGCGACCACCCGGCCGTCCGGGCCGACCACGGTGACGTCGGTGAGCCGGCTGTCCTGGACGGCCGTCACGGTGACCGGCTGGGAGGGGTCCGCCTTGGCGTCCGCCGAGAGGTGGACCAGCGGGGCCGCGTCGACCCGGTGCGGTCCGACGGGCGCCTCGTCCCCGGCCGTGCAGCCGGCCAGCGGGGCCAGCACGGCGAGGGCCAGCGAGATGCCGCCGAGAGCTGCGATTCCGCGCCTGTCGGCCATGGCCGCCTCCGAAGGTTTCGCACGATTGATCAGATCGTAGGAACGCCCCCGGTGAAGCGACATCCGAGGGACATCCGGTTCACCCAGCTGAGTGAGGCCGTCATCCCGGGGACGCAGCGGCGTCCGGGAACGCGGCAGGGCCGGTCCCCCCGTACGGGAGGACCGGCCCTGGTGCACGAGCGCGAACCCTACTGGTTCTGGTTCTCGCCGCGGTAGAACTCGAAGACCCATCCGAAGATGCCGATCATGATGATCGGGGCGGCCCAGAACATCAGCCACCAGCCGAAGATCACGCCCAGGAAGGCGAGCGCGCCACCGAGCGCCAGCGAGAGCGGCTGCCAGCTGTGCGGGGCGAAGAAGCCCAGCTCGCCGGAGTCGTCCGCGACCTCGGCCTCGGGGTTGTCACCCGCGCCGCTGTCCACCCGGCGGGCGGTGAAGGCGAGGTAGTACCCGATGAAGGCGCACAGCGCGAAGGCCAGGAACAGCGCCGTGGTACCGGCGGCCTCCAGGCCCGGGCCGTTGGTGTCGGAGTTGGTCCACAGGCCGTAGGTGATGGCCATGGCCAGCACGAAGACCGACAGGCCCAGGAAGATCTTTCCCTGTTCCTTCATCAGGCGTCGCCCTCCTTGTTGCCCTTGCCCAGCTTCGGGGCGTCGTACTTCGCCGGGGTCACGCCGGCGAGGTGCTTGGCCGGCTCACCGTGGTTCTCCAGGTAGTCCAGCGCGGCGATCTCCGGGTGGTGGAGGTCGAAGGCCGGGGATTCGGAGCGGATCCGCGGGAGGGTGAGGAAGTTGTGCCGCGGCGGCGGGCAGGAGGTCGCCCACTCCAGCGAGCGGCCGAAGCCCCACGGGTCGTCCACGGTGACCTTCTCGCCGTACTTGGCGGTCTTCCAGACGTTGTAGAGGAACGGCAGGATCGACAGGCCGAGCACGAAGGAGCCGATGGTCGAGACGGTGTTCAGGGTGGTGAAGCCGTCCGAGGCCAGGTAGTCGGCGTAGCGGCGGGGCATGCCCTCCGCGCCGAGCCAGTGCTGCACCAGGAAGGTGGTGTGGAAGCCGAAGAACAGCGTCCAGAAGGTGATCTTGCCGAGGCGCTCGTCCAGCATCTTGCCGGTCATCTTCGGCCACCAGAAGTGGAAGCCGGCGAACATCGCGAACACGACGGTGCCGAAGACCACGTAGTGGAAGTGGGCGACGACGAAGTACGAGTCCGAGACGTGGAAGTCGATCGGCGGGGAGGCCAGCAGGACACCGGTCAGACCACCGAAGAGGAAGGTGACCAGGAAGCCGACCGTCCAGAGCATCGGGGTCTCGAAGCTCAGCGAGCCCTTCCACATGGTGCCGACCCAGTTGAAGAACTTCACACCGGTCGGGACCGCGATCAGGAAGGTCATGAACGAGAAGAACGGCAGCAGTACCTGTCCGGTGACGTACATGTGGTGCGCCCACACCGTCACGGACAGACCGGCGATCGCGATGGTGGCCGCGATCAGGCCGGAGTAGCCGAACATCGGCTTGCGGCTGAAGACCGGGATGATCTCCGACACGATGCCGAAGAACGGCAGCGCGATGATGTACACCTCGGGGTGGCCGAAGAACCAGAACAGGTGCTGCCAGAGCATCGCCCCGCCGTTGGCCGGGTCGAAGACGTGGGCACCGAACTTGCGGTCCGCCTCCAGGGCGAACAGCGCGGCGGCCAGCACCGGGAAGGCCAGCAGGACCAGCACCGAGGTCAGCAGGACGTTCCAGACGAAGATCGACATCCGGAACATCGTCATGCCCGGAGCGCGCATGCAGATGATCGTGGTGATGAAGTTGACCGCACCGAGGATCGTGCCGAAGCCGGAGAAGGCCAGACCCATGATCCACATGTCGCCGCCGACGCCGGGCGAGTGCACCGCGTCGGACAGCGGGGAGTAGGCGAACCAACCGAAGTCGGCGGCGCCGTTCGGGGTCACGAAGCCGGCCACCGCGATGGTCGAGCCGAAGAGGTACAGCCAGTACGCGAACATGT
Organism: Kitasatospora sp. NPDC058046; assembly: GCF_042885595.1. Lineage (NCBI taxonomy): Bacteria > Bacillati > Actinomycetota > Actinomycetes > Kitasatosporales > Streptomycetaceae > Kitasatospora > Kitasatospora sp. NPDC058046. The sequence continues at coordinate 299,368 of NZ_JBHVRS010000001.1, forward strand.
TCAGACGCGGGAACGCCACGTCCGGTGCGCCGATCTGGAGCGGCATGATCCAGTTCGCGAAGCCGGCGAAGAGCGGCGTCGCGAACATCAGCAGCATGATCGTGCCGTGCATCGTGAACGCCTGGTTGAACTGCTCGTTCGACAGGATCTGGGTCCCGGGACGAGCCAGCTCGGCACGCATGACCAGGGCGAGGATGCCACCGATCAGGAAGAAGGCGAACGACGTGCCCAGGTACAGGGTGCCGATCGTCTTGTGGTCGGTGGTGGTCAGCCACTTGATGATGGTGGAACCCGGCTTCCGGGTCCGCTGCGCCCCGACCGTGACGGCATCGGCGCCCCCGCCGGCCGCGGCGGGCTCGTTGAGGATGGTCACTTCTCTTCACTTCCCATGCCGATGAGGCCGGAGGGCACCCAGCCGTTCTGGCCCTTGGCGCGAAGCTCGGCCAGGTGCTTGTCGTAGTCGGCGCGGTCGACGACCTTGACGTTGAACAGCATGCGCGAGTGGTCGACGCCGCAGAGCTCGGCGCACTTGCCCATGTACTCGCCCTTGACGGTCGGCGTGACCTCGAACTTGTTCACCACGCCCGGCACGACGTCCATCTTCATCATGAAGTTGACGGGCCAGAAGTCGTGGATGACGTCACGCGAGGTGAGGCGGAACTGCACCGACTCGTTGACCGGCAGCCACAGCGTCGGAACCTCCTTGGGGGTTCCGACGTCGTACGCGGCGTCCTTGTTGGCCGGGTCGGGGGTCTCGGTGTTCTCGTAGTTGAACGCCCAGCTCCACTGGAAGCCCACCACGTTGACGTAGTGCTGCGGCTTCTCGGAGGTGGCCGTCAGCTTCGACTCGTCGCGGGCGACGAAGTAGAAGAGGACCGAGACGATGATGATGGGGACCGCGGTGTAGAGCGCCTCGATGGGCACGTTGTACCGGGTCTGCGGGGGGACCTCCACACCGGTGCGCTTGCGCCGGTGGAAGATCACGCTCCAGATGATCAGACCCCACATCAGTACGCCGACCACCAGCGCCGCGATCCAGGAGCCCTGCCACATCTGGAGGACCATGGGCCCTTCCTTGGTGACGGGGCTCGGGAGGCCAAGCCTGGGGAGGTCGTTGGCCGAGCAGCCGGTGGCGGTCGCGATGACGAGGCCCAGTGCCAGCGCCTGAGGCAGCTTCCGCCGCATCGTGCGCCGCGGCGAGCGGTCGGAGCCGTTGGGACTCACGTAGCGCCTTCCCGAAGTCTCGCCCGCCTTCGCGTCGCCCCGGGGAGGAGTGTGAGCCTCCCCGGCGACCCGTCCACGGGCACGGTTTGAATGCTTATGCGGGCCAAACCCTACTCCAGCCTTATGCGCTCCTGACGGGCAGCCCCCGGTAACGCGCCGCCCGCTAGCCCGATCAGGCCCGGTGGGGGCTGCGCCGCAGGTCATCGTAGGCATTCGAGGTCCGTACGCCCGATCGGGGGATGACCTCGGGCGACGCCCGTGACGGCCCGTCGGGCGCGGACGAAGCGGACATTCGGGATGATCGACTGACGGCGGGTGAGCCGCGCGACCGACCGGGGACGCGGCCGGGTGTGTCGTTAAATGTGACCGTGTACTTCGACGCGGCCTCGACGGCCCCTCTGCACCCCGTCGCCCGGCAGGCGCTGACCGCCGCCCTGGACGAGGGCTGGGCCGATCCGGCCCGGCTGTACCGCTCCGGCCGGCAGGCCCGGATGCTGCTGGACGCCGCCCGCGAGACGGTGGCCGCGGTGCTGGGCACCCGGGCGGACGAGATCTCCTTCACCGCGAGCGGCACCCAGGCCGTCCAGCTCGGCCTGCTGGGCGCGCTGGCCGGGAACCGGCGGCGCGGCGGCCACTTCGTGCACTCCGCGGTGGAGCACTCCAGCGTGCTGCACGTCGCCGAACGCCACGAGGCCGCCGGGGGCGAGGTGTCGGTGGCGCCGGTCGACCGGGGCGGCCGGGCCGACCCGGCGGCCTTCGCCGCGCTGCTGCGACCGGACACCGCGCTGGCCGCGCTGCAGAGCGCCAACCACGAGGTCGGGACGGTGCAGCCGGTCGGCGAGGTCGCCGCGCTGTGCGCCGGGGCCGGCGTCCCGCTGCTGGTGGACGCGGCGCAGAGCGCCGGTCGGGCGGACGTCCCGGCGGGCTGGTCACTGCTGACCGCGAGCGCCCACAAGTGGGGCGGCCCGCCCGGGGTCGGGGTGCTGGCGGTCCGCAAGGGCGTCCGGTACGCCTCGCCGCTGCCGGCCGACGAGCGCGAGGGCGGCCGGGTGCCCGGCTACGTCAACGTCCCGGCGATCGTGGCCGCGGCCGCCTCGCTGCGCGCCGTCCGGGCCGAGGCCGAGCGGGAGAACGCCCGGCTGCACGCGCTGGTGGAGCGGATCCGCACCCGGGTGCCGCGGCTGGTGCCCGAGGTCGAGGTGGTCGGCGACCCGGTGCGGCGGCTGCCGCACATCGTCACCTTCTCCTGTCTGTACGTCGACGGGGAGGTGCTGCTGACCGAGCTGGACCGGGCCGGCTTCGCGGTCTCCTCCGGCTCCTCCTGCACCTCGTCCACGCTGACGCCCAGCCATGTGCTGGCGGCGATGGGGGTGCTCACCGAGGGGAACGTCCGGGTCTCGCTGCCGTACGGGACGGCCGAGGCGGACGTGGAGCGCTTCCTCGCGGTGCTGCCGGACCTGGTGGCCGGCGTCCGGGCGCCGCTCGGGCTGGACCTGCCGGCTCCCGGGCCGGCGCCGGCCGCGATCGGGGCTGCGCCCCGAGCCGAAGGGCGCGCCGGGGCCGAAAGCGAGGAGCGACAAGCGACCGACGGAGGAGGGAGTGCCGGAGCGAGGAGCGTCGGCGCCGGGTCAGAGCGCCCGGAGGCGAGCGGGCGGGTCACAGTGATCGACGCGCTGGGCAAGCGCTGCCCGCTGCCGGTGATCGAGCTGGCGAAGCGGATCGGCGAGGTGCCGCCGGGTGGCACGGTCGTCGTGCTGGCGGACGACGAGGCGGCCCGGCTGGACATCCCGGCCTGGTGCGGGATGCGCGGACAGGAGTACGCGGGCGAGGCCCCGGCCGCCGAGTACGGCGGCGACCGGGGCTCGGCCTACCTCGTCGTCCGGCGGACTACTTGACCAGGCGGGCGCTGATCTCGGTGGCCGCCTCGGCGCCGTAGGCCTCCTCGAAGCGCTTCAGGAAGGCGGCCGGGCGCAGCTCGTACTCCTGGGTGCCGACGGTCTCGATCACCAGGGTGGCGAGCATGCAGCCGATCTGGGCGGAGCGCTCCAGGTCGAGGTCCCAGGACAGGCCGGCCAGGAAGCCCGCGCGGAAGGCGTCGCCGACGCCGGTCGGGTCGACCTTGGCCTCCTCCTTGGCGCAGCCGACCACGATCGGCGCCTCGCCCTTGCGCTCGATCCGGACGCCCTTGCTGCCCAGGGTGGTGATCCGGGTGCCGACGCGGGTGAGCAGCTCCTCGGCGCCCCAGCCGGTCTTGGCCTCGATCAGCGCGGCCTCGTACTCGTTGGTGAAGAGGTACGCGGCGCCGTCCACGATCTCGCGGATGTCCTCGCCCTCCAGGCGGGCCAGCTGCTGGGAGGGGTCGGCGGCGAAGGCGTAGCCGCGGGTGCGGCACTCCTGGGTGTGGCGGACCATGCCCTGCGGGTCGTCGGCGCCGACCAGGACGAGGTCCAGGCCGCCGACGCGGTCGGCGATCGGCTTCAGCTCGATGTTGCGGGCCTCGGCCATGGCACCGGTGTAGAACGAGGCGATCTGGTTGTGGTCCTCGTCCGTGGTGCACATGAAGCGCGCGGTGTGCCGGGTCTCGGAGATGTGGACGGAGTCGCAGTCCACGTTGTTGCGCTCCAGCCAGCTGCGGTACTCGGCGAAGTCCGCACCGGCGGCGCCGACCAGGACCGGGCGCAGGCCGAGCACACCCATGCCGAAGGCGATGTTCGGCGCGACGCCGCCGCGGCGGATGTCCAGGGTGTCGACCAGGAAGGACAGCGACACGGTGTGCAGCTGCTCGGCGACGAGCTGGTCGGCGAACCGGCCGGGGAACGTCATCAGGTGGTCGGTGGCGATCGAGCCGGCGACGGCGATACGCACGGGGGGTCTCCTCAGGGTGGCTGCGGGGCCAGCGGGCAGGCGGGGACGAACCCGCCTACGGTACCCGGCCCCGGGGAGCGCCCGGCAAGAGTGCCGCAAGTTGCCGCCCCACGGCCATGGTGGCACCCGTCGCCCTCCTCCGTGTACTACCTCCCGGTAGCACTGGTGGGCGGCCGGGCCCCTGCCTAGGGTCGGCCGTGGGGGGCCCGTCGTGCGGGCCCCGTCGTCGACCGCGGCAGCGTGGCCGCGGCCCTGGATCGGAGCGATACCGGATGATGACCGACCACTGTGCCCTGCCCGTCCTGCGGACCGAGGACGGCGAGACGCTCGACGCCCTGCTGGACTCCTCCCGGCGGCTGCGCCGGTTCTGGCCGCAGCTCGCGGCCGGCCCGGAGCCCGTCGCCCCCGCCTCGACCGGCTTCCGGGTGTCCTCCGGGGCCCAGCGGGTGGTCGCCGGGATGGCCGAGTACGGCTTCTGAGCCCGCCGGACCGGATCAGCCGCGCGCGGAACCGCTGCGGAACCACTGTGGAACCGGATCCGACCGGAGCACGTCACATCCGCGCGGAGCGGCGAGGAGGCGGCACCGCTGAACCCTCGGGAGGATGTGCAGATGGATCTGGAGACGATGCCCCGGCGCGGTCGGCGAGCGGTGGCCCTGACGGGTCTGGTGCTGGCGGCGGTGGTGACGGTGGCCGGCTGCGGCAGCGGCGGCGGCGGCAAGCCCGCCTCGGACGCGGCGACGAGCGGCTCGGCCGCCGCGTCCGCCTCGGCCAGTGCCTCGCCGCCGGCCCCGGCGGACTCCGCGAGCCCGTCCTCGGCGGCTCCGACCGGGAGTTCCTCCGGGGCCGCGCAGCCGGCCCAGCCGCCGACCGGCTTCACACCCAGCCCGGCCTCGCCCCCGCCCGGGCAGCCGGCCCCGGCCACTCCCCCGGGCAACGGGATCGCGGTGGGCGAGCCGAACCCGAACGGTTCGGACGCGCCCGTCCGTCCGCCGGTCGCCTACCGGGTGGACGGCACCACCAAGCTGACCGTCTACTTCTTCGGCGGGGTCTGCACCACGTACGCGCTGAAGGCGGACGAGTCGCAGCCGGGCCGGGTGGACGTGCTGGTCGTGCCGGGCCCGCCCACCGTCCAGCCGGGACAGGTGTGCAACGCGCTGGCCAAGCGGCAGTCGGTCGCGGCCGACCTGCGCTCGCCGCTGGCCGGGCGGACGGTGGTCGACAGGACGAGCGGTCAGGAGCTGCCGCTGGAGGGCGACCCGCACATGGGGCCGGACCCGGTCACCCCGGACGTCGCGGGGCGGTAGGCGCCGCGGCGCCCGCGGGCGGAAACGGAAAGGCGGCCCCGGGGATCACCCCGGGGCCGCCTTCCGCAGCGGGCTTAGCTGAACGAGTCGCCGCAGGCGCAGGAGCCGGTGGCGTTCGGGTTGTCGATGGTGAAGCCCTGCTTCTCGATGGTGTCGACGAAGTCGACGGTGGCGCCGCCCAGGTACGGGGCGCTCATCCGGTCGGTGACGACCTTGACGCCGTCGAAGTCCTTGATCACGTCACCGTCGAGCGAGCGCTCGTCGAAGAACAGCTGGTAACGCAGGCCGGAGCAGCCACCGGGCTGGACGGCGACGCGCAGCGCGAGGTCCTCGCGGCCTTCCTGCTCCAGCAGGGCCTTGACCTTGGCCGCGGCGGCATCGGTGAGGAGGATGCCACTCTCGACGGTGGTCTCGTCCTGGACGGTCATCTGCTTTCTCCCGGTCTTGACGACGGTCTGCCGCCAGTGCCAACCAACGGCCGTCCGGTTTCATTTCCCGGGCGGCGATCGATTTCTGCGGCCTGTTCGCGGCTGGTTGTCCGTAGGCCGGGTGTGCCACCCGCGTCCCCTACGCTCCCCATGCTCGCACACCCCCGGAGGGCCGGTCACCGCCCGAGGCACGGATCCGGGTGAACGGGCCCCACGGCCGCCCGTCGGACGCCAGGATGGTCGGCATGATCCTTCGCCAGGTCAGGGACACCGCAGCGGACGCGGAGGTCGTCCGGGAACTGTCCTTCGCCGCGTTCGCCGCACCGTCCGACGACCCCGCGCGGCCACCGCGGCCGACGCCGCTGCAGCTGGCCCGGACCAGGCACCTGGCGCGCACCGATCCCGGGGGCTGCTGGCTGGCGGAGAGCGGCGGGCAGGCGGTCGGGGTGGTGCTGTCGATGCGCCGCGAGGGCCTGTGGACGCCCTCGCTGTTCGCCGTCCGGCCGTCCGCGCAGGGCCGGGGGGTGGGGCGGCTGCTGTTCGAACGGGCGATGGCGCACGCCCGGGGCTGCCTGCGCGGGATGGTCTGCGCCTCCGGCTCCCCTGCGGCGGCCCGCCGCTACCGGCTGGCCGGGTTCACCCTGCACCCGGCGATGCGGCTGACCGGGACGGTGGACCGGCAGGGGCTGATCGATCCGGGCGACATACCGGTGCACCGCGGCAACGCCACCCACCTGCACCTGCTGGACTCGGTGGACCGCCGGCTGCGCGGGTCCGCGCACGGGCCGGACCACGAGCTGATGCTCGGGCACTTCGAGGAGCTGCTGGTCGCGGACGCGCTGGCCGGCAGCGGCTACTGCTACCGGGACGGCGGCACGGTGCGGCTGCTGGCGGCCACCAGCAAGCGGATCGGGGCCCGGCTGCTGCGCGAGGCGCTGGCCCGGGTGCCGGACGGGGCCGAGGCGCGGGTGGAGTACCTGACCGCCGAGCAGGAGTGGGCGCTGGACGTCGGGCTGGAGGTCGGGCTGACGCCGGAGACCGGCGGCTTCGTCGGGGTGCGCGGGATGCGGCCGCCGGCGCCGTACCTGCCGAACGGGGCGTTCCTGTAGGCGGGCACGCGTACGGCCCCCTCCGGAGCGCTCCGGAGGGGGCCGTACGGACGTCAGGGTGCTCAGACCATGGTGTCCAGGATCTCCTTGACCATCTCCATGGTGGTGCCCGGGTGCAGGAAGGCGAAGCGGGCGACCGTCTCGCCGTCCCAGCCGGTGGGGGTGACGAAGCCGATCTGGTCCGCGAGCAGCTGCTGCGACCAGCGGTAGTAGTCGTCGTTGGTCCAACCCCTGCGCTTGAAGCAGACCGCCGAGAGCTGCGGGTCGAACAGCAGCTCCAGGTGCTCGCTCTCGCGGATCAGCTGGGCCGTCTCCCGGGCCAGGGTGAGGCCGGCCTCGATGGCGTCGGTGTAGGCCTGGACGCCGTGGACGGCCAGCGAGAACCAGAGCGGCAGGCCGCGGGCGCGCCGGGTCAGGTGGTAGGCGTAGTCGGTGGGGTTCCACTCGTCGCCCTCGGTGTGCAGGACGTCCAGGTAGGAGGCGTCCTGGGTGTGCACGGCGCGGGCGAGCTGCGGGTTGCGGTAGATCAGCGCGGCGCAGTCGAAGGGGGCGAACAGCCACTTGTGCGGGTCGACCACGAAGGAGTCGGCGTGCTCGATGCCGTTGTAGCGCTCGCGCACCGAGGGGGCGAACAGGCCGGCGCCGCCGTAGGCGCCGTCCACGTGGAACCAGAGGTCGCGCTCGCGGGCGACCTCGGCCAGGCCGGCCAGGTCGTCGACGATGCCCTCGTTGGTGGTGCCGGCGGTGCCGACGACGGCGATCACCGTCTCCGGGTTCGGGTCGGCGGCCAGCGCGGCGCGCAGCGCCTCGCCGGTGAAGCGCCGGTTGACGGTCGGGACCTTGAAGGCCTCGACGCCGATGATGTTGAAGGTGTTCTTGACCGAGGAGTGCACCTGGTCGGCGACGGCTATCCGCAGCCGGGCCTCCGGGCCGACACCGAGCTTGCGGCGGGCGGTGTCGCGGGCGACCACCAGGGCGGAGAGGTTGCCCGCCGAGCCGCCGGACACGAAGCAGCCGCCGGCCGACTGGGGCAGGCCCGCGCGGTCGGCGATCAGGCGCAGCACCTGGTTCTCGGCGGCGATCGCGCCGGCCGCCTCCAGCCAGGAGATGCCCTGGAGGGAGGCGCAGGAGACGACCATGTCGAACAGCAGCGCGGCCTTGGTCGGGGCGCACGGGATGAAGGACAGGTAGCGGGGGCTGTCGGCGGAGATGACCGCCCGGGACAGCTCGTGGTCGTACAGCTTGAGCACGTCGACCGGGTTGTTGCCGTCCTGGTTCAGCAGGCCGGCCAGCTGGGTGCGCAGGTGCTCGCCGTCACCGGGGTGGTCGAGCGGGACGGGGTCGTACTGCAGCCGCTCCCGCATGTAGTCGAAAACCAGGTCGACCAGCTCGTTGTCGGGCCGGTGCATGCGGTCGGGTGCTGCGGACACGGCGGTCCCTCTCGGCGTGGGGGTGTCGGGGGGCGTCCGGTCGGCGGGACGCTTCACCGCGACGACCGGACGTGATCAGCGTAGGCAGCACCGGGCCCTCCCCGCGCGTCGGAACGCGGCTGGTCAGGCAGGTTTCGGGCGTCTTCGGGCGGGTCCGCGCAGGATTCCTGCGTACGGTCCGGGGGCGGCCGGCGGGCGGTCAGCCGATGAGCTGGGAGAGGACCACCGAGGAGCGGCTGCGCTGCACTCCGGGCTCGCGCCGGATGCGCTCGATGACGGCCTCCAGGTGGCGCATGTCGGCGGCCCGCAGGTGCACCAGGGCGTCCGGGTCGCCGGTGACCGTCCAGGCGGCGACCACCTCGGGGAACTGCCGCAGGCTGGCGAGGATCTCCTCGGGGGCGGTGCGCTCGCGGCAGTAGACCTCGACGAAGGCCTCGGTCTGCCAGCCCAGCACGGACGGGTCGAGCACCACGGTGAAGCCCCGCACCACGCCGCGCGCCCGCAGCCGGTCGATCCGCCGGCGCACGGCGGTGGCGGAGAGGTTCACCTGCAGCCCGATCTCGGCGTACGAGGCGCGGCCGTCGCTGCCGAGCCGGGCGAGCAGGAGCCGGTCGGTCTCGTCCAGGTCGGCCCCGACCACCTCGTGCGCTCGGCTGCTGGTCATGGGTGAGGGGCTCCACGGGTCGTACGGGGGGTTCGGCGGGGCGTTCCGGCGGCGGGCTGCCACTGCCGAAACGGTTCGCCACCATTCTGGCGGATGACCTGGACGAGTTCACCGCCGTCGGATGACGGGCGGGCGGCCGTCACGGGACGAGCAGCACGATCTTCCCCCGGGTGCGGCCCTCGGCGCTGAGCGCCTGGGCGGAGGCGGCCTGGGCCAGCGGGAAGGTGGAGGCGACGGTGACGGTCAGCCGGCCGTCGTCGGCGAGCGCGGCCAGCTCGGCGAGGTCGTCGGCGTCCGGGCGGACCCAGACGTACCGGCCGCCGAGCGCCTTGACCCCGTAGTCGGTGATCGAGGCGATCCGGCCCGGGTCCGCCACCAGGCCGGCCGAGAGCTGGACGGCGCCGTGGCCGACCAGGTCGAGGGCGGCGTCCACCCCGTCGGGGGCGAGCGCGCGGACCCGGTCGGCCAGGCCCTCGCCGTACACCACCGGCTCGGCGCCGAGGCCGCGCAGGAAGTCGTGGTTGCGCTCGGCCGCGGTGCCGATCACCCGGGCGCCGCGGGCCCGGGCCACCTGCACCGCCAGGTGGCCGACCCCGCCCGCGGCGGCGTGCACCAGGACGGTCTCCCCCTCGGCGAGGCGCAGCGCCCGCAGGCCCTGCAGGGCGGTGAGCCCGGCCAGCGGCAGGCCGCCGGCCTGCGCCCAGTCCAGCGCGGCCGGTTTGCGGGCCAGGGTGCGGACCGGGGCGGAGACCAGTTCGGCGTAGGTGCCGTGCTCGACGGCGTCCTTGCGGACGTAGCCGTACACCTCGTCGCCCGGGGCGAACTCGGTGATCCCGCCGCCGACCGCGCGGACCACGCCGGCCACGTCCCAGCCCATGACCAGCGGGAAGTGCGCGTCGAGGATGCCGTCCAGGGCGCCGTCCCGGACCTTCCAGTCCACCGGGTTCACCCCGGCCGCCCGGACCTCGACCAGTACGGAGTCGGGCCCGACCTTGGGGTCGGGCAGGTCGGTGTACTCGACCACCTCGGGGCCGCCGTAGCGGTTGATCGCGATTGCTTTCATGGGCTCAGCCATACCCGTCGGCTTCGAAGTATCGATTCGGCCACGCCCGGAAGCATCCGATTCGACGAGCGGTTCTCGTCACATCGACAGGATGGCCATCGTCACTCTGACGCTAAGCGGTTAGAATAGATAGCGTCAGTTAGACGAAAAGGCCCCACCGCTAGCTCGGCCGCACAGAAGGGCACCCGCCCGTGACCACCACCATCACCGAGACCCACGGCGTCGACCCCACTCCGACGCCGCTCGCTCTGCTGCTGCTCGGCCGCGAGGCCGACCCGAACAGCGAGCGCGGCGTCGAATGCCCCGGTGACCTCCCCCCGGCCTCCGACCCCCACCTCGTCGAGCGCGCCCGCGCGGCCAAGGCCGCGCTCGGCGACCGCGTCTTCATCCTCGGCCACCACTACCAGCGCGACGAGGTGATCGAGTTCGCCGACGTCACCGGCGACTCCTTCAAGCTCGCCCGCGACGCGGCCGCCCGCCCCGAGGCCGAGTACATCGTCTTCTGCGGCGTGCACTTCATGGCCGAGTCCGCGGACATCCTCACCAGCGACCGCCAGCAGGTCGTCCTGCCGGACCTCGCGGCCGGCTGCTCGATGGCCGACATGGCCACCGCCGAGCAGGTCGCCGAGTGCTGGGACGTGCTGACCGACGCCGGCATAGCCGACGCCACCGTCCCGGTCTCGTACATGAACTCCTCCGCCGACATCAAGGCCTTCACCGGCCGGCACGGCGGCCTCATCTGCACCTCCTCCAACGCCAAGCGCGCCCTGGAGTGGGCCTTCGAGCAGGGGCAGAAGGTGCTCTTCCTGCCCGACCAGCACCTCGGCCGCAACACCGCCGTACGGGACATGGGCTTCTCGCTGGACGACTGCGTCGTCTACAACCCGCACCGGCCGAACGGCGGCCTGACCGCCGAGCAGCTGCGGGACGCCAAGATGATCCTCTGGCGCGGCCACTGCTCGGTGCACGGCCGGTTCAGCCTGGACTCGGTGAACGACGTCCGCGAGCGGATCCCCGGCGTGAACGTCCTGGTGCACCCCGAGTGCAAGCACGAGGTCGTCGCGGCCGCCGACATGGTGGGCTCGACCGAGTACATCATCAAGGCGCTGGACGCCGCCGAGCCCGGCTCCAAGTGGGCCATCGGCACCGAGCTGAACCTGGTCCGCCGCCTGGCCAAGGCGCACCCGGACAAGGAGATCGTCTTCCTGGACCGGGCGGTCTGCTTCTGCTCGACCATGAACCGGATCGACCTGCCGCACCTGGTCTGGGCGCTGGAGTCGCTGGTCGAGGGCCGGGTGCCGAACGTGATCACCGTCGACCCGGAGACCGAGACGTACGCCAAGGCGGCGCTGGACCGGATGCTGGCCCTGCCGTAGCCGTCCGCGGACAACAGCCGAAGGGCGGGCCCCCTCCGTGGTGGAGGGGGCCCGCCCTTTCGTCTGGCAGCGGCCGCGGCCCTACTCCGGGAAGCCCGGGATCACGCCCTCGCCGTCGGCCATCAGCAGCTCGCGGACCTCGTCGATCGTCGCGTCGGCGCTCGGCAGGATCAGCTCGGACGGCTCCAGCGAATCCAGCGGCACCGGGGTGCCGTACTGCTTCACCGCCTCGATGAGCTTGCCGTAGGCCTCACGGAAGAGCGCCTCGTCCCCCGACTCCACTGCGGTGACGAGCTCGGCGTCGAGCTCGTTGAGCAGGTTCAGGTGGTCGTCGCCCACCTCGTACTGCCCCTCACCCATGACCCTCATGATCATGCCGTGCGTCTCCCTGGTTCGTGGGGTCGAGCTCAGATCACTTGTTGTAGTTGATGCGCGGGGTGTCCTGCTGCGGCTGCGGCTGGACGTCCTGCTTGCCCTGCTCGATCGCGGCGGGGCCGGCCGAGGAGGGACCGGAGAGCTCGGCCTTCATCCGGGCCAGCTCCAGCTCGACGTCGGAACCGCCGGCCACCCGCTCCAGCTCGGCCTCGATGTCGTCCTTGCGGCCGAGACCGCTCGCGTCGTCGAGCGCACCGGAGGCCAGCAGCTCGTCGATCGCGCCCGCCCGGGCCTGCATCTGGGCGGTCTTGTCCTCGGCACGCTGGATCGCCAGGCCGACGTCGCCCATCTCCTCCGAGATCCCGGAGAAGGACTCGGCGATGCGGGTCTGCGCCTGGGCGGCGGTGTACGTCGCCTTGATGGTCTCCTTCTTGGTGCGGAAGGCGTCCACCTTGGCCTGAAGTCGCTGGGAGGCGAGGGTGAGCTTCTCCTCCTCGGCCTGGAGCTGCTGGTACTGCGTCTCCAGGTCGTTGATCTGCGACTGCATGTTGGCCTTGCGGGTCAGCGCCTCGCGGGCGAGGTCCTCCCGGCCGAGCGACAGCGCCTTGCGGCCCTGGTCCTCGTACTTCGCCGACTGCTGCTGGAGCTGCGTCAGCTGGAGTTCGAGCCGCTTGCGCGAGGTCGCGACATCCGCGACACCACGCCGTACCTTCTGGAGCAGCTCAAGCTGCTTCTGGTAGGAGTAGTCAAGCGTCTCACGCGGATCCTCCGCCCGATCCAAGGCCTTGTTCGCCTTGGAGCGGAAGATCAGCCCCATACGCTTCATGATTCCGTCGCTCATGGGCCTCGGGTGCCCCCTTCTCCGGCCTGCGGTCTCTATCTCGTTACCAGACACGACGAGTGTATGTGCAGCGAGCCCTTCGCCGCAGTGCACCTGCCTGCAACAAGACTGCTACAGCGACCAGTGGCGTTTCCTCCTCCCCCGGGTGGATCCGCCCCTCATCCCCCCCATCGTCCATCCGACTGATCCCCTACGGGAAGGGCCCGGGAAACCCGCTTCGGACGGCGACCTGGCGGTATCGATATGTGTTCGGTTCCGAGGGCGCCCGTGGAAGCCGCGTCGCACCCCGTACGCTGGTGGTGTGTTCCGACGCCGTTCAGATGATGCCGCCGCCTCCGCCACCGTGCTGGAGAAGCAGGACGAGACGACCCAGGCCCGCGATCCGCAGGCCAAGAAGGGCCGCCCCACCCCCAAGCGCAGTGAGGCCGAGGCCAACCGGCGTACCCGGGTGACCGTGCCCAAGGACCGCAAGGAGGCCGCCCGCCAGGGGCGCGAGCGGATGCGCGCCGAGCGCGAGAAGCAGCGCCAGGCGCTGATGAACGGCGACGAGCGCCACCTGCCGGCCCGTGACAAGGGCCCGGTGCGCAAGTTCGCCCGCGACTACGTGGACTCCCGCTGGTCGCTGGCCGAGTTCTTCCTGCCGGCCGCCGTGGTCATCCTGGTGCTCAGCATCGTCAAGGTGCCGGCGCTCCAGCTGCTCTCCACGCTGCTGTTCCTGCTGTTCTTCGTGCTGGTGATCCTGGACTTCGTCCGCCTCGGCTTCGGCCTGCGCAAGCAGCTGGCCGAGCGCTTCGCCGACCAGAACACCCGCGGCGCCGTCGCGTACGGCATCATGCGCACCCTCCAGATGCGCCGGCTGCGCCTGCCCAAGCCGCAGGTGCGGCGCGGGGAGAAGCCCTGACCGCCGAACCGGTCGGCTCCGGCTGGGCCCCGCCCTCCTGGGAGGGGCCCGGCCTCTACGCACTCCCCGGGCAGGGCGGCGCGCTGCCGGGGCAGGGCGACGGCGGCCACGACCGCCTCGCCCAGGAGCGCCGGCTGCCCTCGCGCAGCGGCTCCTTCGCGGGCGGCACCGGCGCCTGGCTGGACCGGCTCGGCGGGCTGCGCAACTTCGTCCGCCAGGAGCTCGTCGCCCGCCAGCTCGCCGAACAGCTGGCCGGCCGCAGCGGGCAGCGCGTCCTCGACATCGGCTGCGGCCAGGGCACCCAGGCCCTGCGGCTGGCCCGGGCCGGCCACTACGTCACCGGGATCGACTCGGACCCGGTCGCGCTCGGCGTCGCCCAGGGGGCGCTCGCCGAGGAGCCGCCGGAGGTCCGCGGCCGGATGCAGCTGCTCAGCGGCGACGGCCACCAGTGCGGGCGCTGGTTCGGCCCGCGCAGCTTCGACGTGGTGCTCTGCCACGGCGTCCTGATGTACCTGCCCGACCCGGACCCGATGATCGCCTCGCTGGCCCGGCTGCTGGCGCCCGGGGGGCTGCTCTCGCTGCTGGTCCGCAACCGCGACGCGCTCGCCCTGCGGCCGGCCGCCGCCGGGGACTGGCGGGCCGCCCTGCACGCCTTCGAGAGCGACCGGTACTACAACCGGCTCGGACTGGCCGCACGGGCCGACCGGCTCGCCGACCTCACCGTCACCCTCTCCGAGGTGTCCGTCCCGCTGCGGCACTGGTACGGCGTGCGGGTCTTCACCGACAGCGCCCCGGACGACGCGGCCCCGCCGGTGGACGGGCGGCAGCTGGCCCAGCTCCTGGAAGCCGAGGACCGGGCCGGCCGCACCGACCCGTACCGGCAGGTCGCCGCGCTCCTGCACGTGATCGGGGCGAAGTAGCCGCGCCGCGGCCGCTCCACCCCGTCCGCGCTACTCCTCGCCCAGGCTCATCGAGTAGACGACCCGGTCGTCCTCCAGCAGCACCGCGGTGTCCACACCGTCCTCCGCGAGCTGCTTCCAGGTCTCCCCGATCCAGGTCTCGGCGTCCCCCTGGCCGGCGAACTCCTCCTGGCCGGCGCCCGGCGTCACCGCGCTGCCGTCCGCCTTCTCGTACCGCCACGTCCAGACCATGCCGGCTCCTCCCACTGACCACGCTGCCTGTGTTGCTGCGCACCATAGCCTGCCCGGCCCGATCTTCCGTATGCCTGCTCCGGCAGGATGGACGGCATGGCGACCCGATCCGAGCCCACCCGTCCCCCGCTGCCCCGCACCCTGCTGCTCGGCGGCGCCCGCTCCGGCAAGTCCACCCGCGCCGAGCAGCTGCTCGCCGACCGTCCGGACGTCCTGTACGTGGCCACCGGCGGCACCCGCGACGGCGACGCCGAGTGGGCCCAGCGGGTCGCGCTGCACCGGGAGCGCCGGCCGGCGAGCTGGCGCACCGCCGAGACCTGCGACCTGGAGGCCGTGCTGGCCGACCCGGACGACCCGGCACCGGTGCTGGTCGACTGCCTCGCCCTGTGGCTGACCGCCGTGATGGACGAGTGCGGCGCCTGGGACGACGAGGTCTGGGCGGCCGGCGGCGAGGCCGCCGTGCAGCGCCGCTGCGAGGCGCTGGCGCGGGCCTGGGCGGCCACCGGACGGACCACCGTCGCGGTGAGCAACGAGGTCGGCATGGGCGTCGTCCCGGCCACCGCCGCGGGCCGCCGCTTCCGCGACACCCTGGGCCGGCTCAACATGGCCGTGGCGGACGCCTCGGAGCGGGTCCTGCTGGTGGTGGCCGGTCAGGTGCTGACCGTCAAGCCAGCCGTTGGCTGAACACCCGCGCCGTGTAGCCTTCCGGACGATGGACACGACCGTGGATCTCGATACGTTCTCCTCGCTCGTCGAGCGCCCCGACGAGAGCGCCCGGCGGGCCGCCGAGGAGCGCTGGCAGGCGGCCGACCGGCCGCGCGGCGGGCTCGGCCGGCTCGAGGAGCTGGGCAGCTGGCTGGCCTCCGTACAGGGGCGCTCGCCGGTGCTGCCCGTCTCCGCCCCCAAGGTGCTGCTGTTCGCCGCCGACCACGGCGTGGCGGCGCTCGGGGTCTCCCGGATGCCCGCCCGGGGCGGCACCGCGGCCCGGGTGCGGGCCGTGCTCGACGGCAGCGCGCCGGTGTCCCGGCTGGCCGCGCGCTACGGCGCCCAGGTGCGGGTCGTCGACGTCGCCGTGGACGCCGACCCGACCGACTTCCCGGACGAGGTGGTCGCCCACCGGATCCGGCGCGGCTCCGGGCGGATCGACGTCGAGGACGCGCTCACCGCCCAGGAGACCGTCCGGGCGTTCCGGGCCGGCATGGCCGTCGCCGACGAGGAGGCCGACGCCGGCACCGACCTGGTGCTGCTCGGCGACCTCGGGGTCGGCGCCACCACGGTCGCCGGCGTGCTGGTCGGCGCGCTCTGCGGGACCGACGCGGCGGCGGTGACCGGGCGCGGCTCCGGGATCGACGACCGGGTGTGGATGGTCAAGTGCGCCACCATCCGGGACTCGCTGCGGCGGGCCCGGCCGGTGCTCGGCGACCAGCTGGCCCTGCTCGGCGCCACCGGCGGCGCCGACTTCGCCGCGATCACCGGCTTCCTGCTCCAGGCGGCCGTCCGACGGCTGCCGGTGGTGCTGGACGGCGTGGTCTCGGCGGCCTGCGCGCTGGTCGCGCAGCGGATCGCCTTCCGGGCGCCGGAGTGGTGGCGCGCCGGGCAGTCCAGCGGCGAGCCTGCCCAGGCGAAGGCGTACGACCGGCTGACCCTGACGCCGCTGCAGGACCAGGGCATCACCATGGGCGAGGGCGTCGGCGCGCTGCTGGCGCTGCCGCTGCTCCAGGCCGCGGGGGACGTGCTCGCGGACGAGGCGCCGAAGCCCTTCGTGCCGGCGGCGCCGGGCGCGCCGAAGGAGCAGCCGAGGCTGCCCTCGGCGGCGGACCTGCTGCGGAAGCTGTAGCGGCGGCCCCGGCCGTCCGGAGAACGCCCCTTCGCCGGGGCGTTCTTGCTTTCCCGCCCTCTCCTACTGTCCTGCTGTCTGACTGTCCTGCTGTCTGACTGTCCTGCTGTCTGACCTTCGAGAGGAACACGCACATGACGGACCGCGGCGACCGGGCCGGCTGGGCCGAGGGCCTGCGGTTCGGGTTCGGGACGCTGTCCGTGCTGCGGGTGCGGGTGGAGCGCTGGGACCGGGCCGCGGCGGCCCGGGCGATGGTGACGGCCCCGGTGGTCGGGCTGGTGCTGGGCGCCCTGGCGGCCGTGGTCGGCGCCCTGGTGGCCTGGCGGGCGGGCGGGCCGCTCGGCGCGGTGGCCGCGGTGGGGGTGCTCGCCGGGCTGACCCGGGGTCTGCACCTGGACGGCCTGGCGGACGTCGCCGACGGGCTGGGCAGCGGGAAGCCGGCCGAGGACGCGCTGCGCATCATGAAGCAGTCCGACATCGGTCCGTTCGGCGTCCTGACCCTGGTCCTCGTCCTGCTCGCCCAGGTGGCCGCGCTGGCCGGACAGTTCGGCCACTCCCCGCTGCGCGGCGCGCTCGCGGTGCTCGCCTCGGCGACGGCCGCCCGCTGCGCGCTCGCCTGGGGCTGTCTGCGCTCGGTGCCGGCCGCCCGGCCGGGCGGGCTGGGGGCGATGGTCGCGGGCACCGTGCCGCCCGCCGGGGCCGCCGCCGCGACGGCCGCCGCCGCGCTCGCCCTGGCCGCGGCCGGACTGCTCGACGGATGGTCAGTTCTCCGCCTCCCGCTGGCCGTTGCGGTCGGCACGGGCTGCTCCTGGCTGCTGCTCCGGCGGTGCGTGCGCAGGTTCGGCGGGATCACCGGGGACGTGCTCGGTGCGATGGCCGAAACCGCCGCGACCGCCTCGCTGTTCGCCCTGGCGTTGCTCGGCTGACACCGGGCGGCGCGTGATCCCACCATGCGGACTACCATGCGTGGAGCACCGCAGCCCTGCACCGTGGCAGGTCCTGCCCGCCCGGCGCGTACCGAGGAGCCGGGGCCTCTGGTGTACGCGGCCACCCCGGCGGACGCGCGCAGCCAGGGGGCCCGGACCCGGAGGCCCGCCGGCGGACGGCCTGCGACGGCGCGGGCTGCGCCGGTGCGGCAGCCTCGCCGTGGCCGGCCGTGGACCGCGAAAGAACAGGACGCATTACGTGACTGCATTGTCTGTGAGCACCTCCTCCGCCGCCTCGCTGCGCGCGGACGCCCTGGTGGTCGGTGTCGCGAAGGGCCCGAAGGGCATCGTGCTGGCCCCCGGTGCCGAGGCCGTGAACGAGGCGTTCGAGGGCAAGCTGACCGAGGTCCTCAGCACCCTGGGCGCGACCGGCGCCGAGGGCGAGGCCGTCAAGGTCCCCTCCCCCGCCGGCCTGAAGGCCGCGCTCGTGCTCGCGGTCGGCCTGGGCGAGGCCGCCGAGGACGGTTACGCGCTGGAGACGCTGCGCCGCGCCGCCGGTGTCGCCGCCCGCACCCTGGCCGGTGCCAAGAAGGCCGCGCTGGCCCTGCCGGCCGAGTCCGCGGCGGACATCGAGGCGGTCGCGCTGGGCGGCCTGCTCGGCTCGTACGCCTTCGGCACCTACAAGGGCGACGGCAACGGCAAGGAGCCGGTCGGCGAGCTGGTCGTGCTGGCCGCCCGCAAGGGCAGCAAGGACGCCAAGGCCGCCGTGGAGCGCGCCACCGCGATCGGCGAGGAGATGAACCGGGCCCGCGACCTGGTCAACACCGCGCCGAACGACCTGAACCCGAAGAGCTTCGCCGCGCTCGCCCAGGCGGCCGGCAAGGAGCACGGCCTCAAGGTCGAGGTGCTGGACGAGAAGGCGCTGACCAAGGGCGGCTTCGGCGGCCTGATCGGCGTCGGCATCGGCTCGGCGAACCCGCCCCGCCTGGTGAAGGTGGCCTACACCCACCCGAAGGCCAAGGCCACCCTGGCGTTCGTCGGCAAGGGCATCACCTACGACTCGGGCGGCATCTCGCTGAAGCCGGCCGGCCACAACGAGACCATGAAGTGCGACATGGCCGGCGCCGCCGCCGTGTTCGCCGCCGTGGTGGCCGCCAAGCGCCTGGGCCTGGCCGTCAACGTGACCGGCTGGCTGGCGCTGGCCGAGAACATGCCGTCCGGCTCCGCCACCCGCCCCGGCGACGTGCTGCGGATGTACGGCGGCAAGACCGTCGAGGTGCTGAACACCGACGCCGAGGGCCGCCTGGTGCTGGCCGACGCGATCGTGCGGGCCGGCGAGGAGAACCCGGACGTCATCGTCGACGTGGCCACCCTGACCGGCGCCATGGTGCTGGCCCTGGGCAACCGCACCTTCGGTGTGATGTCGAACAACGACGAGCTGCGCGACGGCCTGCACGCCCTGGCCGGCGAGGTGGGCGAGCAGTCCTGGCCGATGCCGCTGCCGGCCGACCTGCGCAAGGGCATGACCGAGTCGACCATCGCCGACCTGGCCAACATGGGCGAGCGGATGGGCGGCGGCCTGGTGGCCGGCCTGTTCCTGAAGGAGTTCGTGGCCGAGGGCACCGACTGGGCGCACCTGGACATCGCCGGTCCGGCGTTCCACGAGAGCGCGCCGTACGGCTACACCCCGAAGGGCGGCACCGCGAGCGCGGTGCGCACCCTGGTCCGCTTCGCCGAGCAGCGGGCGAACGGCAAGGCCTGACCCGGACACCCCTGACCCGGGGCGTCCCCCGGTCCAGGACCCGCTGCGACGGGGCCCGGCGCGTGTGCGCCGGGCCCCGTCGGCGTTCCGGCCCGGTTACCCGCGAGTAGGCCGGAGCGCCGCGACGCACGCCTGTTCGCTGCGGGCGAAACTTTGTTCCACAGTGCGGAAGAAGCCGTGGCGGGTGGCGCGGAAGACGCCCGTCCGGCGGCTGTCAACACCGCTCTGAGCTGCGATGATGCCCTTCCGTCGGGGGCGTTCCCGCCCCGGTGACCACTCCGCGGGACACCCCTGGGGCGGACCCGGACATCAGCCACCGTGAACAAGTGCGAAGATGTATTTCCGGCACGACTGGGCGCCCCACAAAGGCTTCCGACCCACCGGACCGCGACCGGCCCGGCGACCCACCCCATGCATGGAGGACGTGACGTGGCGAACGACGCCAGCACCGTTTTCGACGTAGTCATTCTCGGAGGCGGAAGCGGCGGTTACGCCGCGGCGCTCCGCGCCGCTCAGCTGGGCCTGAGTGTTGCCCTGGTCGAGAAGGGTGAGCTGGGCGGCACCTGCCTGCACCGCGGCTGCATCCCGACCAAGGCGCTGCTGCACGCCGCGGAGATCGCGGACGAGACGAAGGAGGCCGCCGAGTTCGGCGTCCTGGCCACCTTCCAGGGCATCGACATCAACGGCGTCCACAAGTACAAGGACGACGTGATCGCCGGCCTGTACAAGGGCCTCCAGGGCCTGGTGGCCTCCCGCAAGGTCACCTTCATCCAGGGCGAGGGCAAGCTCTCCTCGCAGACCTCGGTGGACGTCAACGGCCAGCGCATCGAAGGCCGCCACATCGTCCTGGCCACCGGCTCCGTGCCGCGCTCGATCCCGGGCCTGGAGATCGACGGCAACCGCGTGATCTCCTCGGACCACGCCCTCAAGCTCGACCGCATCCCGAAGTCGGTCGTCATCCTCGGCGGCGGCGTGATCGGCGTCGAGTTCGCCTCGGTCTGGAAGTCCTTCGGCGTCGAGGTCACCATCGTCGAGGCGCTGCCGCACCTCGTCCCGCTGGAGGACGAGAACTCCTCCAAGCTGCTGGAGCGCGCGTTCCGCAAGCGCGGCATCAAGTTCGAGCTGAAGGCCCGCTTCTCGGGCGTGGAGTACACCGAGACCGGTGTCCGCGTCTCCACCGAGAACGGCAAGCAGATCGACGCCGACCTGCTGCTCGTCGCCATCGGCCGCGGCCCCGTCTCGGCCGGCCTCGGCTACGAGGAGAACGGCGTCGCGATGGACCGCGGCTACGTCCTCGTCGACGAGTACATGCGCACCAACGTGCCCACCATCTCCGCCGTCGGCGACCTCGCCCCGACCCTCCAGCTGGCCCACGTCGGCTTCGCCGAGGGCATCCTGGTCGCCGAGCGCCTGGCCGGCCTCAAGCCGGTGCCGATCGACTACGACGGTGTTCCGCGGGTGACCTACTCCAACCCCGAGGTGGCCTCCGTCGGCATCTCCGAGGCCAAGGCCGTCGAGCTGTACGGCAAGGACAAGGTCGTCACCCTGAAGTACAACCTGGCCGGCAACGGCAAGAGCAAGATCCTGAAGACCGCCGGCGAGATCAAGCTCGTCCAGGTCAAGGACGGCGCCGTGGTCGGCGTCCACATGGTCGGCGCCCGCATGGGCGAGCAGGTCGGTGAAGCCCAGCTGATCTACAACTGGGAGGCGCTCCCGGCCGAGGTCGCGCAGCTCATCCACGCGCACCCGACCCAGTCCGAGGCCCTGGGCGAGGCGCACCTGGCGCTGGCCGGCAAGCCGCTGCACGCGCACGACTGATCACGCCCCACCCCCTTTCCCGGTACTTCCCGTACGCAAGTACTTCCCGTACGCAAGACTTGATAGGAGTCGCTGAAACCATGGCGGTCTCAGTAACACTGCCCGCGCTGGGCGAGAGCGTTTCCGAGGGCACCGTCACCCGCTGGCTGAAGGCCGAGGGTGAGCGTGTCGAGGTCGACGAGCCGCTGCTGGAGGTGTCGACCGACAAGGTCGACACCGAGATCCCGGCCCCGGCCTCCGGCATCCTGGCCTCGATCAAGGTCGCCGAGGACGAGACCGTCGAGGTGGGCGCCGAGCTGGCGATCATCGACGACGGCTCGGGCGCCCCGGTCGCCGCCGCGGCCCCGGCCGTCGAGGCCGCGCCGGCCCCGGTCGCCGCTCCGGCTCCGGTCGCCGCTCCGGCCCCCGTTGCCGCCCCGGCCCCGGCCGCCGCTCCGGCCGCCGACGCCACCCCGGTGCTGCTGCCCGCCCTGGGCGAGTCGGTCACCGAGGGCACCGTCACCCGCTGGCTGAAGGCCGAGGGCGACACCGTCGAGGTCGACGAGCCGCTGCTGGAGGTGTCGACCGACAAGGTCGACACCGAGATCCCGTCGCCGGTCGCCGGCACCGTGGTGAAGATCCTGGTCGCCGAGGACGAGACCGCCGAGGTCGGCGCCCAGCTCGCGCTGATCGGTGCCGCCGGTGCCGTCGCCGCCGCCCCGGCCCCGGTCGCCGCCCCGGCTCCGGTTGCCGCTCCGGCTCCGGCCGCTCCGGCTCCCGTTGCCGCCCCGGCTCCGGTCGCTGCCCCGGCCCCCGTCGCTCCGGCCGCTCCGGTCGCCGCCCCGGCTCCGGTTGCCGCTCCCGCGCCGGTCGCCGCCCCGGCCCCCGTCGCCGCTCCGGCTCCGGTCGCCCCGGCCGCTCCGGTGGCCGACAGCGGTGACGCCTACGTCACCCCGCTGGTGCGCAAGCTCGCCGCCGAGCACGGCGTCGCGCTGTCCTCCGTCGCCGGCACCGGCGTCGGCGGCCGCATCCGCAAGCAGGACGTCATCGCCGCCGCGGAGGCCGCCAAGGCCGCTCCGGCCCCGGTCGCCGCTGCCGCCCCGGCCGCCGCGCCGAAGGCCGCCGCCGCGCCGTCCGCCCTGCGCGGTCAGACCGTCAAGATGACCCGCATGCGCAAGGTCATCGGCGACAACATGCTGAAGGCGCTGCACGAGCAGGCCCAGCTGACCAGCGTGGTCGAGGTGGACGTCACCAAGATCATGTCGCTGCGCGCCAAGGCGAAGGAGGGCTTCCTGGCCCGCGAGGGCGTCAAGCTCTCCCCGATGCCGTTCTTCGTCAAGGCCGCCGCCCAGGCGCTGAAGGTCCACGCGGTCGTCAACGCCCGGATCAACGACGCCGAGGGCACGGTCACCTACTTCGACACCGAGAACATCGGTATCGCGGTGGACTCCGAGAAGGGCCTGATGACCCCGGTCATCAAGGGCGCGGGCGACCTCAACATCGCCGGCATCTCGAAGAAGACCGCCGAGCTGGCCAGCAAGGTCCGCGACAGCAAGATCACCCCGGACGAGCTGTCCGGCGCCACCTTCACCATCAGCAACACCGGCTCGCGCGGTGCGCTGTTCGACACCGTGATCGTGCCGCCGAACCAGGTCGCCATCCTGGGCATCGGCGCCACCGTCAAGCGCCCGGTCGTCATCGAGGCCGACGGCGGCACCGCCATCGGCATCCGCGACATGACCTACCTGTCGCTCTCCTACGACCACCGCCTGGTGGACGGCGCCGACGCCGCCCGCTACCTGGTCGCGGTCAAGGAGATCCTGGAGGCCGGCGAGTTCGAGGTCGAGCTCGGCCTCTGACCCCACCAGGTCCCCGCGGCACCCCGCGTACGGAACCCCGCGTCGTCCCCGGACGGCGCGGGGTTCCGCCGTTCCCGGCCCCCGGGCACACCGGGCACGGGCCCGTGTCGAGTCGTGGCATGCGCGGAGGCGGCCGAACGGGGATGCTTGAGCGGTGATGGACGAGACGGACTTCTGGCAGATCATCGACGACACCCGGGACGCCGCCGACGGCGACCCCGACGAACAGGCCGACCTCCTGGTGGAACGGCTCCTCCAGCTGACCCCGGACGACGTGATCGACTTCGCCCGGCTGTTCCAGGCGCGGTTCCGGCGCGCCTACCGCAACGACCTGTGGGGCGCGGCATACCTGCTGCTCGACGGCGCCTCGGACGACTCCTTCGACTACTTCCGCTTCTGGCTGATCGGCCAGGGCCGCGAGGTCTTCGAGGGCGGACTGGCCGAACCGGACGACCTGGCGGACCTGTTGCCGGAGTTCGACGAGGAGGAGGACGGCGACGCCGAGGACCTCGGCTACGCCGCCGACGAGGCGTACGAGCGGCTGACCGGGCTGCCGCTGCCCGAGGTGGGCGGGCGGCAGGCCGAGCAGCCGTCCGGGCCGGCGCTGGACTTCGACGACCCGGACGTGATGGCCAAGCGCTACCCCAAGCTCTGGGAGCGGTACGGGGATTAGGGCGGACCGGACGGGCCGGCGGACCGGCCCTCGCGGTTTCGTCAGGTGCTGCTGCCGGAGGAGCTGTCCTGCTGGATGCCGTTGAGGATCTGGTCCAGCGCCGAGAAGTCCGGCGCGGCCGGGCTGTCGTCCACGCCGCCCTCCATGACCACGTAGCCGCCGCCCTTGGCCGGGAGGGCGGCCAGCAGGACGTAGCCCTGGGTGCCGTCCGTGGTGCGGATGTGCCAGCGGGTGGCGTAGCCGAGCACCCCGGCCACCCTGACGTACCCGGATCCCGCGTCGGTGTGCGAGCTGACCCCGGAGAAGATCTGCCCGGCGTAGACGGGGATCTGGGCGTCGGCGGCCGCCTTGGGGGTGGTGCCCTGGACGGTGTCCTTCTCGACCGAGAACTGGCCGCGGATGCAGGAGCTGCCGTCCGGGCAGCTGTAGCGGCCGGTGCCGAGGTAGACCGTCGAGTGCGGCGGGTTGGTGGACACGTCCCAGCCGTCGAAGACCGGCACGGTGATCGCGTGCTGCGGGTCGGGGACGGTGCTCTTGACCACCGGCAGGGGCTTGGGCTTGGGGGTGGGCGTGGGCACGGTGGGGCTGGGGCTCGACGTGGGGCTGCCGCTCTGGGTCACGGTGACCGTGGGGTCCGGGGTCGGGTCCGCCCTCCGGTCGCCGCCGCCGCTGAACGCGATGCCGGCGACGATCCCGCCCACGGCCAGCACGGCGACCGCGATGCCGATGACCAGGCCGGTCTGCGGCCTGGCCTTGGCCGCCGGGGGCGGCGGGTAGCCCGGGCCCGGGTAGCCGTAGCCGGGGCCCTGGCCGGGGTAGGCGCCCTGGGCCGGGTAGCCGCCTTGGGCCTGGCCCTGGGCCTGGTAGGCGTCCTGGCCCGGGTAGCCGTGGGGCGGGAGCTGGTGGGCGTCCTGGCCCGGGTAGCCGTAGGCCGGGGCCTGGTGGGCGTCCTGGCCCGGGTAGCCGTAGGGCGCCGCCGGGCCGCCGGGGTAGCCGTAGCCGGGCCGCTGGTCGGACGGCGGCCGGGTCTGGGTGGGGGCGTCGGCGAGCCCGCCCGCGACGCCGTCCTGGAGCGGTCGGACCTCGCTGCTCCAGGCGTTGCCGTCCCACCAGCGCTCGTGACCGGGGGTGCCGTCCGCACCCGGGACCGGGTACCACCCGGGAGGCGTCGAGTTGCTCACGGGCGTACGGTACCCGGCGCGGCGGCGGTCCAGACAGCGCGGGACCGTCACGACTCGGCACCGGCCCGGAACGCCGAACATCCGCTCGCGGCAAGCCTGTTCGGATCTTCGGCGCGGGCCCGGGCGGGCTCGGCGGGGTGCCGTCCGGTGCTCAGTCGGCCAGGCGGCGGGCCATCCAGACGTCGTCCACGTACCGGCCGTCGATGAGGAACTCCTCGGCCAGCGAGCCCTCGACGACGAAGCCGCAGCTCTCGTAGAGCCGACGGGCCGGGGCGTTCCAGCCGAGCACCCGCAGGGTCAGCTTGCGGGCGCCTTCGGCCCGGGCCGCGGCGCAGGCCGCCTCGACCAGCCGGCGGCCGATGCCCCGGCCGCGGACGGTGTCGTCGACGGCCAGGCCCTGGATCTGCCGGACGTGCCGGTTGCTCGCCAGCGGGGTGGCCGGGACCTGACGGATGTAGCCGACGATCCGGCCGTCCAGCACGGCCAGCAGGTACTGCTCGGCCGGGTGCCGCTCGTCGAAGACCGGGTCCTCGACGGGCGGTCGCGGGGAGACGTCGGACAGGACGGACCAGGCGGCGTGGTTGAGGACGGCGAGTTCGCGCTCGTCCTCGCTCCGCGCCGTACGGATGATCAGATCGTCGTCAGGCATGCGCGTCATGCTAACGGGACGCATGCGAAGGTGACGGGCGGTCGGGAACACCGCGGGAGCGGGCGGGAGCTGCGAGGATGGGCGCATGCGCATCGCTGTCACGGGTTCCACGGGTTTGATCGGTTCGGCGCTCGTCCGCTCCCTGTTGGCGGACGGCCACGAGGTGGTCCGGCTGGTCCGGCACCGCTCGAAGACCGGCCCCCGGCCGGACGGCAGCACGGCGATCGGCTGGAACCCGCTGCTCGGCGAGGTCGAGCGGGACGGGCTGACCGGAGTCCAGGCCGTGGTGCACCTGGCCGGCGCCGGGGTCGGCGACCGCCGCTGGACGGACTCCTACAAGCGGGAGATCCGGGAGAGCCGGGCGTACGGCACCGAGACGCTGGCCGTCGCCCTGGCCGCGCTCAAGGAGCCGCCGCAGGTCCTGGTGAGCGCCTCCGCGGTCGGCTGGTACGGACAGACCGGCGACCGGGTGATCGACGAGGACTCCCCCGCCGGGGACGACTTCCTGGCCGAGGTCTGCCGGGAGTGGGAGGACGCCGCCAGGCCGGCCGAACGGGCCGGGATCCGGGTCGTCCACCCCCGCACCGGGATGGTGCTGTCCGCGGCCGGCGGGGCGGGCGGACGGCTCTTCCCGCTGTTCAAGCTGGGCCTCGGCGGGCGGCTCGGCAACGGGCGGCAGTACTGGAGCTTCATCTCGCTGCACGACGAGGTGGCCGCGCTGCGGTTCCTGATCGACCACGACGGCCTCTCCGGCGCCTTCAACCTCACCGCGCCGAACCCGGCCACCAACGCCGAGCTGACCACCGCGCTCGGGCGGGCGCTGCGGCGGCCGACGCCGTTCCCGGTGCCGGAGGCGGTGCTCAAGGCGGTGCTGGGCGAGCTGGCGGTCGAGGTGGTCGGCAGCCATCGGGTGGTGCCGCGGCGGCTGCTGGACGCGGGCTTCCGCTTCACCCACCCGGACGTGTACTCGGCGGTGCTCGCGGCGATGTGACGGGCCGGCGTGCGTGCGGCGGTGCTCGCGGCGATGTGACCAGTGGGCGTGCGCGCGGGGGCGCGACGCCTGGGCGTGCGCGCGGCGGTGTGACGGATGGGTGCGCGCGCGGGCATGTGACGCGTGGGTGTGCGCGCGGGGTGTGCGGAGCCGTGCGTACTCCGACCGCGGCATCCACCCTGGCCAGCGGCATATGCCGGGCCGGGCCCGAGGGGGCCCGAGGAGGGGGCGCACGGGAGCACATGGTGGGCGCGTCGCACGCCCCCGGTGACCGTACGCGCCCGCCGACCCCCGAACCCGGCCGCCACGGCGCACTGTCCGTGACCGCGCCCCCGCCCGGTGCCGCACAACCCTCCCCGGCCCTCGGATCCGGCCCGATGCGCTTGTCTGATGCTCGTACTGACTGGGCATCACCCTCCACGGACCGTGTCCCGGCACCCCGCTGCCTGCGTCGGCCGGAGCCCCGGGACCAGGGAGGGAGCACCCCAGTGCCCACGTACGACTTCACCCGCCGCGCCCGCCGGCCGTCCGACCCGGACGTCGTCGTGGTCGGCGCCGGACTCGCGGGCCTGGCCGCCGCCCGCGCGCTCACCGGCCACGGCCTCGACGTCCAGGTCCTGGAGACCACCGACCGGATCGGCGGCCGGATGGCCACCCGCGAACAGGACGGATTCCGGCTCGACGACGGCAGTCACCTGCTGAACACCGCCTTCCCCGAGCTGCGCCGCACGCTCGACCTCGACCGCCTCGACCTGCGCCCGCTCGCGCCCGGCGTGCTGGTGCACAGCGCCGGCCGCCGGTACCGCGCCGGGGACCCCCAGCTCGCCGTCGCCCGGCAGGCCGCCGCCCGGGCCCCGCTCGGCAGCCCGCTGGACAAGGCCCGGCTGGCCGGCCGGCTCGGCCGGCTCGCCACCACCCCGGTCGGCCGGCTCCAGGCCCGCCCGGAGACCACCGCCGCCCGCGCACTGGCCGGCCACGGCCTCGCCCAGCGCACCGTGGACGGCTTCCTGCGCCCGCTGCTCAGCGCGCTGCTCTCCGATCCGGCCCTCGGCACCAGCAGCCGGATCGCCGACCTGGTGCTGCGCTCGTACGCGCGCGGGCGGCTCTGTCTGCCCGCCGGTGGGATCGCAGCGGTACCGGCCCAGCTGGCCGCCGCCCTGCCCGCCGGAACCGTCCGCACCCGGGTGCAGGTCACCTCGATCGCCGCGGACGGCGTCGAGACCCTCGCGCACGGGCGGATCGGCGCCCAGGCCGTCATCGTCGCCACCGACGCCCGCTCCGCCACCGGACTGCTGCCCGGGCTGCGGCTGCCGGACTTCCACCCCGTCACGACCTTCTACCACGCGGCCGACACCGCCCCGCTGGGCGAGGCCGTCCTGCTGCTCGACGGCGACCGGCCGAACGGGCACCCGCCACTGGTCTCGCACTCGCTGGTGCTCAGCGAGCTGCACCCGTCCTACGCCCCGACCGGCCAGGCGCTGATCGCCACCACCGTGCTCGGGCGGCGCGCCTTCGACGTGGGCGGCCCGGCCGGGCTGGAGCCGGCCGTCCGGGCCCGGCTGACCGAGCTGTACGACGTCCCGACCTCGGGCTGGCAGTTCCTCGGCGTACGGCACGTCCCGGACGCGCTGCCCGCGATGCCGCCGCCGCACAACCCCCGCCGCCCGGTGCGGCTGCTGGCCGGGCTGTACGTCGCCGGGGACCACCGGGACACCAGCACCGTGCAGGGCGCGCTGGTCTCCGGGCGGCGGGCGGCGCAGGCGGTCCTGGGCGACCTCGGCGTCCCGGCGGACGCCCGGGAGGCGGAGGCGGCGGCCTGACGGCGGAACGGGTGGCCGTCGGGGCGGTCCGAGCGGCGGGGCGGCAGGGGCGGCCGTTGCCACCACCGGAGCGCATCGGGGCACCGGGACACACCAGCGGTCTGCCGGGGTGACAGACCGACGGCGTGCCAGGATGCCGGGGTGCCTGCTCTGACCGTTCATCGGATGGTTTCGACCGTTCGGCCGGTTGCGCGGTGAGCGCCGCCGCCCAGCCGCTGACCCTGATCCTGATCCCCGCCGCAGCCGTGGCCGCCCCGCTGCTCGCCGACCGGCTGCTGCGGTGGATCGCCGTCCCGACCGTCGTGTTCGAGATCGTGCTCGGCGTCCTGATCGGCCCGGACGTCCTGGGCTGGGCGCACGTCGACGGCCTGGTCGACGCGCTCTCCCAGTTCGGCCTGGCCATGCTGATGTTCCTGGCCGGCTACGAGATCGACTTCGCCAAGCTGCGCGGCGGCCCGCTGAAACGGGCGGGCACCGCGTGGCTGGTCTCGGTGGCCGTCGGGCTCGGCGTGGGCGCGCTGGTCAACCGGGACCCGCTGGACGGCGCCTTCGCCGGGCTGGTGCTCACCACCACGGCGCTCGGCACCATCCTGCCGATCCTCCGCGACTCCGGTGAACTGCCCACGCCCTTCGGCTCCCTGGTGATGGCCACCGGGGCGGTCGGCGAGTTCGGGCCGATCATCGCGATCGCCGCCCTGCTCAGCGGCAACTCCCCGGCCCGCACGGCGGTCATCCTCGGGGCCTTCGCGGTGATCACCGCGCTCGCCGTGTTCGGCGCGCGCCGGCCCCGCCCGGCCTGGACCACCCGGCTGATCGAACGGACCCTGCGCACCTCCGGGCAGTTCGCGATCCGCGCGGTGATCCTGGTGCTGGCCGCCATGGTCGCCGCCGCGCTCTGGCTGGACCTCGACATGCTGCTCGGGGCCTTCGTCGCCGGGATCGTCTCCCGGCTGCTGCTGGCCGGCGTCCGGCAGGCCGAGGAGGAGGTGATCGAGGCCAAGCTGGAGGGCATCGGCTTCGGCTTCCTGGTGCCGGTGTTCTTCGTGGTCAGCGGGATGAACTTCGACCTGGACGCCCTGCTGGACGACCCGGGCACGCTGCTGCTGGTCCCGGTGTTCCTGTTGCTCTTCCTGGCCGTGCGGGGGCTGCCCGCCGCACTGCTCGCCCCGGCCGGGCTCGGCCTGCGCGACCGCGCGGCGCTCGCGCTGTACGGGGCGACGGCGCTGCCGCTGGTCGTGGTGATCACCACCATCGAGGTGGACGCCGGACACCTGCCGTCCTCCACCGCGGCGGCGCTGGTCGGCGCCGGGATGCTGTCGGTGCTGGTGTTCCCGCTGGCGGCGCAGCGGGTGCGCGGCGGCGCGCGGCCGCCGGTGGCGGCCGACGCGGATCAGCCGAGGGTCCGGGCCGAGAGCTGGTAGGCCCGGGCCTCCGTACGCCGGGTGCGTGAGGCCCGTCCCCACGCACTCCGCCGGTCAGTTCACCTCCGCGCTCAGATCACTCCCGCCTGCCGGGCCGTCTCCTCGAAGGCGCGGGCCACCGGGCTGCCGCGGTAGGGGGTGAGGCGGCGGTGGAAGTCCCGGACGTACTCCAGCGAGCGGGCCGAGCGCATCTCCCCCGCCGCCCGCAGCGCGTCGGTGGCCATGGTGCACGCCTCGTCGAGGTCCCCCATGCCGAGCCGGGCGGTGGCCAGCACCAGGCGGCAGAAGATCCGGCTGCGGGCGTAGGCGGGCGAGCGCAGCCGCAGCGACTTCTCGGCGTGCTGCGCGGCCGTCCGCCACTGCTGGAGGTCGCGGTAGCAGTGGGCGAACTCGTCGGAGAGCTGGGCCTCGTCGAAGTACCGCGCCCAGGAGGGCAGTTCGTCGCCCGTCCGGGCCGCCGCCAGGGCGCGCTCGGCGCGCACCAGGGCGGTGGTGCAGGACCGGACGTCGCCCAGCAGGCCGTGCCCGCGCGCCTCGGCGGCGTGCATCAGCGACTGGACGACCGGCGGCACGGCGGTGCCCACGCCCTGCTGGGCGACCCTGGCGAGCTGGACCGCCTCCCGGCCGTGGCCGAGGTGGACGGCCTGCTGGCTCATCGTCACCAGCACGTAGCCGCCGAGCGCGCGGTCCCCGGCGGCCTGGGAGAGGCGCAGCGCCTGGACGAAGTAGCGCTGGGCGAGGCCGTGCGCGGCGATGTCGAAGGACGTCCAGCCGGCCAGCCTGGTGAGGTCGGCGACGGCGCCGAACAGGGCCCGGCCGATCTGCTCGCCGTAGCGGCCGCGCAGCATCGGCTCGGCCTCGCTCTCCAGGTAGCGGACCAGCGCCTGGCGGGCGTGGCCGCCGCCGTAGGCGTGGTCGAGCGCGCGGAAGAGGTCGCCGACGGCGCGGATGGCGGCGATGTCGCCGCGGCCGACCCGCAGGGTGGGGCGGGACTCGCGGGCCGGGTCGGTGTACGGCGGCTCGACGGCGACCGGCGGCCGGCGGCTCTGGATCGGCACCCGGCCGATGGTGGGGGCGGTGCCGGTCGTCCCGGCGGTGCTGCGCGCGGTGGGGGCCCCGGGGACGCCGGGGGCCGGGCCGCGCAACGGGCTCCCGGGGGACGCGCCGGGCGCACCCGGCACCGGGGCGCCGGTGATGGCCGCGGAGGTGGCGCTGCCGGAGGGTGGACCGGTGGCGGTGTCCGGCCGGGCCAGGGTGGAGCCGTCCCGGGCGACCCGCTCGTCGGTGCGGCCGATCAGCCAGTCCCGGCTGGGGACGACCAGGCCGGCCGGGGTGAAGGCGATCCGGCGCAGCTCGGACTGCGGGCCGTTGTCCTTGCGCCACATGCTCGCCACGATGTCCACCGCCTCCTGCGGCGTCTCGGCGAACTCCAGGCCCGCGTAGACCGGGGCGCAGGCGTCCAGGCCGAGGTCCTGGGCGGTGAGGCGGCGGCCGAGCCGGCGGGTGAAGACCTCGGCGATCAGCGCCGGGGTGGCTCCGCGCGGCTGCTGGCCGCGCAGCCAGCGGGTGACCGAGGTCTTGTCGTAGCGCAGGTCGAGGCCGTGCTCCAGGCCGAGCTGGTCGACCCGGCGGGCCAGGCCCGCGTGCGAGAAGCCGGCCTCCTCGATCAGCGCCGCGAGCTGGCCGTTCTGCGGGGCCGGGCCGGAGTGGCCGGCGCCGCGGGCCGGGGCGGGCGCGACGGGGTTCTCGTGCCGGTCGGGTGTGGCCTGCACCGGCAGCCGCAGGTCGTCGGCGTCCGGGGCGTCGGCGGTCAACGTGTCGGTGGTCGACGCGTCGGCGGTCATGGCGTCGGCCGTCAGCGTGTCGGCGGTCATGGCGTCGGCGGTCAGGGCGTCGGGGGCGTCCGGAAGGGTCCGGCCGACCGGACCTCGGTGCTGGCCGAGCGGGTCGAGCGGTCCGTACGCCGGGCTGTCGGTTGCAGGCCGTTGGGGCATGTCTGTCAACACCTCTCGGACGTCGCACCGGGCCTCACCAGCACTTCGGCGGCCTGGGGCGGCGCCCCCTGTCGGGAATCGGCGTGAATGTAGCGAGCATTCGGGCGCTATGGGTGGATCTGACCGAGCAATCCACCGAACGGGTGAAGCAACCGCGCCCATTGTGGGGAAGCGGAGCCGGGAGGGGTTTGGTCTTCCGTAGCCGAACCGTCGGTGGTTCCGGGGGCCTCTCCGAGGGCCTCTCCGAGGGTCGATCCGCCGTTCGGGCCGCGGGTCGCCGTCATGGCGGACAACGCCACAGACCGGCGGGATGCTGTGGCGGCCCGCCACATGGGAGCGGGGCCGCCGGATTCCTACCGTTCTGGGCCATGGACACCTCTACTGCCCGCCCGCTCGCCGGGCGCACGG
This sequence comes from Kitasatospora sp. NPDC058046, assembly GCF_042885595.1. Taxonomy (NCBI): domain Bacteria; kingdom Bacillati; phylum Actinomycetota; class Actinomycetes; order Kitasatosporales; family Streptomycetaceae; genus Kitasatospora; species Kitasatospora sp. NPDC058046. Next base: position 331,420 of record NZ_JBHVRS010000001.1, read on the forward strand.
CCATGGTCACCGGGGCCGCCTCGGGCATCGGCCGAGCCTGCGCCGAGGCCTTCGCCGGGGCCGGCGCCCGGGTCTACGTCGTCGACCTCGCGGCCGGCCCGGCCGAGGAGCTCGCCGAGCGGATCGGCGGCCGCGCGATCGTCACCGACCTCGCCGACCCCGGGGCCGTGGACGCCCTCCCGGACGACGCCGACATCGTCGTCAACAACGCGGGCCTCCAGCACGTCGCCCCCGTGCACGAGTTCCCGCCCGACCGCTTCACCCTCATCCAGCGCGTCATGGTCGAGGCCCCCTTCCGCATCCTGCGCCGCACCCTGCCGCACATGTACGAGCAGGGGTGGGGCCGGGTCGTCAACATCTCCTCCGTCCACGGCCTGCGCGCCAGCGCGTTCAAGTCCGCGTACGTCACCGCGAAGCACGCGCTGGAGGGCCTGAGCAAGACCGTCGCCCTGGAGGGCGCGCCGTACGGCGTCACCAGCAACTGCGTCAACCCGGGCTACGTCCGGACCCCCCTGGTGGAGAAGCAGATCGCCGCCCAGGCGCTCGCCCACGGCATCCCCGAGGACGAGGTGGTCGAGCGGATCATGCTCGACCGCACCGCCGTGAAGCGCCTCATCGAACCCGACGAGGTCGCCCAGCTCGCCCTCTGGCTCTGCTCCCCCGCCTCCTCGTACATCACCGGCGCCAGCCTCCCCGTCGACGGCGGCTGGACGGCGCACTGAGCGGCGGGCGCTCCGTGGTCCGGCCATCCCTCTCATAGGGAGAGCGGGCACATTCGACCCCGGGACTGTGTGGGCCGCCCACATAGTCCCGGGGTCGGCCGCTTCCTACCTTGTGGCGACATCGTCTCCCCCCTGGTTCTGGAAGTGGTGGCCATGAGCACCTCCGCACGAGGTACGGCGGCGAGCAGTTCACTCCCGAGAGTGGTGGCTGCGAGCCTGATCGGCACGACGATCGAGTGGTATGACTACTTCCTGTACGGAACGGCGGCGGCCCTGGTGTTCGGGAAGCTGTTCTTCCCGCACAGCGATCCGCTGACCGGGACGCTGCTCTCCTTCCTGACCTACGCGATCGGCTTCGCGGCGCGGCCGCTCGGGGCGCTGGTGTTCGGGCACTTCGGGGACCGGGTGGGGCGGAAGAAGCTGCTGGTGGTGAGCCTGCTGCTGATGGGCGGTTCGACCACGGCGATCGGGCTGCTGCCGACGTACGACTCGATCGGGGTCGCGGCGCCGGTGCTGCTGACGGTGCTGCGGCTGGTGCAGGGCTTCGCGCTCGGCGGCGAGTGGGGCGGCGCGGTGCTGCTGGTGTCGGAGCACGGGGACCAGCGGCGGCGGGGCTTCTGGGCGTCCTGGCCGCAGGGCGGGGCGCCGGCCGGGAACCTGCTGGCGGCCGGGGTGCTGTCGCTGATGACGGCGGTGCAGTCGGACGCGGCGTTCCTGGCCTGGGGCTGGCGGGTGCCGTTCCTGCTGTCGGCGGTGCTGGTCGCGGTCGGGATGTGGATCCGGCTCGCGGTGGACGAGTCGCCGCTGTTCAAGCAGGCGCTGGCGGCGCAGCAGTCCCGGAAGGCTCCCGAACGGCCGCCGCTGGTCGAGGTGTTGCGGAACCACTGGCGGGAGGTGCTGGTGGCCATGGGCGCGCGGATGGCGGAGAACATCTCCTATTACGTGATGACGACGTTCGTGCTCGTGTACGCCGTCAACCACGCCCACTTCTCCAAGCAGACCGCGCTGAACGCCGTGCTGGTCGCCTCCGCGATCCAGTTCGCGCTGATCCCGCTGTTCGGCGCGCTGTCCGACCGGGTCGGGCGCAGGCCGGTCTACCTGGTGGGCGCGGTCGGGGTGGGCGCCTGGGCCTTCGTCTTCTTCGGCCTGGTCGACACGAGGTCCTTCGGCTCACTGCTCGCCGCCGTGACCGTCGGACTGGTCTTCCACAGCGCCATGTACGCGCCCCAGGCCGCCTTCTTCTCCGAGCTGTTCGCGACCCGGATGCGGTACTCGGGCGCCTCGATCGGGGCCCAGTTCTCCTCCGTGGCGGCCGGCGCCCCGGCGCCGCTGATCGCCACCGCACTGCTCAAGGACTACGGCAGCGCCACCCCCATCGCGGTGTACGTCGCCATCGCGGCGGCGGTCACCGTCCTGGCGGTGCTCTGCGGCCGGGAGACCAGGGGCCTGGACCTCGCGGAGGTCGAGGGGCAGGCCGGCCAGGACGGCCCGGAGCCGGACGCCGCCGCGGCCGGAAGGCCCGCCGTCGTCTGAGGGCCGAGCCGGTACGATCGCGCTTTCTCGGAACCGACGGAACCGACGCCGATTGGCAGCACGCACCATGAACCACCCTCAGGAAAGCGCCGCGCCCGCGCTGCGGCGACTGCTCGACCTGCTCGCCTCCGGCGCCGCCACCGAGGACTTCGCCGACGTGCTGGCCGACGCCCGCCGCCGCGGGGCGCCGGCCGCCGTCCTCGCCGAGATCGACGACGCCACCTGGCAGGCCCTGCGGGTCCACCGCACCCTGCGTCAACACCGGCGCCGCGAAGCCGAGTTGACCGCCCTGTTCGACACCGCCGGGGACCTCGCCGCCTCCCGGGACCTGGACACCGTGCTCCAGGCGATCGTCCGCCGGGCCCGGATGCTGCTCGGCACCGACACCGCCTACCTGACCCTGCCGGACGAGGCCGCCGGGGACACCTACATGCGGGTCACCGACGGCTCGGTCTCCGTCCTGTTCCAGACCCTGCGGCTCAGCCTCGGCCACGGCCTGGGCGGGCTGGTCGCCCAGACCGCCCGCCCGTACGCCACCCCCGACTACCGCACCGACGAGCGCTTCCACCACACCGGCACGATCGACGCGGGCGTGCTGGACGAGGGCCTGGTGGCGATCATCGGGGTGCCGCTGCTGCTCGGCGGGCAGGTCATCGGCGTCCTGTTCGCCGCCGACCGCTCGCCGCGCGCCTTCTCCCCCGACGAGGTCGCGCTGCTCTGCTCGCTGGCCGCGCACGCCGCGATCGCCCTGGACACCGCCAAGTCGCTGGCCGACACCCGGGCCGCGCTCGCCGAGCTGAACGCCGCCAACGAGCTGGTCCGGGCCCACTCCGCCGCCGTCCAGCGCGCCGAGCAGGCCCACGACCGGCTCACCGACCTGGTGCTGCGCGGCGCCGAGGTCCCGGACGTCGCCGCCGCCGTCGCCGCCCTGCTGGGCGGGGAGATAGCGGTCCTGGACGCCGAGGGCGAGCCGCTGGCCGGACGCTCCGCCCCCGCCGCCGAACTCGCCGAGGCGGTCGCCGCCTCCCGCGCCGAGGGCCGGTCCGTACGCCACCGCGAGCAGTGGGTCTGCGCGGTGCTGGCCGGGCACGACGCGCTCGGCACCATGGTGCTGCGCGGCCGCCCCGACCTCGACGACGCCGACCGGCGGCTGTTCGAGCGGGCCAGCGTGGTCACCGCCCTGCTCCTGCTGCTGCGCCGCTCCGTCGCCGAGACCGAGAACCGGATCCGCGGCGACCTGCTCACCGACCTGCTGACCGCCCCCGAGCGCGACCCGGCCGGGCTCACCGCCCGCGGCCGCCGGCTCGGCGTCGACCTCGCCCGGCCGCACCTGGTGCTGGTCGCGGAGCCGGCCGACGGGAAGACCGACGAGCGCGGACGGCTGGCCGGGGCGGCCCGGCGCTACCTGTTCGGCTCCCGGGGCGTCAGCGCCGAGCACGCCGAGACGGTGGTGCTGCTGACGCCCGTCGAGAGCGGCAGCGGCGGCAGTGGCAGCGGCGGCGCGGTCGGCGCCGGCGATCCCGAGGAGACCGCCCGACAGGCCGCCGAACGGCTGGCCCGGCTGGCCGGGTTCCCGGTCACCGTCGGCGCGGGCCGCCCGGCGGCCGGGCCGCCCGCGCTGGCCGCCTCCTACGGCGAGGGCCTGCGCTGCCTCCGGGCACTGCGGGTGCTCGGCCGGGCCGGGGAGGGCGCCTCCGCCCGGGCGCTCGGCTTCCTCGGCGTGCTGCTCGGCGACGGCCACGACGTGGACGGCTTCGTCGGCGCGACGCTCGGCCCGCTGCTGGCCTACGACGCCCGGCGCGGCACCGAGCTGGTCCGCACCCTGCGCGCCTACTTCGACTGCGGCGGCAGCCTGACCAGGGCCAAGGACGAGCTGCACGTCCACGTGAACACCGTGGTCCAGCGGCTGGACCGGGTCGAGGCGCTGCTCGGGCGGGACTGGAACCAGCCGGAGCGGTCGCTGGAGCTCCAGCTCGCGCTGCGGCTGCAGCTGCTCGCGGGGGGCTGAGCGGGGGCGGGGTAGGGCTCGGGCTGGGCGGGGCCGCTGCCCGCAGGCGGCTGAAGGGGTTCGGACGGGCTGGGCGTACAGTGGCGAGGTTGGTCTCGAACGCCTGGCAAGGAGCGGCAGCGGTGAGCGAGAACGTGCGTTTTGTTCGCATGGGCATAGGTGAGCGGACCGTGCCCTACCAGGAGGCCTGGGAGGAGCAGCAGCGGCTGCACGCGCTGCGGGTCGCGGACGAGATCCCCGACACCGTCCTGCTCCTGGAGCACCAGTCGGTGTACACCATGGGCAAGCGCACCAACCCCGCCGACCTGCCGCTGGACGGCACGCCGGTGGTCGAGGTCAACCGCGGCGGGGAGATCACCTGGCACGGCCCCGGCCAGCTGGTCGGCTACCCGATCGTCAAGCTGCCCGACCCGATCGACGTCATCGCCTACGTCCGCCGGCTGGAGGAGGCGCTGATCCGCACCGCCGGCGAGTTCGGCATCGACTCCACCCGGGTCGAGGGCCGCAGCGGGGTCTGGGTGCTGGGCGAGTCCATCCCGGACGCCGTGGTGGACCCGGCGCAGGTCGTGGACATCGGCAAGCTGACCCTGCGGATGGGCCTGCCGCTGGGCATCGACCCGCGCCTGGCCGGCCCCGAGTACGCGCCCTCCAACGCCGGCCAGCGCGGGGACGACCGCAAGCTCGCCGCGATCGGCGTGCGGGTCGCCCGCGGGGTCACCATGCACGGCTTCGCGCTCAACTGCGACCCGGACATGACCTGGTTCGACAAGATCGTGCCGTGCGGCATCCGGGACGCGGGCGTCGCCTCGCTCACCGGCGAGCTGCGGCGCGGGCTGTCCGCCGCCGAGGCGGCACCGGTGGTCGAGCGGCACCTGGCGGCCGTCCTCGCCGAGCTGCCGGAGCCGGCGCTCAGCCGCTGAGCCCCGCCGCCCGGCTCCGGCGCACCGCCGAGCACCTGCCCTGATGCGTCCTGGCGGCCGTCCGCCCCGACGGCCGTCCGCCCCGCTGTCCTGACGGCCGTCGGAAATCCCGGCGGCCGCTGGGAATCTACCGACCGGTAGCCATGTTGCCCTGCGATTGCAGGGCAACAGGCCCGACGAAGGCCGTACAACCACAGGCGTACCCTGGGGGTACCCCGTCTAGTTCTAGGAGTCGCACGTGTCCGCTGTCGCGCCCGACGGCAGGAAGCTGCTCCGCCTGGAGGTCCGCAACAGCGAGACCCCCATCGAGCGGAAGCCCGAGTGGATCAAGACCCGCGCGAAGATGGGCCCGGAGTACAACGCCCTCCAGTCGCTGGTGAAGAAGGAGGGGCTGCACACGGTCTGCCAGGAGGCCGGCTGCCCCAACATCTTCGAGTGCTGGGAGGACCGCGAGGCGACCTTCCTCATCGGCGGTGACCAGTGCACCCGCCGCTGCGACTTCTGTCAGATCGACACCGGCAAGCCCGCCGAGTTCGACCGCGACGAGCCGCGCCGGGTCGCCGAGTCCATCGTCACCATGGACCTCAACTACGCCACCATCACCGGCGTCGCCCGCGACGACCTGGAGGACGGCGGCGCCTGGCTGTACGCCGAGACCGTGCGCCAGGTGCACGCGATGACCGCCGACCGCGCGGCCGGCCGCACCGGCGTCGAGCTGCTCATCCCCGACTTCAACGCGGTGCCCGAGCAGCTGGCCGAGGTCTTCTCCTCCCGCCCCGAGGTGCTCGCGCACAACGTCGAGACGGTGCCGCGGATCTTCAAGCGGATCCGCCCGGCCTTCCGCTACGAGCGCTCGCTGGACGTCATCACCCAGGCCCGCGCGGCCGGGCTGGTGACCAAGTCCAACCTGATCCTCGGCATGGGCGAGACCCGCGAGGAGGTCAGCCAGGCGCTGGCCGACCTGGTCGGCGCCGGCTGCGAGCTGATCACCATCACCCAGTACCTGCGCCCCTCGCTGCGCCACCACCCCGTGGAGCGCTGGGTGAAGCCGCAGGAGTTCGTCGAGCTCCAGCAGGAGGCCGAGGAGCTGGGCTTCGCGGGCGTCATGTCGGGCCCGCTGGTGCGGTCCTCGTACCGGGCCGGCCGGCTGTACCGGCAGGCGCTGGAGCGGCGCGAGCAGGCCGCGGTCTGACGGTCTCCTGACCGGTTCGGTCCGATCGGGCCGGTCGGACCGTTCGGTCCGGCCGTGCTGTTCAAGCCAGGGAAAGGGCGGAGCTTCGGCTCCGCCCTTTCGGTTTCACCACGCTTTGACGGCCTGGTCACGGGCTGGTAACACGGGGTGGGGACGCTGGACGCCTGGTGAGCGTTCGATTCTTCTCGGCCACCACGGCCGGCTCGGTCACCACGGCCGTCTCACCCGGCTCGGCCGGCTCGGCCCCCATCAGCCCGGAGAGGAGCTGTTCGGCATGCGGATGCGGATCCGATCGGTCGGAGTGGCACTGCGGTACGCCGAGAGCGTCCTGCTGGCCCCCGGCCAACAGCACGCGCGCCGCAACGCGTGGGCGGCGGTGTGCGAGAACCGCCGGTACGCGGCGGACCGCCGGCACGACGACGCGGAGGCGGCCCGGACCACGCCGCAGCCCCTCTCCACGCCCCCGGGCCGTCCCGCGCCACGGACCCGTTCCACGCCACGGAAGTGAGCCCCCGGCGTCGCTGTGCGCGACGGCGCACCGGCGCGCGGGTCACGGTTGGGGCGAACGGGTACCCGGGCTTGGATATCCCGTACCCGTGCCACGTACCATGAGCGTTATGGCGAGGGAAACATCCGAGAACCCCGGACGGCTGAAGCAGATCCGTCTGGCGTACACCATGACCAAGAAGGTCGACACCAAGATCGGCCTGATCATCGCCGGCGTCGGCCTGCTGACCTTCGGCGTGTTCCTCGCCATCGGCTTCGCGATCGAGCATCCCGTCTACCTGGGCATCCTGGGCTTCATCGTGGCCGTGCTGGCCATGGCGATCGTCTTCGGGCGCCGGGCCGAGCGCGCCGCGTTCGGGCAGATGGAGGGGCAGCCGGGCGCCGTCGCGGCGGTGCTGAACAACATCCGGCGCGGCTGGAGCTCCAACAGCACCCCGGTCGCGGTCACCCGTAGCCAGGACGCGGTCTACCGCGCCGTGGGCCGGGCCGGCATCGCGCTGATCGGCGAGGGCAACCCGAACCGGGTCCGCCAGCTGCTGGCCTCCGAGAAGAAGAAGATGGCCCGTGTGGTCGGCGACGTGCCGGTGCACGACATCGTGGTGGGCAACGGCGAGGGCGAGATCCCGCTGAAGAAGCTCCAGATCCACCTGATGCGCCTGCCCCGCGCCATCACCGCCGCCCAGGTCACCGAGACCAACGACCGCCTGCGCGCGCTGGGCGACCTGCTCTCCAAGGCGCCGATCCCCAAGGGTCCGATGCCGAAGGGCGCCCGGATGCCCAAGGGCGGCCAGGCCCGCTGACCCTCCCCCGCCCCTCACGACACGAGAACGGCCCCGCTGAATCCTCAGCGGGGCCGTTTCGGCATCGTCCGGCATCTGCTGCCGGGCTTGTCCGGACCGTGCTAGATGCGGACCTCGACCGTGCCGACCGCCTTGTCGTGCAGGCCGCGGGTGTCGCGGTCCCAGACCAGCGGCGGCACCACCAGGCAGAGCAGCAGGGTGCGCAGCAGGACCTGCGGGATGGTCGCGCGGCGGCCGTCCAGCCGGACCACCCGGAGGCCGAACAGCCGCTTGCCGACCGTCGTGCCGGTGGTGGACAGCATCAGGGCCGCGACGAGGAAGTACAGCGGGCTGGTCCACAGGTTGGCCTCGGCCTGGTCGCCGCGGGCGATCAGCCCGTACGAGATCAGGGCGACGAGCCAGCCGTCCACGAACAGCGCACCGATCCGGCGGCCGGGGCCGGCGATCGAGCCGGGGCCCTCCTTGGGCAGCCCGAGGCGCTCGCCGCGGTGGCCGAAGTCGGCGCCCATCTTCTCGGCGGCCGCCCGGGGGCCGTCGATCCACGATCCCAACGCTTCTCTGGTGTCCACGAATCCACACTAACCGGGCTGACGGGTCGCACCGCCACCGGCTCCCCTCCGGCCGGGGCATCACCCCCGACCGGGTGAATCGTCATCCCGGCGCCCTTCCAAGTGGTCCAGACCACTTGCGGAAGGGTGCGCAGCTGGGCGGGGCGATTTGTACCGTCCCGTACATCTTTGCCGCCCGCGAGGCGACCGTGGTTAACATCTAGGAAACGAGCGGGTCACCGGCTGGAAACGACCCATTCCTATGGTGAGCCCAATTCGCACGCCGAGGAGGATGGATGTTCAACAACGCCGCCGAAGTGAAGCAGTACATCCAGGACAACGACGTGAAGTTCGTCGATGTCCGGTTCTGCGACCTGCCGGGCGTCTTGCAGCACTTCTCCGTACCTGCGGCGACCTTCGACCCGTCCGAGATCCTGATGTTCGACGGCTCGTCGATCCGCGGCTTCCAGGCCATCCACGAGTCCGACATGGCCCTGGTGCCGGACCTCGCCACCGCCCGCCTCGACCCCTTCCGGGCCGAGAAGCACCTCAACATCAACTTCTTCATCCAGGACCCGGTCACCGGCGAGGCCTACAGCCGCGACCCGCGCAACGTCGCCAGGAAGGCCGAGGCCTACCTGGCCTCCTCCGGCATCGCCGACACCGCGTACTTCGGACCCGAGGCCGAGTTCTACGTCTTCGACTCGGTCCGCTTCGAGACCAGCGCCAACGCGTCCTTCTACCACATCGACTCGGAGGCCGGCGCCTGGAACAGCGGCGCCGCCGAGGGCGACGTGCGCGGCTACAAGGTCAAGTACAAGGGCGGCTACTTCCCCGTCCCGCCGGTCGACCACTTCGCCGACCTGCGCGCCGAGATGTCGCTGGAGCTCGCCAAGGCCGGACTGGAGGTCGAGCGCCAGCACCACGAGGTCGGCACCGCCGGCCAGGCCGAGATCAACTACAAGTTCAACACCCTGCTGCACGCCGCCGACGACCTGATGCTGTTCAAGTACATCATCAAGAACGTCGCCTGGCGGAACGGCAAGACCGCCACCTTCATGCCGAAGCCGATCTTCGGCGACAACGGCTCCGGCATGCACGTCCACCAGTCCCTGTGGACCGAGGGCTCGCCGCTCTTCTACGACGAGCAGGGCTACGCCGGACTCTCCGACACCGCCCGCTACTACATCGGCGGCCTGCTGCGGCACGCCCCCTCGCTGCTGGCCTTCACCAACCCCTCGGTGAACTCCTACCACCGCCTGGTGCCGGGCTTCGAGGCACCGGTCAACCTGGTCTACTCGCAGCGCAACCGCTCCGCCGCGATCCGCATCCCGATCACCGGCTCCAACGCCAAGGCCAAGCGCATCGAGTTCCGCGCCCCGGACCCGGCCTCCAACCCCTACCTGGCCTTCGCCGCCATGCTGATGGCCGGCCTCGACGGCATCCGCAACAAGATCGAGCCGCTGGAGCCCGTCGACAAGGACCTCTACGAGCTGGCCCCCGAGGAGCACGCCAACGTCCCCCAGGTCCCCTCCTCCCTCCCCGCCGTCCTGGAGGCCCTGGAAGCCGACCACGAGTACCTCCTCGCCGGCAACGTCTTCACCCCGGACCTCATCGAGACCTGGATCGACTACAAGCGCACCAACGAGATCGCCCCGATCGCCCTCCGCCCCCACCCCCACGAGTTCGAGCTCTACTACGACCTCTAGATCGGCCTCCATGGGCCACTTGGCCAAGAGGCCATTTTATGGCCTCTGACCTGCGAAAACGTCTCTCATGAGCTCTCGCCGTCACTCGCTCGTCCTCGCCCTCATGTGAAATGAGTGTGAAATGGCGACGCCGATAGCTGACGGCAAGTCAGCCTTGCCGGGCGGAGTAGGGGCCGTCACACTCCTAACCGATTGTGACGGCCCCTGCTCCTGTGGACCATGCGTCAGGGTGACCACTCGGGCTTACCCGGACCACGCCGAGCGTCCTCCGGAGGCCGGCCGGACACCCGCCCTCTGCGGGACCGACCTCGGCCCATGCGGATGCTGCCATTTCAGTTGAGTCCCCAGCATCCCGACCGTCGGCACTCTCCGCCTTTCCTGCTGCTTTTCGAGCTGCCCGCCAGCCCAGACCATCAATGGTCGGCCGTGCGGCAATACCCCTGACGGGCTCCGGCCACTGCCAGGGCCACCGCTGTCCGACCAGAGCGATAGCCTTCAAGCAGCCTTCGGAGAACACAGGAGCGCCTCATGCTGGACTCGGTCGTAAGCGCCCTCAAGGACGTCTGGCAAGCAAGGCGCCTGGAGTGGAGCCGAGATGCCTACGTGAAACAGGGGCATGCGCTCCGGCAGATAACGCAGTGCCTCGTCGCCGATCTTGTGGCTCCGGAGTTCCACCACAATGGATCGAAAGTGGGCCGAAGCTCGGCCTTCCCGGGCTCTACGGGGGCGTCAGCGGCGGCTGGGATATCATCATTTCTCGCGATGGCTTCCCGCTCGCGGCCATATATATCAAATCAGCCGCAGGGCCATCCTTCGGGAACAATTTCAGGAACCGAATCCAGGAGATCACCGAACAGGCTCTGGATGTCAGGCGCCAGTACGAGAGGTCTGGCCTGAAGGATCTTCAGCCGCATCTCGGCCTCCTCTTTATCCTTGAGGACTGCCCGGAGTCGAGAAGGCCGGTGAAGGCCACGTCAGCTGTGGCCGGATTCCCATCAAAGATGAACGGAATATCCTACCGAGACCGCTTTGCCGGCTTCTTCGGGCGACTATTGAAAGATAGGGTCTACGACGGGATTTGCTACGTCACCTCCACGCCCGATGGCGATTCCATGCCGGAAGAGCCTTGCTGGGATATGGGAGTCGAAGATTTCCTTTCAGATATTGTCAGCAGAGTCTCTGCGCTAAGTTACGCCCAGGATCAGGGTGGCATGTCCTCTGCCTCCTTTGGTGAGGCTCTCTCGCATCGAGATGACATTGCCGATGTCATGACCGGCTTCACCTCAACGCCAACAGGACTAGCAGCGGCCGAGATGGCAGTAGTCCGGCGCCGCCGCATGCTGGTCGCAGAGCTACGCGATCTCGCCCTCCAACCAGATGCCAGTGAAACCGCCATGCATAAGGCAATGGGAGGCCACTACTGGCTATTCGGAGGCCAGTACACTGGAGTGGCTGCCAGACGTGATCTAATGAACCTGGACGAGCATGATTTTCCTCTGGTATGTTCGGATGGAAGCCTGCACATCATTGAGCTCAAGGGCCCCGAAGCCCCGCTCGTTCGGCGCGCAAGGGAAAATCATCTAATCGTGACAAGCGCTGTCCATGAAGCGGTCAGCCAGTGCATGAACTACCTTCGCACAATTGACGAGATGGGGGCAGCCCTTAGAACTCTGCACAATAATGAACTTGGCCTCAACTACGACTATCGACGCGCTCGCGGAACAGTTGTAATCGGATTCCAGGAGAGGGCGATAACAGATCGCGCAACCAGGGAGCAAATCGACCAAACGATTCGCTCATACAACTCGCACCTTAGCCGGATTCAAGTACTGACATATGCGGATCTACTCGACTCGGCCGAGCGCGCCCTGAGATTCGAAGAAACGTCCCGGTAGCCGCATTGCCGATAGACATCGGCGGACATCAGCTACCTGAATGTCAACGCGGGGAGCTGCCGAAAGCAACGGCCCAGTGAAACCGCTCCCCTACGTCTCGAATGCTGCTTTCAAGAGCACGAGCCGCTTCGTCAACTGAGGCGCCCAGCGCCATCAGTTCTCGGTAGAGATCTTCAACTCGATACTGCGCGAGACCTGAGATCTGGGGAGGCATGTCCAGTAGGGCCCTTGGGGGACGTCGGATCTGGCGTGATCGCTGCCAGGCTTCCAGCCACTTGCTGGTTTGCTTCTCGCTGTGACCGAGGACACGGATCAAGGCAAGCACTGTAGATTCCCGCGGGGCGCTCACGCCGCCGAGCAGGTCGCTGAGCGTGCTTCGTGGAAGCGAGAGCCCCATCTCCTGTGCCCGCAGCTCCAGGAACCGAGGAGGTGGGCTGCCAGCAAGCCGATAGAGCCGCCGCAGCCCCTCTCGAAGTTCAGCGGCGGTGCTGATCAGTTCCGGCCGGGGAGTCTGGCACCCCCCGCCCTGGTACACCTCTGCCCTCGCCCAGAGCCTGAACGTCTCATCCTGGTCAGAGCCGCAGCCTGCAGCGAATGACATGACGACCCAGATGGTCGGCACCTTGTCGCCGTGGCAGGTACGCGAGAGCGTGCTGACTGAGTAGCCGGTCCTTCGAGACAGAGCGTAAAGCGTGAGGCCAGATCGATTCCGCTCAGTAATCAACCAGTTCTGAAGTCGGGCGAGTCCAAGGTTCTTCGGTCCGCGGGCCGGTCCTGTCGTGTTCCTCAACTTCGTCCTCCTTGTCAGGGCGGGGCTCGTTGGGCATCGATCTTGCCTCCTGCCCCAGGGCCCTGATGGCAAGGAAGCAAGGCCGTCCGGCGTTACTGCCCTGGAACGCTCCGCAGAAGGCTCTGTGCGTCGCTCAGAACGCATGCTAAGGGCCTCTAACTACGGATTTTTAGCGTCTGACACCGGCGTCTGCGCGCATCGAACGAGCCACCCACGAGTAAGCAGTAGGTGCTGGCTACCGAACGGACGCTGGGCCGGGGCCTGGCGCTGGTCGACGGGCTCAACGCGGCGGTTCGGCGCGGGCCGGGCAGTGCGAGAGGGCTGGCCGGCGTGCTCGTCGCCGACCGGATCAGCCGCTGGCTGCGCACCGCGGCCACCGCCGCCCGCGGCATCGCGGCCAGCGGGACGGACACCCGGATCGGCGAACTCGTCGACGGCAAGGACGAGGTCGCCGACCTTGCCGCCGCCGTCGACCTGATGTCCCGCACCCTGCACCGCCGCCTCGCCGACGAGCAGCGCTTCACCGCGGACGTCGCCCACGAACTGCGCACCCCGCTCACCGGCCTCGTCACCGCCGAACCCCTGCCGCCCGGCCGCCCCACCCAGCTCGTGCAGAACCGGGTCCAGGCCCTGCGCGGCCTGGTCGAGGACCTGCTGGAGGTCTCCCGCCTGGACGCCCACGCCGAGTCCCCCGACCTCTCCGCCGTCCCCCTGGAGCGCGCGGCCCGCCGCACCGTCACCCTCATCGGCCTGGACGTCACCGTCGAGATCACCGCCGACCGGCAGGTCCGCACCGACCTGCGCCGGCTGGACCGCATCCTCGGCAACCTGATCCTCAACGCCCACCGCCACGGCGCCGGCCCGGTGCACCTGCACGTCGACGGCCCGCGGATCACCGTCCGCGACCACGGCCCCGGCTACCCCGAGGACCTCCTCCGGCACGCCCCCCGGCGCTTCCGCACCAACGCCCCCGAACGCGGCCGCGGCCACGGCCTCACCATCGCCACCGGCCACGCCCGCGTCATCGGCGCCACCCTGACCTTCGCCAACCATCCCGACGGCGGCGCCCTGGCCACCGACACCCGTCGGACCGGCACTTCCCGTTCTGCGCGGAGCCCCTGTCAGGTTCGAACCGACGACCCCCGCTTTACAAGTTTTCGGCGGGCAAGCCTCTGACCTGCGCAAACTTCGGCCACTTGGCCGGTGACCTGCGAGAATGCCTCTCTGGGGCTCTCGCAACCTCTCCGCGTTTCTCGGCCTCATGTGTGCCGATTCCGTGCTGCGAGGCGATCCGCTGGCCTTCTGGCCGCCGCCGATCGCCCCACTGCTCGGCTGGCCGGCGGCCCCATCAGTATCGCAGGCCCACGGCCCCCTCGCAGGTACCAAGCCGGGTCGGACAGCGCTGCGAGCCTGCGGGCAGCAGCGCGCCCTCGCCCACCCCAACTATCACGGAACGTAACCAAGGAGCTGACCGTGCACCTCGACACCATCACCCCCCAGCGGTTCGACGAGTTGATCTCGGACTCGACCATCCCTGTCGCTCACCGCGCTCTGTGGGTGCTGCTCGCGGAGGTCAAGTTCAACCTCACGGACTTCCTTTCCCTCGACGTCCGGGACGCGACCGACACCACGTTGTCCACCGCTGGCGCTTCTAAGACCGGGCTGACCGAGATGCTCATCCCGGAAAGTGCATCGGTCCTCCTCCGGGAGGCCATCGGCGACCGTACGGAGGGCGCCATCTTCACCGAAGACGGAAAGGCCATGTCCCGACAGGCGGCGACTCGGGCCGCACGCCAGTACGCCGCGTGCTCGATCCATGCGTTCCGCAGCTCGCGCTTTGCATGGCAGCGGCCGGCCAGCTAGGTCAACCTCGGGCGTCCTCCGGCCATGCGGTCGTCGTTTTGCGGTAGCAAGGCCGCGCAGCATGATTGTTCCGGGCCCGACTCTCCGGTAGCCAGGGCAGACCACGTGGCGAGCCGGAAAGGAAACATCATGGGCAAGGCCAGGATCTCGGGCAGGTTCCTCTATTGGTCCGATCGAGCCATCCAATCGCTCGCGGAGGACAACGGCGTGGACCTGGGGAGGAACTCACGACTCCAGGCCAACGTCAGCGCGACGGTTTCGCACCTTCCGGTATCGGCTCAGCTCCAGGGGGCTTTCAGCGGCAGCGAGAGGAAGACCCGCAACCGATCGGAGGAAGCTGAACGGATCAAGGAGGCGATGGGCTCGGAAGCAACCGAAGCCCTCGACCAAACGCCGAAGGCCGCGTGGGTCTGGACTGTCGGCCGGGTGAATCTCTCGAAGATGATCCACTATGCCAAGAACGACGGCCTTCTCGTCCACCTCCAAACCACCAACCGCGCCGGCCAGCGGGTCGACCTCTGCCTGTTCGGCAGCTTGGACAACCTCCACGGCAGCGGACCGCTCGACAGCTTCACCGGTGGCTGGTACTCCTCGGCCTACTTCGCGGTGCAGGAACTCCTGGAGACCCGGGGCCAGGTCAACACATCGCAGTGGGACGACCCTGAGGCCCTCTCCGTCGAGGTGCTGAGGATCGCGCTCGAAGAGGGCTGGTTGCCCAATTCGCAGCCAGGGCATCCGGAGACCCGCGGCCGTACGATCCTCCACGCGGAGGCGTGCGAACTCATGGCCGAGGTCTACACGGACGTCGTGCTCACCGAATCCCGATGGAACCTCACCGACGACCTACAGGGGGCCCAACGGATCATCGTGGGCCGCCCACTCTGGGTTCGCACCACCACCGAGGAGGCCGTGGTGCGCTACGCCGAGCTGCGCAACGGGCCGCGTTGGGCTCGCTGCTGGTGGCTGTTCAAAGCTCAGCGGTTCGTTCGCCAGCAACTCAGGTGGCTTCCGCTCCTCCACCGCAGGCCACAGCTGCTCCCGATGCCCGCCCCAGAAGAACTCGCACCTCAGCCGCGTCCGGAAGCCACACCGCCAAGCCGAAGTGGCGACACATGACCTGGGAGGCAACCACCGGCCCCTCATGACCTGCTCCACTTCGGGAGGAACACCGCCCTCCCGACCGCGGTTCAGCCGACGTCGGGACCGACCTCAACGCAGCAGCTGATGACCTACACCTCTCCACCCTGGTCGACGTCGGGCAGCGTCTTGCCCGTCGACCGCGACTCGTGCCTGCGCGAGGTGGTGTTCGCCCGGTGTCACCTGCCGCTGTAGACCGGGAAGGCGCTGTGCTCGCCGTAGTCCACGTCGCGCAGCTCACGCAGGACGTCCATGTCGTCGCCGGAGATCTCGAAGTCGACCTCGGCGTTGGCGCGCATGTGCTCGGGGTTGACCGTCTTCGGCAGCGATACCGTGCCCAGTTGCAGGGTGTAGCGGATGCACAGCTGGGGGACGGAGACGCCGTACTTCTGTGCCATCGCCTGGACTTCGGCGTTCTTGAGGATCGCGCCGTGGGCGATCGGCGAGTACGCCTCGACGAGGATCTGCTTGCTCTTGCAGTAGGCCAGCAGGTCGGAGGGGGTGTTGCCGGCGTGCACGAGCAGCTGGTTCACGTGCGGGACGACGCTCGCGCCCTCAAGGATGTTCTCCAGGTCGTGCTGCTGGAAGTTGGAGACGCCGATGGACCGGATCTTGCCGGCCCGGTGGGCGTCCTCCAGGGCACGCCACGCCTCGCGGTTGCCCTGGGCGTAGTCGCCGCCGCGGAAGTCGTCCCACGGCTGCGGGCTGTGGATCAGCATCAGGTCGACGCGGTCCAGGCCCAGCTTCTCCAGAGAGCTGTCGATCGCGGCGAGCGCCTGGTCGTAGTCCTTGATCTCGGCGGCGAGCTTGGTCGAGACGAACAGCTCCTCGCGGGGCACTCCCGAGGTGCGCACGCCTTCGCCGACGCCGCGCTCGTTGCCGTATGCCTGGGCGGTGTCGATGTTGCGGTAGCCGGTCCGGACGGCCGCGCGGACCGCATCGGCCGCCTTGTCGTCGTCGATGAACCAGGTGCCGAGCCCGAGCTTGGGGATCTCGACGCCGCCCGCCAGGGTGTAGGTCTCGTTCAGGATGCTCATGCGTTCGCTCCGCTCTTCGGCAGCTTCCCGTACGCCTCGTCGGTGACGGGCTCCAGCCATTCGTTGCTGACGTCCTCGCCCGGCGTGATGAAGGCGATGTGGGAGAACCACGAGTCGGCCTTCGCGCCGTGCCAGTGCTTGGTGCCCGCGGGGACGCGGACCACCGTTCCCGGCCCCATGCTGACGACCTCCTCTCCCTCGGCCTGGTACCAGCCGCTGCCCGCCGTGCACAGCAGGATCTGGTCGCCGCCCCCGGCGCTGCCGTGGTGGATGTGCCAGTTGTTGCGGCAGCCCGGCTCGAAGGAGACGTTGCTGACGGGAACGCTCCCCGAGGCGAGCGGGGCCAGGTAGCTCTGGCCGGTGAAGTACTGCGCGTAGGCGTCGTTCGTCTCCCCGAGGGGGAAGATCTGATCGAATCCGCTGTCGGTCATGGCGTTCTCTCCTTTCGGCCCGGCAGGCTCTATCGGCCGTGCGGGCTGTCGATGTGTCGCTCGCGGTAAGGGTCAGGCGGAGCGTTCGTCGGCGATCTTCTTCAGCTGCGTGATCGCGGTCATCGCGTTGGGCCATCCGGCGTAGAACGCCAGGTGCGTGATCGCCTCGGACAACTCCTCCACGCTCAGCCCGTTGTCCAGGGCGACGCCCAGGTGGTAACCGAGCTGCTCGCTGCGGTACAGCGCCGCCAGCACGCTCACGGTCACCAGGCTCCGATCGCGGGGGGAGAGCCCGGGACGCTCCCAGACGTCACCGAAGAGGACCTCGTTGGTGACCTCGACCAGCTTCGGGGCGATTGCGGCAAGCGCCTGGGGCGCGGACTGCTTCGGCATAACGGGGTGACTCCTTGATCGGGCGGCGTGGGCCGGATAGGTCCACGGTGTGTCGGTGCCGGGTCCGCAGCAGCCGCTGCGACCCGGGTGCTGACCGGTCCGGGCGGCGCCTGCGGCCTCTGGTATCGAGGAAACCGCAGGTCACCAAGGTGGAGAAGGGCCTGCTGTTACAGGTACTGGCAGGACCCCCCACGTCTGCGCCGTCCGGTCTAGCGTGGAAGGCATGAGCACCGAGAGCGACATCCGGGAGTTCCTGGCCTCCCGCCGCGCCAAGATCACCCCGCAGCAGGCCGGGCTGCCCGCCTACGGCGGCAACCGGCGCGTCCCCGGCCTGCGCCGCGAAGAAGTCGCCCTGCTCGCCGGCGTCAGCATCGACTACTACATCCGCCTGGAGCGCGGCCACCTCGCCGGCGCCTCCGATGAAGTCCTCGACGCCGTCGCGAACGCCCTCCAGCTCGACGACGCCGAACGCGCCCACCTGTTCGACCTCGCCCGAGCCGCCGCCAAACGCCCCACCCGCCGCACCCGCCGCCCCGCCGCAGCCCTCCCGGACAGCGTCCTGCGCGTCCTGGCCTCCATGACCGACTCCCCGGCCTTCATCCGCAACGGCCGCCTCGACATCCTCGCCACCAACCCCCTCGGCCGCGCCCTCTACGCCCCCTTGTTCCCCGACCCCACCGCGAAGACCACCAACATCGCCCGCGCCCAGTTCCTCACCCCCACCGGCCGCGACTTCTTCCCCGACTGGGAAACCGGCGTCAACACCACCGTCGCCCTGCTGCGCACCGAGGCCGGCCGCGCCCCGCACGACACCGAACTGACCGGTCTGATCGGCGAGCTCGTCACCCGCAGCGAGGAGTTCCGCACCGCCTGGGCCAAGCACAACGTGCGCCTGCACCACACCGGCCGGAAGGCGTTCCACCACCCGGCCATCGGCATCCTCACCCTGGACTTCGATGCCATGGAGCTACCGGCACAGCCCGGCTTGACCCTGACCGCCTACAGCGCCGCCCCCGGCACCCCCGACCACGACGCCCTGCGACTGCTCGCCACCTGGGCAGCCACTGAGCACCCGTCAGGCACAGACGGACTCGCCGACGTGTCGTCAAGGGACATCACTTCCGACCGGCTCTGACCACGCCCATCCGGCTGCCCCGTGCTACGCGGAATCATGAGTTGTTCGATGCCTACAGCGGGTCGAGTGCTGTCCAAACCCGCGAGCAACCGCTGTGGTTCTCGGTGAATAGAGCCATCCCCAGGCCCCTGCCAGCACCGCGCTGGTGCTCGGCGCATCGGCGTGGCGAAGTGCTGATCGCAACGGGTTCCCCTACTCTCCTATTGGGCCCGGAGGTGGTCCACGGCTGGCCGTTCGCCCGGACGAATTGTGCTGGAGAGCCGGCGGGTGGGATGCCCAACCTCCTCGCGATTCGCCGTGCCATCAGACGTCTTCACCGTCTCACTTCGCGGCGCAGTCCGGGCTGTCGCCAGCGAGGATCTCCAATGCCGCATGTCAACGACCGTGCGCGCCTCAAGCAGTACCTGGCCCTCATGTCCGTGCCTCAGCACGTGCTGCGGGCGGCAACGGTCAACGGACGAATCGAGCTGGACACCAAGGACGCCGGCCAGCAGAGGTTCCAGGCCCTTCTGTGGAATCTGTTGTTCAGCTCCGGTCGTTCTCACCCGTGGGACCACCGCGGTGGAAGGTCCTTCCGTGAACTCGCCGGGTACTACGAGTGGGTCATGCCCGTACCAAACCAGCTGACGATTCAGGTGAGCGTGGCTCCACGGGTAGCGCACTACCTGCTGCCGACGACCGCGACCTACGCTGACGGCTCACATGTGCACTTCGGCATCCCGGGCCTGCGGATCGAACGTGTCTCTGCCCGAGCCGTCCACTTGCTTCACCTGCCCACGCAGGGCCGTCTCGAACTGCGCGAATCCCACCATGGCACCGTGCGTTTGATGCACTCGCGCCTGCGGTGGGAAACCGGCTCCGACGAGACCCCGGAGAACCTCACGTTCTGGCACACCTCGGGTCTCACGGATGCAGAGGAGAGTGCTTCCCCGCACTGGGCGCCCACTCCGTGTACGCCGTTGCGCAGTGGGCTGATGGTGCGCGCGAGCACCTGGTGGAGGCACTGGCCCCACACCGCCGAGATCGTTCCCGCGCGCCGGAGCAACACCACCCGTTGCCTGACATGGCGAAAGGGGCCGTCCTGCGCTCAGGTAGGGGATCTTCTGGTCAACAGCGCCATCCGAATCGCCGACGCCGTCCACGACTCCGACCCTGACGGGCTCGATGTCAGCGTGCTAAGGCTCGGGCCAGCCGCCATCGAGTTGGCGCGGCCCAGCTAGCGGACCGCCGAGCCGCGTTCGGCCACCCCCACTGAGGGCGCTCGACGTGCGCTCTCCAGGTGCTGCGGGCACCGTCGAGCTATGGGCGTACTGGTGCTGCTGGAGGTTCTTGAGGGATTCGACCCGGATGAAGCCGACCCCGTCTTCATCCGGTCGGTCCACGCCGCCGCGAGCGATCCTGAGGTGCCGGAGGACCCGCTGCTGACGACGCTCTGTGGCATCAGCACCGATCCGTTGGTGCACACGCACTACCAGGCCGGTTACGGGGAGCCGTGGTATCCAGCAGCGTTCGAGGACCGACGATGCCGTGAGTGCGAGAGGGCACTTCGACGGCTCTGACCTCGGCACCGGGCCTGGGACCCTCGGCCGCGAACGGTCATGATCGTCAGCGGATGCGCGGACCGCGCTGGTCCTGGCGAGCCTGCGGCGGCTGCTGGACTTGCTGCTGCGGCGCGGCGGGGCGCTGGACTGGGGCCTGAGCCTGACGCTGTTCGACAGGCTCGGGTCGGCGGCCGGGTACGGGCCGGGCAGCTCGGGTGGGCTGTCCGCCACGCTGCTGGAGCTGCTCACGGTGGGCCTGGCGCTCGGCCTGGCGGCCGGCGCGGCGGCGTTCGGCGAGAGTCGGCTGACGTCGTTCTTCCGCCTGCGGCTGCTCGGGCTGGGTGGCCTCGGCGGTCAGCTGGCGGCGCTCGGTGAGCACGGCGGTGACCTGCTCGGCCACGGACGGCTGGGCCAGGGCGGCGTCGTCCAGGCGCGGGAGGTTAGCGAGCCAGGTGGCGCCGGTGCGGGTGGCGACGGTGCGCAGGATCTCGGCCTGGTCGGCCTCGGGAAGGGCGCGGTAGACGTCGGCGGTGAGCTGGTGGCGGGCCTGCTGGTCGGTGTTCCCGGTGCTGCTCGCCGGGCCGACCGGCGCGGCGGCGGTCCGGCGGGCAGCGAGGGCTGCCGCGGTGGCCTGCCAGTAGGCGTCGTGGCCGGTACGGCCTTCCTCGATGTAGGGACCGGCGGGCTGGATCGCGTTGTCGTCGGTGACCCGGTACTGGTCGCGGTAGGCGGCGACGACGGCGAGGTGCTGCTGCCACTGGGCACGCTGGGTGGGGTCGGTCGGGGCTTCGCCCAGGGTCCGGCTCCACTCCGGACGGTGCTCCACGGTGCGGTCGGCGAGCACCGAGAGCCGGTTGGCGATCAGGGCGGCGCTGTCGGTGAGGTATTCGTGGTGAAGCGGGTTCGCGGCGGTGGAGCGCGGGACGGCACTGATCCAGGCGGGGAGGTCGGCGCGGCCGGAGGCGGCGCGGGTGTGGGCGAGCACCTGCCGCTGGGTGTGCTGGAGCAGTTCGGGCAGGGCGGTGCGGCCGGTCACCTCGGAGAGGGCGGTCTCCGCGGTGGTACCGGTGTTCTCGATCGCCTTGAGGTTCCAGGCGAGGGTGCGCCACAGCTCCGCTTCGGCGCGGTCGCTCTGCTGCTCAGCGGTGGCCGGGGCGTTGGCGGCGAGCTGGCGGCCGATGCGCCAGGCGAGGACCTGGCTGAGGCTGTCGACGCCGGTGAGCGAGCGGCGCTCGGCTGCCTGGCGCAGCAGGGCGGCGGGTTCGTGGCCGGTGGTCTCGGCGCGGCGCAGGGCGGCGGTGAGAGCGGGCCAGCTGTCCTCGTTGCGGGCGCGGGTGAAATGCGCGTCGCCGAGGACGGTGGCGGCGAGGGCCTGGTGGCGGAGGGCTTCGGGGGCCTGCTGGTGGTTCTCGGGGATGCCGTCTTCGGCCAGGGTGGTGCGGGCGGCGCGGGTCAGGGCGGTGACCAGGTCGCTGGTGCCGATGGCCTGGGCGGTGGCGGTGGTGAGCAGGTTGGTGGTGTCGCGCCCAGTGCGTTCGGCGGCGGCCAGGGCGCCGGCGAGGTGGGGCCACTGCGGGTGGGCCGTGACCTTGTCGGTGGTGGTGTTGAGCGCGGTGGCGGTGGTGGCGGCGTAGCGGTTGAGGGTGTCGGCGGAGACGTGCGGGTGTGCGTCGGGGGCCTGGGCGGCGGCGGGCGCGATGCGCAGGGAGGCCGGTTCGGTGGTCGCGGTCTCGGGGTCGAAGCGGTGGGCGGGCAGGCTGGTGAGCTGCGCGACCAGGGCGGCGTAGCGGGTGGTGTCGGCGGTGGTGGGGGCGTTGAGGTGGGCGGGGGCGGGGCGGGAGTTGGTGATGGTGTTCAGGCGCCAGGCGAGGGCCTGGGCCGGGGAGTCGGCGGGGGTCAGGTCGCCGCGCCAGGTGGCGGCGGCGATCAGCCGCTCGGGCTGCCAGCCCATGGTTTCGGCGTTGCGCAGCGCGCGGGTGACGGCGGTCATCGCGTCGTCGGCGGTGATCTGTTCGGCGAGGGCGGGGCCGAGGAGTCGGTGGATGAGCTGGTGGTAGTAGGGGGTGGTCAGGGTCTCGGTGGCGTGCTGGTGCCGGGGTACCAGGGTGGCCAGGGAGACGGCGTCCTCCTGGGCGTTGCGGATGGTCTCGGTGGCGGAGAGCTGGGCGCCCTCGCGGCCCAGAACGCGCTCCAGGACCTCGCGGGCGGCGAAGGAGTCGGGGTCGTTCTTGGGCCGGTCGAGCTGCTCGTCGGTGTCGAACGGGAGGAGTTCGTGGGTGGCGGTGTAGAGGGTGGTCGTGTGGCGGGCGCGGGTGAGCTGGACGTACAGCTCCTCGCGGGTGGTGTCGTCGGTGACCAGGGGGTGGGCGGTGTCGACGGTGCCGCCCTGGGAGCGGGTGATGGTGGAGGCGTAGAGCAGCTGGACGTTGGCGGCGACGTACTCGGCGGGCAGGGTGAGACGTCCGCGGTGTTCCAGGTGGCGAACCTTCAGCGAGCCGTCCTCGTGGCGCTTGAGGATCTCCCAGGCGTCGCCGTTCTTGAGGAAGTCGCGGCCTCGGTTGGTGGTGAGCTTGCGGTCGTTCTCGCGGGTGACGATCCAGTCGCCGCGTCCCGCGCGGTTGCCGTCGCGCAGCAGGACGCCGTCCGCCTCGACCTGACCGGCGGCCACGCGGTCCTCGCGGGCGCGAGCGGAAAGGGCGGTGACGTCGGTGCCGGTGCGGGCGCTGATCAGGGTGGTCCGACCGGCGAGCATGTCGGCCTTCCAGCCGTCGTACGCGGCCTCGACCATGGCGGTGCGCGAGCCGCTGACGACCCGCTGGTTGGCGAAGTAGAAGTCCAGCCCGGCGGTGTCGCCGGTGCGGATCTTGAGGGTGGCGGCGGCCTCGGTCTTGTTGCTGAACCGGTGGAGGGTGGTGAGTTCGACGGCTCCGGCTTCGGCGGCGATCAGCCGCAGCGCGCCGCCCGCTTCGACGCTGCTGAGCTGGCGGTAGTCACCGAGCAGGCGCACGGTCGCGCCGCGCTGATCGGCGATCTTGACGAGGTTGTCCAGGTTGAGGGTGCCCGCCATCCCGGCCTCGTCCACCAGGACGACATCGCCCGGGTTCAGGACGAAGCCGGACCGGCTCTTGGGCACGTTCCGGCCGCTGAGCAACTCGCCCATGTACGTACCGCCGGTGTACTCCCAGAGGAACTTGTGGAGGTTCTCGGCGGGCTGCTTGAGGTCCTTGGCGAGGACGGCGGCGGAGGCTGCGGAAGTGGCGAGCGGGACGACGCGCTGGCCGGCCTGGTTGGCGACGTGGACGTACGCCTGCATCGCGGTGGTCTTGCCAGAGCCGGCCGGGCCGAGGCCGAGGGAGACCATCCGGGTGTCCGTGATGAACGCGGTGACGAGGGCGCGCTGGCCCTCGTCGAGCGCACGGTTCCGGGCCTCGAAGCCGTCCAGGGCGGCGCCGACGAAGGCCGGGTTCGGGCCCACGGTGACGGGGGTGAGGGCTGCGGTGACCAGACGGCGTTCGGCGTCCAGGATGGCGGTGCTGGTGTAGCGGGTGGAGGCGTGCTGGACGAACACGGAGTCGCCGTTGGCCCGGCGCAGTTCCTCGGGCTCGGTGAGCAGGGCGGGGGCGTCGATGCGGACGCTGTGCACCGGGGAGACGGCCTCGGTGACGATCGCCTCGACCAGCTGCTGGTGCTCGGCGGTGCTGGTGGCCGGGTGCTCCGAGCGGACCAGGCGCTCGGCGTGGGCGCGCAGGTTCCACACCGTCCACACCGCGCGCTCCTCACCGACAGCGGTGATGACGGCGGCGGCCAGAGTGGGGATCTCGACCGGCTTCGGCTCCTCCTGCTGGGCAGTGGCCGGGGCGCTTTCGGACGCGGGAACGGCCGCCATCACGCGCTGGACGATGTCCTGGCCGTGGGCGGTGGTGACGGTCTGGGTCCAGTCGGCGCGCATCTCCTCAAGGGAGCGGGCGGCCTTCTTGCCTTCGCGGGTGTCGAGGTTGGCCTGGCGGGCGAGCTGGTGGGTCATGCCGCGGGAGGGGTCGTGCCCGTGCTCGCGCCGGTACTCCCGAAGGAGCTGCTCGTAGCGGGCTTCGATCTCGGTCCTGCGGGAGGAGAAGTGGGTGATCGCCTCGACGGGGACGCCGACGATCTCGCGCACCGGCTGGCGCTTGGTGGCGGAATCCTCACGGGCCTCGAAGGTGACGCCGAGCCGGGCGGTCAGCTCGGTCTCGAACCGCGAGTTGTAGAACTCGGAGGTGGCGACCGTCATCGCCAGGAGGCCGCGGGCGTCCAGCGAGCGCCACTTCCCGTCGACGCCCTGGATCTTGTTGGCGAGGACGACGTGGGTGTGGAGGTTGGGGTCGCCGGCCCGGGAGTCGAAGTGGTCGAACGCGACGGCGACCAGGCCCTTGGTGTCGATCTGGGCCTGGCCGGTGCTGCCGGTGCGGGTGTACGCGGCGTTCTCCTCCAGCAGCTCCAGCGCGGCGTCACGGGCGGCCTCGTGGGCTGCGCGGACGGCGGCGCGGACCTCCGGGCGCTCGTCCAGCGCCCACAGCACCGCGGCGGACTTCACCGGGGCGAAGACCAGGTCGAAGCCCGCGACGGCGGCGCGCTGGCGGCGGGACTCCTCGTGCTGGACCTTCTTGATCTCGGCGCTGCTGGGGGTGCGCCGGGTCTCCTTCTCGATGACGGCCAGGCGCCGCTCGACGCGCTCGGCGAACGGGTCCAGCGGCTCGTACTCGGGGTACTTGCGGCCGAGGGTGGCGGCCTTGATCGCGGCGGCCTGGACGGCCTTGAGCTGCTCATCGTCCATGTCGGCGCGCACGTTGGCGGCCAGGTGCTCGGCGATGATGCGCTGGGCGTCCGGGTGCTGGCCCAGGCCGAACAGGTGCTTCATCTGCTGCTCGGTGACGGTGGTGCCGTCGAGCTCCAGCAGGGGCGCGCCGCGGCCGAGCCAGACGCCCGCCGGGTTGCCCTTCTGGGTGTAGTACTCCTCTGCGGACTGACCCCGCTGACGCTGTACGTCGCCGCCCGCGACCTGGCGCGTCAGGTAGGTGTAGCCGTTGCCAGCGGTGAGCTTGTGGATGGTCATCAACGCGACCACCCCCAGCTTTTCCGGTTGCGGATGAGGGTAGGCACAACGGCTATTCGAGCCGCCGATTCACCTGCCTCATCAAATGCCATGTGAGTACTTTAGCCCCGCGCAGCGGACCATGCTCAGAATATCTGCAAGAGGTGTCTGGATGACTTGGCCTGACTGGCATATGGCCAGCTCAGAGCCTCTCGCTGAGCAGTTTCAGTGATTCGCCTCTCGGTTTTTCTATCGAGGCTTCTCGACTTTTATCGACTCCTATCATGCGAGGATCTACAGGGTTTATCACCTGCGGTTTTGCGGCTATGGTGCTGGCATGAACGGACGAATTTCGGCGTCGCGGGCCAGTGCGGTTCGGGCGGCGCAGAAGGCGAAGGCAGCGCGGGACGCGGAGCGTCTCCGGCGCGAGAAGCAGGTGGAAGCGGCGCTGACCGACTTCTACGAGCAGACGGGGAGGGCGGAGCAGCTGCGCGCGAGCGCGAGCGCGCGGGCGGCGAAGGTCCTGGCGGACGCGGAGGCGGCTGCGGTTGAGCCGGAGCGACGGGCGCGGGAGGCGGTGGTCGCGCTCCACGGTCTGGGCGAGCCGCGTGATCAGATCGCCGAGCTGACGGGGCTGGCGCTGGGGGACGTCCGGACGATCCTGGCGGAGTCGGCCGGGTCGGCCGCGCTGCGGGACTGCGGGCGCGGGGCCGGGCCGGAGGTTGCGGCAGGGGCCGGGCCGACGGGCTCGGCGGTCGGCTCCGGCAGCGTCGAGGTCGGCGAAGCGGTACCGGGGTGAGCGGAAGGTCCGGGCGTTGCCGGGTGCCGCCCGGGGTGAGGAACGACGACGGCGCTGCCGACCGTGATGGTCGGCAGCGCCGTCGTCGTGTCGAGGTCCGGCTACCTGCGCCAGAAGGTGTCGAAGGCTCGGGGGTCGTACCGCGTGCCTTCGTCGGTTTCGATCGGGGTCGGGCAGAGTGGGTCGCCGGTCTCCCGACCGCGCTTGAGTCGCCGGCTCACCGCGCTGAGAGTGACTCCGTAGTGGGCGGCCAGCTCGGTCGCCGAGCGGACGGGGCCGACCAGCCAGGCACGGTGTTCGACGGTGCCCTCCTGGTCGTAGCCGAAATCGCGCAGCACGGCCGCCTGCTCGGCACTCGGCTTCCCCGTCTCGGGGAGGTACCCGAGTTCGACGAGGACGGCGGTCTGCTCCGGGGAGAGCGGACCCGACTCGGGCAGGTAGCCGAGACGCCAGAGGACCGGCAGCAGGGCGGCGGCAGGCCACACCCGCGAGCGGCCCACCTTGCCGCTGCTGAGATCAGCGATCTCGGGGCGGCGGACCAGGGTCTTGACAGCTTCCTTGCCCCGGCCGGTGAGCCGTTCGATGGCGGCGGTGGTGAGCACGTCTGACGTCGGCGTGGTGGCCGGCTTCTCCGTCGTGACCGGGGGTTCGACGGTACCTCGGGGACCGGTGCGGCGGTGGCGTCGGCTGAGCCACGCCTTGACCTCGCCCCAGTTGTACGTGCCCAGGGCATCGCCGACCGGGAACGGGTCGCTGCTGTCCTTGTAGTGCGTGCGCATCGGGCTCAGCGTGCCGCGAGCGATGCCGGTTCGATCCGCGATGTCGGTGATGGTGACCCGGTCGGTGTCCGCCCCGGGCAACTCGGTGACGTCGACCCGGGCGGCCTGGTGGGCTCGCATCCACTTCACGCAGGCATCGCGCGCGAACCGCTGCTCACCTGCGTCCTCCAGCCCGGTGCCCTCCGGCCACTGCGGGTCCTTGATCAGGCGGCGGACGGTGAACTCGGACAGGCCGGTCGCGCTGGCGATGTCGGCGACGCTGAGGCTGTCGGACGGGGCAGCGGCCAACCGCTCGGCAAGCGTCACGGGGGCCATCGGCTAGGTCTCCTTCGGGTAGGCCGGCGGGAGTGACGGCCTCCCTGTTCCGACATGCACTAATCTACCTGCGCGAGGTAGCCGTCTTCCGGGATCGGTCTTCTCGTGGGAGGGGGCCAGACAGCTTGCCCAGCCGACCCGAGAGGTCGGCACGGCTTCGGCCGTGCTGCTGGCCCCCGGCTTCCGTTCGGGTCACGCCGCAAGGGTGACCGAGCGCCGGGTTCCGGGCGCGGTCTGGTGGTGCAGTCGCTCCCACCAGGCGCCGAAGGCGGGCCGCTCTTTGTCGAGAACGCCGGCCGGTGCGAGGGCGAGCGCCTTCTCGATGGCCGGGTAGCCGATGGTGCGCGGGATGATCTCGGCCCTGGTGATGCCGTACTCGTCGGTGACCACGGTTCCGGCGGAGGTGGCGCGGAGCATGTGCTGGGCGTCGTCGTGGTTCCCGGTGAACACCGTACGGACGCTGCGCCACGCCGCGCCCTTGGCCGCGGGGTCGTCGCGGCGGGGGTGGACGATGCGGCGGACCTCGTAGACGCTCCACCGTTGCCGTCGAAGGTCCTCCTCGAACCGGGCGAGGACGTCGGTCAGCCCGTGGGAGCGGGCGAGGTCCTGGGCTGCGACGCTGCCGTAGAGCTTCGAGCGCGGGTTGAGGGCCATGGCGGTGAACTCCAGGGCGAGGGCTTGAGCGCCGATGGCCGGCTCCGCCCGCCAGCGTTCGATCAGCTCGGCCCGACCTCGGTGGCCCGCCGAGAAGGGGCAGTAGCCGCACGCGGACCTCGACCAGGGCTCCCCGAAGAGGTCGAGCAGGTACTGCGCGCACTGCTGGCGGTCCCACCCCCAGTCGTTGATCAGCGGGTACTCGGGACGGCGGCCGGTGGCGGTGAACCCCTCGTCGCGCTCGGCTCGGCGCAGTTCCTCGGTGGCGAAGCCGAGGACGTGCCGGAAGGGTCGGCCGTCGAACTCGTCGCCGAGCCACCCGTCGAGTACGTGGCCCTTCGCGTGCAAACTGCATAGCCGACGTTTGGCCGCGAGCTGCGGGACGGTGCCGCTGGCGCGCAGCTCGTCGGACAGGCGCCACGGCCCCTTCATGATCAGCCGGAGCGGGGTTCGGGAGTCGTCCAGCACGGTGTACCCGCCGCGCTGGCTGGTGCGGCTGATCTGGACGAGGCGCGTACCGGTGCCACGCAGCAGCGGCAGCAGGTGTTCCTCGGTGAGGCGGCGAGTCACGTCCGGCTCGTCGCCGGTCATCGCGGTGAGCACGGTCAGCCGGTCCAGAGGGAAGTCCCGACTGGCCGGCTCGGTGAGCCAGCGGGCGAGGACGGCAGTGCTGTCCAGGCCCATGCCGTAGCTCAGCACGACGGGGAGGTCAGCGTCCGCAGGGGCGTGGCCGGTACGGGTCATGCGGCACACCCCTCCGTACGCTCCCCCACGGTGCAGGATGATGCCCCGTACGGGCGCAGGGGGCGTACGGGATCGGCATCCGTACGCTCGGCGGCGGTGATGATCTGTTCCATCGACAGGTCGCGGCGGAAGGGCTGGCCGATCTCGTCTTCGACGAGGACGTAGTCGAGTGCGGTGTCGGGGGCCATCCGTGCGGCGGTGATGAGCTGGGCGCGTCCGGCGAACGGGCACAGGCGGCAGCTCAGGCGGGGCAGGTGCTGGTAGGCGGGGTGGGGCGGGATGCCGCTGGCCCGAACGGTCTTCCACACGTCGTCGGTGCTGAGTCGGTGGATGGGCAGCCAGGTGGTGATCTGGCGCCGGCCTGAGCTGGCGGCACGGTCCGTGCTGAGGGTGGGGCGGCGAGCCCGTACGGTGCTCTCGTCGGCGCGCAGCCCGAGCGAGGTGACGATGTGCGCGGGGCGGCCGGTGACTTCGAGCCGGGCGGTCAGCTCGGTGTAGAACTTCCTGGCTACGTCTCGCTTCAAGTACGAGCGGCAGAAGGGGGTGCCCGGTCCGGGCCACCGGCCGCGGGACCGGACGAGGTCGAGCAGTCCGCCGCGCTCGCGGCGGCGGACCTCGAAGGGCAGCCCGTACGCGGCGGCCTGGCGGGCGGCGAGGGCCGGCACGCCGTCCCATTCGGCTTCGCCGAGGTCGAGGTGGAGCACGACGGTGCGTTCCAGCATCTCCTCGGTGGCGGTGGTCGCCCACAGGTGGAGCATCGCGGCGCTGTCCTTGCCCGCGCTGTTGTTCAGCACGTACGCGTCGGCGTCACGCAGCTGCGGCGGTATGTGGAGGGTGGTGCTCACGTGCGGGTTCCTTGTACGGGTTCGGTGCGGGCTGGGAGGTGGGGGGTACGGGCTGGTCGTCGGCGTCGCGGGGCGTACGGACCGGGCTGAGGGGCTTCGGCGCGTCCGTACGGGCGGCGGCCTCCTGGGAGACGGAGGGTTCCGCACGGCCCCGATGGAGCTTGCGGGCCTCGCCGACTCGCTTCTCGCACCAGGACCGGCCATAGCCGGTCGTACGGGTCAGCGCGTCGTAATCGGGCTTCCACTGCGGGTCGGCCATCATCGCGGCGAGCAGCTCGGTCATGACGCTCAGCTGAGTCGGCCGCCGCTGGGGCGGCTGAGCCAGGTCGGGCTGCTCGTCGTCGGGGTCCGGCTCGGCCGGCTCCGGTTGCTGGGGCTCGTCCGCCGGTGGTGCCGGGGCCTGGTGCGCGGCGGCCTCGGGGGCGTCATCGTCGTTCTCTCCCGCAGGGTTGTCCTGCGGTTCACGGGGTTCGGAGGGTGCGGCTGGGGGCTGCGGGTCGGTGGAGCGGGACTCGATGATTCCGGCGGCAGCCAGGAACGCGACGGCGGGCCAGGCGGCCATCACGTATCCCCAGGGTGTGGGCTGTGCGACGGCGAGGTTGGCGGCCAGGCTCATGGCGACGCCGAGGACCAGGACGGCCCGGGGCCAGCGGGCGGAGTGTCCGTGGCGCTTGCGGCGGCGCAGTTCGGAGACGGCGCCCAGGGCCATCAACTCGACCGAGACGGCGATGGCGTACGCCACCCAACCGGTCTGGCCGGCGCGATCGGCGGTTTGGACGACGTGGGCGAAGGACACCGCAAACGCCGCGACTCCGAGGACGCCGACGACGATGTCCGCAGTGAGCGCGTCTCCGTCGCGCGGGAGGTGGAGCCTGGTGGGTGCCGGCTTGACGGAGGCGTTGTGGAAGGGCGCTCTGTTGCCGGGGTGGGTTGGGGTGCTCACGTGGTGCTGGTCTTCCGGGTTCGTGGGAGGTCGTCGCGGCCCGGTTGCCCTCCGGGCCGCGACGGTTGACGGGGCCTGATGTCAGCGGTGCTCGCCGACGTGGCGCTTGCGGCTCTCGTCCACGTAGTCCTTGGTGGTGGAGCGGGTGGCCCACCCGCACGTGCACGCGGCGGTGGAGTACGCCCGCCCGGGGCACCCCTCGGTGAGGGGCCTGCCGCTGCTGGTGTGCTTGTGGGTGGGCGGGCACTCGCTGTCGTCCGCGTGGTGGTCGGTGCGGGGTGCGCGACACTTGAGCGCAGGAACGTTTCCTCCCGGCTGCCGGGTCGGGGGCGAGGTGGGGTGAACCTCGCGTTCGCGGCGCTCGGCGGCCGTCTTCAGCGCGGCCCACTCGGCTTCCTGAGCGGCCCACTCGTCCTGGGTGAGGGCATCGCCGACCACGAGGTCAGCGGCGTGGTGGAAGTGGGTCTCCCAGTCGGCCGCGACCAGGCGCCCGGCCTCGGCCTGGGCCGCTTCGGGGGTGGCCGCGAAAACGGTCACCACGTGCACGGTGATGTGGTCCACGGGAACGGTGTACTTCGGCATGCTTCTGGTCTCCTGGGCAGTTGGGGGCTTGGTACTGACCGGGCTCGGCGCGGCCAGGTGGTTGCCGGGCCATGCCGAGGCGGTTCAGGAGTCGGAGGCGCCTGTCAGGGGCTCCCAGTTGCTGCCGTTCCAGAACTCGGTCACGGCGCCGAGGGTGAGGGGTTGGCCGAGGGCTTCGAGAAGCTGCTTCCGTGCGGCGGCGGTCTCGGGCATCACGGCGTTGGCGGTGATCCGGGTGCGGTCTGCGGTGACCTCTCGGACCATCGTGCGGCCGTTGCGAAGATGAGCCCGGAGCGCGCGGGCGATGCTGTACTCCTTGACCAGCAGGTCGAGCAGCAACGACGTGCTGAGGGGACGGCCGTTGAGGCGGCATGCGTCGGCGAAGCGCTCGAAGTCGGCCGCGTTGAAGTCCTTGCGGGGGACGAACTCGGTGTCGCCCCCCGTGCCGTGGTTCTCCGCGCTTCCGATCGTCACGCGGCCGTGGCTGAGGGTGGCCTTGAACGGGAAGCCGCGCCGAAGCGTCAACTCACGGTAGGCCGTGACCTCGTAGCGGGGCTGGTCGGGGGTCTGGAGCCCGGTGTGGGGCAGGGTCGGCACGGTGTGGTTCTCCTGGTGGTGCGAAGGGTGAGGGTGTGCAGCAGGAGGGCCGGGAGGGGTTGGGCCGAGGTGCGGGGTCGATCCCCGCAGCTCGGCGCCCCGAGCCGGGTGCCGGCTGGCCACGGGCGGCAGAGGCCGGCGGGCGGTGCGGCGCTTGGTGCTGCGATGGGAAAGCGGCGGGAGGGGTTGGGCCGAGGTGCGGGGTCGATCCCCGCTCCTCGGCGCTCCCGTCCGGTGGGCCGCCCAGCGTCGCGCTGGGCGGCGGTTGGACCAATTAACCGGGCTGGTCGGCCTCGGGCTCGGCTTCCGTCAGCTCGCTGATGACCTTCTCGATGCCTATGGTCGTCCTGTGGAGCTGGTCCCGGGCGGCGGCGGCGCGGATGTCGTACAGCTCGAAGTACCGGACTTCGTCGTGTGGTTCGACGGGGAATCCGTCGCGGTCCGGGTCGTACGTCGGGAGGGCTGCGCGCAGCTCCTCCTCCCACTCCTCTTCGAAGGTGGTGACCTCGGCGACCAGATCGCGCAGGCGGTCGGCGGTGGTGTTCATGGCGGGCTCTCCCTCGGGCGCACTGGGCTGCGGTGGCTGGTCCGTGGCGAGCCGCCCGGCCCTCTCGGGCCGGGCGGCGGGGCGGTCACAGCGAGGCAGCCAGCTCCATGGCGCGGATGCCGAGCGATTCGAGTTCGTGAGCCTCGTCGGCATCGGGGAGGGTCTGGGCGACGGAGGTCACGGCGTGCATGACGCCACCGGCGGACAGGTCCGCGCCCCGGATGAAGTGGGCGAAGATGTCGGCCCGGACCGCTTCGGAGAACCGGAGACGCTGGCTGACGGTGGTAATCGCCTTCTCGGGGTCCGTGATTTGAGCTCCGGCCTTCTCCTCGATGTCCCGCAACTGCCGGAGGATGTAGTCGCGGTCAAGGAAGGTGCGCACGGCGTCGGCCGTCTGGGAGGTGACCAGATCCAGGGTTCGATCCTGGGTGGTGCCGCTCCACTGGATCACTCCGTCCGCCTGACGTCCGCCGATGTGCACGGACTTCATCGCGTCCTTGGTGATGGTCATGCCGTTGTCGCAGACCTGGACGACCAGCCGGGGCACGATCGTGAACGCCCCGCACCCGGTCTCACTGTTGCTGATCTCGAACCCGGCGAAGACGGTCGGGTTGTCGCTGCCGCGCGCCTCGGTGAACGGGGAGCGGTAGTTGCGCAGCAGCTCCGGGGCGTAGGCGCGGACTTCGTCGGCGACAACCCGGACGTACATCTTCTGGTCGGTGAGGTCACAGCTGTCCAGGCGGACCTGAACACCCGCGTCGCAGACGCCCCGGAGCGCGGCGGTCAGGATGTCCAGGTTGTCGATGATCCGGTAGCTCGCGCTCAGGAACGCGCGGGCCGTACCAGCGTCCTCCCCCTGGCCGGGCCGGAGCGTACGGATCATGTAGCTCTTGGCCTCGCGGCTCTCGTGCGTGAGCCAGCCATTGACGTTCTGATCCCACAGCTCCGGGGCCTCGACGCGGGTCTTGCGCAGGTAGCCCACCGGGATGCCCAGCTTCTCGGCCAGCCCTGCCTCGGCGACGCCGGTGAGGCGAAGCTCGGTGGCCTTGCGGGTGACCCCGTCAGGGGTGATGTCGTACTCGTAGTCGCTGCCGTCCACGATCAGTCGGCCACCTTCGGCGCGGATGTTCTGCGCCGGGGTGATGATGTCGGCCTTGCGGGGCTGCTGCTCCCGCAGGATGTCCACGATCTCGCGCAGACTGGCGTTACGGGTGGAGGTCTTGGCCAGGGAGATGGTCATGTGTGAGGTCCCTTCGCATGTGGTCAAATCGTGGGCCGCTGGCCAGGGTTGCCCTCCCCGACCAACAAGACAAGAATACATCAAAAAGGGTTTTTAGGCAAGTCACTGGACATGCGGACGCCTGGTCACCTCGTCCACCATGTCCGACATCTCTCGAAAGACGGACACGGTGACGGCCGCCGACCAACGCCGGGTGCAGGCGATAGCCTCCCCGGCACCCGACTCCCACGCGACCGCCGCGCGCAGGCCGGGCCGCACCGGAAGTTCGGGGCTGACCACGTAGTGCGCGCCGGGCAGGTAGGCGTTTCGCCACGCCCTGCCGATGGTGTCGAGGGAGCACACGAACGCCAGGCGCAACTGCCACGGAACCGTGAGCCTTCCGCCCTCGCGCACAGCCGAGACCCTGGCCTGAGCGCCCGCCAGGAAGGCGTCGAGCGCGACCAGCGCGCGGCACGCCTGCTCCCAGTCGGCGACTGCGAGCGATGGGACGGAGGGCAGTTGCGCAAGCTCCTCCGGGGCCACCTCCCGGACGACGGCGGCGGCGTCGTCGAAGCGCGACCCGATGGCGGACAGGACGGCGAGGACCTCACGGGAGCGGGCCGGACGATCAACGGTGAGATCGTAGTGGACGTCGATGATCTTCATGCATCTTCCTTCGAGCGAGGGCAGGCCACGGCCCGGCGGCTCGCCGGGCCGTGTGGAGGGTCAGTTACGGAGGCCGGACGCCCAGAGCAGGCCCGCGAAGCTGCGGGCGACGGCAGCGGGATCGTCGCCGCCCCGGGTCCACGTGGGCACCTTCTCGTCACGGACCTGCGCGGCGGGCGCGGCGTAGATCGCCCCGCGATACAGCGCGTACTCCTCGCCGGACGCGGGGACGCGCAGCTCCCAGGTGCCCAGCTCTTCGCACATGATCTGGACGGCGTAGGTCCGCGCGGAGTGGACGATCACGACCGTACGGGGCGCGCGGGGGATGCCGATCTCGGTAAGCATGTGGTCGAGTTCAACGGCGGCGGCCAGGCGTTCGGCGTAGGGGAGTTCGGTGATCGCTTCGGGGGTGAGCCAGCACCGACCACAGCCAGCCCCTTCGGCATGGCCGCACTCGGCCCGCTTGGCCTCGTTGATCTCCCGGAGGCGCATCAGGTCGATCATGCTTAGGTGGCACCTTTCAGTCAGTTCCTCGTGGGCTGCCGGTCGGGGTTGCCCTCCCCGACCAACAAGATAAGAATACACTAAAGAGGGTTTTCAGGCAAGTTCAGGGACAGGACTCCCCACCCCGGGAAAGACGGGTGACGGGCCGTCAGTTACGAGGGCGCACCTTCCCCGTCCCCCCGACAGCTGCCTGGGGTCCGGGGCAAAGAGGCCGTCCGGGTCAAGGGCCGGCCGAAGGCCGGTGGCGAAGCCACGCGAAGCGCCCTTGAGGCGGGCGGCCGGCTCCGGATACTGGGCCGCGAAGGGGGGCCGGGGGAACCGCGCAGCGGGGCGCCCGGACCAGAAAAAGCAGCCGCGCCGAAGGCGCGACCGAATCCCGCCCGCCCCCGGCAGCAACAACCACCGAGGACGGGGACGGGGAACTGGACTCAGAACGGGTCGAGTTCGGCGATCCTCTCGTAAGCGGCTTCCTCGCGGTACCGCAGGTACGCGCCGTACGTCAGCTCCTGGCGGTCGCCCTGAACGCTGGTGGCGTCGGCGAGGTGGAGCAGTGCGGTGATCAGGTCGCAGACGACCAGGGACATGGCCTCCGAGATCGTGGGCTCGCACTGGTAGGCGCCAGGTGTAGCGGCGGCGAAGGCGTGGGCGGCGAGCAGCGCGCGGGCCGCCTCGTCGGCGGTGCTCCGCTCGGGACCATCGGTGAACATGAGGAGGCTCCTCGATTCGGCCGGACTGGCAGGGGGCCTAGGAAGCGATGGCGGGGACCAGGATCGGGCGGTTGGGGCCTTTCGGTGCCTGGGTTCGGCGGGCCGGGCGGCTTAGCGCTGCCCGGCCCGGCTGATCATCCCGCCATGGCCGGAGTCGGCCAGGGGTTGGTGGCGGGCGGGGTAGTGGGACGGGGCGGCCACGTCGCGGCGGGCGCGGCCTGCTGGGGGGCGGCCTGCTGGAGGGCGGCCTGCTGGAGGGCGGGGCGCTTGCCGGACGCCTTGGTGACCTCGGCGGTGGCGAAGCGCAGGCTCGGGCCGACCTCGTCGATCAGCAGCTCGGTGAAGCTGCGGCGGGGCCCGTCTGCGGGCTGGTACGAGCGCTGCTTGAGCGTGCCGGTGACGATCACGCGGGCGCCCTTGGTCAGGCTCGCTGCGATGTTCTCGGCGTAGCCGCGCCAAGCGACACACGGCATGGACAGGGAGTCGCCGTCCCGCCATGCGCGGGTCGCGCTGTCGTACACCTTCTCGTTCGCGATGACGGTCATGTTGACCACCGCCGCACCGCCGTCCGTGTACTGGAGGGTCGGATTGTCCGCGAGGTTGCCGATGAGGGTGATCTTGGTCTCGCCTGCCATAGTCGCTGCTCCTCTTGAGGTTCGGTACGGGCGCCGTGGTCTCGGTCCGCCGGTCGGGGGTGCCCTCCCCGACCAACAAGATAAGAATACACCAAAGAGGGTTTTCAAGCAAGTTCAGGGACGGGACTCCCCCACCCCGGGAAAGACGGGTGACGGGCCGTCAGTTACGAGGGCGTACCTCCCCCGTCCCCCCGACAGCTGCCTGGGGTCCGGGGCAAAGAGGCCGTCCGGGTCAAGGGCCGGCCGAAGGCCGGTGGCGAAGCCACGCGAAGCGCCCTTGAGGCGGGCGGCCGGCTCCGGATACTGGGCCGCGAAGGGGGGCCGGGGGAACCGCGCAGCGGGGCGCCCGGACCAGAAAAAGCAGCCGCGCCGAAGGCGCGACCGAATCCCGCCCGGTTCGCCGTCGAGCACTCGGGCGCTTCGGCCGGTGCTCTACCCTGGTAGTCCGCATGCTCCACCCGTTCGCGGGGGGTGCTGTGGTCTCTGGCCGGTGGACCGTGCCAACCCGCTTCCGCGGGGGTGTCCACCGGCCGCCCTCGTTTCCGGGGTCAGCGCCGGATGGTCGGCTGGTTGGACGGCTGGATGGCTGGTGGCTGGATCACCGGTGTCGGCGTCGGAGTTGCCCTGACGGTCGCGCTGCTCGCGGTTGCTGCTCGGGTCCTTGGTGCCGGCTGGTCGACGGTGAGGTCCGAGAGCATCGACCGCAACGGGCCGGAGTTGCCGTTGAAACTGGCGATGGACGCGAGCGTGTTGCGGTCGGGGTCGAGGCGGGTCCAGTCGATCGGGTGTCCAGCGTCGGCAGCTAGCTGGCCGAGGTACGCCCGCTGTGCCCTGCCGTTGCCCTCCCTGAACGGATGCAAGGCGTTGACGTCGCCGTACAGGTCGGCCAGGCCGGCGAGGAAGCTGTCGCGGTCGAGGCCGCGCAGGTGGTTCTGGCGGCGGGCGAGACGGCCGAAGGTGTCGTTCGCGAAGTCGGGGATCATGCGGACGAGGCAGAACTGGGTGTTGTCCTTGGCGATCTCGATGCTGCGGATCTGGCCAGCCCACGGGTAGATGCTGCCGAAGACCTCCCGGTGGAACGCCTGGAGGTGCGCCAGGTCGTAGGTGCCGGGGATCGGCTTCTGGGCGAGGCGGGTGAGGCGGGCGGCGGTGATGTCGGCCTCGGCGGTGGCGAGGGCCTGGTGGTCGGTGATGCCGAGCGTGTTCCGCAGAACGCCGCTGTCCGGGTCGGCGTACGGGTCGGCCATCAGGGGGCCGGCTGCTCGGTGCCCGGGGCGCGGTGGCGGGCCTCGGCGCGGGCCACCAGTTCGTCGGCGGAGATCGTTCCGGCGGCGTACTCCTCCGCGTCGGCGTCGTAGGCCGCCGTGGGGGTGAGTCCCTCCGCCTGGACCGAGCCCAGTGCGGAGGACAACGCGCGGCGGCGGCTCTCCGGGGTGTCGGGGTCGTGCATCGGTGTTGCTCCTCGTCTCCGCGCGGGGCGGGCGCGGGTGGTTCTCATCAGCGTACGTGCCCGGCGCTGACCGGCACACCGGCGCTCGGGACGGGCGCGGCAGACGGCCGGCCCCGGTCGGCGGGCGCGCGCGAGGGGGAGGGGCTCGATGCCCCTCCCCCTCGGTGCCGGCCGCCGGTCCGGGCGGCCGGGTCAGGCGGCGATCGGCTCGGCCTCCGCCACCGGCTGAGGCAGCGCTGTCACGCGGCCCTCGCCGGTTTCAGCCTTCTCGATCACGACAGACTGGGCCGCCGCCCGTTCCCGCTCCCGGGTCAACTGCTCCTGGAGCTGGGCCACCTCACCCTCCAACTTCCTGACGGCGTCCTGGTGGTGGCGATGGCGGGCGGGTGCGTGCTGCTCGTCGTGGGCCCGGCGCAGCTCGGCCGCCCACGGGCGGGAGAGCATGTGCCGTGTGATCGCGTAGACGATGGCGGCGGTCCTGCGCTGGGTGCCTTCCGGGGCGCTGGGACTGTAGTGGCCGCCGATCTCCCGCCGGACGACCAACCACCTGTGACTAGCCGGGCTCATCGACTCGGGGTGGAAGACCGCTTGTTGGGCCAACTGGACTCCGTAGACGGTCGGCGCGTCCTCAAAGTGCTCGGTGAACGGGCTCGGCGTCGGCTTGCCATACGTGATCTCGATGGCGGTGCCAGAGCAGCAGTCCAGGTAATAGTGGCCCGGCTGCCACCCCACGGTGATGGTGCCGCCCAGCTCCGCGACGCGGTACAGGGCGGCCCCGTGTTCCCAGTCCAGAGTGATGGTGGCGTGCATCCGGTAGCCGCCTTCGGTGACCAGGGTGACGTACTGCGGGCCGACCGGCCGGGCGCTGTTCATGCCGCCGCCCGGGTGAGCGCGGGGGCCTCGGCGTCCTCGAAGATCGGCACCTTCCCGGCGGCCAGCTCCTCGATGTCGGGGAGGTTGCCCCACCGGCGCGCGGCGTGCCGGTAGGCCGTGGTCCAGAGGTTGAGCTGGCTGGTGACGGCGTCCATGTCGGTGACGATCGTCAGGAGCCCGCCGATGCTGACGCGCAGCTGCGGCGCGCGGGTGGGGCTGAGCTTCGCGGGCAGCGCCTCCACGACTGGCGGGCGGACCGGGGCGTCAAAGCGCAGGTGCCCGGAAATCAGGCCCTCGGGCTCCGGAACGACGCCAGACCGTACCCCCGCGAACAGGGCGGCGGCCTGAGCGGCAGCGCGCGACCACGCCTTGTACGCCTCGTAGGCGGGCTGCGGGTGGGCCAGGCGGATGCGGGCGGAGGGCATGGTCATCAGGATCGTTCGGGCGATCAGTACGGCGTGCGCCTCGTGGCGACCGGCGAGGTGCACGGCAAGATCGGTTCGGACGATGGGCGGCGGGTCGTCGGTGGTAGCGAGGTACAGCATGCGGGGCCTCCGGCCTTGGTGGTGTGGTCTCCGAGAGCCGGGGGTGTCCGGTGCCATCGGACACCCCCGGCGTGGCGGGGAGGGCGTCACCCCCCGTGGTCAGGCAGCGATCGGTTCGTTGATCTCCGGGTAGCGGGCTTCCCAGTCGTCGGCCTCTTCGACCTGGTCATCCGTGCCGTCGCTGTCCGCATCTTCGGACTCGTTCTCCGTCACAACTGCGAGGTAGCGGTCCAGCGGGTCTTCCAGCTCCTCGTCCTCGTCCTCCTCGGCGACGGCCGCCAGCTCCGGCCCGTCCCCGCCCTCCTCGCCTTCCAGCTCCTCGTCCTCGTCCTCCTCGGCGACGGCCGCCAGCTCCGGCCCGTCCCCGCCCTCCTCGCCTTCCAGCTCCTCGTCCTCGTCCTCCTCGGCGGCAGCCTCGGCGGCAGCCTCGGCGGCAGCCTTGGCGGCGGCCTCGGCGATCCTCGCCCGGAGTACGGCCAACAGGTCGATCTCGGGCTCGTTCAGCTCGTAGCCGTAGGCCATGAGGAATTCGAACCACGCCACGGCCACCGCCGCCTTCCCCCACCCGGAAACAGCATTTCGAACCTCGCGTTCCGCGCGCACCGCCACGATGGCGAGCATCACCAGGGGCAGTCGTGCCTCGGCCGTACGTCCGATGAAGCGTCCGAACCGGGCGGTGCGGTCGTCGTCACCCGGCGCTTGGAGGAAGGCCAACACCTCGGGGTCATGCTGGTCAGCCCCCAGCGAGTACAGCATCGCGAGCACCTTCCGGGTCATCCCCTTCGGCACCTTCTTGGACCGGCAAAGCTGCTGGATGTACTCGTGCCGCACTTCCTGAGCGATGGCGAGCGCCTCCTTTCGCTCACGGTTGGCCTGCTCCGCCGCCGCCTTCGCCTCCTCCTCGGCCTGGCTGCGGAACGAGTAGCTCCGCAGCAGCACCGTGTGCCCGTACTGGTGCGGGTCACGGCACAGCCACCTGGCTTTGATGTCGCCCTGTACGTTCTCGTTGAAGAAGGCCGCGTGTCCGCCGCAGCTCTTGTGGTTCTCCGGCGTCAGCACCACCCCGTCAGCGTCGGCAAGATCCTCTAGGCCGACCTCCTTCGACCCGCCCCAGCCGAATCCGTACGGCTCGCCGACCATCCGGACGCCAGCAGCCTTGAGCGCCTGCGTGGTCTCCCGGCGCTGCACGGCCTTCACGGCCTTGGCACGCTCGTTCTTGATGGCCCAGCTGAGCTTGCCACCCCGTTCGATCGTGTCGAGCAGCCGCTTGTACGCCTTCGGGTCGCCCTCGAACTCGGCGATCAGCTCGGCGTCGTCCAGCGTGAGCGCTCCCTCGTCCACGGCACTCCGGGCGGTCTTCGGCATCGCTGACAGAGCGATCGAGGCCCTGACCTTCTTCGGGTCCTGAGCGACTCGCGCGGCGATCTGGTCGGCGTCGAGGCCGAGTTCGATGGACAGTTGTGCGTAGGCGTCGGCGATCTCGCTTTCGCGCATGTCCTCGCGGTGCATGTTCTCGACGAGCTGCGCGATGATCCGCGCTTCCTCGGCGCTCAGGTCGTTGCGCACGATGACGTCGACGGTCCGGTTGGCCTCGATCGAGCCCTTCGCGCGACGGTTGCCCAGGATGATCGCGACCCCGCCCTCGTAGGGGGTCGCGATGATCGGCTGGAGCAGGCCGTGTTCCTTGATCGAGCCGACGAAGTCGGGCGTCAACTCGGCCTTGCGGACGTTGCGCGTGAAGATCAGCTCAGCGGGGTCGATTCCTTCGAGGAGGATCTTCGCCGGGGCCTCCCCTGGGTCGGCGGCCTCGTCGTCGGGGTCGACCCCGATTGCGTCCGTCAGCTCGATCGGCTCCGGCGCACAGCTCTCGTCGTCCAGCAGCTCAGCGGGGGCGATTACGGTGGTCACAAATCCTCCAACAGGTGCCTGGTCTCTGCCCGTTGGGCGGGGGTGCCATCCCCTCCCAACAAGAACAATAATACCCCAATGAGGGTTTTTGGTCAACCAGACTTGATGGCTTCGGGCCGCTTCGGCCGAGGCGGATTCATGATCGTTTGCGGGTCGCGCGGAAGGTACGGCGGCACAGCTGACCAGCCCGTACACACCTCCCCCGTCCCCCTGATAGCTGCCTGGGGTCCGGGGCAAAGAGGCCGTCCGGGTCAAGGGCCGGCCGAAGGCCGGTGGCGAAGCCACGCGAAGCGCCCTTGAGGCGGGCGGCCGGCTCCGGATACTGGGCCGCGGAAGGGGGACGGGGCCCTCTGCAACGTCGAGTACAACCGGAAAACCACCCAGCGCAACTAGCGCCTCACCGGGCCCCTCGCGCACCTGGTCCGCTACTCACATGCAACGGGTCAGCCCCCGGCTCCCGCGGGTCGTGTGGGGCCTCTTCGAGCACTTCCTCGGCACCCGACAGGGCGCCCTCCATGCGGCTGCGGAAGGGTTCGGACAGGGCAGCGGAGTCGAGTGCACAAGAGGCGAGCATCCGTTCGTACTCGCCTGCAACGTCGGGAACGAGGCGCTCGCGGACAACCGAGTGCCCAAGCAGGTCGCGCAGCACGTAGCCGTCGCCGGTTTCATTCGCCTGGCCGGACACCTTCGCGATCAGGCTTCGGGCGGCAGACGAGTCCGGGTCGGCGGCGTCGAGTGCGGTCAGGGCGAGGCGGGTGGTGAACACCGTGAGGCCGTCTGCCTGCTGGAGCGCGAGATAGCGGTTGATCGCCATCTCTGCGGCACGCCGGTTTCCAGGGCGGCACAAGGCGGTGAGCGTCGCCGTGACCGCGTTCTCCCATGCTTCACCCGGCTCGGTGTCCTCCAGCAGGGCGCGGGCGCCGGGAAGGTCGTTGGCGGTGGCTCGGGCGAGAACCGCGACCTGGCGGCCGTCGAAGATGCGCCGACCGATGCCGCGGTGCCCCTCGATGTGTCGCAGGGCCTCGTCCCAGCGGCCAGCGGACGTAAGGGCTCGGGTGCCGTCCGCGAGGACCACACGCCACAGCCACGCCCGGACCTCGGCGCGCTGTTCGTCGGTCTCGGTCAGCTGGGCGGGCACCCCGATGCCGTCCAGTACGGCCTCGGTTCCGGCAGTCACGGCGCGGTAGAGATCGAGGAGGAACTGGTGGCCGTGCTGGTGGTGTCCGGCGCGGATGTGAAGGCGGGCGACGTTGACGATGGGTTCGAGGCCGCGGATGGCGCTCGTCGCGGGGAGCGGGCCGCGGGTGAGGTAGAGGGCAGCGTGGCGGTGGCACAGCTCACGGGCGTAGTCGGGGAGGCCGACGTCGGAGGCCAGGAGGGCTGCCTGGTTGAAGACGGTGGAGGCCAGGCCCGGGTCGGTCTGCCGGGAGGCCGTGTCGGCCAGCTGCTGGAGCCGGCCGACACGAGCTTCGAGGGGCAGGCACGCGGGCCGGACGCGGGCGACCAGCGGGAAGCGCTGGGCTGTGGGTCCGGTCGGGTGCACGGGGCTACTCCCAGATGACGGTGATCGGGTGGTGGGGGCGGTCCAGGACGAAGCGCCCGGCGGCCGGGTCGGCGGGAGCTCCGGCGGCGTCGGGGAGTTCGAAGCGGAGGGTGCGGTCGCGGAAGTGCTCGTTCCAGGTGCGGAGTTCCTCGCAGACGAGGTCGGCGAGGGCAGCGCCGTAGGGGCCGTGGCCGACGACGCCGGTCTCATACACCTTGCGGCCGTCGTTGCCGGGTTCGCCGGCGCGCAGGGTGAGGTAGGCGAGGGAGCTGTCGTGGACGGTGGCCATGGCGCCCCAGGGGAGCATGGGGGTGACGCCGCGCTCCTGGGCGGTCTTGGCCACGCTCATCCGCATGATCGACTTGGGGAGGGTGAGGGCCAGCCAGAGGTCGTGGTACTCGTAGGTGGTGCCGGCCGGGATGGTCACGCCGCTCCAGCGCTCGTGGCGCCGGGTGTCGAGGACCCCGAGCAGCTTGGAGGCGTCGACCGCGTCGGCCTGGTCCTTGTGGACCTGGAGGGTGACGTCGCCCTGGCCGGTGAGGGTGACGGTGCGGCGTTCGTCGTCCATGCTGCCGCGCAGCGGCATGAAGACGGCGAGCTGGTCGTTGACGGAGGCCCAGCCGTCCTCGCCGCGTTCGAAGGCGATGACCCTGCTGGCGGTTCCGCGCAGCCGCAGCGGCAGGACGATCCGGCCGGTCGGCTTGAC
Source organism: Kitasatospora sp. NPDC058046 (assembly GCF_042885595.1). Taxonomy (NCBI): domain Bacteria; kingdom Bacillati; phylum Actinomycetota; class Actinomycetes; order Kitasatosporales; family Streptomycetaceae; genus Kitasatospora; species Kitasatospora sp. NPDC058046. The sequence continues at coordinate 374,210 of NZ_JBHVRS010000001.1, forward strand.
CTGCTGGGGCCAGGCGGTGGGCATCTCGCTGGCGCTCACGGTGGCGATGATCCGGTCGAACGGTGCGCCTTCGGGGTGGCCGAGGGCGCCGTCGCCGAGGACGACGGTGACGTTGGCGGCCCCGGCGTCGGCGAGGTGCTTGCGGGCGCCGTCGACGAGGTCGTCGTCCACGTCGACGGCGACCACGTGTCCGTCCGGTCCGACGATGTGGCCCATGTAGGCGGCGTTGACGCCGGTCCCGGCTCCGGCCTCGAAGATCTTCTCGCCGGGCTGGGCGTCGAGCTGTTCCAGCATCATGGCGACGATGGTGGGCTGGGAGGCGGCGCTGATCTGGGTGCCGGAGCCGTCGGTCTTGGTGTAGGTCGGGTTGTCGGCGTAGGCGACGTCGAGCGGGAAGCCGGGCAGGAAGTGCTCGCGGGCGACGGCGCGGAAGGCGTTCTCGACCGGGGCGCTGGTGATGTGCTTGCCGGTGAGCAGGCGCTCGGTGAGAGCGTCGCGCAGCTGCTCGGCGGCCGGGGTGGTGCTGTCGCTGAGAGTAGTCACGTGGGCGACCCTAGTGGTTGTGCGGATGGTTGGCTGCGAGGGCGCGGGGTCCTCGCCGGAGTGGAAGACTGCGGCCACCGCCCTTGCTGCGGTGGCGGATTGGTGCTCGACGGTGACGCCGGCGCGGTTGGCGTGGAAGAGCGTGTGGTGGGCGAGGACGGCGCGCAGTCCGCGGGTGAGTCGGCCGTCGCGGTGCAGGCGGACGAGGTCCTGTCCGGTCCGCTCGAAGGCGTCGACCCAGGCGGTGTGCCCGGCGAGTGGTTCGCCGGGGCGGGTGAGCTGGCGGGTGTCGAGGGTCATCAGCCTGCGCATCGCGGCGGTCAGGGTGGCCACCCGCTCGGGCGCAAGGGCGGGCGGGTCGGGGCGTAGGTCGGCGACCCTGCTCCAGACGTCGCCCTGCTCGTACCAGTCGAGGCCGGCGGCACGGAGCATGGCGGAGACGAGGACGACGGCGGTCTCGGTGCGGCCGAGGGCGGGCGGGTCGGGCCGGGCGGCGCGGGCCATCACGTGCCGGCTGTCGGTGTGGAAGAGCCGGTGGGCGGTCTCCATGGCCTCGGCACCGCCGAACGCCATGGTCTCGGGCTCGTAGACGACGCTCGCCCAGCCGGTGAGGAGTCCCTCCTCGGTGAGGGTGTCCAGGAGCGAGGTGACGACGGGGGCGGGGGCGTCGGCGAGGTAGCGCAGCCGCAGCCCGTGCTTGCGCATGTACCACCAGCCCTCCAGCGCTCCGGACTTCTCGGCGAAGTCGAGGGCGGGGGTGAGGTGGTGGGCGGCGATGGGTTCGACGTTGGCGGGGTCGGCGAAGGTGAGGTCGTGCTGAATCCAGCTGGTCGTCATCGGTCGGTCCTCGGTCAGGCGGTCAGGCGGTCAGGAGGCAGGCGTCCCAGCGGGTCGCCGGTGCGGCGTGGGTGGCGGGGGCGAGCAGCGCGAGGGCGGTGCCGGCGGCGCCGTCCAGGAAGGAGGGTCCGGTCTGGGCGAGGAGCCGCCGGGCCTGGGCGTCGGGGTCGGTGCGCGGCGGGTGGGCGGTGTCCAGGAGCAGGGCGGCGGCGGACCGCAGCCGGGCCGCGGTGCGCGGAAGGGCGTCGGCGGCGGCTCGGTGCGCGATGTGGGCGAGCCCGGCGTAGCCGTGGCAGGCGGACAGGTCGGTGGTCGCCGCCAGCGACGGCGGGTCCAGCAGGGCAGTGGCGAGGGCGTCTTCGGCGTCGTGCCGTAGGCGCTGGTCGCCGAGGGCGAGGGCGGCGAGCTGCTGAGCGCGGGCGATTCCCGCGGTGCCGTAGCACCAGCTCGGCCGCTGCGGGGCCAGCGGTCCGCGGACCGCGCGGGTCAGGTGGGCAGGGGTGATCCAGTACGGCCAGGCGTGGCGCTCGCGCCAGCGCTCCAGCCAGGCCAGGATCGTTGCGATCGCGGCCCGTTGGCCGTCGACTTCGACGCCGTGGCGCAGGGCCAGGGCGAGGAGGGCGAGGGGACCTGCGATCCCGTGCGCGAGCCCGTTGTTGGCGTGCCCGTCCGGGAACCGGTCGTCCGGTTCGCCGGAGGGGCCGCTGGGGGTCCACCAGCCGGGCAGGACCCGGCCGTGGTGCTTGACGTCGTCGGTGAGGCGGACCAGGTAGGTGAGCACGGTGCGGATCGCCTCGCCGCGCGGGGCGCGGTGCAGCAGGACGGAGCCGATGCCGGCCAGCCCGCGGATCGTGTCGAACTCGGCCAGGGCCGGGAGTTCCGCGGCGTCGATCCGGGCGAGCGCCGCCTCACAGCGGCGCTGCGCGTCGGCGGCGACGGCCTGGCCTAGGTGGTCGAGCGCGCGCCGGAAGGAGCCGGGCCGGGCCTGGGCGGCGCAGCCGAGAACGTGCGCCAGGGCGGGGGCGCCGTAGTAGAGGTGACTGTCGGGGCCGCTGGTGACCTGATTGTCGGCCGCCACCTCCAGCCAGGCCCGCGCACGCTCCCACGGGCCCCGCCCGGCGGCGGCGCGCTCGATATGGAGCAGGGCGACGCCGGGGGCACCGGTGGCCAGGGACTGGCGCCACTGCGGACGCGAAGCCCAGCTCACGGGGACGCGGTTGGGGTCGGCGAGGAGGTCGGCGATCCGGTCGGACAGGTGGAGGGCGGGGTGCGGGTTCACAGGTCACCGTCCCGGGAGAGGCGGGCGAACGCGGCGGCGCGGGCCAGGTACAGGACTTGGGCCTCGTCGTCGAAGTCGATGCGGTGGGTGCGGCCGTAGGAGCAGTGCAGCAGCGAGCCGAGGACGTCGTCCGGGGAGACGCCCTGGGTGTGCGGTCCGGGGAAGAAGCGGCGGTAGGCGTCGAGGGCCTGGTGGCGCTCGGCCCAGGCGTCCACGATCGCGGCGCCGCCGGGCTGTTCGCGCAGCGCCGCGAAGCCGTCCGCGGGGTCGGCGAGGCGGACGGCCTCGCGGAAGACGGGCCGGGCGATGGTGGCGGGGGGCATGGCGGGGACGTTGCGGATGAGCCAGCGCAGCCCGGCGCCGGGCGAGCCGGTGAAACCTGAGGCGATGGCGACGGCGTGGGAGGTCAGCAGCGCCAGCCTCCCGGGCCGGGCGGGCTGGGACAGGTGGGCGAGGGCGGCGGCGGAGTCGGCGCGGAAGGCGTGCTCGGCGGCGGCCCAGGCGGGGCCCTCGCCCCAGCGGCCGTGCTCCGTGTAGGAGGTGGGGTAGACGACTGCGGACAGCAGCCCGGCCCGGTGGAGTCCGGCGGTCCAGGTGCTGATCACCGTGGCGGCGTGCCCGAACGCGTCGGGGTGGGGCAGGGTGATGCGCAGCCGCAGGTGCTGGCCGGGGTCGCGGAAGCGCACGAACCACCAGTCGGGGTCACCGAGTTGGTCCAGGAGGTCGGGCAGGTACTGGGTGAGGATGACGTCCTGGCGGTCGAGGTCGCCGTACAGCGAGGCGAGCAGGAGGCGGGAGGTGCCGGGGGCGTCGCCGTGCCCGGGCGGCAGGAGCCGCGCGGTGGTGGGCTTGGGCAGCACCGGCCAGGGCGGCGCCTGGGTGGCGGTGACCGGGACGGCGATCTCGTGGGCCCGGCCTCCCGACCAGCCCAGGTCGGTCGGGGCCGGTGTCTCCACGAGGACGGCGTGCGGCGCGGAGGTGAGGTGGGAGCGCAGCAGGACGCGGTGGCCAGGGTGGTCGAGGTCGAGGGGCAGGCCCTGGCTGTCGGCGGCCAGCAGCACCCGCCGTGGTGCCCGGCGCCGCTCCAGCAGGTCGAGCAGAGCCGCCTCCCACTGCTGCCACGGCGCGCGCGGGTCCGGCAGTTCGGCGGCGGACAGCCGCCATGCGGCCGGGGACAGGATGACGCGGCCGTGCCGCAGCCGGGGCCGGAACGGCAAGCTGGAGAGCGCGCCCCAGGAGAAGGCGGTGACCTGCGCGCCCTGGGCACGGGAGAGTTCGCAGATCAGCCGAGCCATCGGCGCCGTGTGGGTGCGCAGGTTCAGGGCGTTGGTGGCGTTCGCCTCGATCCGCACCCCGAGCGCGGGCGCGGCCAGGTACATCCGGCGCCCGTCGCAGCCGACCGCCAGGTCCTCCAGCCGCACGACACCCTCGGCGCCCGAGCGGTGCTCGGCGAGGCTGACGACCAGCTGCCCGGTCGCCGCGCTGCGGGCCACGTGCCCGGTCGCCGGGTCCAGCGGCGGGCAGGACAGCTGCGCGGTGACCGACTGGTCGTCCATGGCCGGCAGGTTCGTCAACACGCTGGTGAAGGCCGCCCGGTGCTGCGAGTCGAGGAGGTGGAGGAAGCGTCCGGTCGAGACACCGGCGGCGCGGGCGACGGAGACGACCTCCAGCCAGAACTCGCCCCGGTCAAGGGCCTGTCGGCTGGCGGCGTGGAGGCCGAAGACGACTTCCAGGTGCGGGGGCAGGCGCGGCCCCTCGGCGGGGCCGAGGTCGAGCGCGTCCAGCAGTTGCTCGCCGAGGACGACCTCGCGGTGCCCGTCGAGCGCCGCCCGCTGGGCGAGGGAGGCCAGGATTTCATCGCGCTCGCCGAAACGCGGCGGCTCGGCGGGCCGGGCGCCCGGGTAGCCGTCCGGCCAGCCGATCCCGCTGTCCGCGACCACGTCCAGCAGCGGTACCAGCGCGCCCCGGCCGAACCGCTCGTAGAACCGCTGGTGGTAGGAACGCCATGCCGCCGTCCCGAAGGGGAGGGCGCTGAGGCGGGTGAGCAGCCCGGCGGCCTTCGCCGCTTCGTCGGCCACGGCCTGGGGCAGGACGAGGTCCGCGTCCAGACGCACGTCCACGGCGAGCCCCGTCCGGTCCTGCGCGCCGGGCTGGGCGGTGGCGGTCATCGCCCGGGTGATCTCCGTGCGGGCGGTACGGCTCGGCAACCGGGTGTGGGCGGCGATCGCACGGTCGGCGGCGCGCAGGTCGGTGAGCAGGGCGGCGGCTTCCGGGGCTTGGTCGGCGCCGGCCTTCTCCAGCGCGGCCAGCAGGTGAGCGAGCGGGTCAGGCTCGGTGGCCGGGGCCCGGAGGCTGGTGATCAGCGCGCCGTGGGCGACCAGCTCGGCCAGCACGCCCTCGATCCTCGCCGTGGCCGCTGCGGGAAACTCCGCACGGAGCTTGCCGGTCACCACCCCGAACGGGACCGGGCGGCGGGCGGCATCGAGCGCGAAGGCGACCGGGCGGGTGTGGCGCAGGCTCACCTCCGCCGCGCCCGTACCGCCCCCGGGCCGCTCCAGCGGCCGGTGCGGGATCACCAGCCGGTCACCGCGAACGTGGCCGGTGTCGTTCGCCGCCACCTCCAGCCGGCAGAGCAGCGCAGATATGCGCTCCAACTGGCCGATCACATGGGCGAGCCAGGCGGACGAGGCCCGCGCGACAACCTGGTGACCGTCGCCCCAGCGCAGGTCGGCGACGGGAGCGAAGGTCGCCGCCTGGACACCGGCGAAGTGCCCGAACGGAGTCGGCCGCCCGGTCGCCCGCACCAGGTAGCGGGCGGTGGACAGGGCGGCGCGCCGCACCTCCCGCGGCTGCTGCTCACCGGAGAGCAGCTGTCGGACCTGGCGGGCCAGGGCAGGGCTTGCCAGAGCGAGCGCCTCGGCGGTGTCCTCGTCGGCCCACACCTCGCGCAGCCACTCGGCCTGTTGGGCGTCCGGCTCGGGGCTGGTGGTGGTGAGGTCCGGCCAGGCGGGGACCGGCAGAGCGGGACGGGCGACAGCGCGCACCAGTGCCACGTCTGCAGCGCGGTAAGGGGCCGAACGGGCGGAGCGGCGCATCGGGGACCTCGGGAGTTGTCGGGACGCTGGCGGGGCGGTGGTGCCGCCGGAAGGACGGCTGTCCTTCCGGCGGCACCGGGTGGATCAGTGGAAGCCGGTGGTGCAGGCACCGCACGTCGCGCCGCAGCCGTCGTCCGTGAGGACCTCCAGGCTGGCGGCGTCGGTCCGCTCGACGATGGTCACGTCGAGGTCGAACTCGTCGGTGGCCGCCACCGGGGCGGCCGGGGTCTCGGCCTTGATCTGACGGGCCATGTGATACCTCCTGTTCGAACTTCCCTTGCGGGACCTGGCGTCGGGGCGCGGACGTGCGCCTCGCATCACCAGGAGATGGTGAGGCGACCTCGCCGCCCGTGGCCGGCTGTCCACGGGCGGCGGGCGGTCAGCCGTGCGCGCGGGGCGTTACGGCCGGTCGCGGTGACCGGGCGCGGGACGGACCGGGGAGCGGTCGTCGCCGGCGTGGCTCGTGCTGGTTCGGCCGGGGGCGGTCACGGGAGGTTCGTCTGGGTGATCCGGGCGTCGAGGCGATCCATGTCCCTCAGGCTGGCCAGCGCGGTGTACTGGTCGAGGCTGGCGCTGTACCAGGCGAGCGCTGCCTCCTTCGCCCCCGCGCGTTCGGCGTCCTGGCCGAGGAACTCCGTGGCGTGGGCACACCAGTGGGCGTGGCCGATGTCCTCGAACATCTGCCGGGCCTGGGTGAGGGCGGTGACGGCGAGGTCATGGCGTCCGGCGAGGGAGTGGGCTTCGCCGAGGAAGGCCAGGGCCCGGGCGGCGTTGAGCGGGTCGGGCGGCTTGAGCAGGGCCAGACTCGCGTGGGCTTCCGAGAGCGGGGCCACGCCGTCGTCGGGCTGGCCCTGGCGGGCGGCGGCCGAGCCGAGCAGGATGTCCGCCAGCGCGGCACCGCGGAGGTCTTCGAGGTCGTCGTAGAGGCGGGCGGCCTCGCTGAGGTGGGGCTTCGCGTCGGCGTAGTGCTCGCCGGCCCACAGGCACGAGCCGATGCCCATCGTGCACTGGGCGATCCCGCCGAGGTCCTCGTCGGCGGCGGCCAGGTCGAGGGCCTCCTGGTAGCGCTGTCGGGCGTCGGCGAGGCTGCCGGTCCCTTTCAGGGCGAGGGCCAGGGTGGTGGTCATCTCGCGGATCGCCATGCGGTCGCCCCAGAGCTTGGCGGACCACAGGCCCTGCTTGTGGGCGGCCACGCTGAGGTCGAGGCGTCGCAGGCGGTGGAAGAGCGGCCACAGGTCGTGGACCAGGACTGTGAGCGCCTGGTGCTCGCCGAGTTCGCGGGCGGCGTCGAGGGCGGGCTGGATGGCGGGTGCGATGGCCTCCAGCCAGGCCAGCGCACTGTGCTCGCCGTCGAAGCGGATCGGTTCGCTGGGCAGGTGGCGGTGCTGGCGGGGCAGCACGCGGTGGTGCGGGGTGAGCTGCTGGACGGTGGCGTGCGCGGTGGCGGTCAGGACGTCCAGGTAGCGCTGGACGACCAGGACCCGGATCTTGTTCGAGTCGGCGCCGACTGCGGAGGTCCGGAAGCTGTCGTGCAGGGCGGGCCGGAACCGGTACACCTCGCCGCGGCCGGTACATCGGCCGGTGTGCTCCAACAGGTGGCGGGCGGTGAGGTCTTGGAGCAGCATCCCGGTTTGGACGACCGGGGTCGCGGTCGCCGCGGCGGCCGTGAGCACGTCGAAGTCGGGTGCGGGCAGCAGCGCCAGGAGCCGCAGCAGCCGGGACTCGGGTTCGGGCAGCGAGTCGTAGACGAGCGCGGTCGTCATCGTGACGGCCTCCGTGGTTGTGGGTGCGGCGAGCACCGGGTGAGCGCTGAGCGGCCGGGCCGGGTCGAGCACGGCCTCCCCGGCGGCGAGGCCGACCGCGAGCGGGTTGCCGCCGCAGGCCAGGACCATCGCGGCGGCGGCCTGCGGCTCGGCGTGAACGCGCTGCTCGCCGACGATCCGGCCGAGCAGCAGGAGGGAGTGCTCGGGTGAGAGCGCCTCCAGACGGTGGTGGCGTGCGCCGTGGGCGGCGAGGGCGGGAAGGGGCGCCGAGCAGGTCACGACGACCGCGCACTGAGGGCTGGCGGGCACGAGCGGGAGAACCTGCTCGGCCGCTTCGGTGTCCTCCAGCACCACCAGCAGCCGCCGGGTGGCGGTCACCGACCGCCACAACGCCAGCAGCTCCTCGGTGTGCCACGGCAGCACCTCGCCGTTGCCGAGACCGAGCGCCCGAAGCAGGGCTCGGGTCACCTCGCCGACCGAGGCCGGACGGCCGGCGCGCAGCCGGGCGACCAGCTGGCCGTCCGGGAACCGTTCGGCGGCCCGGTGGCCCCAGCGGGCGGCGACGGTCCGCTTCCCGATTCCGTCCGGGCCGCTGATCACCGCGACCGGCGCGGTGGTCGGCGGCGGGTCGGCCAGCGCCGCGTCGAGGAAGGCGAGCGCGTCCGAGCGGTCGGTGAAGACCGCGGGCACCGCGAGCAGTTGCCGGGGCGTCGGCCAGGCCCGGCGCTCGGGGTGGAAGTGGATGGTGTGGATGTCACGCGCCTGCACGGCGGTGTGGAGCTCGGCGGAGCCGCCGATGGTGTTGCTCACCGAGCCGTGAGTCACTGTGCCTCCACAGCGGTGAGCACGGCCGGTGCGGGCCTGGGCTGGGTGGGCAGAGCAACCGTCTGGTGCTGCTGGGCGAGGCAGGAGTCGACGAGCGCGAGCATGCTGAACGCCTGCGGGTAGTTCCCCAACTGGCGATCGCTCACCGGGTCGTACTCCTCGGCAAGCAACCCGACGTCGTTGCGCAGCACCAGAAGGCGGTCGAGCAGCTCGGATGCTGCGTCCCGGTAGCCGATCGCGTGGAGCGCGTCGGCGAGCCAGAACGCGCAGGGCAGGAAGGCGCCCTCGCGCCCGGCCAGGCCGTCGACGTTCGCACCGCTCGCCGCGTGGGTGAGGTAGCGGTGGACTAGGCCATCGGGGGTGGCTTGTTCGCGCTGGACGGCCTCCACCGTGGCGATCACTCGCTTGTCGTCGCCGGGCAGGAACCCGAGCGCGGGGATCAGCAGGAGGGAGGCGTCCAAGTCCTCGCCGCCGTAGTACTGGGTGAACGCCCCGCGCTGCGGGTCCAGGCCCCGCGCGCACACGTCGGCGTGGATCTCCTCGCGCACCGCGCGCAGGTGCTCCAGCCGCTCCGAATCGACAGGAGTCCGGCGCTCCAGCAGCGTCACGAGCCGGTCGAAGAAGACCCAGGCGAGGATCTTGGAGTGGGTGAAGTGCCGGCGCGGCCCGCGCACCTCCCAGATTCCCTCGTCCGGGTCGCGCCACCGCTGCTCCAGCACGTCGGCCTGGAGGAGTAGCCACCGGTCGGCGTCCGGGTCGGGGGCGAGCCCGGCGTCCTCAGCGGCCAGCAGGGCGTCGGCCACCTCGCCGGGAACGTCGAGTTGGAGCTGGCCGGCGGCGCCGTTGCCCACCCGGACCGGACGCGAGCCCTCGTAGCCGGGCAGGTGGTCCAGGACGTACTCCTCCACGCCGGTCTCACCACCGATGCCGTAGAGCACGCCCGGGTCGACGGGGTCGACGTGGGCCAGCAGCCACTCGCGGAAGGTCCTGGCCTCGTCCAGGAACCCGCACCGCACCATGGTCTTGACCGCCAGCGACCAGTCGCGCAGCCAGGCGAAGCGGTAGTCCCAGTTGCGCTCGCCGCCGAGCGCCTCGGGCAGCGACGTGGTGGGGGCCGCGACCATCCCCCCGTCCGCGGAGCACATCAACTTGAGGGTCACCAGGGCCCGCAGGACCACGGCCCGGTGCGGCCCCTGGTAGGTGCACGTGGACGCCCAGGACTCCCAGAAGCGCAGGGCGTCCGCGAGTTCGGCCAGGCTGTCGGTGGGCGCGGGCAGCGGCAGGTCGGCGGGCTGCCACGACAGGGCGAGCACCGTCTTCTGGCCGGCTGCCACCGTGAAGTCGGCCCGGCAGGGGCCCTGCTGGCCGACGCTGTGGAGCGGCCCGTCGAGGCAGAAGGAGTCGTGCCCGCTAGTGGCCACGAGCCGGGCCTGTCCGCTGTGCTCCACACGGTGGAAGACCGGACGGAGGCTTCCGTAGCCGGGGCGCGGGTGGAACTCGGAGGCAAAGTCCACCTTGCCGGTCAGGCCCTCCACCACCCACACGATCCGGGCCGGGGCGTAACCCGTCGCGTCGGGCGCCGGCATGAAGAGCGTGACGCGGGCCGAACCCAGCGGGGTGCTCCACTCCTGCTCCAGCACCGCAGAGTTGCCCGCGTAGCGCCGCCGGGTCCTGAGCGTCGGCGCACCATCGCTGTCGCGGGCGGGAGCGACGCGCCAGAAGCCGTGCTCGTCGTCGCCGAGCAGCGCGCTGAACACGGCGGCGGAGTCGAACCGGGGCCAGCACAACCAGGTGAGCATCGCGTCGCGGGTGACGAGAGCGGCAGTGCGGCCGTTGCCGATCAGGGCATGGTCCTCGATCGGCGGGGCGGACATGGGCAGGGACATGGTGGTCCTGACGCTGGGTGGAGAGGATGGCAGGGCGCCTCGTGGGACGGGCGTTCCCGGCGGCCTCGGGGCGGGTGGAGCGGCTGCGCGGCTACGGCCGGGTGTCGGGCATCAACTCGCCTGCTGCTGCGCGGGCGGGCTGGTGGCCGCGGAGAGCCGGGTGTCCGGCCAGCCGTTGCCCAGGGCGCTCAGCGGCACGATGCCGGTGAGGACGGCGAGGGCCGTCGCCTGCTGCCGGGTGCGGACGCCCAGGATGCGCATGATGGTCTGGAGGTAGGTGCGGACGCTGCTCTCGGCCAGGCCGAGGCGCTTCGCGGTCGCCCTCGGGTCCTCACCGGCGACCAGGCCGGCGAGCACCTGCTTGTGGCGAGGAAGCAGCGCTTCGCCGGTCGGGTGGGACACGGGCACGTCCTCAGGGCGCACCCATCCCCAGGCCGCGCCGAGAGCGGCGGCGCGGTGGCGGTACGGCGTGCCGAGCCGGGCCGTCAGCGCCTCGACGGCGGGGTTGACCGCCTTGGCGGCGAGGCCCGTGGCGCGGCTGATCGGGTCGATCAGGTGACCACCGGCGACCTGGCGCAGCAGCAGGACGTCGGCCTCGGACAGGTCCGGCCGGTCAGGAAGGGAAACGGGCATGACGAAGCTCCTTGGCACGATCAGGTGAGGGCAGGGTGGGGTGTGCTGCTACTGGGCGGCCCGGTCAAGGGCGGCCAGCAGCCTCGGGCCGCTGCGGCGGGCGCCCTCGCTGCCGATGGTGAGGATCACGTCGTCGGCGCGGGCGAGGGAGGCTGCCACCTCCTCGGCGCCCATCTCGCAGGGTCCGGGCTCGGGGATCACTAGCGCGCCGCCGTCCTGACCGCCGACACCGTCGCTGGCGCTGGCGAGCGCGGCGATGCCGTCAAGGTGGAGCTGGGGGCGGGCCGGGGTGGACAGGACGGGCAGCAGCACCGTGTGGTCGGCGGCGGCCAGGGCCGCGGTGATCCGGTCAGCGAGCGCGGCGGTGCGCAGGTGACCGACCGGCTCGTACACCGCGATCACCGCACCCTCGGTAAGCATCCGCGCCCCCTGGAGGTCGGCGGCGATCTCCTCCGGGTGCTGTGCGCGGGACTCCATCACGGTGACGCGGCCGACCGTGCCCAGCCGGGTCAGCGACCTCTCGGCCCCGGTGAACGCCCCGAGCCCGTCGACGAGGTCGGAGCCGGACACCCCGAGGGCCCATCCGGCCGCGAACGCCGCCGCGACGCCGAGGGCGGACGTGGTGCCCGCGATGGGCACGGTGAGCGAGACCCGTTCGCCGCCGGCCTGGATGGTGAGGTGGTGGTCCTCCCCGCTCCAGAGGAGACGGAGGATCTGCACGTCCATGCCCTGGCCCCGGCCCACCGTCACGACCCGCGGGCCTGGGGCTCGGCGCAGGCGCTCCAGCAGTTCGTCGCAGCCGGGCTGCCCGGCCCACACCACCACGCTCTCGCTGCTGCGGGCCAGGGCCTCGATGTCGTCCAACGCGTCCTCGCGGGTCGCGAACATCGGCGGTGCTGTGTCCACGGCGGTGACCAGCGTGACCGCCGGGTGCAGGCCCGAGCCTAGGGTGCGGTGGCGCCAGCCCGGCGGGGCGGCCTCGTGGAGAGCGGTGTCGGGGCAGAGGTCCACCACCAGGACGTCGCCGCTGCCGTCGTAGCCGGGTGCGTCGCCGTGCGGGGCGGCGGTCAGGATCCAGCCCGGGTCGCGGGCGGTCAGGGCGCAGGTCAGGGCGGCGGCGGCCATGGTGGTGGAGTGGCTGCCCACGACGGCCACGACGGTGGGCGCGGTGCCGCCCAGCAGCTCCAGCGCGCGCGAGTAGCCCATGCTCGGCAGGCCCTGGCCGGTTGCACGATCGAGGATCTCGTGCACCGCTGCGCCGTGTCCGCCCCAGAGCAGCGCCGTCGTCACGCCCGGCACCACGGGCTGCAGCACGGCGCCGGCGCGGGCGAGGCGCTGGAGCAGCTCGTCTTCGCGGCCGTCGTGCTGTGGCGCGACGGTCACGCGTGCACCGCGCCGGGCCAGGTAGGACGCGAGCCCGGCCATGCCGGGGCTGTGCGGGTCGACGACGTGCGGGGCGATCAGGACGTCGGGAAGCGGGCGGGGACATCGGAAGCCCCGGGCGGCGCGCCCGGCCGGTGCCGCTTTCACGCCGCCACCAGAGCGAGGAGGCCCTGCTCCGCAAGGCGGATCATCCGGTCCAAGAGTTCGCCCAGGTCCGTGGCCTCGGTGCCGACCACGGCGAGCATCGACTTGTCGGGCGCGCCGACCAGCGTGAGGTTCCGGCCGAGCCGGTCCTCGATGATGCTGTGCCCCCAGGGGTACCTGATGGAGGTGACGCTGCCGACGATGTCAACCCCGTTGGTGCTCACGGCACTCAGCGCCGCCATCACGGCGGCCCACTTGTCCGCATCGTCGCGGTCGAGCCCGGGAGAGGTGCCCACGACGAGGCCCTCGGAGCTGACGTGGATGGCGGCAACGGCACCGGTGGTGTCGGTGACCAGCTCCTTCAGGAACTGCGGGTGGGGTGAACTCACGGTGTTGCTCCTTCGCCAGGTCGTGCGGGGAGATGGCCGAGAAGTCGGGGCTGTCGTCTCTGAGTTGCGCGTGATGCCCCTATGGCCAGCGCGCCGACCTGCCCCGGGCCGTAGCCGCTGCTACGGCGGCCGGCCTGCCGCTCCGACTCGGGTGCTCGTCCACCGCTTGGATCACCCAGGCGGACGGCGCTCGTCTGGCGCGACAGGGGGAATCCTGCTCGTGTCCGACCGACTTCGGCTAGTAATCAAACGCTGACACGAGCCGACACAGGTGGACATGAGCCGACATGAGTGCCGACATTTCGCCGCTGCCCCTCCCGCCTCGGGCTGGGATCGGAGATCGTTGACCTGAGGCCGTTCCATCGATCGCCGTAACGGAGTTGTCATGGCGTCAGACCAAGAGATCTCCCTGTTCCAGGTCCTGGTGCAGCAGCGCGGGCTGGGTGAGTACCTCGTCTTCCTCAAGCAGCTGCAAACCGCTGCTGCCGAGGTAGCGCGCCTCGAACACAACCCCGCGCTGGCGAAGGTCACCATTGGAGAGCGTCAGTTCTCCAGATGGACGCGCGGACAGCACGGCAGCGGGCCCAGGCCGCTGACAGCGCGGGTCTTGGAGCACCTGTTCCAGCGCAGTGCCCGGGACCTGTTCGGGCCTGCCCGCGCCGCGGGGGAGCGCAGTTCGCGTCTCCCTGCCGCACAATGCATAGAGCCGGGCGCCAGCTCGGACGCTCACACCCGGGACCTGCTGATGACAGCCGCCAGCGAATCGGCTTCCTTCGCCGCCTATGCGGAACAGAGCAACGTCGGCCCGCACAGCCTCGAACAGCTGTCGGCCGACATCCGCAGGATCGTCTCCACCTACCCCAACCGGCCGGTCGTCCCCCTCTTCGAGGAAGTCCTCTCCCTTCGGGACCGATGCTTCGAGCTTCTGGAAGGCCGACAGCCTCCGGCGTACACCAGCGACCTCTACCTGGCGGCCTCGGTGCTCTGCGGAATCCTCGCCAACGCGAGCTTCGACCTCGGCGCCTACCGCGAAGCGGAAACCCAGGCCCGGACCGCGTTCGTCTGCGCCGAACAGGCCGGCCACAACGGACTGCGATCGTGGATCAGGGGCACCCAAGCGCTGATCTGCTACTGGGAGGAGCGCCCGCACGACGCGATCCGCCTGGTGAAATCAGGCGAACAGTACGTCCCGGAAAACGGAACCGCCCACATCCGTCTCGCCAGCATCGCCGCAAGGGCGCACGCCCGCCTCGGTCAGGAGCACGACGCAGTGGCAGCCCTGCGCCGGGCCGACGAGTATCGGGAGCAAGCGGCCGATGACGACATCCCTGGCGGGATGCTCGCCTTCCCATTGGCCAAGCAACGGTTCTACGCCGCCACCACTCGCCTGTGGCTCGGCGGCGACGCGAACAACAGGGAGGCAGCGGCCCTGGCCGAAGAGGCCGTCGCACTCTACGAGTCCGCCCCGCCGGAGAATCAGCGGCTGGGCGAGCTGTCTCTTGCCCGCATGGACCTGGCCCTCGCAGAGCTGGCGGGTGACGAGATAGAGGGAGCAGCCCACCAGATCGACGCGGTGATCGCCGTCGCGAGCAGGCGACCCACAGAGAGCGTCAGCCGACGACTCGGTCAGTTCGCGCGCCGACTGGCTGCGAGTCCGGCCGGTACCTCGGCGATCGGGTTGTCCCTCCAGGATGGGATCATGCAGCATCGAAGGGCCCGCAACGAACTACCAGCTGGGGGACGCGGTTGAGCACCATCACGGTTCTGCACCCGGGACAGATGGGTGCCGCTGTTGCCGCCCAGGCCGTCACCGCCGGGCACAGGGTGCTGTGGCTCCCGAAGGGCCGCAGCGAGAGCAGTCGGCGCCGTGCCGATGACGCGGGCCTGCTCCCCGTCGATGACCTGCGCACCGCGCTCGGGCAGAGCGAGATCGTGATCTCGATCTGCCCACCGGCCGCCGCCGAGGACGTCGCGGCTGACGTGGCGGCCGTCCCGACCTTCGCGGGCATCTTCGTGGACGCGAACGCGATCAGCCCCGCCCGGGCCACGAACATCGCCCGTACCGTCTCCCGAGCAGGTGCGACCTTCCTCGACGGCTCCATTATCGGCCCGCCCCCAGCCGGTTCGACTACTGCACGTCTGTACCTTGCCGGCGACCCGGCAGCGGCGAGGCAGGTGGCCGAGATCTTCGACAACACGTTGGTCACTGTCCGCTGCCTCGACCGGGACGCCGGTGCGGCCTCAGCACTCAAGCTGGCGTTCGCCAGCTACCAGAAGGCCGTCAGGAGCCTGGTAGGCGTCGCACACGCACTCGCCGATCTCCACGGAGTGACAGCTGAGTTGATCGACGAAGGCAACACGATGGCCGGCCCATTCCTGGCCGATCGGGACTACCTCCGCACCGTCGCCCCCCGAGCCTGGCGATGGGTGCCAGAGATGCAGGATGTGGCCCGGACTCTGACGGACGCCGGCCTGCCCGCCGACCTCGCGCACGCAGCTGCCAGCACCCTGATGAGGTGGGACAGCCTGAAAGACCGTAGCGATCTCACGGTTGAAGACGTGCTCGACGCTCTCAGATCGACCGACTGACGTTCGATCCACAAACGAGCTCGCTACGAACGAGCAACGTCGGGCCCGGGGAGGTGGGGCGGTCGGCGGTTACAGGGTGAGCGCCTGGCGGTGGACGGCGGCCAGGCGCTCGCGCAGGTCCTCGTCGTGGATGAGTTCGAGGGCGCGCGGGTGGTCGGCGGCGCTGGCGGCGAGGAGGTCGCGCTGCTGGTCGAGGTAGGCGGTTAGGAAGGCGCGCACGTCACCTTCGGTGTGCTCCAGGACGCGGGCGGTGTAGAGCATGGTGAGGGGGAAGGCCCAGCAGGCGTGGAGGAAGCCGAACGCGGGCCGCATGCTCTCCCTCCAGGGGGAGTGAAAGACAGCTTGGTCGTCGAACGTGCACCCGGCGGCGGCGAGGGCGTCGTTGAGCCAGTTGTGGCCGGCCTCGTGGATGAGGTCGCGGGCCAGCACGGCGGGGTCGCCGGTGTGGTCGAGGAACACCGTGCCGGGTAGGCGGGTGATGGTCCAGCTGATCAGGGTCTGGCCGAGTTGCTTGGCCCGCAGCAGGACGACCACGACGGCGTGCGCGGCCAGCAGGGGGCCGAAGCCGGTCTGGTCGGCGGTGGTGAACGCGTCGGCCACCAGCGTCCGCAGGCCGGGCGCGGCGTGTTCGGTGCCGGGGCCGAGCACGTAGTACGGGGTCTCCGAGATCGGGGAGCGGGGCAGGCCGGCGGGGTCGGGGGCGACGACGACGCGCGGGCCGAGCACGGTGGGGGTGGAGCCGGCGGTGGCGTCGGCGTGCGGGTTGGCGGTGTACCAGTCGAAGGCGGCCCGCTCCCCGGAGCGGGCGGCGGCTTCGGCACCTTCGAGGGCGTGGTGGGCCAGGCAGTAGTCGGCAGCGGGGCCCAGGCCCGTGGGCCGGGGCGGGGCCCCGGGGCTGAGGATCGTGTGGATCTTTGCGGTGCGCTCGTCGTGCAGGCGGCTGGTCGGCGGGAAGTCGAAGAGGCCGGGGTTGTCCACGTGCGGGCTCCTGTCCAGGGCGGAAGGGGTGGCCTGGGGCCGGGCCCGCCGCGGTCGGGTCCGGCCCCAGGTTGGCTACCGCCGGCGTTCAGCGCGCCGGGCGGTCAGGGGTGTTCAGGCGACGTCGCCCTCGGCGGTCAGCCAGCCCTCGGCGGAGACGCTGGAGGTGTGGGCGGTGGTGCGGACGGTCTCGTCCTCGCCGCGCAGGCCCTCGACGTCGGCCAGGAACTCGGAGATGCGGTCGTTGTCCATCGGGTCCTTCTCCTTCTGAGCGAATCGGATGGTTGTGCGTGCCCGTTGCGGTGGTGCGTGCTCGGGCACCGGGCGGTGAACGCGCCCGGGTCACGGCGGCCTCCCGGTCAGTGCGAAGCGGTGCGGGCGGCGGCGCGGAGAGCGGCGGCGAGGTCGCTCATGGCGGGACGGTCGCGGCCCTCGTCGGAGAGCGCGGCGACGACCAGGGTCCGCAGCACCGCGGGGATGAGGGCGAGGTTGGCGTGGCCGCCGAGGCGGGGGATGTCCGCGCACAGGTAGCGGTAGACCAGGACGGCGAGGCTGAACACGTCGGCGGCCGGGTCAGCCTGGTGGTAGCCGGTGAGGTACTCGGGCGGCCAGTGGACTTCGGGTCCGCGGTGCTCGGGGCCGCGCTCGGTGGCCAGGCGGCGGGCGGCGCCGAGGTCGGTGATCAGGCCGTGGCCGTCGTGGATGAGGATGTTCTCCTGGTAGACGTCGCGGTGGACGATGCCGCGCTGGTGCAGGGCGGTCAGGCCCTCGGCGACGTCGGCGAGGATGTTCAGGCCCTCGTCGGTGTCCTTGCCCGAGGCCATGAAGGTGCGGAAGTTGCCGCTGTCGCACAGCGGCATGGTGTACCAGTCGAACCGCTCGCCGGTGCCGTGTTCGAGCAGGGGGACGACGTGGTCGGCGCCGGAGGCGGCCCGGGTGAGGTCGGCCTCGTGGCGGAAGTCCTCGCGGGCCAAGGCGCGTTCGGCGTCGGTCATCTGCGCGTACCAGTAGAAGCCGTAAGCGGCGGGCCGCTGGTCCGCGGGGAGTTCGGCCAGGACGTGGTTGGAGCCGAAGCCGGCCTTCAGCACGACGGGCTGCTGGCCGTCGCGGTGGGCGGTGACCAGGGTGCTGGCGCGGGTGAAGGCCAGCAGGTCGTTCACCTGCCAGCCGTCCGCGCGGAGCTGGTCGAGGACCCAAGCGGCGGGGTGGAGGGGGTGGAGGTTCATCGGCTCGCTTCCTCAGGTCACGGACGGGCGGATGGAGCCGGTCAGGTGGGCAAGGCAGTCGGCGGCCAGCTGGTCAAGGTCGGCCTTGGTGGTGCAGGGCCGCTGCCAGACCTCCAGGCCGGTGCAGCTGGTCCAGGCCGTGGCGGCCTGCGGGTAGAGGTCGGCGAGGCGGGCGGCGGCCTCGGGGCGGTCGGTGAAGCGCGGGGCACTCTCGCGGCCAGCGAGGCGGGCCTGGCACAGGCCGGGCTCGGTGGTCAGCAGGACGGTCAGCTGCGGACGGGCCCGCTCCTGCTCGGCGAGACGCTCGACGTACTCGGCGACCGGGCGCCGGTGGACCAGGGCGAGCAGGCAGGCGGTGGACAGGCTGAGCCGGTCGGCGACCACCAGGCCGCGGGCGAGCGCGGGGGTGAGGTTGAAGCGGGCGTGGAGTGCGAGGTCCCAGCAGGCTGCCTCGGCGGCTTCCTCGGGATCGTCGGAGCTGTGTCCGGCCCGCAGCCGCACCAGGGTGCGGGTGGCGGCCAGGGAAAGCCAGGAGAACTGGCCGGTGTGGTCGAGCGGGACGCCGCCGGTGCGGGCGTCGGCGAGGAGCCGGTCTCGCAGGGTGCTCTTGCCAGCACCGGGTAAGCCCTCCAGGGCCATGAGCACGGCGGTCACCTCGCCGGTTCGTCGGCGGCGAGCCAGCTGATGAACTTCGCGCACCGCCCGGCGGTGACCGGCAGGGTGCCGTGGGCGAGCTGGGAGCCGTACAGCAGCGCGGTGCCCGGCGCGGGGTCCACGGACCAGCGGGTGCGAGGCATCGTCGTGAACCAGTCGGTGGAGTTGTCGGCGCCGTCGTGGGCCAGCCACATGCCCTCCGTGTAGCCGTTCGCCTCCGGGTCGGGGGCCGGGCGGTACCAGAGACGGTTGCTGGAGGCGGTCTCGACGTAGAAGGCGCCCCCGGCGTCGGCCTGGGCGATAACGACGCTGATGCCGGCGATCTGGCGGGGCCAGGCGAGCGGGTCGGGGGCGATGCCGTCGAGGTGGCTGGTGATGTGCTGGCCCACCCCGTACTCGACGTACGTCCACGGGCGGCACACGGTGATGGAGGGCATGATCCGGGCCAGGGCCGGGAGGGCGCGGTCGAAGGCGTCCTGGAGGATCTTCTCCGCCGCCTGCGGGATGTCGGGGATCTCGACGCGGCCGGCGGGTTCGTAGACGGCCATCGCCTGCTCGTGGCTGTGGCCGGGGATCTCGTGGATGGAGGTGCGGCGCTCGTCGCCGAAGCGGTCGGCGTCGGCGTCGGCCAGGACATCGTGCATCAGGGCGGCGAGCTGGAGCCGCTCGGTGGAGCCGAGGAAGTTCTCGATGCTGCCGACGCCGGTGGTCTCGGCGATGTGGATCGTCACGGGGTGGGCCTCCTGGTGTCGAGGACACGGCGGATGTCGTCGAGGTCGGTGCAGTGGTTGAGCCAGCTGACGACCGGGCTGCCGCCGCCAGCCAGCGGGTCGCGCCACAGGGCGAGGAGTTCGCCGGTCAGCGGCAGCTCGCCGGTGCCGGGCAGCAGCCAGGCACCGGCCGTCTCTCCGGCCTGGGCCGCAGGGCAGGGGGCGTGGTGCTGGTGGACGAAGACGCGGGTCAGCCGGGCGGCGGCGGCCTCCCGGCACGCCTGCCGCATCGGGCCGTGGGGTTCAGGCCGCTGGTAGGCGCGGTGCTCGGTGGCCAGCCACGCGTCGGCGACGGCGGCAGCCGCGCTCGCGACGCGGCACGTCGCACAGCAGGCGGTCCCGTGCGACGGGCACCTCCCGGCCCTGGCGCCGAGGGTGGCGGCGACCTCGTCGAGGACCGCCCACGCGCTGTGGGCCAGCAGAGCGCCCGCGTCCGGCCGCACCGCCCGCGCCGGGGTGCGGTGGTTGCAGCACGGTTCGCTGTCGGTGGCGGCCGTGGCCGGGGCGAGGGCGGGTTCGATGAACAGCGCGTGGAAGTAGGAGATCCGCCCGAGGAGCTGGTGGACGGTCGCCTCGTCGCCGGGCCTCATCCCGCCACCTCCCGCTCCACGGCGGCCGGGGCCGGCAGCGGGCAGGAGCACGTGGTGCCCGCCGGGCGCTCGGCCGCCAGCACCGTGGCCAGGGCACGGGCGGCGGCGTCGAGGTCGGCGAAGTAGGCGTCCCAGTCCTGGCGGTGGTCCGGGTGGAGGCTGAGGTCGAGCACCGGGACGGTGGCGCCGGAGGTCTCGCAGGTCAGCTCGGAGCGGGCGACGCGGACCTCGATGCCGCCGGGCAGCGTGGAGGCGACGGCGGTGGCCGCGCGGCACAGGGCCGCTGCGGTGCGGGCGTACTCGGCGCGGTCGCGTGGCAGCAGGCCGACCCGCAGTTCGGCCGGGTCCAGGTCCAGGCCGCCGTACGGGTGGCCCTGGCAGCTGTCGTAGGTGATCAGGCCCCAGCCGGTGGTGAGGACGTCCACCAGCGGCCAGATGCGGGGCTCGATCGCCTCGCGCCACTTCGGGTGGGCGGGATCGAGGTCGTCGGCCTCGTGGACGCCGGGAAGGCCGACGGTGTTGATGTTGCCGTGCTCGCTGGCGTGCAGCCTCACCTCGGCGCGGACGGCCGCGGGGTCGTCCCAGCGGGCGGTGAAGGCGTTCACGTCGCGCATGCTGTTCGGGCTGCGGGGGTGCCAGCGCAGGGTCTGGCACCAGGCGCCCTCGGGGTGGGCGGGCTGGGCGAGGAGGGCGGCGATGCCGTCGACCATGCGCATCCGGTAGTCGCAGTAGGCGTCGCCGTCCACGGCCGGGTCCTGGCGCCAGCGGGTGGCGATGCAGCCGCCGCCGCAGGTGCTGCGGTAGTCGCAGCTCGTGCACTTGGCCATCAGCGCCTTGCCCTGGTTCAGCAGCAGGCTGCCGTGCTGGAGGCGGGCCACCTCGGCCTGGCCGGTGATCTCGTCGAGCTGGCTCAGGTGGGCCTGGGGCCAGGGCAGTTCGTCGCACGAGCCGAACCGGTTGTCGGGGTAGAGGGTGAAGACGTGGTCGCACTTGAGGTCGGAGAAGTGGCAGAAGCCGCTGCCTAAGCCGCGCAGGCGCCGGATCGTGGAGACGGCCGGCTCCAGCTTGATCCGGGTGAAGTGCCCGGCGCCGATCCAGTGGGCGGTGGCGGCCAGCACGAACTCGGCATACTCGTCCGGGTGGATCGCCCACGCCGGGCCACCCTCACCGGCGAGGGCGGCCTGCTGGAGCAGGCGGCTCGCCGGGACACGCCTGGTTCGCACCGTGGTGGAGCGGCGGATGGCGGTGTCGAAGCAGGGCACGAAGCTGACCGCGTTGACCGCCGCGAACGACGCGAGGTGGTCGAGGACCTGCTCGGCCCGGCCCAGCACGGCCGGGGTCACAGTGGTGATGACGCCGACCTTGCGGCCCCGCTCGGCCAGCAGTTCCAGAGCCGCCGCGACGCGCAGGTAGACGGGCTGACCGTCGTAGCCGATGCGCCAGGCGTTGCCCTGGGCGTCGCCGTCGAGGGAGACCCCGATCTGCAACTGCGGGCAGAGATCGTCGAACAGGTCGAGCCACTGCCCGTCGAGCTGGACGCCGTTGGTCTGCATCGACACCCGCACCACCTGCGGCTGGGCGGCGAGTTCGCGCAGCACCTCGGCGACGGCCTCTCGGCCGGCGGTCAGCGGCTCCCCGCCGTGGAGCTCGACGGCGAGCGGGCGGCCCCGGAAGAGCCGGGCCAGCTGTCCGATCTGGTCGGCGCTGATCCGGGCTCCGCCGGGCACCTCCTTGCGCTTCTCGTAGCAGTGGGGGCAGTCGATGTCACAGGTCTCCCCGCGCAGCTTGACGATCACCGACACCGCCGTGCTGGTGTCCTCGGGCTGAAGGCTCCGGTAGAGCCGGTCGATCGGGTGGTGCTGTTCGGTGGTGCGGTGCATCGGCTGCCTCCCTTGCTGCCGTGACCGGGTGGTTAGTCGGACAGGCGTCCCAGCAGGGCGCCCTGGCCGGACTGGAGGATGTGCGCGGCCTCCAGCGGAATCCAGAAGCACTCGAAGTGGGTGGGCTCCTGCTCTCCGTCGTGGTCCTCCTGGCTCATCCACCGCTCCGGGGTGGGCTCGGTGAGCTCCAGGTGGAAGACGTGCCGGTGCTGGATCTCGAACCGGTACGGGCTGATGTCGTACTCGGTCTCGCCGAGCTTGCGCACGATCTTGAAGTCGTTCAGGCCGGTCTCCTCCCGGGCCTCGCGCAGGGCGGCAGCCTCCGGGGTCTCCCCGGGGCGGATACTGCCGGCCGGGGCCTGGATGCCGACCTCCTCGTAGCTGTAGTCGGTGTGCCGGAACACCAGCAGCCGCCCGTCGCGTACGACGTAGACGAGCACCTTCTCCTTGGTGACCTTCTCGGGCATCGGAACCTCCACGTGGTCGGGAATGATCATCTGGAGCCTGCGGGAGCACGGCTCCAGCCCTTCGGTCCGGCGGTGACGCCGGACCGGGAAGCCCACGAGTCTAGATCTCCTGAGTGACCGTCAACTCACGTTCTCCCGCCCCCTGCCGGGGCGGTCGGACCACGGTGCGATGGGATGATCAGCCGGGTGCCACGGCCATCGCCGACACCCCTTCGAAGGCGTTTTCGCCCTCGCGGTCCGTGGACTGGAGGCTGAACCGGATCTCCTTGCCTCGCGGCAGGAGTTCGGTCTCCAGTCCGCCCACGAGGCCGGCGAGCAGGAGGAGGCCCCGCCCGCCGGTCGCGTCCCGGTCCGGCTCGCCAGCCAGCGGCAGCCGGTCGTCGAAGTCGGTGACGCCGACGCAGATGCCGTCCACGGTCTCCCGCATCCGCAGTTCGCCCCCGCCTTCGGTGTGCAGGAGGACATTGGTCAGCAGTTCGGTCACCCCCAGCTCCGCCATGTCCGCAAACTCGCTCTTGCGCCAGATCCACAGCTGGGCCCGCACGATCTCGCGCACGCGCCCCATCGCTTCGGGTCGCAGCACGGGAAGGACCAGGCGGAGTTCCCCGGGCTGATCGACAGTCGCGGCAGACATGGGCCCTCCGGACGGCTTCGGATACAGGGCTGCCGTTGCGCTCCGTACCCAATGGGGCACTCTGCGCTCGGCCGGAGTTCGATGATGGACCCGCAATGGCAGAAGGGCAAGGTCTCCAGAGAGGAAAACCTTTCCTTCTGGCGAACTGTCATATGCACTTACTGGCACGGGCACTACGCTTTCCCTGAGAAAGCTGCGGTTCCGGAGTCAGGAGGTGCGATGCCCGTCGAGCCGACCCCGCGCCGAAGGCGCCTGGGGACAGAGATCCGGCGTGCCCGCGAGGCACTGGGATGGAGCCTGGAAGAGGCCGCCCAGCACCTCGGCTACAAGGCGCTGTCGACCGTCAGCAAGATCGAGAACGGGACACAGGGAGTCAAACTCCAGGTACTCCCCCACTTCTTCGAGGTCCTGCAGATCCACGACCAGGCCCGGCGCGAGCAGTGGCGCGAGCTGGTCCGACGTGCTGGCGAGCCGGACTGGCACCAGCGCTACCAGGGCGTCGTCGAGGACCCCCTCAGTGACTACTTGACCGAGATCGAGGAAGCCCTCGACCTGTTCCACTGGAACTCCGGCGCCCTGCATGGCCTGCTCCAGATCCCGTCGTACGAGCGGGCGATCGTCGAAGGCAGCCGGGCCTGGACTACCGCCGAAGACATCGAGCGCTTCCTCGCCATGCGCACAGAGCATCGCCAGGCCATGGCCAAGCGCCAACCAGCCCTGCGCATATGGTCCGTGATCCCCGAAGGGCTCCTCCGCCAGGAAGTCGGCGGCCGGGCCGTCGCCCAGGCCCAGGTCGAGCACCTCATCGACCTTCTCAAGAGCGACCCGAACACGACCATCCAGGTCCTGCCGCTGAGCGCCGGCGCGCACGCAGGCATGGACGGACCGTTCATGCTGATGTCGTTCGCCACCGGCAACGACACGGTCACCATAGAGGCCACCCGAGCGCGACTCCACCTCACCGACCCGGAGTCGGTCGAGGTCTACCGCACCACCAGCAACCACCTGAAGTCCGATGCCCTCGGTCAGAAGGCATCCCTGTCCCTACTCAAGACGATCGCCAAGGAACTCGCGTCATGAACAAGAACGACCTCGCCCCTGCCTGGCTCGAAGAGCAACTCGCCAGAGCCGAGTGGCAGACCGCCAGCAGCGGCGGAACCAACTGCGTAGAGGTCGCCTTCCTCGACAGCGCCATCGTGGCGATCCGCGACTCCAAAAACAGGCACAAGCCACCGCACATCTTCGACGACGCCGAGTACGACGTCTTCGTTTCCGGCATCATGCGCGGCGAACTTCGCAGGCCCTGAGCGTCCCGGAGAGCGGCCCGAGCGGACACATTCTCGGGCCGCTCCCCGTTACCAGCACCGCCTCTCGTCGTGCTCTCCTCAGATACACCCTGGTCCGGCCGAAGAGACGGGTCGTAGTCGCCACCGGCACCAGGAGCCCGAACACGTGATCACCCGCCGAGATGTCAGCAGCATCACCGACGACGCCGAGCAGCAACTCCTCGCCGCCCACGAACTCACCTCCTCCGACCTGATCGCGACCGGCACCGAGGCCCGCGTCTACGCCCTCGGCTCCGACCGGGTCCTCAAGGTCTACGCCGACCCCGGCCAGCTCCAGGCGCTGGCGAGCATCGCCGACCTGTACGAGCACCTCGACCGCGCCACCGTCCCCTTCTCCCTGCCCGAGATCCACTCGATCGAGCAGCACGGAACCCTGCTGGCCGTCACCGAGACCCGCCTGCCGGGCACCCCCATGGGCAAGGCCATCGACCTCAACACCCCGGCAGCCGAGGAGATTTACCTGGCCGCCCTCCACAACTTCGGCGGCCTGCGCCTGACCGCCCCGCTCGGCCGGCGGATGCTCCTCGACCCCGACCCGACCACCCACTCCGGCGAGAACTGGACCGCCTTCCTGCTCCGTCTCCTAGAGCAGAAGCTCCCCACCGTGCTGCCCAATCTGCGCATCGACGTCCCCGCCGTCGACAGCATCGCCGACCGGCTCACCGCCCGCTTCGCCTACCCCTACACCGGCCCCGAAGGCGTCATCCACGGCGACCTCTACCCCGACAACATCCTCGTCGTCGACGGCAAGATCGGCGCCGTCCTCGACTTCGGCACCTTCACCCTGTTCGGAGACCCGCTCTACGACCTCGCTGGCGCCTGCGCCTACTACCGGATGTACGACGACGACCGCGCCGCCGTCCGTACCCGCCTCCTTGCCACCGCCTCCGCGGACCTCACCCCCGACCGACGCGCCGACCTCGCCGACTACCTGCACCTGACCGCCCTACTCAGCTGCGACCTCTACCCCGAGCCGGACACGCACATCCGCACCACCGGCCACTACCAGTGGGCCGCTGACGTCCTCAACACCCCCACCGACTGGACAAACCGATGACGCCCGTCCGGCCCGGAACGCGGCACCTGGCTCCCGCGCGACCGCGTACGCCTTGCTCTGCGCGGTCCCGGGGTTAGAGGGCGACCGCCAACGGCGAATACCCTCACGCCCTGCTAGTGCTCCGGCGAACGGCTTGGTCCGCGAGTCGCATGTTCGCCTCCATGAGGTCCAGTCCGGCGGCGACGTCTGCTCTGGTGACCTCCCACCAGCCTGCACGGTCGTAGATCCACCAGGACTCCCGGTAGCGGGCGAAGTCCGTGATCGTCTCGCTGAGGTGGTGGGCACTGCCGTCCGCGAGGGCGGCGTTCATGACGGCGTGGCTGAGGTCGGCCATGCCCGCGTCGGAGTTGGTCATCGTGGTCCCCCTCACGGCCGGATGTTCGGCTGGATGCTGGGGGCCTGCTGCACTGGCGGTGGCTGCAGAAGTGGCGCCGGCTCTACGGGGGCGGTCGACGTGACGGCCCTGATGGCGAGGTCCGCCTTGGGCTCCGCCCCGGGAGTGCGGGCGGTGACGTCTACGGCGGCGAACTCCGTGGCGAGCTTCGTCCGGATGTCCTCCGCCATCATCTCCCCCGACAGCTCGATGGCGGCACCGACGACGACCGCGGTGGCGGCCAGGCGGGCGAGGTAGTCGGGGCGCTCCTCACGCTGCTCGACGCGAACCTCCACGGTCACCTCGTACGCCTGGGGGTCCTGCTGGTAGACCTCCCACTCGACGGTCAGCTGGTCGACCGGTTCGCCCCGCTCCGCCACGACCACGATCGCCTCGTAGACCTCGCGGCGGGGGCCTTCCTCGAACACCTCGGGGTACAGCCAGGTGCTCACCTCCCGGACCTGCTCCGGGCGTTGGAGCAGGTCCGCCAGTACGGCGTCCTGGCGCTCAAGGCGGCTCTCGACCCGGGCCTCCCCCTCCCCCGCCGGCCTCGCCCGTACCTCGTACGGCGCCGGGGCGGGCTCGTTGTACTTGGCCACGGGGGCGGCGTGCTCGGTGTGCCGCACCGCCTGGGCGAGGCGGTCGAGCACCGGGTCCGGTCCACGCAGGCCCGGGGTGGCTGTCCGCAGTCGGTCGACGTGCTGTGCGAGGTCGCGGCGGACGGCCGCCTCCTGCACCATGCGGGCGTAACTCGCGATGGCTCGGGGCTGCGGCGCGGCGTCGGCGAGACGGCGTAGGTAGTCGGCGGTGACCCCGGGGATGGCGGTTCGCTGGGCGATCAGCTCCGGCAGCTGGGCGGTCGGGGTGGTCGGGCTGCTGGTCCGCGAGTCGATCAGCGCGGTCAGGACGGCGCGGTGGGTGGGGTGGGCCATGCGGTCGGGGGTGAGGTAAGCGATGTCGTCCAGGCGTTGGCGGTCGCGGAGGGCGGCGCCGATGACGGCTTGCTCGGCACGGAGTACGAGGTCGGGGTGGGTCATTGTCAGTTCGTCCTCGACTTCGTTCCGGTGGTGGCTTCCCTGTAGCGGCGGGCGGCGTCGTCCGCGGCGGCCATCCGGGCGGCGGCGTCGTCGAGTCGTGCCAACAGTTCCTCGTTGACGACGCGAAGCCAGGCGCCGTCGATGTCGACGGCCCACCAGGTGTCGGCGAACCGCACGTACTCGGGGATGCCGGGGCTGATCGGCCTGGCGAGGCCGCGGGCCCGGGCGTCGTCCATCTGGGCTGCGGTGAGGCGGTCCGGGCTACCGGCTTCGGCGGTGTCGGCGTGGGCGGCCAGCAGTCGGCCGGGGATGCCGGCCCAGGGGTCCGCGTCGGTCCAGCGCTTCTGGAGCTCCCGGTCCTCGGCGGCCGGGAACTCCTGGCCACGGTGGCCCGTCCGGCATGCGGTGGCGTAGACGGCGGTCGCGTTGGCAACCACCGTGCGCAGTTCGGTGTGCCAGTAGCGAGCGGCCTGGCCAACCTGCTGGTCCGGGGCGGCACCGTAGATTTCCTCCCGCCAGACCTTGAGGGCCCACAGCTCTTCGATTAGGCCGGGGTGTTCGGCCCAGCAGCGTGGCAGCCTGGATTCGACGGCCAGCTCGTAGCGGTCGTGGAACCAGGTCACCCAGTCGCAGAGGCCGCCCCAGGCCGCGATGCGCTCGGGTCCGGTCATCGTGTGCCACTCGACCAACCGGGTGCGGGGGCTCGCCTCGGTGGCGGCCGGCTTGGTGCCGGTGACGGGTCCGGGGGTGGCGCGGCGCCCGCGCGAGCGGCGGATACGGGCGTGCGGGCGGTGCTTGACCCTTCCGATCGGCGTGATCGCGGGCTCGGTCATGGTTGTTCCTGGAGCTGGATTGGCAGATGCGGGCTGGTCTCGGCGAGGTCGTCCGGGAGCCTGGTGTACTGGTGCCTTGTGTCCGTACGGTCGGCGGTCGATGCGGCTTTCCAGTCAGCCATCACGAGGTACACGGCGGCGTCGAGCGCTTCGATCGACGTGCTCGGGGTGAGCATGAGGCGCCGAAGGTAGGCGGGGCTGTCCATGGTGTCGGCGATCAGTTGCGCAAGGCGGGGCGACAGCTCTTCGATGCTCCGGCGCACGCGCTCCTCGACGGCGGCGGGGGTGACCGGTTCCGCGTCGGTGTGCAGCGCCAGCATGGCCTCGAAGATGCCGTAGCGGACGTGGGTCGTGAAGGTGTCCACCGGCACCCACCTGCCGAGGTCGTTCAGCTCACGCGGGCGCTGGATGAGGTAGGCGAGCACCAGGTCCTCGTAGTCCGCGCGTGCCCTGCGCCAGTCGCTGAGAGCCACGAACTGCCCATCGGTGAGCGCCCGGTGCTCGGCCCAGTCGTCCGTTGCCCACGAGACGGGGACGACCTCCTGATAGCCGGGGCTGAACACGGAGATCACCGGAGCACCGGCGTGGTCCTCGCCGGCGTGGTAGAGGGCGCCGTCGATTCCGCGCACCGGCCCGCTCCACCGCAGGCTGTAGTCGGTAAGGGTCTCTGGGCGGCTGAGCAGGCCGCGACGGTGCCGCTGGTCGAACCGGGACTCCCATCGCCGGTCGGCATCGGTCCGCGCGTCGCCCTGGTGCCCGCTCCACACGGGTCGGGCGGTCATGCGGCGTCCTTGATGAAGTCGACGTCGCCCGCCCGGTACCGCTTCGACCAGTCGTTGCTTTCCTCGTACAGCTTGCGGTCGGGGCCTTCGTAGTGGCGCTGCATGCGGACCTTGGCGATGGGGGTGGTGGCGTGGATGACCAGGGCTTCGCGCTTCTCCTCGTCGAGGGTGCGGATCTCGTCCGGTGTGACGGTCTTGCGGTCCTGGAGGGTGGTCTGCATCGTGGTGCCCTGCGCGCCGCTCTGGTAGGTCGTAAGGGACTCGCGGAAGATCCCGGCCAGCTTCGAGAACTCTTCGAGTTCGTCGCCGCCGAGGCCGCCGAGGGCGATCTTGACGGTGGAGCTTCCCCAGAGCATCTCGGCCCCTTCGCGGCCCCAGACCTTGCGGGCCTGGGCCATGTTCTGGAGGACGGCGACGACGTAGATGCCTGAGCCGCCGGCGAAGGACATCAGGTCGGGCAGGTTCGGCAGCGGCGTGACGTTGGCGACCTCGTCCAGCAGCGCTCCCATCGGCGGGTCGAGCCTGCCGCCGGGCGAACGGTCGGCGAGGCGCTTGGCGGTGCCGAAGACCTCGGAGACGAAGGCGGAGATCAGGGGGGCGAGCGCGGTGGCATCTTCCTTGTCGACCAGCAGGTAGATGGTGCCGTTGCTGCGCAGCCAGTCCTCGATGTCGATGCCCTGGCCGGCCTTGGGGACGAAGGTGGCGCGGGCCAGCGGCGAGAAGAGGGGCGTCAGCGCGGTCTGCACGGTGGCGAAGAGGTTCGCCCGGGTGTCACCGGGGTTGCGGTAGAGGCCGTCAAGCATCTCGGCGACGCCCGGTTCCGCGCGGCGGGACTCGGCGAGCAGCTTGATCGGTTCTTCGAGGTGGGCGTTGAAGCCCCAGCGCAGGACGTCCTCCATGCTGCGGCCGGTAATGGCTGCGGCGTGCAGCCAACCGGCGAGCAGGGAGGTTGCGGTGGCGCCGAAGAAGCCCGCGCCGCTGGAGTCGGTGGTCTCGCTCTTGCCGATCTTGACCATGAGGTCGGCTCTCTGCATGGCCTTGCCGAAGTCCTCGCAGCCGCTGGTGGGCGACCACTGCACCTGGTCGGGCCACTCGACCATGCCGGTCGGCAGCATCGCCAGGGTCGGGCCGAGGCCGCGTCGGATCAGCGCGGTCGCGTCGAGGACGTCGGCTCGGACGCTGGTGATGAGCATCGGACCGCGCCAGGCACGAATCCAGGGGATGATCACCTGGCTGGTCTTGCCCTGGCGCGGGGCGGCCAGCATCAGCACGGAGTTCTCGATGCAGACCCAGAGCAGCATGCCGGCCAGGGTGCGGCCGAGCTGCACTGCAACGTCGGCTGGGGTGATCCGGTGGCCCTTGAGCGAGGGCCGGACGATGGGGCCGCGCTTGACCACCGCGGCGGCGGACAGGGTCTTCGAGAGCTGGGAGACGGAGGCGAAGCCGCGCACAGAACGGCTCCGCCGGAGACGGCGCAGGGCGAAGGCGCCAGCGGTGACCATCATGCTGGCGACGATCGTGGCGGCGACGGCGAAGCCGACAGGGCCGGGCAGGTCACGACGGACCTGCCCGGGCCAGGCCGCTCTCGGGTCGTCCAGGTGGTGCGGCAGCTGCTTGGCGACGCTGAACGCGTCGCCGAACGGGACCGCCGGCCACGAGGCGTGGGTGATCAGCCCGGCGACCTGGCCGGTGGCCCACGTCCCCGCGGTGACGGTGACCACCACGATGATCAGCAGTACGATCAAGTAGTCCGCAGGGCCGTCCAGCACCGGCCGCCGCGCGACGGTGGAGTTCGAGGCGGAGGCCATCTCACACAGCCATCCGCTCGTTGGTGTAGTACAGCTGGCGCTCGATCGGGCTGAGGATGGTCTGGACCACGTGGCTGGAGGTCCGACCGATCTTCCAGATGGCGCGGCCGATCTGCTCGCCCGACCAGCTGGCGATGTGCGCGCATTCGGTGTCGGTAAGGCCGATCACGTCGCGCGTCATTGCCAGGGGCGCGGTGTCCTGGCGCAGGCAGATCCGCACGTCGCAACTGGAGATCAAGTTGCGGGCGATGCTGACCTCTTCGCTGCCCTGGGCGCCGACCGCCTCGAAGTCCGACAAGCGGTGGGTGCTCAAGACCTGGATCGTTCCCTGGGCGCGCGAGAGCCGCAGGTCCGAATCCAGCTTGCGGATCATCGCTGGGACTCGCATCGCGCGCCACAGCTCGTCGCGCACGACCAGGCGCACAGGTCCACCCGGTTCGTCGATCGCCGCCTGGCCCCAACTGCTCACGCAGGCAAGGGTCATGGCCACCGTCTCGTCGCCTCGGCCGTCGATCCGGGAGAGGTCGACGGTCTGGATCGGCGCGTCGAAGTCGGGCCGTACGGTGGTTGGCCCGTCGAACAACCCGCTGAGGGAGCCGCGGACCATGTTCCCGAGCGCGTCGGCGGCCGGGCGGATCATCTCCCGCAGTTCGGTCACGTCGGCGTCGCGGACGCGCAGGTCCTGGGCCATCTCGGGCAGCGGGTCGCGCAGCAGGGCCCACACCTGCGGGATGGTCGGGTCGGCGAGGTGGCTCGCTCCAGCGGCCTGTCCGGAGGCGTGCTGGATGGCGAGGGAGAGCGCGGCTTCCTCGGTGGGCGTCAGGTTGCGGCCAAGCCGCATGACCAGCAGGGAGGAGAGCAGGGTGATCCGGCGGCGGTGGACCTCGTCCAGGCGCTCGCGCAGCTCCTCCGGGTCGGACGGCAGGTTCGTGCCGAGCGGGCCGGAGTCGAGGGGGTTGAGCCTGTTGCGCAATCCCGGGCCGAGTTCGACCGGCTCGACGCCGAACGCCCGGGCCAGCCCGGCATACTCGTTCTTGATGTCGCCGAGGACGAAGCTCCGGACGCCGTAGGCAGACAGGCGGGTCACCAGGGACTTGATCGTCGCGCTCTTGCCCGTACCGGGGACCCCGGTGATCAAGAGGTTGGGGTTGGTGATCAGTCCACGGTGCAGCCACTCGATCGGGTGGCAGGAGAAGGCGCCGCCGGCCAGGCAGTCGACGCCCATGTAGGCGCCGGCCGGGGGCATGGATGCCCCGTACAGCCAGGGGTAGAGGCCCTGCACCTGGCCGGTGGAGCCGCGGTACACCGGCACCTGGGGCATCCTCGGTGCCCGCCCGCCGAAGGGGCGGGCGTGGCCGCGCCGGGGTGCGACCGGCTCGCGGCGCTGTTTGGGCGCCTTCTGCTTCACGGGCTTCGTCGCGACCGGGGCCGGGCGGCCGAGCACGTCGGTTAGGTCGAGCACCGGCAGGTCGGTGGCACGTCGGCGAAAGATCATCACGCCACCCGCTTCTTGGGCAGGCCCATGCCGACCGGCAGCGCGCCGAGCGCGAAGCCAACGTCCTGGGCCATCCACATGCGCTGGAGTTCGATCCGGCCGTTGTTGGCGTCGGCCAGCAGCTCGGCGCAGGCGTCTTCCAGGTCGGCGGGGTTGGTGACGGTGACGGTGCAGTAGGCGGTGTAGCGGACCAGGCCGTGGCCGGCGGCGCGTTCGGCGTCCTGGGCCTCTGCTTGGCGAAGTGCCTGCTTCTCGTGCTCCGGGATGATCTGGCCGGTCTTGTGCCGCATGCTGACGGCGACCTCGCGGGCGGTTCGCTCCTGCATGACCTCGCGCTCGGCGGCGCGGGGGCTGCGGGGCTCGATGTGCATGTTCAGCGACCTGCGGTACTTGCCTTCGCCCAGCAGCGGGGCGAGGGCGGTGCTGTACACCTTGTTCTTCGGCCAGCTGTGGACGGAGAAGGTGACGGACATCGCGCCGTCGTGCTCGTACCGGCCGCGCCAGCTCTCGGCAGCGGACGGGCCTGCCGCTGCCGGGTCCACTCCGGCTTCGAAGGGGGCCTTGTGTCCGCGAATCGCGGCTGCGGTGGCCGTCGCGCGTCGTTCTGCGAGCATCCGGCCGGAGTCCGGGTCGAAGGCGGTCCGCATGGTCTCGGCCAGCTCACGGGGGTTGAGCCAGCTCTCCACCTGGAGGTCCGCGGAGGCGATCGAGGACGTCATGGCCCGAAGGTTGCGGACCAGGACGGCGGCGGCTCCCGCGCTTCCTCCGCCGGCTGCCTTGATGGGCCCGGCGGCGCGGGTGGCGTCCATCGTGATCGCCAGGTACGCCTCGCGCTGGCTGGTGGCCAGGGTGGCCGTGGACAGCAGCGACTTGGTGATGTCGACGGCGACGGTGGGCGCTTCGGTGGCGACGTGGTCGGTGTGCCAGCGCTGGAGGGCCGCACCGGATTCCGGGACCAAGCGCTGGAGGGCCTGGATTCGGATGATCGGATTGCCTTCGGTGCACTGGGAGTTGAGCAGTTCACCCCAGCTGGCCACCCGCTGGTCGCGGCGATGGGAGTCGACCAAGCCGATGCCGGGGAAGCGCACTCGCGCGACCGCCGTGTACGTGCGGTCGAGCTGGTGGTGAATCACGGCGATCGGGACGCCGCCACCCCCGTCTGCTTCGAGGATCGCCAGCGGGGCGAGGATGCCGGGAAGGTCCAACTTCGGCTCGTCCGTAGCTGCCTTGCGCGGCGCGAAGGCACCGGAGAGGAAACGATTCTGCCCACGGAAGCGGAGGATTTCGAAGGACACTGCGGCGACCGCCCATTCGTCGACGGTGCGCCCGGCGATCCGGACGAACGCGAGAAGGAAGAGGAGAAAGGACAGGGGCCAGGTCACGACGCCGGCCCGGACGTAGGAGATAGCGAACGGCCAGATCAAGCCGAGGACGGCACCGCCGAGCATGGCGGCCCGCTGAGCGGAGAGGCCGAAGAGGAAGGCCACCCGCTCTTGCTGCCACCCGAAGTACGTACGGGTGCGGGCAACTTCGGTACTCATGACTTGGCCCCTCCTTCGGAGCGGTCAGGGCGGATGGACTTGGCAGGCGGCTTGGCAGCGCTCTCGGCCGGGGCGGCTTCGGCCCGGGAGCCAGGAGCGGGCTGGTTCGCGTTGAGTGCCGCCCCGGAGACCGGCCGGGCCGCAGCACTCGGGGCTTCACCCTCGGATGCCGCCGTGGCGGACGGAGCGGGCGCACCGGCCGGGCTACCGCTTGGGGAGGCCCCCGGCGTGGGAGTCGGCGCGGCACCGCCGCTGGGTGCGGCCCCGGCCAGGGGAACCTGCGCTGCCGAGGCGCCGGTGGGCGGGCTTGCGGGCACCGGGGGCATCTCGATCGTGGGAGGGTCACTCCGCCCAGCACCGGCGACCGGCAGATCCGGAGTGGAGTCCTGGAGCGCCTGATGGTGGTCGGCCTGCGGGCTGGCCGGCTGCACCGGCTCCTCCTGAGACCCCTGCTGGCCGGACCAGTCAGGCTCCGGCTGCCCCGGAACCATCTGGCCCCCTGTCGGCAAGGGTGTTCCTGCGTGGCGATTGACATAGCCAGCGGGCTGCGCCGCGTACGGATTCGCCCCCTGCACACCGGCGTGACCGGCCATCTTCTCCATGCCGCTGGCCAGGCTGTTGACGGCCTGCTGCGCGGCCTTTACCCCTGCGACGGCGATCATCCCGATGGGTCCTGCTGCTGCACCGGCTCCTCCGGCCGCCGCGCCTCCGGCACCACCAGCTGCCGCACCTCCGGCACCCCCGGAGGCGCCTCCTGCTGCAGCACCGCCGCCACCCTTGCTAGCGAAGTTGCTCATCGTCCGGCTGGCGCTCTCCTGACCGAAGGAGTCCGGTGAGGCACCCGTCGGCGAACCCCCTGGGGCACTCATCCGGCCTCCGGCGAAGCCGAGCAGAGCGGCGAGACCGGAGCCGCCGCCGACCTGCACCGATGCGAACGTGAAGAACCTCGCGATGGCTGGCCAGGCGAGGGCCGCAAGCAGCAGGATGAGCATCCCCGACAGGGTGGTCTGGAGGTCCTTCGAGTCGCCCGCAACGTTGAAGCCGAGGGCGAAGACCAGCGCGATGATCGGCTTGAGGATGATCAGCTGGACGGTGGAGGAGACCAGCTTGGACCACCAGCTCTTGGTGGAGTCGGACACCTGGCCCGCCGCCG
This sequence comes from Kitasatospora sp. NPDC058046, assembly GCF_042885595.1. Taxonomy (NCBI): domain Bacteria; kingdom Bacillati; phylum Actinomycetota; class Actinomycetes; order Kitasatosporales; family Streptomycetaceae; genus Kitasatospora; species Kitasatospora sp. NPDC058046. The sequence continues at coordinate 408,200 of NZ_JBHVRS010000001.1, forward strand.
AGATCGGTGATGTGGCGATCAGCACGGCGATCGCGGCGTTGCGCAGGAGCATCTCGAACCAGAGCACCAGCGTCAGCAGGATGCCGATGATGGCGATGATCAGCAGGAGCGAGGCCGCTGTCCCCGGTGTGTAGGAGACGAGCTTGGCGATCTTGTCGCTGAGGGCTTTCTCGCCGCCGAGCGAGTTGTCGACGATGTACTTGGTCAGCTCGTCGCTCGCCACCAGTGCGGTTGAGGCGACGATCAGCGTGAGCATGAACGCGAGCACCGCCTTGCCGATACCTACGGCGGCGGTGGCCAGCGGGCGGCCGTCGTGGGTGATCACCGTACGGATGACCTGGACGATGACGAGCAGGCAGGCAACGAGGCCGGCGATGCCGAGGGATATCGCGTAGACGCTTCGTATGCCGTTGCTGGCGAGGTCGACGGGCGGGATCTTGACGAAGGCCGTGGCGAAGGTCTTGAGCAGCTCGGTCGCGGAGTCGGCGAAGTTCTTGCAGATCGACTCCCACGCGCTGCCCGCGACCTTGCCTGCGGCGTCACCCGCGAGGCTGCCCAGGACGGTGTCGCCGATGCCGGGAACGCAGTCGAGGGGACTGGTCAGGCCGCAGGCCATGCTGACCCCCTGGTGGTGCTGGTGGTGGCCATGGTTATCGCTTCAATTCCTGCCAGCCCTTGGCCGAGGCTTGGGGGCTGCCCGGCTCGGCGGTGAGGCTGGTGTAGTCGGTGGTGGAGTTGCCCGAGGGGGCAGGGATGCGCCAGTCGTTCGCGGACCAGGTGAGGTCGAGCGGGTAAACGCCCATGCGGGTCTGCATTCCGGTGCCGGGCACGCTGGTGGTGTAAGTGGCCAGCAGCAGGACCTGGACGTTGTCGGGGCCGACCGAGCGCACCTGGTACTCAATGGGTGACAGGACGACGGAGGCCCCGGGCTGCAACTGGCCGGTCTGCGGCAAACCGAGCCCCTTGCGGGTGGCGACCGGGCCCTTGGCGAGGTCGTCCGCGGCGGAAGACCAGGAGTCGGCTGCGACGAGCCGGGCGACGGCTGCGGCACGGTCGGGTTCAAGGGTGGAGCCGAGCTGGCGCCAGTACTCGACCGCCGCCGAAACAGCGCCTACCGTGGAATGCGGGAAGCCCAACTGCACCCCGTTGACGAGGCGCTCTCCGCGCACGAGCTGGAGCGGGCCGGTCAGCCCGGGGGTGGGCGACCCTGTGGAGTCCACTCCGGTGACCGATCCCGGTGGCGGGATGGCAGCCGGCGGTGTGAACACCTTGGGCCCGCGGGGCTCGCTGCCGGACTCGATGGCAACCCCGATGGCGACGAAGGCGAGCAGGCCAACGACACCGAGGAGGAGCAGCGGCAGAATCCGGCGGCGAGGGCGGTGGTCGAGGAACTGGTTCATGACGCGTCTTAGGCCGCAGCGCCAAAAACGGTGTTCACGACCGGGATTGCACAGGCGGTTACGATGACGCCGCCCAGCGACCAGACCAGGGAGCGCTTCCCCTTCTCGGCGCTGTCGGGCCGGTTGGAGAGGTGGCCTATGCCCATCAGGCCCCCGGAGACCACGGCGGCGACGGCGCACGCGATCAGCGCGCCCCACTTCGCGTAGCTGAGCAGCAAGTTCGCGCCCTTGCTGCCGTTGGTCGGGTCGGCCGGCGCGGGATTCTGGATATCCGCGAGGTAGTGGACGTCTGCAAGGTGGTGAACGGCTTGCAGGGTGAGGGACATACCGGGCTCCCGGAAGGCAGACGTGCCAGCGATCCCGCAGGATCTGTCCTGGCCAGAAGGAGCCGCCCCTGCTGTCGGGCATGGGGAGGCGAATGAAGCGGCCTTCACCTGAGTGCAGCACGTCAGGTCAGTGCGATTCACATTGGCTAATCGGCCGTGAGCAAACGATAAGCGCCCGCAGGCCCTGCGCGTCAACCAAAGTGAATGTGACTAGCCTCACCCGACCACTCTCTGTTTACGGTGGCTAATCGGCGTCACTGTGCGCAACGATGAGACCCAGTCAGCAGCAAGGAGTGCTACCCGCGTCATGCCAGTCGAAGAATCCGCCGGGGCCGGCTCGGTCGCGAGCCGCTTGGAACACCTGTTCGCGACGGTCCACCCTGCCGACCGGGGTCCGTACACCAACCCCGAGGTCGCCCAAGCGATCAACGAGAAGGCGGGCCACCAGGTCCTCGGAGCCACCTATCTATGGCAGCTACGCAAGGGCAAGCGGACCGACCCAACACACAGTCGCCTCACGGCAATTGCGGACTTCTTCGGCGTCTCCCCGCTTTACTTCTACGAGGAGGAGACGGCGAAGCGGACCGACGAGCAGCTACGCCTCGCGGGCGCACTGCGAAGCGCGTCGATCCGACAGATGGTGCTCGACATGGACGGCCTCTCGGAGCGCAGCATGGCGGCCATCGCCACCATGATCCAATCGGCGCGAGCGATGGAGGGTCTGCCCGATTCCAGCGCCGCACCCGAGTGACGAGGCCCACACGCCACCTCGCTCACCCGATCATCACAAGTTCACATAGTCGGCACACTCCCGGTGTTCGGTCGCATACAGTTCTGCGAGCCGGGAGGAGTGACCGGCCGACTACCGGCGCACCGCTCCATGGACTGCCTCCCGACCAGGGAGGCATCTTCATGAGCGCGTCGCAGCTCTGCGGCAACCGACAGCTGGACCATGGCGCCCCTTCGCAGCCATCCCAGCAGTCGCCGGCGGCAGCCGCTCCGCCGACATCGGCCGGAGCGCCGCCGAGGCGGCGCTCGCCTGCAACGGCGGACATCCGGCTCCACGCGGCTGGGGCGGAGGGGGTCGCCGAAGCGGCCCTTCGCCTGGCCTTCCCGGATCTGAGGCCCGCCGCTCTCCAGCACCTGTTCGGCCGCGCCGGCGCCTGAGCCGCTGCCAGCACGTGCACCGCGACCACCTCGCGACAGCAGGGCCCCTCTCATGACTTCTTAGGCCGGGCATGCCCAAACGAATTCACTCTGGCTAATCAGTGGCATTGATCACGCTCACTCTGGTTGACCAGAGTGCACCACGTCAGCCTATGGTTCGAACGAATCCCATTAGCTGATGTGAAACGGCCGTGCGCTGCTCTGCGGCGACGGCCGCAGAGGTGGCACGTGAAGAAGGCAGCCCATCTGGCTCTCGCGGGCGTCCTGGCGCCCTTCGGGGTGGTCCTTGGCATCGCGCTCTCCGGCGGAGGAACCGCCGCCGCCACCCCGGCCGGCTCCGCCGCGAACGGCGGGCTGGGCTGTTTCAAGCCCGTGGCACCAGGACAGATCACCGCGGACGGACAGCAGCTGACCACGGAACAGATCAACAACGGCCAGATCATCTACCAGGTCTCGGTCCAGCTCCAGCTGCCGCCGCAGGCCGCGGTGGTCGCAATCGCGACCGCCTTGCAGGAGTCGACGCTGCGGAACCTCAGCTCCGGCGACCTCGACTCGGTCGGGTTGTTCCAGCAGCGCCCGTCGCAGGGGTGGGGCTCGCCTGCACAGATCATGGACCCCGTCTACTCCGCAACCAAGTTCTACGCCGCCCTCGTCAAGGTTCCGGGCTGGGAGACCCTGCCGGTCACCGTGGCCGCCCAACGGGTCCAGGCCAGCGCGTTCCCCTCCGCCTACGCGAAGTGGGAGAGCACCGCCCAGCAGCTGGTGGCCACCTACAGCGGGAACGCCACGGGCTGCTCGCAGGGCAACGGCGACGGTCAGACGACGACGGAGGCCACCAGCCTCCCGGCCGGCTTCTCCCTCCCCGCCGGAACACCCGTCCAGGTCGTCACCGCGATCAAGTTCGGCATCTCGAAGCTGGGCATGCCCTACCAGTGGGGCGGAACCGGCGATCCGAGCTACGACTGCTCCGGCCTGATGCTGCGCGCCTACGAGGCCGCCGGCATCACGATCCACCGAACCACGTTCGAGCAGGTCTTCGACGGGACACCGGTCTACGGCGCGGCGCAGCTCAAGCCGGGCGACCTGATCTTCCTGGCCGGGACGGACGGCACCCCGACCTCCCCCGGACACGTCGGGATGTACCTCGGGTCGAACCTCGTCCTGGACGCTCCACGGACGGGCAAGAACATCCAGATCACGAACTTCACCGGCGGATACTGGGACAAGCAAGCGGTGGCCTTCCGGCGGATCGTTCCCTCGTAGGTCCCGGTTGACCTCGTCCTGGCCCGCCTGCACCACCACCCCGACGTGAGTAGGGAACATGATCCAACAGTCGTGGAACCGGACGGTCCGCGATCTCGCCGAACGGGCGAACCTCGCGCGCAGCGCCGCGTCCAAGGTTGAGGTCGTCCGCGAGCGGCTCCCCGGTGACCGTGCTCCGGGCGAGCGCGATGGCCGCGAGCAACTGTTCTCCGCCGTCGCGCTCAGCCGGGCACGGGATGCCGCTCTCCTCAAGGCCGCCGGGTTCGCCCTTCGTCGCCGTGCTGCCGGCCGACCGGCGCCGCTGTGGCTTCCGTTCGGCCGGGTTCTGCCCGGAGCAGCTTCCCCTCGGTGGTGGCGAAACGCCGCCGTCCACCGGGACGACGCCGGGATCTGGCACGCGATCCCGCTGCCCGGTCCGGAGCGCCTCGTCGGTCTTCCAGAGGACGACCCGCTTGTCCTGGCCGTGGCCGAGCAGGCACGACTCCTGCGCGCCAGCCTGCTCGGGCACCAAAACCGCGACGCCTACTACGAGGCGTTCAAGCCGGACGGTCAACACGGGCAGGGCGCTTCTGTCCCGCCCATCGCCGCGCTGAGCAGGAAGACGAGCTGGAAGGAGCAGACGTGGCTGCACCCCGACTTCGGGATGCGGGTCCGGGCCGATCTGGAGGAGGAGTTCCAGCAGGCCAGCCGTGACCGCCACGCGATTTGGGAGCGGTCCAGAGCGTACGGCTCCGCGGTGGTGAAGCTACTGAGCCGCGTCAGCTGACACAGTCGGCGGTGTTGTCGGCCTACGGGATCGACTCGCGTACATAGGCAGAGGGCCGGGGCCTCACCGTTCGTGGTGAGGCCCCGGCCCTCTGCGATTCGTCACTCCCTGGCCAGCGTCCCCCTGTCGGTGGTGGTCCACTCGGCGTGTTCATCCTGGCCGTCCGAGGGTGGCCACTGGACGTGAACACCTCCGGGGCGCACGTCGATGATCAATCCGCGCAGGTACTGGCCGGAGCCGTCCCTGGTCGTCGCCATCCAGTGCCGGCCTATCCAGGTGGTGGGAGGCTGCGCGGCGTAGCGGTCGTGGGTGATGTTGTTCATGGTGACTCCTGCGGTGCTAGGGGTGGCTTCGGCGCCGGTCTGTCGGGAGGAGCAGTTCCGGTCACGGTGGGCGGGGCGGGCTCGGGCATCCCGCTGGGCTGGCCGGCCCACAAGCGGACGGGCGGGCACGCCATCTCGTCATCGGGCGTCCCTGTTCCATCCGCAGCTGTCGCGCACCAGGCCCGCCGAGGCCCAGAGCCTGACGTCGGACGGCCGGTAGCGCCGCAGGCCGTCAGTGCTCTCGGTGTACCTGGGGCCGGTACCGATGGCGGCTAGGTCCCGCAGATGCGTGCTCGTGATCCCGAGGTACATCGCCGCGTCATCCACAGACCACCACGGGTGACGGCTCGTGCAGTGCTGTCGCTTCATCGCTGGCTCCCCGCGTCGGAGGAGCGGTCTTCCAGCCACCGCCGCACGTCGTGCGGGTCGTACCGCCTGCACCGCCCGACCTTGTAGCTCCGCGGTCCGGTGCCCTTCCAGTTCATCTGGTAGATCGTCTGCGTCGGCACACCCAGGAACTCCGCCAGTTCCGGCAAGGTCCACAACCTGTCCGCACTCATGAGTACTCACATCCATCTCGTTCGCCGTTTCGGCGATTGAATTCGCCGTTTCGAACTGCTGGGATGAGCATCATCCGCCTGCGACCAAGTTGTCAATACGGCGATCCAATTCGCTTAATCGGCGAACGAGGGGCGATTGCTGCACTGTGACTGGGGCCTCGGATGCGCTGTGCGCCGTATCGGCGAGCGGCCGCCTGTTGCGAAGCGTCGATTGCGCGATCGAGAGACGATGGGTAGAGTCGCCGATACGACGAGCAAGGAGGCCAGATGTCCAGCGACCCGGCTCTACCGGCGATGTCGGTGAGCGACGCGGCGGCACTCCGATTGAAGGCGGCCCGGACAAGGCGCGGATGGACCACGAAGCAGCTGGCGAACGCCTGCCAAGAGGCCGGGGTCCCGAAGCTGACGGCCATCGTGCTGAACAACATCGAAACCGGCAGGCGAGACGCAGACGGCACCCGGAAGCGCGACCTGACGATCGATGAACTCGTGGCCCTGGCAGTGGTGTTGGATATTTCACCGGCACACCTGATGGGCCTGCCCGATGACGTCGAGCCGGGGACCGCCCTCCAGCTGACCCCACAACTCGCGGAGAGCGACCCCAAGTTGCTCCTGGAGTGGTTCTGTGGACAGAAGGCGCTGCCTGGAAGCGACTCGCGGCAGTTCTACTCCGCAGCCCTCCAGCGGATGCCGGCCAACGACGGCCAGCAGACGGTCGCGGACCTCACCCGCGCGGTACTCCAAGACCGGGCCGCCGCCCTGACCGAGGACTTCAACTCGGGGATGGCGGAGGCTCTGGCGAAGATCAACGCCGCGGTCGAGTCGGGCGCAAGCCCGGAGGAGATCGCCACCCTGCTCAAGCCGGGCCAACCCGGCTCACGGTAGGGCCCCACCACCTGGCGTCCGGCCATGCCGGACGCCGAATCCAAGCGAACCCGATTGCGTGCCCGACCGGCCGCACCCCTACGGGCAGAGAAAGAGGCAGATTCATGACATGTACTCACCAGAGATCGGCAGAACAGCATGTACCCCTCTCGAATCGAGGACCGCGCTAGGCACGCGGACTACCAACAGGCCGTCGCACGCGCTCGCGCGGCCCACCGCACTCCTCCGGCCCGGTACCGCGTCCGCTGGCGCGACGAAGCCGGCAGCCTCCGCAGCATGAGCCTGCCGACGCGATCACTCGCGACGGCCGCACAAGCTGACATCGCCCGCGGCTGGACACCGCTGACGCTCAACCGTCTGGTTGAGCTCTGGTCGGCCGTGCCCGCAATGCCCGCCAAGTCCGGCCCGCCGCGGTTCCCCAACCGCAGGCCGCTCGACCTGCACGCCCTGCCGCACCTCGGCGCCCGGCTCGCCGTGACGATCAGCCGATCAGACGTCGAGCGACTGGTGGCCGCACTTCGCGCCGAGGGCCGGTTGAGCACCGCCACGATCAACGGAATCCTCGCGACGCTCAAGCGTGCACTGGAGTTCGGAGTCCGGCGCGGCTTCCTCCCAAGCAACCCAGCACTCGGCATTCGCCCCCTCCCACGGCCGGCCTGATCTCTGTCACGGCGCCCCAGCCTCTGGCCGCCCCTCGTCTGCATCGCAACCACCAGCGCCACATGCGGACTACAGATAAACCATGCAACCCGAAGTGCGGCAGAATCCGCACATTCGAACGGGCAGAAAGAAGGAGTTATCACCATGGACCAAATCGCAATGAAGCACGGTGAAAACACATGTCTGAACCTTACGATCGCTGGCACAAGTCGCGCCCGGCCGCCGGGGAAAAGAAGTGCACGGCCCACAAAAAGGTAGCGTCGAGCAGCCACGGCCAAGGTAAGCGCTGGCTAGCTCGATGGCGGGACCACGATGGGAAGCAGCTCAGCGAGAGTTTCGACAAGTACGACGATGCCAAGCAGCATTTGGCAAAGATCGAGACGAGTGTCACTGAGGGCACCTACATCTCCAAAGATAAGGGCGCTACTCTCATCAAAAGCCTGGCGGAGCAGTGGCTGACAGACCTTGTCTTTCGGAACCCTCGAACCGAGCCGCAGTACATCGCTCGCGTGAATCGCTACATCATCGAACCGCTGGGGCATATAAAGATCAAGGACCTGATTCCTTCGCGCATCGTCTCGTGGATCAAGGGAATGCTTCGGACCATCGGAGAGACGTACGCCGGCCTGATTTTTAGCCATTTCAACTCCATCATCACGATGGCAGTTGACGACGGCCTGATCCTCAAGAATCCCTGCGCCTCACGCTCGGTCCAGCGTGTCAAGCCGAGGCGTCAGCGCAAGACACCAAAGGAACTTCCGGTGGACTGGGAAGACTCCGAAGGTATCAAGCAAAACCTTCCGGACCGATACAAGGTCACGGTCGACTGCGGCCGCGGCATCGGGATGCGGCAGGGCGAGATATTCGCGTTCAGCCCCGACGATGTCAACTGGCTCCACAAGGAGAAGGTCGTTCACATCCGTCGCCAGATTGCACATGACCGCGGCGTGATGGTATTTGCCCCTCCGAAGGGCGGCGGCGAGGACGACCCGAAGGACCGGATGGTTCCAATCGGAGACGATCTGGCGTTCCTTCTTTCCGAGCACATCCGCCTGTTCCCTCCGGTTGAGATCACACTCCCATGGATCGAAAAGAATGGTCCGCCGGTAACGGTGAAGCTGTTCTTCACGTCTCGCGAGCACAAGCCAATCAATAAGAACTACTACAACTGGCTCTGGAAAGCGGCCCTTGAGGAGATCGGGCTAATTCAGGCCCTGAATGACAAGCCGGTCGGCCGCGGCCGGCTGTGGGAAAAGTGCCGGGACAAGATGATGCACTCACTCAGGCACCTGTTCGCATCTGAGGCCCTGAACGAGGGAGTCGACATCTACACATTGGCCGATCTCCTTGGCCACGAAGACCCTGCCTTCACCCTCCGCAGGTACGTCCACCGGGTGGCGCGGTCGTTCAGCAAGGCTCGCGAGGCGATCGGTCGGCGCTACAAGCACGCCGCGTAGGATCGGTATCTGCGACAGCCTGGCGGTCGTCGCGCCTTCCAGATCAGTGGCGCTGCGTAGCGGCGGGTGCGGGTGGCCGACACGATGCGCTCATCGTTTCTCAGCGTCTCTCGACACGGCTCATCCGTTGAAGCCGCCGAGTGTGCACTGGTTGTGAAATGATCTTCCGCAGAACCCCTATTCTCGCAGGTCAGAGGCATGTTCTACGACTGCCAGAGGCGCCTCTGACCTGCGGAAACGCAGTTTGATCTCTCATCATTTCCGCAGGTCGGCAACGCTCTGACCTGCGGAAATGCTCGGCCGCCGACTCACGCTGAACGCTCTGGGGCTCGCGATGTGAAATGAGAGTGCACTGAGTTCGATCTCAGCAGGAGTTCTGTGTAGTGCCTCTCGCGGCGCACCAGCGAGAAGCTGGTTCCGCCGGGCTACAGGTACTCGGCGAGGTCGGCCATGAGCGCCGCCTTGGGCTTTGCCCCCGTGATGGTCTGGATGACCTGTCCGCCCTTGAACAGGTGGAGGGTGGGCAGGGACAGGACGCTGTACTTGAGGGTGGTCTCGGGGTTGGCGTCGGCGTCGAGCTTGGCGATGGTGATCTTGTCGCTGTGCTCGGCGGCGATCTGCTCCAGGACGGGGGCGATCTGGCGGCAGGGGCCGCACCAGTCGGCCCAGAAGTCGACCAGGACGGGCTTGTCGCTCTGCAGGACGTCGGCGGCGAAGGTCTCGTCGGTGACGGTGATGGTGGCTCCTGCCACGGTGACTCCAGTTCCGAGAGGGCCCGGGTGGTGATCTCCACCCGGGCCGTGCTGAGGAGATGGTTGGCGCCGGAGCGGTCAGCCGACCGGCACGGTCTCCACGGTGGCCTCGTCGAGGTCGTCCCGGACATCAGCGAGGGCCGCGAGGTAGCGCTCGGCGTCGAGCGCGGCCGAGCAGCCGCTGCCGGCCGCGGTGATGGCCTGGCGGTAGGTGTGGTCGACCACATCGCCCGCACCGAACACGCCGGGGACGTTGGTGCGGGTGGTAGGCGAGGAGACCTTGAGGTAACCGGCGCCGTCCAGGTCGAGCTGGCCGGTGAAGAGTTCCGTGCGCGGGTCGTGGCCGATCGCGATGAACAGGCCGGAGGCGGCGAGTTCGCGCTCTTCGCCGGTGACGGTGTCGCGCAGGGTGACGCCGGAGACCAGCTTGTCGCTGTGGATGGCGGCGATCTCGCTGTTCCACGCGAAGGTGATCTTCGGGTCGGCGAACGCCCGGTTCTGCATGGCCTTCGATGCCCGGAGGCTGTCGCGGCGGTGGACGACGGTGACCGAGTCGGCGAAGCGGGTGAGGAAGGTGGCCTCTTCCAGGGCGGTGTCGCCGCCGCCGACCACGATGACGTCCTTGCCGCGGAAGAAGAAGCCGTCGCAGGTCGCGCACCAGGAGACGCCGCGGCCGGAGAGTTCGTCCTCGCGGTCGATGCCGAGCTTGCGGTAGCCGGAGCCGGTGGCGACGATCACGGTCTTCGCGCGGTGGACGGTGCCGGCGGAGTCGGTGAGGAGCTTGATGTCGCCGGTGAGGTCGACCTCGACGATGTCGTCGTCGATCATCTCGGCGCCGAACTTCTCGGCTTGGGCCCGCATGTTGGTCATCAGATCGGGGCCGTCGACGCCCTGCGGGAAGCCGGGGAAGTTCTCAACCTCGGTCGTCGTGGTCAGCGAGCCGCCGACGAAGATCGAGCTGCCGAACAGCAGTGGCTTGAGCTGGGCGCGGGCCGTGTAGAGGGCGGCGGTGTACCCGGCGGGGCCGGAGCCGATGATGACGACCTCGCGCACCTCGGCCCCGGTCTCTGCATTCGCGGTCATGAAGATGCTCAGCTCTCCTTGCCCTGCTCGGCCTTGGCGTCGATCTCGGCGATGAGGCCCTCGATGAGGCCCTTGATCTCGTCGCGGATGGGGCGGACGGCCTCGACGCCCTGGCCGGCCGGGTCGTCCAGCTTCCAGTCGAGGTACTTCTTGCCCGGGAAGTACGGGCAGGCGTCGCCGCAGCCCATGGTGATCACGTAGTCGGACGCCTGGACGGCCTCCGTGGTCAGCACCTTCGGCTTCTGGTCCGAGATGTCGATGCCCAGCTCGGCCATCGCCGCGACGGCGGAGGGGTTGATCTGGTCGCCCGGGATGGAGCCGGCAGAGCGAACCTCGACGCGGTCGCCGGCGAGGTGGCGCAGGAAGCCTGCGGCCATCTGGGAGCGCCCAGCGTTGTGGATGCAGACGAACAGCACGGAGGCGGTCGGCGCGGTGGTCATGGTGAGGTGTCCTTCGGTTGTGCGGTGCCCGCTGTGGGACGGGTGGGGGTTACTTCGGCTGGGCGATGAGTTCGGCGAGCAGGGCTTCGACGCGGGAGGTGATCTGGTCGCGGATGGCGCGCACGCGCTCGATCGGGGCGCCGTCCGGGTCGGGGATGTGCCAGTCCAGGTAGCGGCGCCCCGCGGGAAGGGGGCAGGCGTCGCCGCAGCCCATGGTGACCACCACGTCGGCGGCGGCCACGACCTCCTCGGTCAGCGGCTTCGGGAAGACCTCTCGCGGGAGGGAGACGCCGACCTCCTCTAGAACCTCGGCGATGTGCAGGTCCAGGTCGTCGGCCGGGTCGGTGCCGGCCGAGGCGACATGCACCCGGCCGTGTGCGAGGTGGGTGAGGATCGCGGCGGCGAGCTGGGAGCGCCCGGCGTTGCCGGAGCAGACGAAGAGCACGCGTGGGACGGCGGAGGCGGTGCGGCCCTCGGTGTGGGCGAGGGCGTCCAGGCGCTGGTCCGCGAGGTGCTCCGCGAGGACGATCAGGTGGGTACGGACGGTGGCTCCTTCGGCCAGGAGCCGGTAGGAGTCGGCGAGCAGGTGTTGGACGGTCTCGGGGGCGAAGACGCCGTCGTAGCGCAGGGCCAGGCGGGTGGCGCCCGCCTGGAGTCTCGGGTCCGGCGACGCGGGCGGGGATTCGTTCATCAGGGGTTCCAGCCCTTCAGGGGCAGCGGTCGTGGAGCGAAGACGCGCAGGTGTCCCCGGTGGCGGCCGGGATAAGGGGGCTCGCTTCGCGGGCCCGACACGGGTAACGTATCAGCCCATGGTGACATCAGTCGACAGTGACGTCTTGAAGGCTTTGGCCGACCCGCTCCGGATGCAGATCGTCGCGCTCCTCGCCAAGGAGGCGCTGTGCACGACGCACCTGGTCGAGGAGACCGGCGCCAAGCAGACGAACCTGTCGAACCATCTGAAGATCCTGCGCGACGCCGGGCTGGTCGACACCGAGCCCTGCGGGCGCTTCACGTACTACAAGCTCCGCGCCGACGCCCTGGAGGCCGTCGCCGCCGAGTTCTCCGGGCTGGCCGCCACCGCCCGCGAAGCCGCCGCGGAAGGCCGCAAGCGGTCCTGCTGAACCACCCAGCCCCATCCCGGCGGCCCCACTCCGCCCTGCACGAGGAGCACCTGTTGAGCGCCATAGACGAGGCGAGACCCGAGATCACCGAGGCCGAGCCCCTTGCCGTCGAGCCGCCTGCCATTCCGCTGCTGAACCGGGTGGCGGCCGAGCTGGTCGGCACCGCCGCCCTGGTCGCGGTCGTGGTCGGTTCCGGTATCCAGGCCACCGAACTCACCAAGGACGTCGGACTCCAACTGCTCGCCAACTCCCTGGCCACCGTGTTCGGTCTCGGCGTGCTGGTCCTGCTCCTCGGCCCCGTCTCGGGCGCGCACTTCAACCCGGTCGTGACGCTGGCCGAGTGGTGGAGCGGCCGCAAGGACCCCAAGGGCCTCGGTCTGCGCGAGGTCTCGGCCTACATCCCGGCGCAGATCGTCGGCGCCATCGCCGGGGCGATCCTCGCCGACGCCATGTTCGGCGAGGCGCTGGTGAAGTGGTCCACCCACGACCGCTCGGCCGGGCATCTGCTGATCGGCGAGGTCGTCGCCACGGCCGGCCTGGTGCTGCTGATCTTCGGCCTGGCGAAGACCGATCACCTGCGCTTCGCGCCGGTCGCGGTCGCCTCCTACATCGGCGCCGCGTACTGGTTCACCTCCTCCACCTCCTTCGCCAACCCCGCAGTCTCCATCGGCCGGGCGTTCACCGACACCTTCGCCGGCATCGCCCCGAGCTCGCTGCCCGGCTTCATCGGGATGCAGCTGATCGGCGGCGTCGTGGGCCTGGCCCTCGTTGCGCTGATCTTCACCCATCGCGTCAAGGCCACCGCCAAGTGAGCGGCGTCCGGCGCGTCCAGGCGCTCGTTGTCGGAGCCGGCCAGGCCGGCCTCGCCACCGGGTACTACCTGCGGCGTGCCGGACTCGACTTCGCGATCCTCGACGCCTCCGAGGCGCCGGGCGGCGCGTGGCAGCACTACTGGGACAGCCTTCGCCTGTTCTCCCCGGCCGCGTACTCCTCGCTGCCCGGACGTCCGATGCCGGGTCAGGCCGGGCAGACCTACCCGGACGCGGAGCACGTCGCCGAGTACCTGGCCGAGTACGAGAAGCGGTACGAGCTGCCCGTCCACCGGCCAGTTCGGGTGCAGGCGGTGGAGGAGACCGGCGACGGCGGCCTGCTGGCCCGCACCGACGAGGGCACCTGGCACGCCCGGGCCCTGATCAGCGCCACCGGCAGCTGGTCCCGGCCCTTCATTCCCGCCGTCCCCGGCCGCGAGCTGTTCGCCGGACGGCAGCTGCACACCCGCGAATACCACCGCGCTGAGGACTTCACCGGCCAGCGGGTCGTCGTGGTGGGCGGCGGAAACTCCGGCGCGCAGATCGCCGCCGACCTCACGGGCCATGCCGACGCCGTCCGCTGGGTCACCCGCCGCCCGGCCCGCCTCCTGCCGGACGAGATCGACGGCCGCGCCCTGTTCGAGATCGCGACCCGCCGCGTCCAGGACGGCGGCCCGCGCATCAGCGACCTCGGCGACATCGTCGCCGTCCCACCCGTCCGCCAGGCCCGTGCAGCCGGACTCCTCGACGACCACCGCATGTTCGACGCCCTCACCGCAGACGGGCCTCGCTTCGACGACGGCACGGTGTGGTCGGCCGACGCCGTGATCTGGTGTACCGGCTTCCGCCCGGCCCTCACCCACCTCGCCCCGCTGGGCCTGCGGACCGGCGAGCGCGGCCGGATCGCCAGCGTCGACACCCGGGCTGTGACCGACCCGCGAGTCCACCTGCTCGGCTACGGCGACTGGACCGGACCTGCCTCCGCCACCCTCATCGGCGTCGGCCGTACCGCCCGTGCCGCCGTCCAGGAGATCAGTGCCCTGCTGAGCTGACCCGGAGCACCCCCTGCGGCACCGCCAGGACGGTGATCAGCGTGCGGCCTCGGCGGACCATTCGACGAGCGGCGGCCGGACGGCGGCACACAGGGGGTGGCCCTTGGCGTCGGTGAGGCGAAGACGTCCGGTGAGCCGTCCAAGCCGGGTAGCGGCGGCAGCGGTCGCCGGGTCGACGGCGTCGAGCATGAGCTTGGCGCGTCGGAACAGGGTGAAGGCGCCGGCTTCGTCGACGGTGCCCCACGAGAGGTAGATGAACCGGCCGCCTGGACGGCCCTGGATGTAGGGGCCCTTGAGGTCGGTGCCCTCCGGGGTGGTGGTGGCGGTGCAGTCCAGCGTCCAGGTCGCCGAGGCGGCGTCGCCGGGCTGGGGGTCGAGCAGTTCCTCGCGCCGCTCCAGGCGTTGGACCGCGACGTGGATGTTGGTGTAGCCGGGGAAGTCCGGGCCAGCTCCGCAGGTGCGGCCCGGCAGGTCGAAGGCGTCGATCCGGATCTGCATGGGCCAATCATCCTCGACAGGGCGTCAGTTGCCGCGCGGGTCGCCGCCACGGGGAACGGCGTCGTGTGAGGGCTCGGAGCGTGGCGGGCAGCACGCCCGCTGCCGGCGCCGCCGCAGCCACCACACAGCGCCCACGGCCAGCAGCACAGCGGCGGCGATCACCCACGGATTGCCGAGCCACGCGGCCAGCGCACCCGACGCCGCGGCGACGATCAAGGCAGGCCCCGCGCAGCACAGGAGGGCTGCGGCCACCACCGCCGCGAACAGGCCGAGGCCGCCGGGGCCCTCGGGGTCGCGGTGTCGGGAGTGCGTGGGTGGGTGCATGGTGCGCCGGGCCTATCCGGCGCCGTCGGTCAGCAGTGCGCCGAAGATCTCGGCGCCGAGGCGTTCGGCGTCCGCCTGGTTCAGGATCGCCCCGCTGAGCCCGGCCTGCTGTCCGGTCCATTGCTCGGCGGTGGTGCGGTCGGTGAAGAAGCGCAGGTAGCCGCAGCACACGGACGCGGCCGGGCCGTCCCCGCTGCGGGCGCCGTAGTAGACCACCGCTGATGCCGGCTGCCAGGTGGTCGCTCCGCCGGTGAACTCGACCCTGATCGGGTGGCCCGTGACCGGGTCGGTCGAGGTGATGACCGCGTCGGCCCCGAGCATTGTGGGGATGCCCAGTGCGTCGATCGCGCACATCGACCACACCTGCGGCCCACCCGCGATATGTACCGCGTGCTCGGTCTCGGTGGCCGAGAACGGGTACGCGGCCTGGATCTGTCCGGCCTGGTCGAGGGTGAGGAAGTCCTCTGCGGCCAGCTCCGCGAGCACCTGCTCGGCTGGTACGCCGAAGGGTTCGGCGGCGCGCTCCAGATCAGCGGTCTCGGGCGGGGTGCCCGTGGTGGCGAAGGACCGCAGCACGGCCTGCTGCACCGCGCGCAGGCCGCGTTCGGCGGGCGCGAGTCGGCCCCGGCCGCCTCGACCGGCCGGACCGGAATGCGCCGTCCGCCGATCCGGGTCGGCGCTGGTGTTGCTCCCGGCGAGCACCCGCCGGAGGTCGTCGACCGAGGGCGCTCCGCCCGCGCGGCCGTCCGGACCGCGGTAGAGCCGACACGACACGCTGGCCGGGGTGCCCGGGGCGGCGAACGGGTCGCGCCCGTCGATCAGCAACGTGGGCGAGCCGTGCATGCCCCGCCGCTCGGCCTCCTCCTGGTCCTCGACCACGTGGTGCGCCAGCTCGACGGCGGGGAGCCCGGCCAGCACCAGCTGTAGCCGTTCCTCCAGCACCGGGCCGTTCGGGCAGTCCGGAACCGTCAGCATCTCCACCCGCATCGCGGTACCTCCCTCGTCCTTCGCTGCGGCCCACGCTAGACCTTCCACCGCGCTGGAAGGTCAAGGGCTACCGTGAAGGCATGCGCATCGGAGCCCTCGCCGCCGCCACCGGCACCACCACCAAGACCCTGCGCTTCTACGAGCAGGCCGGGCTGCTGGACGAGCCACAGCGCACCCCGGGCGGCTACCGCGACTACCCGCCCGCCGCTACCACCCGCGTCGCCTTCATCCGCACCGCCCAGACGGCCGGGCTCAGTCTCGCCGAGATCCGCGGCATCCTCGCCGTGCGCGACGGCGGCCAGGCCCCCTGCGAGCACGTCACCGCCCTGCTCGACCAGCACCTCGCCGACGTGGAGCGCCGGATCGCCGAACTCCGAGCGACCCGCGTCATGCTCCGCGACCTGGCCCGCACCGCGTCCACCACCGACCCCGCCACCTGCACCGAGGGCGACATCTGCCGCATCCTCACCGCCAGCTGACAGACCGCTTGTCCGGGCCGCGCCGCAGGAACCAGCCGCCGCTCTGACGACTGACGGCGAGGTCGGCGGGCATCATCGAACCCCCGGCCAGACCGTAGGGCCGGTCAAGCCGAAGGAGCTGGTGGGCCGTGACCGACAGACCGTTGTTGGACCGGGATTCAGTCCATGAGGAGTTGGAGCGGGCCCGCGCCGAGTTCCACGGCCTGCTCGACGCGGCCGACGAGGACGCCCTGGGCAGGCCCACCTGCGGCACCCGGTGGAACAACGAGCAGCTGCTGTTCCACATGCTCTTCGGCTACATGATCGTCCGCGCGCTGCTGGTCCTGGTGCGCGTCTTCGGACGGCTCCCGCGAGGCGCCGGCAGAGCGTACGCCCGGCTGTTGGACGCGACGACCAAGCCGTTCGACGTCATCAACTACCTCGGGCCCTGCGCGGCCGTCCACGTCTACGGGCACCGGCGAATGGGCGCGAAGTTCGACCGCGTCATCTCCGCCCTGCACCGCAGCCTGGACGCGGAGACCGAGGCCGACCTCGCACGCGGCATGCACTTCCCTGTCAAGTCAGCGTGTTGAGGGGGACTGTACGAGCCGGTCTCCGGGCTGGCTCTGCCCACGAGTTGGGACAGCATCCACGGGCCGGGGTGTTCGAATACCTCAACCTCACGTCTGTTCCGCCGCGCCGTGTGGTGGCCCCGGACTCAGCGTGTACGCCAGGGGCCACCAGACTCAGCGCGGAGTCAGCTCACGACGAGCTTGCTGCCCGACCAGGTCCAGTCCTGGGCGGTGTTGCCCGCCGTGCACGGCTGCAGCAGCACGATGTCGCCGTTGCGGCGGCCACTGCCCGCGTCCAGGCACATCCCGCTCCGGTCGTGGATGAACGTCAGCCCCTGGCGGGTCCAGTGCGTCCGGTCGTCGTAGGTCTCACCGCACTGCCACATCTGGACCTCGTTAGCCTGGGTGGGCCAGTTGTACACGCAATTGGCATACCCGGTGCCGTCGGTCGACTGCAGTTCCTTCCCCACGTACTGCCAGTCCGAGGAGAACCGGGCGCTGTCGATGTCGGCGCACTTCCAGATCCGCACCGGATCGTGCTGGTCGGCGTCCTTCGGCGCCACCAGGCACATCACCGGGACCGGCACGTTGACATTCAGCGTGGCCTCGGCGGTGAACGGGATGCCGGTGATGCTGGTGAAGGAGAACTCCCCGCTCCCCGCAGGGGTCTTGCCGAAAGGCGCGTCATAATCGACGGTCACCTCGGGGCGGAACTGAAAGTAGCCCCCGGTGCCCCAGGTGGTCCGCTGGCCATTCTTGCCGTAAGCCTCACAGGTCAGCGTGCGATCGTTGTTGCTGCGCTGGCAGTTGCGCAGACCCAGGTTGGTCGCGCCCCAGTTCTGGCCGTTCGTGCTGTAGCTGGTGTTCACGGTGGTCTGCTCGGTGAACGTGGTGTTGCCAGGGGCCTGGAAGACCACCGTACTGCCGCTGGGGGGCGCGGAGAGGCCACCACTGTTCTGGTAGGTCCATGGGACCTCGGCCGTGGTGCCGCGGTCGATGTCCGCAGTCTCGGGCACATCGCGGCCCGGCAGGGGCCTGGCGGAGGCGTTCGGGGTTGCCGTGCAGATCAGTGCGAGTGCGGTGGCGGCAACGCAGACCGCCCGACCGAACTGGTGACGCAGAGAGGTCATCACAGTGCCTTCGCTGGAGAGTTGAGTTCCTCTGCTCGGCCGATGGTGGTACGGACGCACTCCGCGCCTGCAGAGACGACGATCATGCTCGCGCAGCCGAGCACAAGGACGCGTACGACCTGAGTGCAGGTACTCCAATGGGCTGTCACAACCACCCGTCAGGCTGAATGGCGCGGAGGTGACCTGACGGACAGACATCCTCTGCGTGCCAAGCGGAGCGCGGTGGTCGACAACCCGACCCGGCAGCGGCGGTACTGGGAGCTGACGGCCCGGGAGCACACCGGACCAATTTCCCGTGATGCAGAGCGGGAGGGCGAAGGCCCGCCGGGCCGCGCTTGGCCCATCCGGGTGATCACTACTGGAGCGGGCGCGGCCTGATCGGGACGACGTGGGGATCGCCGGTGACCAGCTCGTCGCGGAGTCGCTGGTTCTCCAGCGCGAGCTGGTTGACGACACGCACCAGGGCCGGGACATCGGCGCGGAGCTGGCCGAGCTCCTTGTTCTTCGCGGCGATCGTCTTCTTCAGCTTGGCGACGGTCTCCCGCAGCCGGGCTTCGGTGTCCGGGACGGCGCCGCGCTGCTGGACGTGATCGTAGAACTCGTTGCGCAGATCGGGGTGGCGCTGAGTCAGGGCGTTGCGGGGGACTCCGGCTTCCTGGGCGAGAGCCACGATGGTCAACGCGCCGTTGGAGTGCTGCGGGGCGCCGGCCAGGATGCGCTGCATGGCGGCGCGGATGCGGTCGCGCTCGTCGAGGGCGGGGGTCATCGTCGTGAGGTCTCCGGCTCGGTGAGGCGCGTGCGGTCGTGTTCGTCGGCCCAGGACCGGAGACGGGCGGCGTTGGCCCGAAGCCGTTCGGCGACGGGCTCGGGGGTGTGGTGGGCCTGCTGGTGGAGCTGGTCGGCGCGCGCCCGCAGTTGGTCGGCGTGGCGGTCGGTACGCACGGTGTTCCCGCACCCGGGTACGCACCGGTCCAGAGTGGGGACCTCCCGGGCGCCTGTGAAGGGCGAGGCTGGCGGCGTTCTCCGGGAACACCCCGGACTGGATCGTCCAGATCCCGGCCGCCTCGGTCGAGGCGACCAACGCCTCCAGCAGCGCCCCGGCAACTCCCCGGCCCCGCGCCTCGGGGTGGACGTAGACGGAGTGCTCGACCACCCCGGCGTAGGCGGGGCGGGCGGAGACGGCGCTCACCGCTGCCCAGCCGAGCACCTCACCATCGGACCCCAGGGCGGCGTGCCGGTGGCCGGGCAGGCGGGCGGCGTCGAAATCCGGCTAGGTGGGGGCGATGGTCTCGAAGGTGGCGTTGCCCTCCTCGATGCCCGCCCGGTAGATCGCCAAGACCTGGTCGGCGTGCCCGGGGGTCATCGGGGCGAGGACGGGGAGGGCGTGCGGCACCGGTACTCCTTCTGGGTGGGTATCAGCGGGGCAGGTCAAGCAGGGCGGACATGCCGGCCACTACGGAGGGCTCGACCTTGTAGTAGACCCAGGTGCCCCGGCGTTCGCTGGTCAGCAGCCCGGCCTCGCGGAGCTTCTTCAGGTGGTGCGAGACGGTCGGCTGCGACACTCCCACATCCTGGATGTCGCACACACACGCCTCCCCGCCCGGGTGCGAGGCGATCTTCGAGAAGAGCCGCAGGCGGACCGGGTCGGACAGCGCCTTGAACATCGCGGCCATCCGCACCGCGTCCTCGGCGGACAGCTCGGCCGAGGTGATCGGCGGGCAGCACGGTACGGCTTCGGGCTCCAGGACCGTCAATTCCAGATTCGACATGTGTCTATGTTGACATCCATCGAATCGGAGTGGCAAGGTCGAGATCGTCAACACATCGACGCCTGTCGAATCAGGCGGGGCGGCCGGGGCCGCACCCGCTTACCGCGAAGGGGACCACCGCCATGTCCGAAGGCTCCGACCTGCCCGTCCTCGTCATCGGTGCCGGCCCGATCGGCTTGGCCGCCGCCGCCCACCTCACCGAGCGCGGCCTGACCCCGCTGGTGCTCGAAGCGGGCCCGGCCGCCGCCAGTGCCGTGCGCGAGTGGGGCCACGTGCGGCTGTTCTCCACCTGGGCCGAACTCGTGGACCCCGCCGCAGAGAAGATCCTCGCCCCCACCGGCTGGAGCCGCCCCGCCCCCGGCACCTACCCGACCGGCGCCGACTGGGCCGAGCTGTACCTCCAGCCGCTCGCCGACGCCCTCGGTGACAAGGTCCGCTACAACACGACGGTGACCGGCGTCGCCCGCGCCGGCCGCGACCGCGTCGTGGACTCCGGCCGCGAGACCCAGCCATTCACCGTGCACGTCACCCACGCTGACGGCCGCGAAGAGCGCATCACTGCCGCTGCCGTGATCGACGCCTCCGGCACCTGGTCCACCCCCAGCCCGCTCGGCGCCGACGGCCTGCCCGCGATCGGCGAGAAGGCTCACGCCGCCCGCATCTCCTACCGTGTCCCAGACCTCAAGGCCCCGGCCGTCCGTGCCCGGTACGCGGGCAAGCGCATCGCCGTTGTCGGCTCCGGCGCCTCCGCTTTCACCGCCCTCGCCACGCTCGCCGACCTCGCCAAGCAGGAACAGCGGACGCACACCGTGTGGGTGCTTCGCCGTGGCATCACCGGCTCCACCTTCGGCGGCGGCAGCGCCGACCAGCTCCCCGCCCGCGGTGCCCTGGGACTTGCCGCCAAGGCCGCCGTCGAGAACGGCTACGCCAGCGCCCTCACCGGCTTCCGCATCACCGCCATCGAGCAGGTCGGCAACAAGCTCGCCCTCGTCTCCGAGGACGGGCACCGCGCCGAAGACCTGGACGAGATCATCGTCCTGACCGGCCTGCGCCCCGACCTGTCCTTCCTCGGCGAACTGCGGCTCGGCCTGGACGAGCGCCTCCAGGCCCCTGCAGCCCTCGCCCCGCTGATCGACCCCAACCAGCACTCCTGCGGCACCGTCTACCCGCACGGCGTCAACGAACTCTCCCACCCCGAGCAGGGTGTCCACCTGGTCGGCATGAAGTCCTACGGCCGCGCCCCGACCTTCCTCGCCATGACCGGCTACGAGCAGGTCCGCTCCGTCGCCGCCCACCTCGCTGGCGACCACGAAGCCGCCGCCCGAGTCGAACTCACCCTCCCCGAGACCGGTGTCTGCGGCGGAGCCGGCCTCTTCGACCAGCCCACCGCCCAGCAGGACGCGGGGGGCGGCTGCTGCGCGGCCCCCGCGGCCGCGCCAGTCCCGGTAGCCATCAGCATCGGCGCCCCCGTCGAGGCTCCCGCTGGCGGCTGCTGCTGAACCCAGCAAGCGCCCGGGTCCAACCAGCCTTATGGCGGTTGGACCCGGGCTGCTGTTTCCCGCTCCATGATCACCACTGGCTACTGCGCAACCGTCACTGACGCGCTGGCATTCTCAGCCGACTCTGAGACTTCCTGCGCAGTCAGATAGATGATGGTCTCCATCGCGGAGGCCCGCTTCCGAAGCCTCCCGCCGCGAAGAGTTGGGAGCACCGCCCTCGATGGCCCACGACGCCGCGTACCACTGGCCCCCGGAACTGATGGCCTTGCTGACCGACACCATCCCCCTGCTCTGCCGCAGCAAGGACGACGTCGTCAACTTCCTACGCGGAGCCGGGACCAGCGAGGCGCTCCTGGGCCGATTCCGCCAGCAACTTTCGGTCGACCGCACTGCGGTGAGTAAGTACCAGATCGCCCGCGAGGTGATCAGGCAGCTGAACGAGCAAGGCGACCAAAGTCTGGGAGTGCGCCGCGCGTTGCTCCGCAGGGTCACCGAGTTCGACGACTTCTCGACCTGCTGGCCGGACGACCAGCTCAAGGCCCGCGGTCTCGTCGCGCAGATACGCCAGGTCGTCGGCGTGAAGGACTCCTTCACTCGCATGCAGCAGGAGCGCGACCGGGAACGCGAGGCTCACCTGGCCGACCGCCGGGCTGCCGAGGACGAGCGCAGGCGTCGGAGCACGCTCTACGCGGACCTGAGAGCGCAACTCGCCGCTCTCTTCTCGATGGAGGACCCCCAAAAGCGCGGTCTGGAGCTCGAAAGCCTCCTCAACCGCGTCTTCGCCCTGGACGGGATCGGCATCAGGGAATCGTTCACTCTCCGACTGGAGGACGGCGAGGCAGCCGAGCAGATCGACGGCGTTGTCGAACTCGACGGCCAGACCTTCCTCGTCGAAGTGAAGTGGTGGGCCAAGCCGCTGGACGTCAACCCGGTCAGCCGCCACATGGTTCGGCTGATGAACCGTGCCGATGTCAGCGGCCTGATGATCTCAGCATCCGGCTACAGCGCTCCGGCAATCGCAGAGTGTGTGCAGTTCCTGGCGTTCAAGGTCATGGTTCTCGGTGAACTGCGTGAACTGGTACTGCTCCTGGAGCGCGAGGAGAGCCTTGCCGACTGGCTGCGCCAGAAGACCCGCAACGCGAAACTCGACCGTCGCCCCTACACCCTCCTCGACGTCGACTTTTAGGACCCAAGGTGAACGGTGCCGTGAACCGCCAGTTCCTCGTACGCCAACCCACCCCTCAAGGAGGGTTCGGATTCGCCAGGACCGGTCTCGACTCCGGACGAGTAGAGCGACTGCGTGCCGGTTCCCTGGGCGATGTGACCGATCTGGACGCCGCCTACGCGCTCGTTCGAATCGCCAGGGCCGACCTGGAGGCGTTCGGCACATCCGGCGGAGAATGCCTGGACGACGACGAGATGGCCGTACTCCTCGGAGCGCTTCCTGCAGTGCTCCGTCGGCTTGGTGTGGGCCTCAGCCTGCCCTTCCGAGACTTCAAGAGCTTCAGGAGCTACTGGAAGCACCAGGGCATGACCGGAAGCCATGAGACACGACGCAGGTACCTCGCAAGCCTCTTCGACCCGGTCCTGGCCAAGCTTGACACCCACCATCCGCACTTGGTGCACGACCGCCCGAAGTCACACCGAATCACCGACGTCACACGCCGACGATTGCGCGAACGGCTGCCGACCGACTGGTGGGGCACCCTCGACGAGGTGCAGTTCCTCGGCCGTCTTTACGACCTCGACAACCTGCCCAGCGGCGACCACAGGCACGCCTCCGCCACCCAGGACATCGGGCATCACTGTATTGCCGATCCGTACGACTGGGAGGCGGACTGGATCTGGACCGACCCGAGATTCGCTCTCGCGGACGGCGACGAGTACCTGCTCCGGTTCCTCGCCGAGATGCTGCACCCCGAAGTCCGCACCGACGCCACAGAGGTCGGGCAACTCAAGACACTCATCAACGCAACGCTGGTCCACGACGGATACGAACTCACCGAGACCGACAGCATCAGCGGCGCACCCGTCTTCATACCCCGCCCCATCGGCGCCGGCGTTACCGGCACCATGAAGAACCTGTTCTTCGCCTCCAACGGACCCAAGCCGGAGTTCGTACTCGGCGACGCCATCAACAACGACATCCTGGTCGTGAAGAACGGTGAGTTCTGCCTCCAGTACGACCGCCCCCTGGCGGCTCCCGGCCTCACTTGGGGCGACTTGATGGATTGGTGGCGGATACAGGCTCCATTCCCCGAAGGCACAACAGGTGAGGCTGTCGGCAAATCCCTATACAGACGACTCTGGGCTTCGCTGCACTACGACCCAAAGCAACCCGAAGCGATCACCCCGGAAAGGCTCCTCTTCCGGACCTACTGCCGGCACTATCCGATCAACGAGACAGGAGCCGCTTACCCCGCCCTGCTCCCCCAGGTCTACTTGCACCTCGACCCTCGGACCCGCGCAGAACGGGGAGGAAAGGACAGCGTCCTGGGCCGGGAGCGCATGGACTTCCTGCTCCTGCTCCCCGGCGCCGTGCGAATTGTCGTTGAGGTTGACGGAAAGCAACACTACGCCGAAGGCGCTGTCGCATCTCCGCGCCTGTACTCGAAGATGGTCGCCGACGACCGGGCCCTACGGCTCAAGGGATACCAGGTATACCGATTCGGCGGGCACGAGCTCGGGCAGGAGACAGCGCCAGCGATGCTTCGAGACTTCTTCGCAGCCGTAGTCGACCCTCAAGGTCGCTGAGGCTCATCGACATCGCACCTGCACGATCAGTGGCACTGCGTAGCACCCCGCGGTGGCCCCGGGCTCAACCTCGTGGCCTCCGCTCGCTGCTTCTCGACTCCTCTCATCTGTTGAAGCCGCCGCGTGTGCACTGATTGTGAAATGATCTTCCGAGAAACCCCTATTTCCGCAGGTCAGAGGCATGTTCGATCAGAACTACGACCTGTAGGAGCCCCCTCTGACGCGTAGACCGCAGCAGTTCAGACGGGTTTTGGGCAGGGTTTGAACCCGGCGGCCGTCAACGGCCGCCGGGTTCTGTCGTGCTATTGGTCAGGCCAGGGTCTCGATCGGGTTGAGGGTGACGGTGCAGCCGACCTGGTTGAGATGCCCCACCGTCGGCGGGTGGCACGGGCAGGCGGCGAGGCACCTGAACCTCGTCTGGAGGTAGGTGTTCGCGGTTCTGACCGCGCCCGAAGACGGCGATGCCGAGGCACCTTTGAGACAAAGGTGCCTCAACCGGACCTTGATGTTCTTGATGTGACCCTCCGCCTCACAGCGGCCGGGGCGGACGCGCCGGCCGTCATGTGCCGCCTGGTCGAAGCACGAGGTCTCCGTCGATCGCCCTCACCCGTCCGGACAGTCGAACCCGGTCGGGCTTTCCGCGATGTTCACCTCGCCGAATCCGGCGGCGTGGACTGCACCGTTTTCCACGTCGTCCGGATGAACGATCGCATCCTGGATTCCAACGCCACGCATGAAAGCTTTCACTGAAACTTTGTAGATCCGACCCATCAGCGTCACGGGGCAGGGAAAGGTGCCATCTCTGACCATTCGACGCACAGTGGCTTCGGACAGCCCCATGGCCACTGCCGCCTCCTGAATTCCCATGACCGCAGGCAAGAAGTCGGAAATTTTATAGTAGTTATCCGAACCCGCGATTCCCGAGCGGGCCAACGCCAAATCACCGGCGACTTGTGCGCTCATTTTCGGGCGCTGACCGGAACGGATCTGCTCGTGAAAAATCCTCATTCGATCGACGCAGCCGACCTCCTGGAACAAGGCCCCTTGTCGCTCACCGCGAATAATTTCAGCCAGGTCGGGATCCTGGAGATTCGCTGCACCGATGACCGAAGACGCCTTCAGCGCAGGGACATGGGTCATCTTGTCCAGCGAGAGGAGCGCTTCCACATCGCTCGTCAGGCTTCTGAGCGAGTCCACTTTCGCCCGTCGATAAGCCGACGAGACGGCCGCCTTCACCATGGCCCCCCGAACCTGGTGTACAGGAACCCCCTTTTCGGTGGCTTTCCATGCTTCAAGCGCGGCCTCCACCATGTCCGACTGGACATCGTGTCGATCGACGAAAAACTCCCGGGATATCTTCCAGGACCGCGTGCGAAGGACTGGAGCGAGGCAGTCCAGGATAATCATCCGCCATTTTTCGCCACTCTCGACATCGCACAACCTCGCCCTGGCCACTATGGACTCCCAGAGGCGGGATCGAGAGCCCGCGGTAGCCCGCAGCCCGGCGGCAACGGCATCTGCGCGGAATTTCTCATAGTCCGGATGCCGCTTGATTTCGCAGTCCCGAATATCTTCCATGTGAACGCAGACCGGACCCTCGCCACAAGCCGTGCGAGCGTACTCTTGTATGCGATCGAAAACGTCACGCACAACCCACCCCAGATCTGGCCCATCGGCCTGGACAGAGCATGCTGGACCGACTCGGCGATCCGCTCCTACTGAGGGCTTCCTTAGCTCGATCGAGTGAATTCAGCTTCTGCGTTCCCAGGGGACGTCCTGACCTGTTCTGGCCGTCGGGCTACGGGGTGTCCGGGGTGAGGGCGAGGACGGCGAGGTCGTCGGCGAGGAGGCCGGCGTAGCGGTGGACGTCCTGGGCCAGGAAGGAGACCACGCGGTCGGGGGCGGTGGTGCCGAGGGCGGCGAGGCGGGGGGCCAGCGGGTAGAAGGCGCCGGTGGTGTCGCGGGCCTCGCTGACGCCGTCGGTGTAGAGCAGGACGGTGTGGCCCGGGGGCAGCGCGACGGCGATCGCCTTGCTGCGCTCGTCGGCGGGGCCGAGGTGGCCGAGGCCGAGCGGGAGCTCGTCGGCGCAGGACACCGGGGATATGCCCCCGCCGCCGAGGAGCAGCGGGGTGGTGTGGCCGCGGTTGACGATCTCCACGCAGTCCGAGCCGGGCCGGTACTGGAGCAGGACGGCGGTGGCGAACAGTTCGTCGTCGCCGCGGTCGGCGGCGTCGCGCAGCACCGCGCGGTCCAGCTGGTCGGCGAGGTCGACCAGCCCGGGGGTGTCGTACGCGGCCGCCCGGAACGCGCCGAGGACGTCGGCGACGGTGCGGACCGCGGCCAGGCCCTTGCCCCGGACGTCGCCGAGCAGCACCCGCACGCCGAAGCGGGTGTCGCACACCTCGTACAGGTCGCCGCCGACCAGGACGTCGGCCTGGGCCGGGCGGTAGAGGCCGGCCACCCGCAGCCCGCCGGCCCGTTCGGGCACCGGGCGCAGCACGGTGCGTTGCAGGGTCTCGGCGACCGTACGGGCCTGGAGCAGGTTGCGGTTCTGCCGGGTGCGCTGCCAGGACAGGGCGGTGCCCATGACGCCGGAGAGCAGGGTGGCGATGTAGACCCAGACGTGGTGCTGCTCGTCGACGTGGTCCGCGCGCAGCGCCAGGACGAGCTGGAGGCCCAGGGAGCCGGCCGTGGTGACGGCGGTCAGCACCGGGCCGTAGCTGAACGCGGCCACCACGGGCAGCGCGGTCAGCAGGAAGCCGGCGGCGACGGCGTCCGGGACGACGGCCTCGGCGACCAGGTCCAGCACCAGCAGGAGCACCGGCAGCCAGGGCACCCACCGCGGCGCCTTGGGCTCCAGCGCCGCGGGACGCGGCGGGCGGGGTGCTGTGCGCACGGCGGGACCTCCTGGCAGGCGGCCGCTCCGGGCGATCCGCCCGGATTGGCCGGTTTGGTCCCTCCATGCTCTCCCACGGACGACCCTGCCACGAATGGCCGAACGTCCCGGTCCCCGGGGCCGGAGGAGCCAAATCCCCGGCCCCCGGGAGCGGAGCGTCAGCGGACGGTCACCGGCAGCGTCTCGTAGCCGCGCAGCACCAGGCGGTCGCGCCGGGTCGGCACGCCGCCCGGGGCGAGCCGGGGGAAGCGGTCGAGCAGGGCGGGCACCGCGACCTCGGCCTCCATCCGGGCCAGCTGGGAGCCCAGGCAGAAGTGGGTGCCGCCGCCGAAGCTGAGCGGCTGGCTGTCGGTGCGGGTCGGGTCGAACACCTCGGGGCGCTCGTACCGGGCCGGGTCGTGGTTGGCCGAGCCGATCAGCAGGGTCAGCCCGCTGCCGGGCGGGATCGGCAGGCCCTCGACGACCAGGCCCGGCTCCAGCGCGACCCGCCCGGTGGCCTGGACCGGGGCGTCGAACCGCAGCACCTCGTCGGTGAACCCGGCCGGGGTGATCCTTCCGCTGCGCAGCCCGGCGGCCGCCTCGGGGTGGCGGAACAGCAGGGCCAGGCCGTTGCCGAGCAGGTTGGTGGTGGTCTCGAAGCCGGCCACCAGCAGCAGCACCAGGTTGGCCAGCAGCTCCCGGGCGGAGAGCCGCTCGTCGTCGGCGGCGGCGATCCGGGCCAGGTCGGTGACCAGGTCGTCCTGCGGACGGGCCAGACGCTCGGCGGCCAGCTCGGTGAAGTAGCCGGCCAGCTCGTCGGCGGCCTCGTCGGCGGCGGCCAGCCCGTCCAGGTCCTGCATGATCTCCAGCGCGACGGTCAGGTCGGAGGTGAGGCCGCGGAAGCGGTAGCGGTCCTGCTCGGGGACGCCGAGCAGCTCGCAGATCACCCCGACCGGCAGCCGGAAGGCGAAGGCGTCCATGAAGTCCACCGGCGAGCCGTCGGCGCCCTGCTCGGCCATCCCGTCCAGCAGCCGGCCGACCGCCGCCTCCACGGCCGGGCGCAGCGCGGCCACCCGGCGGGCGGTGAACACCGAGGCGATCAGCGAGCGGACCCGCGGCTGGTCGGGGGCGTTGCGCTGGAGGATCGAGCGGCCGAGCAGGGCGAGCGAGGAGTGCGCGGCGTACTCGGTCATCTCGGCGGTCGCGACGCCGAAGGCGGGCGTGCGCAGCACCTTCTTGACCGCCGCGTAGCCGCTCACCACGAACATGCCGTCCCCGGCCGGGGCCACCGGGCCCAGCTCGCGGGCCCTCGCGTACAACGGGTACGGATCGGTCCTGACCTCCGTGGTCATCAGCTGTTCGATGATCGCCGCGCCGTCCATCCGCTGCTCCCCTCCCGAGCTCACGCTTCCTGACCGGTCAACTGCCGGTGGGCGGGGCGGAGTTCCCGTACGGAACGGATCGCGCGCGGCGGCCCGGGACGGAACCGGGGGCGGGGACGGGCAGGGGCGGAAGCGGGCGGGCGCGCGCGGCGGCTGCCGGGGCGGGCGCGGGCGGCTCGGTAGGGTGGTCGGCATGGAGATCTGGATCAACCCCCGGTGCGGCAAGTGCCGGACCGCGCTCGGCGAGCTGGACGGCGCCGGGGTCGAGTACACCGTACGGCGCTACCTGGAGGATCCGCCGACCGCGGCCGAGCTGGTGCGGGTGCTGGAGCGCCTGGGCCTGGAGCCGTGGGACGTCACCCGCACCGACGAGCAGGCCGCGAAGGACCTGGGGATGAAGGGCTGGCCCCGGGAGGAGGGTTCGCGCGACCGCTGGATCGCGGCGATGGCCGAGCACCCGATCCTGATCCAGCGCCCGATCATCACCGCGGACGACGGGCACGCCGTCGTGGCCCGCACCCCGGACGCCCTCAAGTCCGTTCTGCCGTAGGGCGGTTGCGGCCCACCCGGCCCACCCGGCCCACCCGGCCCGCCCGGCCGACCCGCCCGACTCAGCCCGGTCAGCCGGGTCGGCCGGTCAGTGGATCTGGATCCGCTCCACCGGCCGGCCGGGGTGCCAGTTGAAGACGAGCAGGTGGTCGCCCTCCAGGGCGGTGTGCACCACCTGGTCGAGCTCCAGCCGGAAGGCGTGGAACGGGGTGGGCGGCGGCTCGGGCAGATCGGCGGCGAAGGCGGCGAGTTCGGTCTCGTCGGTGACCTCCACCGCCCGGCCCGAGACCTTGGAGTCCCCGCCGGCCATGGTCTCGTCCCCCGGGTGCGCGTGCAGCGCGAAGCGGGCGTCGCGCTGGAGCTCACGCGCCTTGACCGCGCCATACATCGACCCGATCCACAGGTCGGCGCCGACGAACTCGACCTCCGTCCCGCTCACCCGGGGCGATCCGTCCTTGCGCAGCGTCGCCAGGACGTGGTGCTTGTTCGCCTCGAACCGGGCCCGGACCAGGGGCGCCAGGTCGGGGGCCTCGTGCTCGAAATCCTGCCAGGTAGCCATGGCGCCAGTCTGGCACCCGGCACCGACAACCGCCGGACGCGGACGACCGGACGGACAGGGGCGGTCGGGCGGATGCGGGGAAGGGGCGGCGGGCCGGTCGGGGGCGGCGGGCCGGGAGCGCCGGGCCGCTGTCGGTGGCCGGTGCCAGACTGGCCGGGTGACCACCACGACCACGTACATCGCCTTCCTGCGGGCCATCAACGTCGGCGGCCGGACGGTGCGGATGGAGCGGCTGCGGGCGCTCTTCGCCGAGCTCGGGCTGGGGAACGTCCGCTCCTACATCCAGAGCGGCAACGTCTTCTTCACCACCGCCGAGCCGGACCGCGCCGCGCTGACCGGGCGGATCGAGGAGCACCTGGAGCAGGCGCTCGGGTACCCGGTGCCGGTGCTGCTGCGGACGGTGGACGAGGTGGACGACCTGCTCGCCGCCGAGCCGTTCCGGGGCGTCGAGGTGACGCCGGACGTCCGGCTGGTCGTCGCCTTCCTCTCCGAGCCGCTGCCCGTCGAACTCGCCCTCCCCCACCGCTCGCCGAAGGGCGACGTCGAGGTGGTCGGCGCCGGTCCGGGGGCCGCCTACGTGGTTGTCCACCTCCGGGACGGCAAGTGGGTCACCAAGGAGATGTTCGGCAAGGCCTACCGGGGCGCGGTCACCTCCCGGTTCCTGCACACCACGGAGAAGATCCTGGCCGCCGCCCGCAAGGCCTGACGGCCCGTACGGCAGCCGGGGACGGCCCGGACGGCAGCCGGGGGCCGTCGGTACGGCGTCCCGGAACGGCCCGTACGGCACACCGGAAACGCGCGGAACCGCCCGGCCGGAAAGGGCGTCTGGACTGCCGTGACGTACGAACCCCGCGCCCGCGCCCGGCGTGATCTGGACAGTCGGAATCGGCCGCGCGGACAATGTGGCCATGACGCCTCCTGAGCTCCCCGCCGGCACGGCCGGGCCGACCGGCGCGGTCCGGCCCTCCGACGCCGAGCGGGAGGAGGCGCTCGGGGTGCTGCGGGACGGCGCGGGCAGCGGGCGGCTCTCGCACGACACCTTCCTCGGCCGGATGGACATCGTCCTCCGGGCCACCAGCCGCGGCGAGTTGGACGCGGCGGTGGCCGGACTGCCGACCGGCGGGCCGGTCGAGCGGTTCGTGCTGCGGACGGTCGGGCGGATCTCCGCCTTCGGCGACCGGCTGGGCAGGGCCTGGCGCACCGAGCGGCTGCCGGGGCTGAGCCTGCCGCAGTCCGGGGCCGGGAAGTTGACGATCGGCCGGCTCCCCGGCTCGGGGCTGCGGCTGCACGACCCCTCGGTGTCCCGGAACCACGCCGAACTGCGGCACGAGCGGGACGGCTGGATGCTGTACGACCTCGGCTCGACCAACGGCACCCATGTGAACGGGCGCCGGATAGCGGGCGGCGTCCGGGTCCGGCCCGGCGACCAGGTGCGGTTCGGGAACCTGGAGTTCCGGCTCGCCCCGCTCTGACCGGCCCGCCCCCGGCCCCGCCCGCCCAGGCGCCCCGGGTCAGTGCGGGAACTGCCGGGGCGGCCGCTGACGCGGCAGCTCGTCCTGGAACTCCGCGATGACGGTGGCGATCTGGCGGGTCACCACGGTGTTCTCCAGCCGGTCCAGGTACCGGTGCTCGGCGGCCAGCGCCTCGACCGTGACGCCGAAGTAGAGCGTCATCAGCGGATTGATGAAGAGCTGCTCGCCCTTGGTCCGCTCGGTGAAGCGGACGTCGCCGAACTCGCCGCGCAGCGCCGCCGCCACCGAGCCGTTGACGATGCTGGGGTGTTCCGGGAAGGCGGCCCGGGCGTGCTCGACGGCGTCCAGGTAGAGCACCCCCTCCCGGCTGTCGCGCGGGACGGAGAAGGCGCCGAGGTAGCCGCCGGCCCGGTCGATCGCGGCGAGGTTCTCCAGCACCAGGGAGTGGTTGACGCCGTGGTGGGCGTCGATGCCGAAGCCGAGGCAGGCGACCAGCCGCTCGGGCACCTCGTCCAGGCCGGCCACCGCGCCCAGGCTCGCCATGTCCTCCTCCGGGGTGCCGAGTCCGGCCTCGTCGCCGCGCATCAGGATGTCGGTGCCGCCGTCCACCAGCAGGACCGCGTCCACACCCAGGCGGCCGACCAGCGCGCGGTAGGCCTCGCGCAGCGGCTGCACACCCACCGACGGGAAGGCCCACACGGTGTCGGGCATGCCGTGCCGGTTCAGCCAGCGGGCCAGGGTGCGCTCCGGGAAGTAGCCCTCGGGGGCGGCGGTGTCCGGTCCGATCCGGGCCACGTCGGACTCCGCCCAGACGTCGAGCGGCAGGCCGTAGAGGTGGGAGAAGGAGAGGTTGGCCAGGTGCACCTCCTTTCCCGCGGCCCGCAGGGCGAGGGCGATCGGCAGCCCGGCGTACACGTCGAATCCGCCGCCGGCTCCGGCGATCAGGATGCGCTCGGCGGCCAGCAGCCGGGTGAGCAGCGGTGGTTGCAGCAGGGAGGTCACCGGCGGGACGGTAGCAGGACGGCGGCCCGCGGCGAAGCGCTGGTCCCCGCCCCCCGCGCCCGGCCGTCGGTGTCAGTGGCGGGTGCGAGGATGCGGGCATGACCGAGGAGACGGTTCTCACCCCCGACGTGCTGCGCGAAGTCCAGGAGCGGGCAAGCGAGTTGATCCGGTGCGGCTTCCAGGAGCCGGACGAGATAGCCGAGTCCCTGGTCGAGGACCTCGACGACCAGGGGCTGACGCAGGAGGAGGCGGAGCGGATCGTCGCTCCGCTGTGGGCCGCGCGGCTGGCCGAGCAGGCGGCCTGGCCGGAGACCACCGACGTGGACCGGCTGGCGGACGCCTTCGACGCGCTGGAGGACCAGGGCATCGTCGCGGCGATGGACTTCACCTGCTGCGCGGGCTGCGGCTACGCGGAGATCGGCGGCGAGGCCGGGGAGGGCTCGGTCGGCTTCGTCTTCTTCCACCAGCAGGACACCGAGGCGGCGGCCGCCGGCCGGGGGCTGATGCTGCGCTACGGCGGGTTCCGCGCCGGGGAGGAGACGACCGAGGCCTCGGAGCGCCGGACGGCGGAGGTCGGGCGGACGGTGGTCGCCGCGCTGGAGGCCGTCGGGCTGACGGCGGAGTGGGACGGCTCGCCGCACACGGCGATCCGGGTCGCACCGCTGGAGTGGCTCAACCGCCTGCCGGAGTAAGCGGCCGGAGCGGCGGGCAGGACGGCCGGCACCCGATGCCGGTGGGCCCAATCCCCCTTGAAATACGGAGAGTTGGAATATCAGCCAGCCCCCGGGAGCCGTCAGGCATATGCCGGAGGCCCGTACCGGAGGCCCATGCCACGCGCGTAGATCAACGGCCCGAGAAGAGGCCCCGGGGTCAGTCGGCGACGCTCCCCAGACCGCCGAAGCCGGGGCCGGGGCCGAGGCCGTAACCCGCGCCCGTGCCGGAGCCTGCACCGCCGACCGGACCGTCCACCGGCCCCCACAGCGGCGAGGTGCAGCGCTGGTAGGTCGCGTGCCAGTGCGGCCAGTTGCGGGCCACGTCGTCGTCGCACTCGGCCAGCAGCCGCTCGACCAGCGCGGGCTCCACGCCCTCCAGCAGCCAGGCCAGCGCGTCCGCGACGCCCGGGCCGTCGGCCAGCCGCAGCAGGTCCAGCAGCTCGCCCAGCCCGCCGAGCCGGGAGCCGTCAGCGACCACCCGCTCCATCCGGGGCAGCAGCTGCCGCTCCTCGATCCGCAGGTGGGTCTCCAGCCGGGCCGCCAGGTCCTCCATCGCGTACGCGACCGGCCAGGCGCTGCCGGTGTCCCGGCTCGCTATCCGCACCAGCGTGGTGACCCGGGTGAAGGAGTGGTCCAGGTTGTGGTGGTCGTCCTCCAGCCAGTTGAGCAGCAGCCGCAGCTCGGGCGCGAAGCGGCGCACGATCGGCCAGAGCCGGGTGTCCTGCTGCTCGTGGTGGCAGGTGAGCATGGCGGTGATGAAGTTCCAGTGCCGCAGCAGCGCCTCGCCCTTGTCGTCCTCGTCGGGCTGGAGCAGCCGCAGCGCGTTGGGCAGCCGGGCGAGGTCCCGGCGCAGCGCGGCGTGCACCAGGCGCAGGCCGGCGAACCGCGGGGTGGCCGGCTCGTCGTCCACGACCTGCCCGTACGCGTACGCGTCCCCGCCCAGCGAGTCGGCTCCGGACTGGCCCTGGGCGGGCACGGTGTGGACGGGCTGGGGCACCAGGTGGATCGGCATGGGACTCTCTTCACTGCTTGGGGCACGACGGGTGGTGGCGGCCGGTGAGGACCGCCCCAGCCAAGGTGCTCGCAGTCGATCAGAAGCGAATCAATGTCCGATTGACGCGCAGGTCACGGGGCTGCCGACGGGCGGCGGACCCGCACCGGAACCCCTCCCGGCGGGCCCGCCGGGGAAGCCGCTGGAAGACCCGCGGAAGAACCGCGGGAAGGCCCGCGCACAGACCCTCCGGAAGCAGAACCGCCGGTGCCGGGAGCGCGAACGCGTCCCGGCACCGGCGGCAGCGGTGGGAGCAGGTGGGAAACAGGTCGGAGCAGGGGCCTCAGTCGGCCGCCGGCCCCGCCAGGTGGGCGGTGAGCCACACCAGGGTGTCCGGGATCATCTTCTTGAAGTCCGAGGTCAGGTGCTTGCCGCCGGGCTGCTCGTGGTACTGGAGGTTCACCGGCGGCACCGCCTTCTCCACCCAGCTCTTGACCACCTTGGTCTCGTACGGGTTGGCACCGCCCGCGGTGACCAGCATGCTCACGTCCGCCTTGCCCTGGGTGACCAGCACGTCCGGGTTGTTGGCGGCCTTCTCCGCGTCGTGGCCCTTCCACAGCCCCGAGTCCGGTATGAAGTAGCCGTCGATCGGCACCGCGGCCTTGTAGACCTGCGGGTACTGGAGGGCGAGCTTGGCGCTGCAGAAGCCGCCGGTGGAGGCGCCCATCACGCCCCAGCCGTCGCGGCCCTTCACGGTGCGGAAGTTGGCGCGGACGAAGTCCGGGAGGTCCTCGGCCATCCAGGTGGCCATCTTGGCCTGGCCCGGGATGTCGGAGCAGTCCAGCGCGTTCTTCTCGTCGCCGTTGAAGTTCTGCACCGGCATGATCATGATGAACGGGTGGGACTTGCCCTCCTTGACCAGCCGCTCGTTCTCCTCCTGGATCGGCAGCTGGTTGTCGGTCCAGGTGTTGTAGCCGTTGCTCTGGCCGCCCGCGAACAGGGTGAGCACCGGGAAGCCGGTCTTGGCGAACTTGGGGTCGTTGTACTCGGGCGGCAGCCAGACCCAGACCTGGCCGGTGACGCCGGACTTCGCGCCGGTCACCTTGGTCATCATGATCGGGCCGGCGCCGGTGTCCCGGGACTTGCTGAGGGCGGCGGCGGGCCCGGTGGGCATCAGCACCTTGCCGGAGGCGGCGGCCGGGGTCGCGCTGCCGGTCGCGGGCTGGCCGGTGCCGGTGGTGCTCGGGCTGCCCGACGAGCTGCCGCCGGTCGCGCCGGCGCTCGCCGTGGCGCTGTCCCCCTTCCCACCGCCGGAACTCCCGCAGGCCGCGAGCGAGGCGGCCAGGGCGAGCACGGCGGCGCCGGACAGGACGGCGCGGGAACGGGACGACTGCCTAAGCACGGTGAGGACTCTCCGACCGATGTCGCGCCCGGTCCGTGACCGGGCGGCGGCCCCCCGGTGGGGCCGGACATGCCCGAGGGCACAGCGCTGGCGCGTCCCCCGGAGTGATGGCGCGTCGCCCCTTCGCGGGGGTGCGCCTTCCTGCGATCTTATGACGTAGGCCGGGGTGGCCCGGTTGCGCGGTGGCCACCGGAAATCCAATGTTTGTTCGCGATCAGGTAAAAGCCTTCACCCGTCCCCCCGGTCGGCGGGGGCCGGTCGGCGGGGGTGGCCGTCGGAGCCCCGTCGAATCATCCGGATTCTGGTGATTCGACCAGCTCCTCGGCGGCTTCGACCAGTGACGGCGGCCCCCGGATCCGCGAAGATCTCCAAGGCACGCCCAGGCCTTGCCCAGGCTGTGCCCAGGCCATGCCCAGGGCACGCCCAGGCCGGGGCCGACCGGGAACAGTCATCGAGGAGGGTGCCATGAACCAGCGGATCGCCGTCGTCACCGGAGCCGGGAGCGGCGTCGGCCGGGCCGTGGCGGTGGAACTGGCCGCGGACGGCTGGCGGACGGTGCTGGCCGGCCGCCGGTCCGGACCGCTGCGGGAGACCGCCGCGCTCTGCGCCGGCCCGGCCGACGTGGTGCCGACCGACGTCACCGACCCGGCCGCGGTGGACGCGCTGTTCGCCACGGCCGCCGAGCGCCACGGCCGGGTGGACCTGCTGTTCAACAACGCCGGCGCCTTCGGCCCGGCCGTCCCGGTGGACGAGCTGGCGGTCGAGGACTGGCGGGCCGTGGTCGACCTCAACCTGACCGGCGCCTTCCTCTGCGCCCGGGCCGCGTTCCGGCGGATGAAGGAGCAGGACCCGCAGGGCGGCCGGATCATCAACAACGGCTCGATCTCCGCGCACGTCCCGCGCCCGCACTCGATCGCCTACACCGCGACCAAGCACGCCGTGACCGGCCTGACCAGGTCGCTGTCGCTGGACGGCCGCCCGTACCGGATCGCCTGCGGGCAGATCGACATCGGCAACGCGGCGACCGACATGACGGCGGCGATGGGCGCGGGCGTGCGGCAGGCGGACGGCCGGATCGCCCCCGAGCCGACCATGGACGTGGCCGACGTGGCGCGCACCGTACGGCACATGGCCGGGCTGCCACTGGAGGCCAACGTGCAGTTCGCCACCGTGATGGCGACGGCCATGCCCTACATCGGGCGGGGCTGAACCCCGGCCCGGAGGGCCGCGGGAGGGGCCCCGCCGGTCGATGCCGACGGGGCCCCGGTCCGCTCCGGCCTCACGGCCGCCAGGTGTCGTTCAGCGTGACCGTCCCGCCCGAGGGCACGGTCGCCGTCCGGTTGGCGCCGGACTCCCAGGTCACCGCGCCGCTCGCGTCCTTGCGGACGTACTTGTACTGGAAGGACGTGCCGGCCGGCAGCGACAGCGCCAGCGACCAGACCGGGTAGCCCGCCGAGGAGAGCGGCAGCGCCTTCGCCGGGTCCCAGCCGCCGAGCGCCGCGGCGTCGCCGACCAGGTAGATGTTCTGCCCGGGCGTGGTGGTCGCGTTGACGTTGAACGAGGCGCCGGAGACGCTCGCGCCGGGCTGGACGTACAGCGCGACCGCGTCGCCCGCGCCGACCGTCGCGGTGAACTGCCCGTCGGCGCCCACCTGGTAGGTCAGGCCGGTGCAGCCGCCGCCCGCCTGCGGGTCGCCGTGCTGGACGTCGCAGTAGGTGCCGGCCGGCAGCCCGGTCTGGAAGGTCCGGGTGATCGCGGCGCCCTCGTGGTTGATCGCGACGTAGCCCTTGCCGCCGCGACCGAAGGCGATCGCGTTGCCGCCGTTGGACCACCAGTTGCTCACCCCGGTGCCCGCCACCGCGTTGCGGAAGCCGACCATGTTGGCGATCTGCCGCCAGGCGTGGGTGCAGTTCCAGCCGTCCTGGTAGCAGGCGTTGACGGTGCCGCCGTTCGGCGGGCCGTCGTCCTTGTTGGCGAAGGAGTAGCCGGAGTAGACGTTGGGGGCGCCGTACGGCGAGGCCAGCAGGAAGACGTTGGCGAGCGTGTAGGTGTTGCCGTAGGTGGAGTTGAGGGTGGAGCCGTTGCGCTCGGTGTCCCAGTTGTCGACGAAGGTGCGCGCCTGGCCGCTCGGCAGGTATCCCCAGGAGGCGCCCCAGCCGCTGAGGTTGGCGAGCTTGTCGGTGGTGAACATCCGCTTGAGGTCGGTGCCGGCCCGGAACTCGTCCAGGTCGCCGGTGCCGGTGTACTCGGTGGGCTGGACCGGCTCGCCGGCGCCGTAGATGACCTCCTGGACCCAGTACGCCTTGGGGTTGGCCATCCTGGCCTTGATCGCGG
Source organism: Kitasatospora sp. NPDC058046 (assembly GCF_042885595.1). Taxonomy (NCBI): domain Bacteria; kingdom Bacillati; phylum Actinomycetota; class Actinomycetes; order Kitasatosporales; family Streptomycetaceae; genus Kitasatospora; species Kitasatospora sp. NPDC058046. Next base: position 445,534 of record NZ_JBHVRS010000001.1, read on the forward strand.
CGAGGTCGGCGGCGGCGATGTGCTTGGCGGCGTCGATCCGGTAGCCGTCGACGCCGAGCGAGGCCAGGTCGTCCAGGTAGTGCGCGATGGTGGTCTGGACGTACGCGCTGCCGGTGTCCAGGTCGGAGAGGTTCTCCAGTTCGCAGTTCTGGACGTTGCCGCGGTCCTGGTAGTTGGTGATCGGCTGGCGGCAGCCGTGGAAGTCCTGGTCCTGGTACGTGCCGGGGTAGTTGTACTTGGTGTACGCGGTGCCGCCGGTGCCGGTGCCGGAGCCCGCCGACATGTGGTTGACCACCGCGTCGGCTATCACCTTGACCCCGGCCGCGTGGCAGGTGGCGACCATGTTCTTGAAGGACGTGCGGTCGCCGAGCCGTCCGGCGATCTTGTAGCTGACCGGCTGGTAGGAGGTCCACCACTGCGCGCCCTGGATGTGCTCCTGTGGCGGGGAGACCTCGACGAAGCCGTAGCCCTTGGGCCCGAGGGTGGAGGTGCAGGCCTGGGCGACGGAGTCGAAGCGCCACTCGAAGAGGGTGGCGGTGACGTCCTTGCCGTTGTTGGCGGGCGGGGCGGCCTGGGCGGCGGGGGCACCGAGGGAGGTGCCGAGCGAGAGGGCGAGCGCCGCCGAGGCGGCGAGCGCACCGGCCGCGCGGGCGGGCCGGCGGGCGGGGGCGGTGGTGACCACGTCGTCTCCTGGGGGTGGCTGGGGTGGGGCAGCCGGAGGGGGAGCCTGCGGAAGGGCCGCAGGGGAACTGCAGGAAGTTTCTGCAACTTGCCGGAAACTTGCAGCGCCGAACCTAGAGGCACCCGCGGGGGCCGTCAAGACCTTGGTCGAAAGCCCGGGAGAAGCCGAGGAGGAGCCGGGGAGCGAGCCCGGGAGCAGACCCGGGAGGAGCCGAGGAGAAGCCGAGGACGAGCCGGGGCCGGGCCAGGAGGGGCGGGCACGACAAGGGCCCGGCAGCCGTAGCCGCCGGGCCCCTCACCTGTCCTGGTTCACCGGCCCGTCAGGAGCCGGCCCGGGCTCAGCCGGTCTGGACGGAGGTGTCGTCGATCACGAAGCTGGTCTGGAGCGAGGCGTCCTCGGTCCCGGCGAACTTCACGGTGACCGTCTGGCCCGCGTAGGCCGACAGGTCGAAGGTGCGCTGCTGGTAGCCGGCCGCGGCGTCCACGTTGGAGTAGGTCTTCAGCGCGGTGCCGTTCACCGAGACGGTCAGCTTGTCGTACGCGGTGGTGCCCGACTCGGCGGTGTCGATGTGCAGCCAGAAGCTCAGCGTCGCCTTGCAGCCGGCCGGGATGCTCACCGTCTGCGACAGCGAGTCCGAGTGGGTGGAGCCGTAGCCGTTCAGCCACGCCTTCCAGGAGCCGCTGTGGGCCGCCTGCGAGGCGCTGCTGTCCACCACACCGCTCGACGCGGTCCACGGCGTGGCCGTGCCCGACTCGAAGCCCTCGTTGCCCAGCAGCTGGGCCGGGGTGCAGCCGCCGCCACCGGTGGAGACGGTCCAGGTGAAGCTGGTCGTACCGGTCTTGCCGGCCGAGTCCTTCGCCGTGACGGTCACGTTGTAGGTGCCCGCGGTGGAGGCGGTGCCGGTGATCGCGCCGGTGGAGGCGTTGATCGACAGGCCGGTGGGCAGGCCGGTGGCCGAGTAGGTCAGCGGGGCGGTGCCACCGGTGGCCTTGATCGCCAGGTTGACCGCGCCGCCGACGGCGGTGGACTGGTTGCCCGGGTTGGTGACGGTGACGCCGCCCGGGTTGGGCGCCGTGCCGACGTTGACGCCCGCCCAGGCGGTGCCGACCGCGGCCAGCTCGGCGCTGCCGGCCCCGTACAGGTCGGTGGCCGCCTTCTCCGTCGCGGTGCGCGCCGCGGCGTAGTTGGTGCTGGAGGTCATGTAGGTGGTCAGCGCGCGGTACCAGACGGCCGCCGCCTTGTCCCGGCCGATGCCGGTGACCGCGATGTTGCCCTGGGTCGGCGAGTCGTAGTTGACGCCGTTGATGGTCTTCGCGCCGCTGCCCTCGGACAGCAGGTAGAAGAAGTGGTTGGCGACGCCGGACGAGTAGTGGACGTCCTTGTTGCCGACGGTGGAGGACCAGTAGTCGGCCGAGGCACCGTCCTTGGACGGCTTGTCCATGTAGCGCAGCGGGGTGCCGTCCCCGTTGATGTTGATCAACTCACCGATCAGGTAGTCGGGGTTGTCGGTCGGGATGTTGGCGTAGAACTCGACCATCGTGCCGAAGATGTCCGAGGTGGCCTCGTTGAGGCCGCCGGACTCGCCGGAGTAGGTCAGGTTGGCGGTGGCCGCGGTGACGCCGTGGCTCATCTCGTGGCCCGCGACGTCCAGCTCGGTCAGCGGCGCGGTGTTGTTGCTGCCGTCGCCGTACGTCATGCAGAAGCAGGAGTCGTCCCAGAACGCGTTCACGTAGTTGTTGCCGTAGTGGACGCGGCTGTAGGCGCCGACACCGTCGTTGCGGATGCCGTTGCGGCCGAAGGTGTTCTTGTAGTAGTCCCACGTGGCCGCGACGCCGTAGTGGGCGTCGACCGCGGCGGACTCGCCGTTGTTGACGGTGCCGTCGCCCCAGGTGTCGGTGGACTTGCTGTACAGCGTGCCGGTGCCCGAGGTCCCGTGGTTCAGGTTGGTGGTGTACATCCCACCGCGGGTGCCGTCCTTCAGCTGGTACGACGAACCCGACTGGGTGGTGCCGATGGTGACGTTGCCGACGAAGACGCCCTTGCCGGAGCCGGTCTCGATGCCGTCCCACTGCTGGATGACCTGGCCGCTGGTGGCGTCGGTGACGACGTGCATCTTGCTCGGGGTGCCGTCGGACTTGGTTGAGGAGACGACGGTCTCCCAGGCCAGCCGGGGGCTGTTGTCCGCGGCCCAGACCACCAGGCGCGGCGCGGTGTCGACCGCGGTGCCCTGCTCGGCGGCGAGCGCGGCGGTCTGCGCGGCCGGGGCGGCCAGCTTCGGCGTGGTGCTGACACCGCTCAGCGGGGCGGTGCTGGCCCGGTCAACGCTCTTGGTCGCACCGGTGGGCGCCTGGTGCACCACCAGGTCCCCACCCAGGACGGGCAGTCCGTTGAGGGTGCGCTCGTACCGCAGGTGGCGGGTGCCGTCCGCGTCCTGGAAGACGTCCTTGGTGACCAGCTTCTCCTCACCGCTCAGCCCGAGGCTCTGGGCGAGGCTGGTGGTCTGCTGGTTCGCGGCGGAGATCAGCTGGGCGCGGTTCGCCTGCTGGGCCGCGACGGCGGCCGGCGCGTCCGGCGTGGCCGCCTGGGCGATCACCGGTATGCCGGTGACCAGCAGCGCGGTGGAGGCGGCCATGACAACCGCCGCCTTCCGTGCGTGAGCGTAACGGGACATGCGGACTCCTTTTCCGACCGGCGCTGGGTCGCGCACGGTGGAGAGAAACCTGAGCCGCGGGGTCGCGGCGCAGTGGGGGCCCCCGCCGGGTGCGACGGGAGTGCGGATGCGGTGCTCACAACTCGTTGCAGGGTCGGACGCGCTGCACCTGAACTGGAACAGCTGCACCGGGGGGTGGGGTCCCCTCGTCTACAGCCGGGGGAATCGTGGCAGCAAACGAGCCGTTAATGACAGATGCATGCCACGGATTGGCCGATTCATTACCGAAACCGTATGGAGGGCGCTCCGTCAGTTGTGTTACCCCACGACGAACTCGTGAACACGGTTTTCATGGCCCCGGACAAAGTTCGATCACCACCGGCAGTCGGTGACCAGCACTCAGGGCCGGTTCCGGCCCCGGCGGGTGGCCGACAGCGCCCGGCAGACCCGGCACGTCACAGTTCCGGCCGTGCCATCAACGGTTTCCGGCCATCGCGCGTCCGGAACGCAACCGTGCCCCCGCCGACCGCGACCGGGCCCCGCACCACCTGAACAGTGGTACGGGGCCCGGGAGTTGTCGGGGTGTACGAATCAGTGTCGGACGGGTCGGCGCCGGAACGAACCGGTGCCGACCGGTCGGCGACGGCGGGTCAGCGCTGGACGAACACCGCCACGGTGCGGCCCGGCACGGTGAAGGTGCCGGTCGCGGCGTCGAAGCCGGACCGCTGCACCACCCGGTCCGCCCCGCCCGCCTGGACGGGGTGCAGCGCCTGGCCGGTGCCCTTCAGCGCCGGCACGGTCTGCGCCTGCGCCGTGGGCGTGGCGTTGAAGACCACCGTGACGCCCTTCTCCGCCCCCGGCAGCCCGGTGCCGTCCAGGTGCAGGGTGATCACCCCGGGCGCCTCACCGGCGGTGCCGGAGAGCGGGTAGGAGAGCCGCTGCTGGACGGCGGCCAGGCTCGGCAGCGAGAACAGCGGCGAGGACTGCTTGATCCGCAGGAACTCCTGGTACTGCGCCGAGGCCGACCGGATGTCGGCCGCGCCGACGGTCAGCTCCGGGTTCGCCAGCAGGGACCGGGCGGCCGGCCACTGCTCCTGGTTGTCCTTCGCCGTCGGCAGGCCGCGGCCCCAGCCGTTGCCCTGGGCCGGGTCCCAGTGGATCGCGTTGAACCAGTCCCCCGAGTCGTAGGAGTTGGAGTCGAGCGACTTGGAGCGCAGCAGGTCGCTGCCGGCCTGGGCGAAGCCCGCGCCCTGGGTGAGCGCGGTCAGCGAGAGCCCGAGCGCCTGCATCCGGGCCCGGTCGGCGGGCGCGGTGCCGGTCGGCAGCTTGTACGCGAGCGCGTCGAAGAGGTCGGTGTTGTCGTGGGCGTCCACGTACTCCACCGCCTCGCCGGGCTTGGCCGCGTACCCGGTCGGGGCGCCGTTGTAGTCGACCTGGACGCCGGTGACGGGCTTTCCGGAGCTGTCGGTGAAGGAGTAGCCGGCCAGGTTGCCGGTCAGCCCGACCTTCAGCTGGTCCATCTGGTGCAGCAGCCGGGCCTTCTGCTCCTCCGGGGTGCCGTTCGCGGCGGAGCCGTTCGGGTCGGTGTACAGGCCCGAGGCGAAGCCCTGCTGCGGGGCGGAGTTCAGCATGAAGTTGCCGCCGCGGGCGGCGTCCCGGATCCGGTCGTCGAAGGTGGCGATGCCGGTGCCGGCCATGTTCTGCTGGGTGGCCTGCTCGAACCGGGCGTTGTTCGCGACGGCGCCGAAGTTCCAGCCCTCGCCGTAGAGGAACACGTTCTTCCCGTCCACGCCGTCCGAGTCCGGCGTCATCTTCCGCAGCGCGGCCTGCACGTCCAGCATGGTGGACTTCGGGTCCAGGCCCATCAGGTCGAAGCGGAAGCCGTCCACCTTGTACTCGCGGGCCCACAGCGTCACCGAGTCGACCACCAGCCGGTTCATCATGGCGTGCTCGGGCGCGGTGTCGGCGCAGCAGCTGTCCGCCGTCACCTTGCCGTCGGCGTCCAGCCGCTGGTAGTAGCCGGGGACCACCTTGTCCAGCACCGAGTGCTCGGCCTGGCCGCTCGCGGCGGTGTGGTTGTAGACCACGTCGAGCACCACCCGCAGCCCGGCCGCGTGCATCGCCTGCACCATCTGCCGGAACTGCACCGTGCGGGCGACCCCGTTCGGGTCGGTGGCGTACGAGCCCTCCGGCACGTTGTAGTGCAGCGGGTCGTAGCCCCAGTTGTACGCGTCGTCGGCGGCCACGGCCGCCACGCACTCCTGCTGCTTCGGGCCGTCCGCCGGAAGGGACTTGAGGTCGCAGGCCGGCAGCTTCTGGTCGGCCCGGTTCTCCCGGACGGTGGCGATGTCGAAGGTCGGCAGCAGGTGGACCGTGGTCACCCCGGCCTTGGCCAGGTCCCGCAGGTGCCGCATGCCGGCCGAGTCCGACTCGGTGAACGCCAGGTAGGTGCCGCGCTCGGCGGCCGGGACGGTGGGGTCCTCCACCGAGAAGTCCCGGACGTGCAGTTCCTGGATCTGCTGCTGCGCCGGCGGGACGGCCTGCGGGCGGGCGTGGTCGTCCCAGCCCGCGGGCTTGAGCGCCTTGGCGTCGAGGTCGGCGACCAGGCTGCGCCGGGAGTCGGTGGACAGCGCCACCGAGTACGGGTCGGTGACGGTGTTGACCACCAGCTGCTGGGTGGACGGCGCCCAGACCTTCACCTGGTACAGGTAGTACCGGCCGTCCAACTCGCCCTTGTCGCGGACGACTTCCCAGACGCCGGTCTCGTCGTCGAGCTTCAGCGGCAGCGTCCTCGGGGTGCCCCCGGTGGCGCTGTCGAAGACCTGGACGGAGACCTCCTGCGCGGTCGGTGCCCAGAGCGACAGCGCCACCTTGCCGTTGTAGTAGGCCGGGCCGAAGTCGACCTTGCCGGTCCGCCCGGCGTACAGGTCGTCCAGCACGCCCGGGGTCTGCACCCCGGTGCCGGCCAGGACGGCGCCGCTGGGCAGGTGTTCGGTGAACAGCAGCTGGCCGCGGAGTGCGGCCGGGACGCGGGCGGCGTCCCTGGGGTCCACGGTGAAGGCCCGGTAGCCCGCCAGGTGCGGGTACTCGGCCTTCTGCGCGTCGGTCAGCCCGCCCTTGGCCGGGGTGAGCCGCAGCCACTTGCCGGGCTTGGTCAGCGCGCCCTTGTCGGCCCGGATGCCGCCCTCGGGGTCGTAGACCAGCTGGGCGCTGGTGCCGCCGGCCAGGGCCTCGTCGCCCGCGCCGTAGTTCGCCGGGACGACGACGGTCCTCGCGTCGATCCACTGGGCCTTGGCGCCGGTGAGGTCGATCTGCGAGGAGGCGGCCGGGTTCTGCGGCAGCAGGTAGCCCTCGCGGCCGCCGAGCACCCAGACCTCCTTGCCGTTGACGGCGAGGTCCAGCGACTGGTCGGCGGGCAGGTCCTTGTCGTTGCCCTTGTGCAGGATGTAGCTGAGGCTGGTCGCCCCGGGGGCGAGCGGCACCTCGAAGACGGCGCCGAAGGCGTCGCGGCGGGCCGGGGTCAGCGGCTTGCCCCAGTCGGTCGGGGTGGCGGCGCCGGTCCAGTCGTGCAGGCCCCAGCCGTCGTAGTCGCCGTCGGCCCGGTTGTAGTGGATGACGGCGGTGTTCGCCGGCTGGCCAGGACCGGTCGACCCAGCCGGCGGTCCCGGGTTCGCCGTGCGGACGGTCGCGTCCCCCTGCTTCAGCCACACCTCGCCGGTGCTGCCGACGTCGAGGTGCCGGTCGGCGTCGACGTCCTTGACGCCGTCCTTCTCCACGATGAAGCCGACGTCCGAGGCGCCGGGCTTGAGCTTCACGTACGCGAAGGCGCCGTACGCGTCCCGCCCGGTGAAGGCGTGCCCGGCCGGCCACGGGGTGGCCTCGCCGTCGGCGAGGTCGCCCCAGGCGTAGAGGTTCCAGCCGTCGTAGTCGCCGTCCGGCCGGTTGTAGTGGACGACGGCGTACGGGCGGGAGCCGGCGGTGGGCGCGGGCTTGGGCGCGGGGGTGCCGGTGGTGAAGCTCGCGGTGGCGGAGCGCAGGTGGCCGCTGGAGTCCCGGACGACGGCCTTGTAGCGGACCACCGTGCCGGGGGCGACGGCGGCCAGGTCCTGGGTGACCTTGTACCCGCCGTTGTCGGCGGTGCCCAGGGTCTGCCAGGGCCCGTTGCCGATCTGGGCTGCGAAGCTCACCCGGTTGAAGCCGCCGTCCGTGGTGGCGCCGACCGTGACGAGCCCGGTCGAGCCGTCGGCGGGCGGCTGCACCGAGAGCTGGGGCGCGGCGGCCACCGGCGAGAGCCGGCCGCCCGCCTTGAGGACGAGCGAGGACAGCGCGGGCACGGTGACCGTCACCTTGCGGTCGGCGCCGCTGGTGACGCGGGCGCCCGCCGCCGGGTAGACCGGGTCGAAGCCCATCCCCGCCGAGAAGGTGTCCAGGGTGACGGTCTTCGCCTCGGCGGCGTTGTTGACCGCGACCAGGTACTCGACCTGCTGCCCGGCGTCGATCCGGGAGAAGGCGTACACGCCGGCGCCGTCGGCGGCGTACCGCTCGATCTGGGCGCCGTCGGCCAGGGCCGGGTTGTCGCGGCGCAGCTTGGCCAGTCCGGCGATGCCCTGGTAGAGCTCGCCGCCCTGCCCGTACCGGTCGGCCGGGCCAGAGGGGCCGCCGAGCACCCGGTCGCCGTTGTAGGAGGCCGTCTTCGAGGCGAACAGGTCCTGCCGGGCGTCCTTGTCGCCGCCCGCGCCGGTGAAGCCCTGCTCGTCGCCGTAGTAGACGACGGGCTGGCCGCGGGTGAGGAACTGCAGCTCGTTGCCGAGCCGGTCCTTCCTGAGCAGGGTGGCGTCGTCGGCGCCCGGGTTGTCGGCGAGCAGGAAGGAGCCGAAGCGGCCCATGTCGTGGTTGCCGAGGAAGGTGGGCAGCTCGTACGCGTCGGTGTCGGCGCTGGTGTAGCGGTAGTCCTGGGCGTAGACGTCGGCGAGGCCGCGCGCCGAGCCGCCCTGCGAGACGTAGGAGCGGGCCGCGCCCTGGAACGGGAAGTCCAGGGTGGCCTGGAGCCTGCCCTTGGTGACGTACGGCGAGGTGACCGCCGGGTCGCCGGAGTAGACCTCGCCGAACATGAAGAACTTCTTGTTGCCCTGCTTGGCGGCGAAGTCCTTGAGCGCGGGGGCCCACTGCTGCCAGAACGCCATGTTGACGTGCTTGACGGTGTCGATCCGGAAGCCGTCCACGCCGGCGTCCTTGACCCACTGCTGGTAGACCTTCTCGAAGCCCTTCACCACCTTGGGGTTCTGGGTGTCGAGGTCGTCCAGGCCGCTGAAGTCGCCCTCGGTGGCGGACTCGCCGACGAAGGTCGAGTCGCCCCGGTTGTGGTAGAGCGCCGGGTCGTTGAGCCAGGACGGGGTCTTGGCCGTGGCGTCGGCCGGGGTGCGGAAGACCGGGGTGTAGGGGAAGGAGTCCTTGGTGGTCCGCGGCCAGGGGGCGCCCGCGTCGGCGACGGCGGTCTCGTCCACCGGGTTCCCGTCCGCGTCGAGCGTCGGGTAGGCGCCGGCGGAGCGGTAGCCGTACTGCTTCTCGGCGTAGTCGATGACGTCGGCGGTGTGGTTGGTGATGACGTCGAAGAAGACCTTGATGCCGCGGGCGTGCGCCTTGGCTATCAGCTCCTTGAGCTGCTCGTTGGTGCCGAAGTGCGGGTCGACCTGGGTGAAGTCGGTGATCCAGTAGCCGTGGTAGCCGGCCGAGGCGTCGGCCCCGCTGCCCTGCACCGGCTTGTTCTTGAAGATCGGGGCCAGCCAGATCGCGGTGGTGCCGAGGTCCTGGACGTAGTCGAGCCGCTGGATCAGCCCGGCCAGGTCGCCGCCGTGGTAGAAGCCCTTGTCCGCGGGGTCGAAGCCGTTCTCCAGCCGCCCCCCGGTGATGCCTCCGGTGTCGTTGGCGGTGTCGCCGTTGGCGAAGCGGTCGGGCAGGACGAAGTAGAACTGCTCCCGGGTGAGGTCGTGCCGCCCGGCGGTGGCCGCCAGCGCGGCGTCCGAGGGCGGGGCAGGCGGGGCGGCGGCGAGGGCCGCGGGGGCGCTGCCGAGGGTGGCGGCGGTCAGGGCCGCGGCCAGCAGGACGGCCGTGCGGCCCGGGGGTCTGCGGCGGCCAGGGGTTCGTTCGGCAGTGCTCCGTCGGGGGCGGAGCGGGGCATCGGCCACTGAGGGCTCCCTTAGGGGGAAGGGGCGATCGATTTCCCAGGAAGCTAGCGGCCTGCAATATGTTTCAGCAAGATGCAGAAATCGTTTCGTCGCCGGAAGTTCCAGGTGGAGGACCGTCTCCGACCACCCCGATTACTCCCCTGGAGCGACGCGCGTGACAATGGGACGTATGTCCGTCCCACCGGTATGCACCCAACCCCCGAGCACCCCCTACCCCGGTGGGCGCCGGCCCCTACCCCTCAAGGGGGACAGCCGGTGAAGAATCCACTTCCAGAGGATGAGCAGACGGCTACGAGCGGTCTGGCAGACTTGCCGTCCATGGGGGAACCGACCGAGATCCAGCGAGGCGACGTACGGCGCGCCGACGCGGCCAGCGGTGGCGGTTCCGAAGCAGCGAAGGCCGTCCCCGGCCGCCTGCCCGATGGAGCCACCCGTGCCGCCCAGTCCCGTACCGCCGCCCTGCGCAGCCGCATCAGCGCCCAGCGCCGCTCACCGGCCAGGCCGCGGATCTGGTTCGAGCTGGCGCTGATCGGGATCAGCTACTGGGTCTACTCGATCGTGCGCAACGCGGTTCCCGAACAGGAAGCGATAGCCCAGAAGCACGCGAGCTGGATCTGGGACCTGGAGCACCACCTCGGCATCGCCGTCGAGCGCTCGATCAACCACGCCGTGGACAGCGTCGGGTGGCTCATCACGGGGATGAACTACTACTACGCGACCCTGCACTTCGTGATCACGATAGGCGTGCTGGTCTGGCTCTACCGCAGCCACCCCGGGCGCTACGTCGCGGCCCGCACGGTGCTGTTCGTGACCACCGGGATCGCCCTGGTCGGCTTCTACTTCTTCCCGCTGGCCCCGCCCCGGCTGATGACCGACGGCGGCTTCGTCGACACCGTGAAGGTCCACGGCACCTGGGGCTCGATGGCCTCCGGGCCCGCCGCGCACGTCTCCAACCAGTACGCGGCCATGCCCTCGATGCACATCGGCTGGTCGATGTGGTGCGGCCTGGCGATCTTCTTCCTGGCCCGCCGCACCTGGGTCAGGGTGCTCGGCCTGATGTACCCGGCCGCCACCCTGGTGGTGATCGTCTCCACCGCCAACCACTTCTGGATGGACGCCGTCGGCGGCGAGCTCTGCCTGATGGTGGGCTTCCTCACCGCCCGCTGGATGTACCACGAGTGGGTCTACCGGCTGCCGAAGGTGCCCGCCCGGGAGACGCCGGCCGACCGGCCGATCACCGTCCCGGAGCAGTGGAGCGAGCCCGCGATCAGCAGCGCGCGCCGCTAGCGCCCGTCTTCGAAGGGGCCCCGACCGGGGCCCCTTTCGCGTACCCCGGGCGGGCCGTCCCCGTGCGCGGCCCCGGTCAGTCGGCGCCGTAGAACAGCCGGTCCACCACCGCCCGGGCCCGCCGGGTGGTCCGCCGGTAGTCGTCCAGCAGCTCGCCGCTGTGCCCGGAGCCGTACCCGAGGTAGCGGGCCACCCCCGCCAGCTCCCGGGCCTCCCCCGGGAAGCTGTCCCCGGGCCGCCCGCGCACCAGCATCACCGCCGCCCGCACCCGGGAGGCCAGCACCCAGGCCGTGTCCAGCACCTCGGCGTCCTCCGGCTCGACCAGCCCGGCCTCCGCGGCCGCGGCCAGCGCCGCCCTGGTCCGGGTGGTGCGCAGGGCCGGCAGCTCGTACCCGTGCCGGAGCTGCAGCAGCTGCACCGTCCACTCGACGTCCGCCAGCCCGCCCCGGCCGATCTTGGTGTGGGTGGTCGGGTCGGCCCCGCGCGGCAGCCGCTCGGCCTCGATCCGCGCCTTGATCCGGCGGATCTCCACCAGGTCCCGCTCCGGCACCCCGCCGCCGGGGTAGCGCAGCGGGTCGATCAGCTGCCGGAACCGCGCGCCCAGCTCCTCGTCCCCGGCCACCGGTTCGGCCCGCAGCAGCGCCTGGCTCTCCCAGGCGTGCGACCAGCGCCGGTAGTACGCCGCGTACGAGGCGAGGGTGCGCACCAGCGGGCCGCTGCGGCCCTCCGGCCGCAGGTCGGCGTCGACCAGCAGCGGCGGCTCGGTGGACGGCGCGCCCAGCTGGGCGCGCAGCTCGTGGCAGACCGCCTGGGCGGCCCGGGCGGCCGCCTCCTCCAGCGAGCCGAGCAGCGGCTCGTGGACGAAGAGCACGTCCGCGTCCGAGCCGTAGCCCAGCTCGTGGCCGCCGAAGCGGCCCATCGCGATCACCGCGATCCGGGTCGGCAGGTCCCCGTGCTCGGCCTCCCAGCCGGCCACGCAGGCGCGCAGCGCGCCGCCCAGGGTGGCGGCGTTGAGCGCGGTGAGCGCCTCCCCCGCGGTGTCCAGCGCCTCGGCCGGGTCCTCCCCGAGCCGCCCGAGCACGTCCGCGGCGGCGGTGCGGAACAGCTCGCGGCGGCGCACCGAGCGGGCGGCGGCCACCGCGGCGTGGGTGGACCCGGCCCGGCCGACGGCGGCCAGTATCTCCGACTGCAGCGCCGCCCGGCCGCGCGGTTCCAGGCCGTGCGGGTCGCCCAGCATGGCCACCGCCTCGGGGGCGCGCAGCAGCAGGTCGGGGGCGAGCCGGCCGGCCGACAGCACCCGGGCCAGCTGTTCGGCGGCGGCGCTCTCGTCCCGCAGCAGCCGCAGGTACCAGGGGGTGCGGCCGAGCGCGTCGGAGACCTGGCGGAAGTTGAGCAGCCCGGCGTCCGGGTCCGCGGACTCGGCGAACCAGCCGAGCAGCACCGGCAGCAGGGTGCGCTGGATCGCCGCCTTGCGGCTCACCCCGGAGGCGAGCGCGCTGAGGTGCCGCAGCGCGGCGGCCGGGTCCGCGTAGCCCAGCGCCTCCAGCCGGACCCTGGCCGCCTCCGGGCTGAGCCCGGTGGCGCCCGGCGGCAGTTCGGCGACGGCGTCGAGCAGCGGCCGGTAGAACAGCTTCTCGTGCAGCCGCCGGACCTCCATCGCGTGCCGCTTCCACTCGCGCTTCAGCGCGGCCACCGGGTCGGCGCGGGTGTCGTCGTTGATCAGCGCCGCCAGCGAGCGGGCCAGCCGGCGCAGGTCCTCGGCCCCGGTGGGCATCAGGTGGGTGCGGCGCAGCCGGTACAGCTGGATGCGGTGCTCCAGTGAGCGCAGGAAGCGGTACGCGGCGTCCAGCGAGGCGGCGTCCGCCCGGCCGACGTAGCCGCCCCGGGAGAGCGCGGCCAGCGCCTCCAGGGTGTTGCCGCTGCGCAGCGCCGGGTCGGTGCGGCCGTGCACCAGTTGGAGCAGCTGGACGGAGAACTCGACGTCGCGCAGCCCGCCCGGGCCGAGCTTGAGCTGGCGGTCCAGCTCGGTGGCCGGGATGGAGTCGATCACCCGGCGGCGCATCTGCTGCACGTCGGCGACGAAGTTCTCCCGGGCGGCGGCCTGCCAGACCATCGGGGCGAGCGCCGCCACGTACGCGGCGCCGAGCTCCGCGTCCCCGGCGACCGGGCGGGCCTTGAGCAGCGCCTGGAACTCCCAGGTCTTGGCCCAGCGCTGGTAGTAGGCGAGGTGGCTGGCCAGGGTGCGCACCAGCGGGCCGTTGCGGCCCTCGGGGCGCAGGTTGGCGTCCACCGGCCAGATGGTGCCCTCGCCGGTGGTGTCCGCGCACAGCCGGGTGAGGGCGGCGGCCAGCCGGGTGGCGGCCTTGAGCGCCTCGTGCTCGTCCACGCCCTCGCGCGGCTCGGCGACGAAGACCACGTCCACGTCCGAGACGTAGTTGAGCTCGCGACCGCCGCACTTGCCCATGCCGATCACGGCGAGCCGGCAGGCCGCGGCCGCCTCCGGGTCCTGCTCGGCGGCGAGGTCCAGGGCGGTCTGGAGGGTGGCGCCGGCCAGGTCGGCGAGTTCGGCGGCGGTCTGCGCGAGGTCGGTGGTGCCGGTGAGGTCGCGGGCGGCGATGGCGAGCAGGCAGCGGCGGTAGGCGACGCGCAGCGCGTTCGCGGGGCCGAGGGTGTCGTCCCGGACGCCCTCGGCGAGGGAGCGGCGGAAGTCCTCCGGGCCGGGGTGCATGTCGCGCAGTTCGAAGGTGACCAGCACGTGCCAGTCGTGCGGGTGCCGGGCCAGGTGGTCGCCGAGCGCGGTGGAGACGCCGAGCACGCCGAGCAGCCGGTCGCGCAGCGGCTTGGAGGTGGTGAGGGTGTCGCGCAGGGTGTGCCGGTCGGCCTCGTCGGCGGCCTCCAGCAGCCGGGACAGGCCGAGCAGCGCGAGGTCGGGGTCGGCGGTGGCGCCGAGCGCGTCCAGCAGCACGGGGTCGTCGGCCAGGCCCTCCAGCCCGGGGCCCTCCAACAGCCGCACCGCCCGCGCCGGGTCGGTGAACCCGCGCCGGACCAGCCGGTTCTCCGGCCGGCTGACCCGACTCCCGGCCCGCTGCTCCTCCACCGCCATCGGCCCCTCCATCCGTCCGCCCAGGGGCCCGTCCGGGCCTGGCAGGTCCGTCCGGGCCCTAGCAGGTTACGCGCCCCGGCACCCGGTCGCCGGACGCGACCGCCCGCCGCCGTCGGCGTGACCTCGGCCCCGCCGTGCTCGTTCACCCGGGCGCCGCCCCCGTCCCCCGCCCCCGTCCCCCGCCCCCGGAGCGCCGATGCCCACGACCGGCCCCAGCCGCCTGCCCTCGCTCACCGGGCTGCGCTTCTGGGCCGCCCTGCTGGTGGTGCTCTACCACCTCTCCCGCAAGGTGGGCGAGCTGCCGCTGCTCAGCCCGCTCGCCTGGTACGGCCGTTCGGGCGTGACGTTCTTCTTCGTGCTCTCCGGTTTCGTGCTGGCCTGGACGTACGGGGCCTCGCCCGCCCGGCCGTGGGTCTTCGCCCGCCGCCGGTTCGCCCGGATCTGGCCGCTGCACGTGCTGACCACCGCGCTGTCCCTGGGCGCGGACGCGGCGATCGGCGCGGTGCTGCCGGTGGCGGCGGCGCTCTGGTCGCTGGCGCTGGTGCACCCGTGGGCGCTGCCCACCCTGTACGGCGGCAACCCGGCCTCCTGGTCGCTGGGCGCCGAGGCCTGGTTCTACCTGCTGTTCCCGCCGCTGCTGCGCCTGCTGGCCCCGCGCCGGCGCGCCTGGCTGCCGCTCGCGGCCCTGTGCACCGTGCTCGGCCCGGTGCTGTGGGCGGCCGGCGCCGTGCTGCCCGCCGACCCGACGGTGCGCGGCTGGCTGCTGGACTACCTGCCGCCGGCCCGGACCCCGCAGTTCGTCCTCGGCGTGGTCACCGGCCTGACCGTGCGGCACGGCGTGCTCCCCCGGGTGCGCCTCCTGCGGCCGGGGCTCCTCCCGGCGGCCGCCGCCGTGCTGCTCTTCCACGTCCTGCTGGTCCCCTGGCACGCCGCCGTCCCGGACTCCTCCTGGTACGGCCCGTACAGCGCCTCCCAGTTGCTGTCCGCGCCGCTGTTCGCCGCCCTGCTGGCGGCCGCCGCCCGGCGGGACGCCGCCGGGGCCCCGCCCCGGCTGCTGGCGGGCCGGACGGCCGTGCGGCTCGGCGAGTGGTCGTACGCCTGGTACCTGGCGCACGAGATCGGCGTCCGCTGCTGGCTGGCCGTCCAGGGCCGCCCGGCGCCGGGGGCCGCGACGCTCGGCGTCTGGCTGCTGCTGGCGGGCGGCTCGCTGGTGGCCGCGGGGGCCCTGTACCGCTGGGTGGAACGCCCCTGCGAGCGGCTGCTGCGCGGCGCCCCGCGGGGCCGGGACGCGGCGGCGCCGCTGCCGCCCCGCGCGGTGCGGGTGGTGCGGCAGCGGCGCCGTGGCCGGACGGTGGATCAGCCCTCGGCGGATCAGCCCTCGGTGGAGCCGTCCAGGTTGACGTAGGCGTAGAAGACACCCAGGTCGTAGCCGTCCTTGTCGGTGTCGAACAGCACCTTGATGTCGGTGTCGCCGTTGCGCAGGAACGGCGAGATGTCCCAACGGTTGGAGTCGTAGCCGAAGTTGTTGCGGTTGTACGGGGTGCGGATGAACTGGTCGGCCGGGGTCAGCTCCTCGATGGTGGAGTTGAACGCGTCGTTGGAGGCGTGGTTGAGGTCCGAAAACAGCGCCTGCGGGCCGTTGGTGGACTTGATGGCGAGGGTGTCGCCGGTCCACTTGAGGTCGCCGTCGTAGACGACGAAGCCGAGCTTGCCCGCGACCGGGCCGGCGGCGGGGGTCTGCAGCCCGGTGAGGTCGAACTCGCGCGGCGGGCTGTCCGGCAGCTCGACCCGGAAGCCGTCCCACAGGTGGATGTGCCGGTACGGCTTGCAGTCGTTCTCGTACGCGACCACGATCGTCCAGCCGCCCCAGCTGTGCGGCTTCACCACCGAGTCCATGTTGGCGACGGTGTAGGTGCCGTTGCCGGCCTGCCGGACCAGGTCGGTGATGTCGGCGGAGGCCTGGTAGCTGCTCTCCACGTCGGTGGTGATGTAGCCGATCGAGGGCTGGTCGTTGGCGATGTTGCGGTACTGGCCCTCGCCCGGGACCTTCAGGTACACCTCGTCGATCTGGTTCTCCGGCAGCACGACGTCGTCGATGCCGCGGGTGCCGCCCCAGTACAGCCGGGCGTACTTGACCCGGGAGCCGTCGATCAGGCCCAGGTCGGCGGAGCTGGCGGAGTAGATCCCGTCGCCGAGCGGGCCGACCGAGCCCGGGTCGATGTTGATGTACTTCATCTCGTACTTGTTGTTGATCGGCCGGGAGCCGAGGCCCTTGCGGGCGTCCTCGCAGGGCGGCTGCTCCGGGTCGAGCGGCGCCTTCGTCTCGTCGCAGGTCATCAGCGAGTTGCTGATCCGGGTGATGGAGCCGTGGAAGTCGCCCTCGAAGCGGGTGGTGAACGGCAGCTGGTTCTCGGCGATCGTGGTGGCCCGCTGCTGCGGGCGGTGCGGCTGCGGCGCCTGCAGCGCCTGGAACGACTGGAGCGGGTTCTTCGACTGCAACGACTGCAGCAGCTCCAGCGGGTTCTTCGGGTGCAGCGGGAGCTGCGGGAGCTGCGAGCTCTGCGGGCTCTGTGAGTTCTGCGGGCTCTGCGAGCTCTGCGGGGCCTGCGAGTTCTGCGAGTTCTGCGGGTACTGCGCACCCGCGTTCGCACCGGTGCCCGTACCCGAACCGCGGGCGTCGGCGACGGTCGGGACGGCCAGCAGCTGGCCCGCGACGGCGGCCACGGCGGCACCCACGACGCAGGTCCGGCGGACGAGCAGTCGGGTGGCGGCGGCGCGACTGACGGAGGAGGTCATGTGATCCTCTTTCAGGATGAAACGGACATTCAGACCCCATCGGACCATGACACCCGGTCATACAAGCTTCACATTCCGCCACCGCGACCGGCGATCCGTCGCAGATCCACTCCATAGGACGGCCCGCCGTCGTCCCTTCGGGCGACAGCGGGCCGGAAACGGTTTGAGCGGCCGTCAGCCGCTCACAGCACCTGGAGGTTCTTCCGCAGCTCGAACGGGGTGACCTCGGAGCGGTACTCCTCCCACTCCTTGTGCTTGTTGCGCAGGAAGAAGTCGAAGACGTGCTCGCCGAGGGTCTCGGCGACGAGTTCGCTGCGCTGCATCAGGTCGATGGCCTCGCCGAGGTTCTGCGGCATCGGCTGGATGCCGAGGGCGCGGCGCTCGGAGTCGGTCAGCGCCCACACGTCGTCGTCGGCGCCGGGCGGGAGCTCGTAGCCCTCCTCGATGCCCTTCAGGCCGGCCGCGAGGGTGACGGCGTAGGCGAGGTACGGGTTGCAGCCGGTGTCCAGGGAGCGGACCTCGATCCGGGTGGAGCCCTGCTTGCCCGGCTTGTACATCGGCACCCGGATCAGCGCCGAGCGGTTGTTGTGGCCCCAGCAGATGTACGAGGGCGCCTCGCCGCCGGCCCCGGCGGTGCGCTGGGAGCCGCCCCAGATCCGCTTGTAGGAGTTCACCCACTGGTTGGTGACGGCGGCCGTCTCGGCGGCGTGCTTCAGCAGCCCGGCGATGAAGGACCGGCCGACCTTGGAGAGCTGGTACTCGGCGCCGGACTCGTGGAAGGCGTTGCGGTCGCCCTCGAACAGCGAGACGTGGGTGTGCATGCCGCTGCCGGGGTGCTCGGAGAACGGCTTGGGCATGAAGCTCGCGTGCACGCCCTGCTCCAGCGCGACCTCCTTCATGACCAGCCGGAAGGTCATGATGTTGTCGGCGGTGGAGAGCGCGTCGGCGTAGCGCAGGTCGATCTCCTGCTGGCCGGGGGCGCCCTCGTGGTGCGAGAACTCGACCGAGATGCCCATCGACTCCAGCATGGTGATCGCCTGGCGGCGGAAGTCGTGGCCCACCCCGCGCGGGGTGTGGTCGAAGTAGCCGGACTGGTCGGCGGGGATCGGCGGGGTGCCGTCGCCGGGCAGGTTCTTCAGCAGGAAGAACTCGATCTCCGGGTGTGTGTAGAAGGTGAAGCCCTGCTCGGAGGCCTTCTCCAGGGTGCGCTTGAGCACGAACCGGGGGTCGGCGAAGGAGGGCGAGCCGTCCGGCATCAGGATGTCGCAGAACATCCGGGCGGTGCCCGGGGTCTCCGAGCGCCACGGCAGGATCTGGAAGGTGGTCGGATCCGGCTTGGCGATCATGTCGGACTCGTACACCCGGGCGAACCCCTCGATCGCCGAGCCGTCGAACCCGATGCCCTCCTCGAAGGCCTGCTCCAGCTCGGCCGGCGCCACCGCGACCGACTTCAGGAAGCCGAGCACGTCGGTGAACCACAGCCGGACGAACCGGATGTCACGCTCTTCGAGCGTCCGAAGCACGAACTGCTGCTGCTTGCCCATGGGGACAGTCTCACCTCTGCTCTTTACGCTCGTGTTACGCCCCGGAGGCCGTGGAAAGACCTCGTAAAGCGGTTGCCCCCATCATGGCCGATCCCCGCCCGGCCCGGCAGTGCCGACCCCCGCCGCCGGCTCCCGCCCAGGACATCGCGTCAGTTAGACGATTACACTCGGGGCATGCCCAATCTCCGTCTCGCCCTGTGCCAGACCGACCCTTGGGTCGGTGACCTCGCCCGCAACGGCGACGAGGTGGTGCGCCGGACCAAGCAGGCCGCGGAGGCCGGCGCGCAGCTGGTCGCCTTCCCCGAGATGGCCCTCACCGGGTACCCGGTGGAGGACCTCGCCCTGCGCCACTCCTTCGTCGAGGCCTCCCGCGCCGCGCTGGTCGCCCTGGCCGCCCGGCTGGCGGCGGAGGGGCTGGGCGGGGTCCCGGTGGTGGTCGGCTACCTCGGGCGCTCCGAGCACGCCTCGCCGCGCTTCAACCGCCCGGCCGGCTCCCCGCAGAACTGCGCCGCCGTGCTGCTCCGGGGCGAGGTGGTGACCCGCTTCGCCAAGCACCACCTGCCCAACTACGGCGTGTTCGACGAGTTCCGCTGGTTCGTCCCGGGCGACCAGCTGCCGGTGCTGCGGCTGCACGGGGTGGACGTCGCACTGGCGATCTGCGAGGACATCTGGCAGGACGGCGGCCGGGTCACCGCCGCCCGCGAGGCCGGCGCCGGGCTGCTGCTGGTGGTCAACGGCTCCCCGTACGAGCGGAACAAGGACGACCAGCGGCTGGAGCTGGTGCGGCGCCGGGCCGCCGAGGCGGGCTGCGCCCTGGCGTACGTCAACATGGTCGGCGGCCAGGACGAGCTGGTCTTCGACGGCGACTCGATCGTGGTCGGCGCGGACGGTGGAGTCCTGGCCCGCGCCCCGCAGTTCGAGGAGCACCTGCTGGTGCTGGACCTCGACCTGCCGGCCGCCGCCGGCGACGACACCGACGGCCTGCTGCTCAGCGACGGGCTGCACCTGGTCCGTACCGAGCTGGGCGGCGGGCCGCAGGCCGCGCCCGCCGAACCGCTCACCGCCGGGGTGGCGCCGCGGCTGTCCGACGAGGCCGAGATCTGGGCCGCGCTGGTCTCCGGCACCCGGGCGTACGTGGCCAAGAACGGCTTCGGCTCCGTGCTGATCGGCCTGTCCGGCGGCATCGACTCGGCACTGGTGGCCGCGATCGCGGTGGACGCGGTCGGCGCGCCGAACGTGCACTGCGTCTCGATGCCCAGCCGCTACTCCTCCCAGCACTCCCGGGACGACGCGGCCGAACTGGCCCGCCGGACCGGGCTGCGCTTCCGGACCGTCTCCATCGCCCCGATGTTCGACGCCTACCTGGGCGCCGTCGAGCTGACCGGCCTGGCCGAGGAGAACCTCCAGTCCCGGCTGCGCGGCACCCTGCTGATGGCGATCTCCAACCAGGAGGGGCACCTGGTGCTCGCGCCCGGCAACAAGAGCGAGCTGGCGGTCGGCTACTCGACCCTGTACGGCGACTCGGTGGGCGCCTACGGGCCCGTCAAGGACGTCTACAAGTCGCTGGTCTTCCGGCTGGCGCGCTGGCGCAACGAGGAGGCCGGGCGGCGCGGCGAGGTGCCGCCGATCCCGGAGCACACCATCACCAAGCCGCCGTCCGCCGAGCTGCGGCCGGACCAGGTGGACACCGACTCGCTGCCCGACTACGACCTGCTGGACAGCCTGCTGACCCGCTACATCGAGGGCGACGAGGGCCGGGACGCGATCGTGGCGGCCGGCTTCGACCCGGCCCTGGTGGACCGGGTGGTCCGGCTGGTCGACACCGCCGAGTACAAGCGGCGCCAGTACCCGCCGGGCCCGAAGATCTCGGCCAAGAACTTCGGCCGGGACCGCCGCCTGCCGATCACCAACCGCTGGCGCCGCGGCTGACCCCCACCCGGCCAGCGCTCACCCGGCCGGCCCTCAGGAGGAGTACCGGTACGTGGCGGCCACCGGGAGGTGGTCGCTGCCGTCCCGGGGCAGGGTGCGGGAGTCCACCGGCTTCAGCCCGCCCTTGCTCATGATCTGGTCGATCCGGGCCATCGGGAAGGCGGCCGGCCAGCTGAAGCCGAAGCCGTCCCCGGCGGCGCCCTGGGCCGAGCGCATCTGCGAGGTGACCGGCGCCAGGCTGCGGTCGTTCATGGTGCCGTTGAGGTCGCCGAGCAGCAGGACCTTCTTCAGCGGCTCGGCCTGGATCGCGTCGCCGAGCGCCTGCGCGCTGACGTCCCGCTGGTTGACGGTGAAGCCGCCCTCGGCCTTCAGCCGCACCGAGGGCAGGTGCGCGACGTACACCGCGACCGGGCCCTGCGGGGTGGTGACCTCGGCCCGGAAGGCCCTGGTCCAGCCGATCTTCAGGTCCACCGGGGTGACGTCGCCGATCGGGTACTTCGACCAGAGCCCGACGGTGCCCTCCACGGTGTGGTGCGGGTAGGCGGCGGCGAGCCCGGTCTCGTACGAGCGCAGCTGCTTGCCGGCCAGCTCCTGCAGGGCGACGATCTGGGCGCCGGAGTCCACCAGGGTGCGGACGGTGCCCGGCACGTCGGTGTTGGCGGCGGCGACGTTGTGGCTGACCACCGTCCAATCGCCCTTGCCGCCGCTCTTGTCGCTCAGCAGGCCGCCGAACAGGTTGGCCCAGAGCACGACGGGCAGCAGCAGGGCGATCAGCGCGGTGGCGGAGCGGCGCAGCAGCGCGGGCACCAGCAGCACCGGGACGGCCAGGCCCAGCCAGGGCAGGAAGGTCTCCAGCAGGCTGCCGAGGTTGCCGGCGCTGTTGGGGACCTCGGCGTGCAGGGCGATCAGCGCGGCGGTGAGCACGGCCAGCGCGGCGATCACCAGGCCGCGCCGCCAGGTGGTGCTGCCGCGGGCGTCCCGGCCCCAGTGGCGCAGGCCGAGGAAGCCGCCTCGACGCGACGCGGGGGCCGGGCCGTCGGCGCCGCCCCCTGGGGCCGCGATCCGTTCGGTCCTGTCCGCCTGCGCCATGAAGTGGCTCCCGTTCGCTCGTGCCGCCGCCGTTCCGGTACCCGGACCGTCGAAGGTGCGGGCACGACCGGACCGGTGCCGGTTTGATCGGATACCCGGCTCAGCCTATGCCGGGACAGACGTCGGGCCCGCTGAGCGGGTTCCGGCGTGGCCCGGTTTGGTGAGCGAGGCCACGTCCGGTCCGGCGGGCGAGGCCGCGTCCGGTTCGGTGGGCGCGGCCGCGTCCGGGGCGCCGTCCGGCCGGGTCAGCGGGGTGCGAGGCCTTCGAGCATGGAGTCGACCAGCTTGCGGGCCAGGTCCGGGTCCTCCAGGTCGGAGTCGTCCCACAGGATGCTGCGGTAGAGGATCGGCCCCATCAGCAGGTCGTTGAGCAGTTCCAGGTCGAGGTCGTCGCGGATCACGCCCTCGGCGACGGCCCGGCGGATCAGGCCGAGCCCGACCTCCCGGCGGGGCTTGATCACCCGGTCCCGGTAGGCGGTGTACAGCTCGGGCAGGGTCTGCATCTGGCCGAGGGCGGCCTTGAGCACCCAGCGGGTGCGCTTGGCCAGGCCGCGCCGGCGGACGTGGTCCACCAGGGCGATCAGGTCGGCCCGGGCGCCGGCGCCGGTGGGCTCCGGCAGCGGCTCCTCCAGTCGGCTGACCACGTCGACCAGCAGGGCCTCCTTGTTGGGCCAGCGCCGGTAGATGGTGGCCTTGCCGACGCCGGCGGCGGCGGCGATGCCCTCGATGGTGAGCTCGGACAGCGCGGTGCCGCCGGCCATCAGGTCCTCGACGGCCCCGAAGATGGCCTGCTCGGCGGCCTCGCTGCGGGGCCGGCCACGGCGTACCTCCGCGCAGTGCTGCCCGGTGCCGGCGGTCGGCGTGTCCGTCTTCATCCCCGCTGTCTCTCCCTCGTCCTCCCCGGTCGCCCTGGCGCCGTGGGGTGTCCTCCGGTGGGCCCTCGGCAGGGGGCCTGCCGGGACCGAGGCCCCGCCACCCGGGCGTACCCGGGTGACAGGGCCATTGTCACTCAGTCGCGGTACGGCCGGCCGCCGGTCAGGCGTCCGCGGCCGCGGACTCCCGCTCCTGGCCGCGCTGCTCGGGGGCCGGCCCGGCCGGTCCCGCGGGGGCGGCCGAGCGGCCCGGCAGCAGGAACCAGGCGACGACGGCGCCGATCACCGAGACGCCCACCGAGAGCGAGGCGACCACGTGCATGGCGTGGATGAAGGAGTCGTTCGCCGGGGCGACCAGCGCCTCGCCGCCGGGGATGCGGCCGGCGATGGCCAGGGTGGCCTCCAGCGACTCGCCGGCCTTGTCGCGCAGCCCCTCGGGCAGGTGGGTCAGGGTGTCGGCCATCCCGTCGCGGTAGACGGTGGAGAGCACCGCGCCGAGCACGGCGACCCCGAGCGAGCCGCCGACCTGGCGGAAGGTGTTGTTGACGGCCGAGCCGGCGCCGGCCTTCTCGCGGGGCAGCGAGGCCATGATCGCGACGGTGACCGGCGGCATGACGTGCGCCATGCCGGCGCCCATCACCAGGCCGAGCAGGACCAGCACCCAGATCGGGGTGGTGGCGGTCAGCACGACGTAGCCGACGAAGCCGAGCGCGACCAGCAGCATGCCGCCGGCGGCGGTGGCGGCGACGCCGAGGCGGTCGACCACCAGCCGGGCCCGCGGCGCGAACACCAGCTGGGCGGCGGCCAGCGGCAGCATCAGCACACCGGCCTGGAGGGCGCTGTAGCCGCGCACGCTCTGGATGTAGAAGACGCCGAAGAAGGAGACGCCCATCAGCGCGAAGAAGATCACGCCGACGACCACCACGGAGGCGCTGAACACCCGGTTGCGGAACCAGGTGACGTCCAGCGCGGGGAACGCGGTGCGGCGCTCGTACCAGACGAAGGCGACCAGCGCGACGACGCCGACCAGGGTCGGCACCCAGGCCCCGGCCGCGGTGAAGTCGGCCAGCTCGCCGCCCTTGATGATGCCGTAGATCAGCGCGACCAGGCCGATGATCGACAGCAGTACGCCGATCGGGTCCATCCGGCCCGGGTTGGGGTCCTTGGACTCGGGGACCAGGATCACCATCGCTATCACCGCGACGACCACGATCGGGACGTTGACCAGGAAGACCGAGCCCCACCAGAAGTGCTCGATCAGCAGGCCGCCGGTGATCGGGCCGATGGCGATGGCCAGGCCGACCGCGCCGGCCCAGATCCCGATCGCCTTGGGCTGCTCGGAGCGCTCGAAGACGTTCATGATGATCGCCAGCGTGGCGGGCATCGCGAGCGCGCCGCCGACGCCCATCAGGGCGCGGTAGCCGATGAGTTCACCGGGCGAGGCGGCCAGCGCGGACAGCAGCGAGGCGATCCCGAAGACCACCATGCCGGCCAGCAGCGCGCGCTTGCGGCCGAACCGGTCGCCGAGCAGGCCGGAGGTGAACAGCAGCCCGGCGAAGACCAGGGTGTAGGAGTTGATCGACCATTCCAGGTCGCTCTGGGTGGCCCCGAGGCCGACCGGCGCGGGGGTCGCGATGGTCTTCATCGCGACGTTGAGGATCGAGTTGTCGAGCACGACGACGAGCAGGGCGAGCAGCAGGGTGCCGAGGATCGCCCAGCGCCGACGGTGGATGGCTTCCGGCACGCGGGGTGGCGCGGCTGCGGTGGTCATGGGTGTTCCCGTCCGTGGTGGTGTGGCACTGGCGGGCAATTCCGAGCCGAATGCGTCTCGTAACCCCCTGCACCAGACTAGCGGCCGATACGATACGAGACGAACCCGTTTCGTAAAGAGCAGGCAAATTCGGGGGCCTCCCGCGCACCCCGGCGCGGGGCGCCCGCGCACCCGGTGCGGCGCGGATCGCACCCGGTGTGGCGTGGATCGCACCGGGACGAACGCACCCCTCTTTGCGCCGGAGCCGGGGCGTGCAAGCATGGAGGTGATCCGGGGACGCCGTACGGCGCCACGAGACGACAACCCTTCAGGAGTCCGTTCGATGAACGCTTCTACGCCTTCGCCTGCCCAGAACCAGGCGTCGACCACCACCCTCTACGGCGGGGTCACCAACCGCCGGGTCACCGTCCGCGACCTCGCCGCCGCCAAGCAGCGCGGCGAGAAGTGGTCGATGCTGACCGCCTACGACGCCCTCACCGCGGGCGTGTTCGACGAGGCCGGCATCCCGGTGCTGCTGGTCGGCGACTCGGCGGGCAACTGCCACCTCGGCTACGAGACCACCGTCCCGGTGACCATGGATCAGATGGTGATGCTCTCCGCCGCCGTCGTCCGCGGCACCAAGCGGTCCATGATCGTCGCCGACCTGCCGTTCGGCTCCTACCAGGAGTCCCCCGCCCAGGCCATGCACAACGCGGCCCGGCTGATGAAGGAGGCCGGGGTCGGCGCGGTCAAGCTGGAGGGCGGGGAGCGCAGCGCCCGCTCGATCGAGCTGCTGGTCGAGGCCGGCGTCCCGGTGATGGCCCACATCGGCCTCACCCCGCAGTCCGTGCACGCCCTCGGCGGCTACCCGGTCCAGGGCCGCGGCGACGAGGCGGCCCACCAGCTGCTCCGCGACGCCAAGGCCGTCCAGCAGTCCGGCGCCTTCGCGGTCGTGCTGGAGGCCGTCCCGGCCGAGCTGGCCGCCCAGGTCACCGAGCAGCTGGCGATCCCGACCGTCGGCATCGGCGGCGGCCCGGACACCGACGCCCAGGTGCTGGTCTGGACCGACATGGCCGGCATGACGGCCGGCCGGGTGCCCAAGTTCGTCAAGCAGTACGCCGACCTGCGCACCGTCCTCGGCGACGCCGCCCGCGCCTACGCCCAGGACGTCCGCACCGGCGCCTTCCCCGCGGCCGAGCACAGCTTCACGTAAGGACCGCCGCCGGCGGCCCCGCTCCCCCGCCGGGAGCGGGGCCGCTGCCGTTCCCGGCCCCTCCGCGGCCGCTGACAGCGGCGTGACAGCGAACCGACAGCGCACCGCCCCGGCCGACAGGGAGCTGACAGCCGGGGCGGACAGCCTGGGGGCATGACACGAATCGCGACAGCCCCGAACGACCGGGGAACCACTTCCGGGAACGCCGTGGAGGTGCGGGGCATCGTCAAGCACTACGGCGAGACGAAGGCCCTCGACGGGGTCGACCTGACCGTGCGGGAGGGCACCGTGCTCGCCCTGCTCGGCCCCAACGGCGCGGGCAAGACCACCCTGGTGCGTGTCCTCTCCACCCTGATCAAGCCGGACGCCGGCACCGCGTACGTCGGCGGCTACGACGTGCTGCGCCAGCCCAAGCAGCTGCGCCGCACGATCGGCCTCACCGGCCAGTACGCCTCCGTGGACGAGCTGCTCTCCGGGTACGAGAACCTCTACCTCATCGGCCGGCTGCTCGACCTCCCGCGCCGGGAGGCCCGGGCCCGGGCCGCCGAGCTGCTGGAGCGCTTCTCGCTCACCGAGGCCGCCAAGCGGACCGCCAAGACCTACTCCGGCGGCATGCGCCGCCGCCTCGACCTGGCCGCCAGCATGATGGGCCGCCCCCGGGTGCTCTACCTGGACGAGCCCACCACCGGCCTGGACCCGCGCACCCGCAACGAGGTCTGGGACGAGGTGCAGCGGATGGTCGCCGAGGGCAGCACCGTGCTGCTGACCACCCAGTACATGGAGGAGGCGGAGCAGCTCGCGAACGAGCTGACCGTCATCGACCGCGGCCGGGTGATCGCCAACGGCGCCGTCTCCGAGCTCAAGGCCAAGGTCGGCGGCCAGACCCTCCAGGTCCGCCCGGCCCACCCGGCCGAGCTGCCCGAGATGGCCCGCTGCCTGCACGAGAACGGCGTCCTCAACGCCACCGTCTCCACCGACACCGGGCTGCTCGCGGTGCCGATCACCGGCGAGGAGCAGCTGACCGCGGTGATCGGCGTGCTCGGCACCCGCGGCTTCGCCATCGCCGGCATCGACACCAAGGTGCCCAGCCTGGACGAGGTCTTCCTCGCCATCACCGGCAAGCCCGCGTCCGCCGCCGTGCCCGCCCCCAGCCTCGCCAAGGAGCCCGTCGCATGACCACCGCCACGCTCACCCCCTCCCGGGCCCGGGACACCCGGCCCCCGGCGGAGGACTCCCGGATCGGCCTGACCGGCACCCTGCGCCACGTCGGCGCGCTGACCCGGCGCAACCTGATGCGGATCAAGGCCGACCCGGAGTCGATGTTCGACGCCGTGCTGATGCCCGTCATCTTCACCGTGCTGTTCGTCTACGTCTTCGGCGGCGCGATGGCCGGCGACCAGGACACCTACAAGCAGTACCTGATCCCCGGCCTGCTCGGGCAGACCGGCCTCACCCTCGCGATGGCCGTCGGCACCGGCCTCAACAGCGACTTCCAGAGCGGCGTGATGGACCGCTTCCGCACGCTGCCGATCGGCCGGGCCTCCGTCCTGCTGTCCAAGATCGTCGCCGAGACCCTCCGCGGGCTGCTCTCCTTCGCGATCCTGATCGGCTTCGCGATGTGCATCGGCTTCGAGGTGAAGACCGGACCGCTGGAGGTGCTGGCCACGATCGGCCTGGCCCTGCTGTTCGGCATGTCGATCGTCTGGATCTCGATGCTGCTGGGCATGGCCCTGCGCAGCGCCCAGGCCGTCCAGGGCGTGGCCATGCTGGTCCTGATGCCGATGCAGTTCGGCAGCTCGATCTTCGCCCGGACCGACACCATGCCGGGCTGGCTGCAGTCCTTCACCAAGGTCAACCCGCTCTCGGCGCTGGCCGACGCCTCCCGCTCCCTGCTCAACGGCACGGGTCCGGTGGCCCACCCGGTGATGATCGTGCTGATCTGGTCGGCCGCCGTGACCGCCGTCTTCGCCCCGCTGGCGGTCGCCCGGTTCCGCAAGCGGACCTGACCCCCATGACCACCGTCGGCTCCCCCGGCCCTCGCCGGGGAAGGCCGCCGGGCAGGACGGCCGGCCGCCCCGGACAGGCGCCGGCCGCCGTACGGGCCCGTGCGGCCGGTGACCAGGGGACGGGCACCGGCCGTACGGGCACCGGCTGTACGGGCACCGACCGCCCGGGCCCGACCGCGCCGTGGCTAGCCGAGCAGCCCCTCCAGCAGCTCGAAGACCTGCTCCTGGGTCATCCCGACCCCGCCCGCCCGGGCCTCCTCGTACCCCGCGTCCCCCAGCGACTCCCGCAGGGCCGCCTCCGAACGCGCCCGCTCGACCCGGTCCAGGTAGCCGCCCTTCGGGCCGTTCAGCCCGCCGTGGGCGCCGGCCAGCACGGCCGCCGCCCGGGCCCGCCCGAGGTCCCCGTCGCGCTGGGCGAAGCTGCCCAGCACCGCCGTCACCGCAGGCACCACCATGACCGTCATGTGCTCGGCGAAGCCGCTCGCGGCCGTCACCGCCCGCAGCTGCCGCCAGCCGGCGCGCAGCAGGTCGAGCCCCGCCTCCGGGTCCCCGGCCCGGGCGGTGATCCAGCCGCGGGCGCTCATCAGCATCCCGGTCACCAGGCTCGGCGCGAAGCCGCCGACCCGGACTATGTCCAGCTCGTCCAGCTCGGCCAGCGCCTGCGCGAACTCGCCGCGGTGGGCGTGGATGCCGCAGAGCGTCAGGTGGCCGAACATCAGCGCCCCGGTGGTGGCCTGGTTGAGGCCCGGCGTGTCGATGGAGGCCAGCGCCTCGCGGACGACCCGCTCGCCGTGCTCCATGTCCTGCTCCAGCAGGGCGGTGCCCAGGTTCACCCGCAGGATCGGCACCTCCTGCGGCGCCCCCAGCTCCTCGATCAACTCGATCGCCCGCGCGTACGCCTCGGCGGCGGCCGCGGCCTCGCCCCGGTTGGCCAGCGACTCGCCGTGCGCGGACAGCGCCTGGGAGATCCCCCAGAGGTCGCCCGACTGCTCGTACAGCTCCAGCGAGCGGGCGCCGTCCTCGATGCTCTGCTCGGCGCCGCTCGGCCAGTCGTTCATCATCCTGGCCCGGACCTGCAGGATGAACGCCAGGTCGCTCGGCCCGCCGTACTGCTCGCAGCCCTGGACGGCGTCGTCCATCAGGTCCTTCATCATGTCCAGGCGGCCGGCCAGGAAGGCGCCGAACACCCGCATCAGCGCCGGGAAGCGGTAGGACTGCGGCAGGTCCGGGGTGTAGGCGTCCATCAGCCGCTGGGCGACCTCGATCGCCTCCGGGTCCCCGAGGACGTCCAGGTTGCCCTCGAACAGCCCGATCAGCCGGAACATCGCGAGCAGCCGGCGGGCCTCCTCGACCACCGCCGTCGGCAGCGGCAGGTCGTACGCCAGCACGCCGCGCTCCAGCGGCACCGCCCGCGGGGCGTCCGGGCCGAACGGGTCCGGGCCGAGCGCGGCGATCGCGGTGTACCAGGTGCGCGCCTCCATGCTGTAGCCGCGCAGCGACCAGTACCAGCTCATGCCGATGGCGAGGAGCAGCGCCTGCTCCTCGTCCCGCAGGTCGATCGCGCGGCGCAGCGCCGTCCGGATGTTGTCCTGCTCGCGCTCCAGCACCGTCAGCCAGTGCAGCTGCCGGGGGCCGTGGATCTCCGCGTCAGCGGCGGCGAGCAGGGTGCGGAAGTGCGCCAGGTGGCGGGCCTCGGTGGCGGCGCGCTCGGCGGCGGACCCGGCGAGGCGCTCGGTCGCGTACTCGTGGATGGTCTCCAGCATCCGGTAGCGCGGCAGGCTGGCCCCGTCCAGGTCGGCCACCAGCAGGGACTTGTCGACCAGCGACAGCAGCAGGTCGGCGACCTCGCCGGGGGCCACCTCGACGCCGTCGGCGCAGACCGCCTCGGCGTCCTCCAGCTGCCAGCCGCCCGCGAACACCGAGAGCCGGCGCAGCACCGCCCGCTCCCGCTTGCCCAGCAGGTCCCAGCTCCAGTCGACCACCGCGCGCAGCGTCTGCTGGCGCGGCAGCAGGGTGCGGCTGCCCGCGGTGAGCAGCGCGAACCGGCCGTCCAGCCGGTCGGCTATCTGGCGCGCCGTCATCACCCGCAGCCGGGCCGCGGCCAGTTCGATGGCCAGCGGCAGCCCGTCCAGCCGGCGGCAGATCTCGGCGCAGGCCTCCGGGTCGCCCTGCGGGTCGAAGCCGGGGCGGGCGGCGGCGGCGCGCTCGACGAACAGCCGCAGCGCGACCGGGTCGGGCAGCGGCTCGACCGGCAGCACCGTCTCCCCGGGCACGCCCAGCGGCTCGCGGCTGGTGGCGAGCACCGTCAGCCCGGGGCACTCGGCGAGCAGGACGTCGGCGAGGTCGGCGGCGGCCTGGATCAGGTGCTCGCAGTTGTCCAGGACGAGCAGCATCCGGCGGTGGCCGCAGTGCTCGACCAGCCGGCGCACCGGGTCCTCGGCCCGCTTCTCGATCACCTCGGCGACCATGCTGGTGCTGTGCAGCACGATCTCGCGCAGGCCGAGCGCGGAGACCACGGCGGCGGGCACCGCGTCCGGGCTCTCCAGCGGGGCGAGTTCGGCCACCCAGACGCCGCCCGGCCAGCCCCCGGCGGCCTGTTCGGCGCGCCCGGCCTCGGTCGAGAGGCTGGTCTTGCCGGAGCCGCCGGGGCCGGTCAACGTCACCAGCCGACGGTCCGTCAGCATCCCGCGCAGCGCGGCGAGATCGTCCTCGCGGCCGACGAAGCTGGTCAGCCGGCCGCGCAGGTTGCCGACGGTGCGCGGGAGTTGGGGAGCGGCGGCGGCGGGTACGGGCGCGGGCGCGGCGTGGACCGGCTCCGGCGCCTCCGGGGCGAGCAACTCGGCGTACAGGGACTGGAGTCCGCGGCCCGGGTCGGCGCCGAGCTCCTCGGCCAGGGCCCGCCTGGTCCGCTCGTAGTGGCGCAGCGCCTCGGCCGTCCGTCCGCTCTCATGCAGCGCCCGGATCATCAGCAGCTGCAACGACTCGTCCAGCGGCTGCCGTTCGCACAGCTCGGCCAGCTCGGCGACCAGGTCGGCGGCGCGGCCGAGGCCGAGGTCGGCGGTGATCCGGTGGCGGCGGGCCTCCTCGCGCTGGGCCTCCAGCCGGACGGCCGGGCCGGTGCGGTCCGGCAGGTCGGCCAGCGCGGGGCCGCGCCACAGCGCCAGGGCGGCGCCCAGCCGCTCGGCGGCGAGCGCGTGGTCCCCGGTGTCCAGGGCGCGGCGGCCCTCGCCGGTCAGCCGCTGGAAGTCGGCGAGGTCGGTGGCCGGACCGGTCAGCCAGTACCCGGCCGGGCCGGAGCCGACCTCGTCCCGGCCGATGGTGCGGCGCAGCCGGCCGACCAGGGTCTGGAGCGCGGCGGAGGAGTCCTGGGGCGGCTCGGCCTCCCACACCTCGTCCACCAGCAGGTCGGCCGGCACCGGCCGGCCCTGCCGGAGGGCCAGGGCCGCGAGCAGGGCCCGTAGCCGGGCGCCGCCGATCGGTACCGGGGTGCCGTCGTCGTGGTGGGCCGTCGTGGTTCCGAGGATGCCGTAGTGCACCGGACCATTCTGGTCGATCGGCGGGGGAAGGGCCGCACAATTGTGCAGGGCCCGGCGCCCCGGCGGAACCGACCCCGGGCCCTCGGACGTTCACCGGAGGCGGCTTGTCCGGCCACCGGCCCGCCCGGCATGATCGGTCCCTGCCGGTCCTTCCCGTTCCCTCTGCCCACGGAGCACCCACACCATGACCTTCGCCGCCACGCCGCGCTCCCGCAGCGAGGACCGCCGGATCAGCCCGGTGTTCTGGGTGCTCCTGGCCGTCCTCGGCACCTCCGGCTGGGCGGTGTACCAGGGCTACGGCAACGCCTCGTTCGGGGTGTTCCTGTTCGTGGTCGCGGGCTGGATGGTCTCGCTCTGCCTGCACGAGTACGCCCACGCGCGCACCGCGCTGCACGGCGGCGACATCTCCGTCGGCGCCAAGGGCTACCTCACGCTCAACCCGCTGAAGTACGCCAACGTGCTGCTCAGCTTCGTGCTGCCGATCGTCTTCGTGATCCTCGGCGGCATCGGCCTGCCCGGCGGCTCGGTCTGGATCGAGCGGCACCGCATCCAGGGCCGGCTCAAGCACAGCCTGATCTCGGCGGCCGGCCCGCTGGTCAACCTGCTCATCGCGGCGGCGCTGCTGGTCCCGATCGGCGCGGGCTGGCTGGACGACCCGACCGTGCACGCGTTCTGGGAGGGCCACGAGCTGATCATCTCGCCGTTCTCCGGCGCGCTGGGCTTCCTCGGCTTCCTCCAGCTGAGCGCGGCGGTGCTGAACCTGCTGCCGGTGCCCGGGCTGGACGGCTACGGCATCGTCGAGCCCTGGCTGTCGTACCAGACCCGGCGCGCGATCGAGCCGTTCGCGCCGTACGGGATGCTCGCGGTGTTCGCGCTGCTGTGGCAGCCCCAGGTGAACGAGTTCTTCTTCGGGATCGTCCACGGCCTGATGAACCTGTTCGGCGTGGACCAGGACTACGCGACGCTCGGCCGGTACCTGTTCAGCTTCTGGAAGAACTAGCCCTGCTCGGCGGCCGGCGCTACTCGGCGGCGGCCGCGGTCGCGGCGGCGATCCTGGCCCGGCGGCGGTCCATCCACAGCACGTTGCTGGCCACGCCGGCCAGCGGCAGCCAGATCAGGCCCAGCCAGAAGCCCTGGACCAGCGAGACCACCAAGGCCACGAGCGCGAGGACGACGGCGGCCAGGGCGAAGCGGGACGTGCGAGGCATGGCGGAGGGCTCCTAGAACGGGTGCGGGCGGCCGGGTCACGGCCGCCACCCATTGTCGCCGACCTCACCTCCGGACCGGGTCCAGGGGTGAGGTCGACACGCCTCTGCCCGGATCCGCTCAGACGTCGGTGATCCGCAGGCCCGCGTGGGCCTTGTAGCGGCGGTTGACCGAGATCAGGTTGGCGACCAGCGCCTCGACCTGGTGGGCGTTGCGCAGCCGGCCCGCGAAGATGCCGCGCATCCCGGGGATGCGGGCGGCCAGGCCCCGGACGACGTCGGTGGCCTCCCGGTCGTCGCCGAGCACCATGACGTCGGTGTCGATGCTCTCCACCGACTCGTCCTGCAGCAGCACCGCCGAGAGGTGGTGGAACGCGGCGGTGACCCGGGAGTCCGGCAGCAGCGCGGCGGCCTGCTCGGCGGCGCTGCCCTCCTCCGGCTTCAGCGCGTACGCGCCCTGCTTGTCGAAGCCCAGCGGGTTGACGCAGTCGACGACGATCTTGCCCGCGAGCTCCTCGCGCAGCGCGGTCAGGGTGGCGGCGTGGCCGTCCCACGGGACCGCGATGATCACCACGTCGCTCTCCCGGGCGACGGTGGCGTTGTCGGCGCCGCGCACGCCGAGGCCCAGCGCGGCCGCCGAGGCCTCGGCCCGGGCGGCGTCGCGGGAGCCGATGATCACCTGCTGGCCGGCCTTGGCCAGCCGCAGGGCGAGTCCTCGCCCCTGGTCGCCGGTGCCACCGAGGACACCGACCACCAGCTGGGAGACGTCCGGGACCTCGTGGGCCGGGTTTGTCGCTGAATCGAGGGAAGTCATGGGCCGATCCTGCCAAATCCCCGGCCCGGCGGGACATCCTGGCCCGCATGGACGCGGTGAGAGTTTCGGCACTCCGGGAACGGCTGACGGGAACGGGCTGGCTGGAGGAGGTCGGCGGCTTCGCCGGCGCGCTGCGCCGCTCCGTGGAACGCCGCAGCGCGAGCGGGCTGCTGCTGGTCGGCACCGAGGCGTACGAACCCTGGCACCTGGCCGCCCACCTGGACGACGAGGCCGCCTGGTCGGACGTCCCCCGGCTGGCGCCCACCCTGCTGCGGCACAGCCCGCCGGCCGACGCCCCGGCCCACCTGACCCACGACCTGCGGCGGCTCACCGAGGCCGGGCGCGGCGACACCGTGCTGGTGGTGGTCCCCCGGGCGGCCGGCGCCGCGCTGCTGGAGCGGGTGCACGACGCCCGGCGGCGCGGCGCGACCGTGCTCGCGCTGGACGGCGGCTCCGCTGACGCCGACGGGCCGGACGGGCTCGCCGCACCCGACGGGCCCGGTGGTTCCGGCGGGCCCGGTGCGTCCGGCGGGCCCGGTGCGTCCGGCGGCCGTGGCGAACCCCACGGCCTCGACGAACTCCGCCGGCTCGCGCACGAGCGGCTGACCGTCGGCACCGCCGCCGAGGGGCCGTTCGACCTCGCCCAGCACCTGGTCAGCGTCGCCGCCGGGCAGCGGACCGGCCGCCGCTCCGTCCGGGACCGGCTCGCCGACCTCGCCGGGCGGCTGGCCTCGGGGCCCGCGATCACCCGCTGGTGACCCTGTTCACCACCCGGCCGAAAAGTTCACGCCCCGGTCGAAAACCCTTTGCGGAAGCGGTGGCCGCCACCCGAGGATGACGGTTCGTGAACGTCGACGAACCCCCGCATCCCCCCGTGCCCGGGCGCGCCCGGAGGCTGCTGCACTCGCTGACGCCCGACCTGTCCCCCTGGCGCGCCTCGCGCGACTTCCGCTACCTGTGGACCTCCGGCTGCGTCACCAGTTTCGGCGGCTTCCTGACCCTCGTCGCCGTGCCGATGCAGATCAAGGAACTCACCGGCTCCTCCTTCGCGGTCGGCCTGATCGGCGCCGTCGAACTGGTGCCGCTGATCGTCTTCGGCCTGTGGGGCGGCGCCCTCGCCGACGCCCTGGACCGCCGGAAACTGGTGCTGCGGGCGGAGGTCGCGCTCGGCCTGCTGGCCGGGCTGCTGCTGGTCAACGCCCTGCTGCCGCACCCGCTGCTCTGGCCGATCTACCTGGTCGCCGCGCTGGTCGCGGCCGCCGACGGCATCCAGCGCCCGGCACTGGACTCGCTCCTCCCGCGGCTCGTCCCGCACCAGCACCTGACCGCCGCGTTCGCCCTCAGGTCGCTGTACCACAACGCCGCTTCGGTGGCCGGCCCGGCGCTGGCCGGTGTCGTGGTGGCCTTCGCCGGGGTGCAGACCGCGTACGCGCTGGACGTCCTCTCCTTCGCCCTCTCGCTGCTGCTGCTCGTCCGGATCAAGGCGGTGCCGCCGCCCACCGGCGCCGAACGGCCGTCCGTCCGGGCGGTGCTCACCGGGGTCCGCTACGCGTGGAGCCGCAAGGACCTGCTCGGCACCTACGCGATCGACGTCTGCGCCATGCTGTTCGCCTACCCGGTGGCCGTCTTCCCGTTCCTGGCCTCGGAGTTGGGGGCGGACTGGGCGCTCGGCCCGATGTACGCGGCCTCCGCCCTCGGCGCCCTGCTGGTCGGCGCGACCAGCGGCTGGACCTCCCGCGTCCACCGGCACGGGCGGCTGCTGGTGGTCGCCGCCGTCGGCTGGGGCGCGGCGATGGCGCTCGCCGGGCTCACCGAGCACATCGGGCTGGTGCTGCTCGGCCTGGCGCTGGCCGGCGGCGCCGACGAGATCAGCGGGCTCGCCCGCTCGACCATGTGGAACCAGTCCATCCCCGACGAGCTGCGCGGCCGGATGGCCGGCGTGGAACTGCTCAGCTACTCCGTCGGCCCGCAGCTCGGCCAGGTCCGGGCCGGCACCATGGCCGGGCTGGTCGGCGTGCGCGCCGCCGTCTGGGCCGGCGGTGCCGCCTGCGTCGTCGCCGTGCTCGCGGTCGCCGCCGCCCTCCCGAAGCTGCTCGCCTACGACGACCGCACCGACCCGAACGCCGCGGCCGTGCGCGCCGAACACGAGCGCGCCGCCCGGGAGGCCGCGCCGACCGCCTGACCGGGGTCGGGATCGGGGTCCCGCCGTGGTTACTCGGCCTCGTCCTTGGGCCGGTCGCTCCAGCGCGGGTCGTTCCGCCACTCGCGGTTGCGCTCGTCCGCGATCCGCAGGGCCTGGGCGGCCTCCTCGGGGCTGCCGTACGGGCCCAGGCGGTCCTTCGCCGGGCACTCCGGGCCCTCTTCGACCTTGTTGTGCTTGATGCAGTAGAACCACTCGCCGGGTTTGCCGGTCGGCTTGCGGTTGAATCCGAGGGGCATGGCGCTCTCCCGTTCAGAAGGCCAGAAGGATGGGTCGGTACCGATCATTCCCCGCCCCGGGCCCGGCCGCACACCACCCGGGGCCGCGGAGCCCGACGACTAGACTCGCGGCATGGCTCTCGTACCCGGCATCCAGTCCCCCACCCGCAAGGTCCCGGCGCACATCGCGCGCCCCGAGTACGTCGGCAAGCCCGCGCCGACGCCGTACACCGGGCCCGAGGTGCAGACCGCCGAGACGATCGAGAAGATGCGGATCGCGAGCGGGATCGCCGCCCGGGCGATGGCGGAGGCGGCCAAGCTGATCGCCCCCGGCGTCACCACCGACGCACTGGACGCCGTCGCCCACGCCTACATGTGCGACCACGGCGCCTACCCGTCCGACCTCGGCTACCGGGGCTTCCCCAAGTCCGTCTGCACCTCGATCAACGAGGTGATCTGCCACGGCATCCCGGACTCGACCGTGCTCCAGGACGGCGACATCGTCAACATCGACGCCACCGCCTACATCCACGGGGTGCACGGCGACCTCAACGCCACCTACCTGGTCGGCGACGTGGACGAGGAGTCCCGGCTGCTGGTCGAGCGCACCCGGGAATCCCTCGACCGGGCGATCAAGGCGGTCAAGCCGGGTCGTCAGATCAACGTCATCGGGCGGGTCATCGAGTCCTACGCCAAGCGCTTCGGCTACGGCGTGGTGCGGGACTTCACCGGACACGGCATCAACACGTCGTTCCACTCCGGCCTGATCATCCCGCACTACGACAGCGAGCGGGCCACCGAGGTGATCAAGCCGGGCATGACCTTCACCATCGAGCCGATGCTGACCCTGGGCACCTACGACTACGAGATCTGGCCGGACGGCTGGACGGTCGTCACCAAGGACCGCAAGCGCACCGCCCAGTTCGAGCACACCCTGGTGGTCACGCCGACCGGCGCGGAGGTCCTCACCCTGCCGTGACCCACCCGGCCCGGTGGGCGCCCTAGCCGATCAGCCACTGCTCCTCGGCGACGGCGCCCACCTCGGTACAGGCGTCGGTGAGCACGTCCAGGACGCGCAGCGGGTCCGGCAGCGGCTGCTCGGGCCCGCGCAGCCACCGCACGTGGGAGCCGTCCGGCAGCGCGGCCGGCGGCAGCAGGGTGTACGAGCCGCGGCAGTGCCAGCGCAGGCCGGGGTGCTCGGACATGGTGTCCGGGGTGGAGTCGAGCGCGCTCGGCCACCACTCGTCCTCGTCCTGCGGGGTGCCGCGGGTGGCGGTGAAGAAGAGGTAGCGGTCCTCGCCGACGGCGGCGACGGGGCCCTCGACGCCCAGCGCCGTCAGCCGCTCCAGCGCCAGCCGTCCGGCCTCCGCCGGGACGTCCAGCACGTCGTGCACCCGGCCGGTGGCGGTGATGAAGTTCGCCTCCGGATCGCGGGAGAGCCAGCGGGAGAGCTGCTCGGGGTCGGTGGTGGCCTGGGTCTGCCAGGCGAAGGAGACCGGGTGCTGCGCCGGGGCCGGACAGGCCACCCGGTCACAGGAGCACCGGTAGCCGGCCGGGTGGGCGGCGGGCGCGAGCGGGAATCCGGCGCGGACCGCGCCGAGCAGCTGATCGAGGTCGGCGGCCGGCCCGTCCGGGCCCCCCGCCCGCTGACGATCACGCTTCTGCCACCAGGTCGTCCACCTGCTGCCGGCTTCCATCGGGCCCCTTCCGCGCAACTGCCGTGCCTGGTGCGACACAGCGTTCGACGTACCACTCCGACGCAACGCACGGCGCCCCCGTCTGCTTCCCGGGGTGCTCGGCCCTGACGTCGGCGCCCTGCCGGCCGCGGCCCGGGGTCACCGGACGGCCGACGCCCGGGTCACGGTACGCAGTCGCGGCAGCACGCTGTCCGCGCCAAATCGGCCGGAGGGCGCGCGGATTCGCGCCTCGCCCGGCCCGTACGGGCCCGCTGACCCGGGTGGACCCCGAGGGCGTAACAGGAAGGATAAGGGTGCGGAGGGCCTCCGGATGACCGGGGGCGGTGCCTCTCCGGTCACACTCCCGGCGACGGCCGCGGGTGCGGCCCACGGGTGCGCCCCGGGCTCGTCCGCGGAGGTGAGACCCTGGAGGGATGAAGAGCGCGGACACCGCATTCGTCGGCGGCCCCCTGGACGGGAAGATCCTCCCCATCCCGCTGGGGCCGATGCTCGGCGTGCCCAAGAAGTACAAGGTCCCGGTCCCCGCGCACGGCGGGACTCCCGCGCGCACACTGGTGTACGTCCGGAGCAAGCAGGTTCGGGGCCTGAGCTGGTTCTGGCGCTACGAGTACGACGAGGCGGCCTCCGGCTGACGGCCGCCCCCTCCCGCCGCGGCCCCCGGAGGTCGGCCGCAGTCTCCCCCGGAGGTCGGCATGGCGAGGACGGTACGGCACCCGCGGGACCGCTCCCGGGCGGTCCGGCACCACAACCGGGAGGTCGCCGGCGTCACCGGGGTGCTGCTCCTGGCGGTGTGCCTCTACAGCGTGGTCATCGAGCCGAACGCCTGGCTCTGGTTCGGCTGGGCGGTGCTGCTGCTGGTGTGCGTGGCCCTGTTCACGGTCCGGCCGTGAGGCCCTCCCCCCGGCCGCCCGGACCGCTCGGGCCACCCGGGCAGCAGCACCGCCCGCCCCGCTCCCCCCGGTCGGTCAGTCATCCTCGGCGAGGATGAGGTACAGCTTCTTCCGGGCCTCGGTCAGCACCGTCAGGCCCTTGGCGCGCTGCGCCTCGGTGCCCGTGGCCATGACCTGGCGGATCGCCTGGTCGACGGCGGCGAGCGCCTGGCCGACCTCCTGGACGGCCTCCCAGTCGACCTCCCGGCCGGCCTCCGCCCACGGCTCGGCCGGCCCGGCGTCGGCCTCGGCCCGGCCCGCCTCGGTGAGCGAGACCAGCCGCTTGCCGCCGACCTCCTCCGCGGTGATCAGGCCCTCCTCCTCCAGCAGCTGGAGGTTGGGGTAGATCGACCCCGGGCTGGGCCGCCAGGCCCCGCCGGTCCGCTCGGCGATCTCGGCGATCATCTCGTAGCCGTGCATCGGCCGCTCCTTGAGCAGCGCCAGCAGCGAGGCCCGGACGTCACCGCGCCGGGCCCGCCCGCCGCGCCGTCCGTGCGGGCCACCGCGCCGGCCGCCGTGCCCGCCGAAGCCGTGCCCGTACGGGCCGCCCATCGGCCGGCCGGGACCGCCGCCACCGAACGGCGGGCCGAACCCGCCGAACGCCTCCCGGCCCTCGAAGCCCTCCCCGGGCATCCCCCGGAACTCCGGCCCCGGGCCCGGCCCGCGGCGCCGACCGCCGCCGCCGAGGCCACCGGGGCCGCCACCGTCACCGCCGCGCGGGCCCTCCCAGCGGAATCGCCTTCCTTGACGTTCTGAGCGCATCGCGCCCACCTCCTCGAATCTCTGAGGTTCAACGAGGCAGTCGAGTCACTGTCTCGATAGCTCGACGATATATCGGCGACTGTCGCTCGTCAACGGATTCCGACACGCCCACGGAGCACCGCGCAGCCCCCGCCCAGCCGCTACGGTGGCGGGCATGGCCGCAGAACGAGACCTCGCGACGCTGCTGCGCGGCATGAGCCCGCAGCTCAACCCCGGGCGGTACGTCTACTGCACGCTCCCCGCCCGGGTGCCCGCCGGCATGCGGCCGGTGGTGACCGTCGCCGAACCCGAGGGGGTCACGATGGTGATCGCCCAGGAGGAGGCGGACGCGCTCGGGCTGCGCTACGAGTACGTGGCGGCCTGGATCACCCTGCGGATCCACTCGGCGCTGGAGGCCGTCGGACTGACCGCCGCCGTGTCCGGCCGGCTCGCCGAGGAGGGCATCAGCTGCAACGTGGTGGCCGGCTTCCACCACGACCACCTGTTCGTCGCCGCCGCCGACGCCGACCGCGCCGTCCGCGCCCTGGAGGACCTCGCCGCCGGCTCCGCCTGAGCCCCCGCCCGCCCCCTCCGGGTGGCCGCCGCCGACCGGGCCTTCGACACTGGGAGACGAGCCGCCCCGCCGGGGTCGGCCCCACCGGAAGGAGACGGCCGCCATGGCCATCTGCGTCACCTGCGGCAACGACTACTGGCTGGCCTTCGAGATCAGGACGGTCACCGGCGACACCTACACCTTCGACAGCTTCGAGTGCGCGATGGAGAAGCTCGCCCCACGCTGCGAACAGTGCGACGTCCGCATCGTCGGCCACGGCGTCGAAGTCGCCGGCATGTTCTTCTGCTGCGCCAACTGCGCCCGCGTCAACGGCGGCCTCGGCGACCAGATCCGCGACGCGGTCGGCGCCCGCCCCGCCTGACCGGCGGGCGGGAAAGGGGGCGGAAGAGTCGGCCTGTACGCCGGGTCCTCCCGACGGTCCACCCTCCAGCCGTGTCCCGCCTGGCCGCAACAGGAGGGCCCGCGATGCGCGAAGGCCCCCGACCGCCGCTTCCCGCACCGGCCGAGGGGCCTTTGGCCGCTCAAGGACGTAGGAGTCGGTCTGTACGCCCGGTTCCGACTCCCAAGGTCGTCCCAGCGCCGGTCAGCGGAGAGCGAACGGCTCTCGGGGCCGACGGCCGGGCAGGATGACGCTGCGGATCAGGCCTCCTCCGGCCCGAGCTTCCGCAGGTACTCGTCGATCGCCTTGCCGATCGCCGATCCGAGCCCGACCGGCACGGCGTTGCCGATCTGACGGGCGATCTGAATCTTGGAACCGTGCCAGACGAAATCCCTGGGGAAGCCCTGGATCAACGCCGCCTCGTAGTGGGTGATCGGTCGGTCCGCCACCGGGTGCAGGTAGCGCCCCTTCTCCGGCTTGTAGAACTCGGTGCGGATGGTCACCGAGGGCCGGTCGGCGTGCAGCCGTCCCATCACATCGCCCGAACCGTTGTTGTGCCGGTCCCAGCTCTCCGTCGAGAGCGGGATCTCCTCTCCGTCGATGACGGCGGTCTTGTTCCGCAGGTTCTTACGGTTGCCTCCGGCCGGAATAGCGGCGTACCGCGCGATCGAGAGCGGGCGCGGTTCCCGGCCGATGTGCAGTTCGGTGGTCCGGTACGGCCCCGGCACACCGCCGTCCGCCGCCGCTCGATCGGGCAGGTCGATCCCGTCCACGGTCTTGGCGACGTGGTCGAAAACGGCTTCCTGAACCGTGCGCCAGAGCGGGCGGCCCGTGAGGTCCGGCTCCCGGACGTGGGTGGCCGGCGGATGGCTCAGAGGCCGCTTGCCGGGGTGTCGTCGGATCACGTCCTTGCGGGTGCCGATCACGATGGTCCGGCGGCGCGCCTGGGGCACCCCGTAGTCGGCCGCGTTGAGCACGGCGGGGACGATCTCGTAGTCCCCCAGCCGATCGTCGTCGAGCGCCCTCTGCAGGTCGGCGAACTGGGGCGAGCGCATGAAGCGGTCGACGTTCTCGATGATGAAGATCTTCGGTCGGACCAGCCCGACAACGCGCACGTACTCCTTCCACAGAAGGTTGCGCGGATCGTCCGGGTCCTCCTTTCCCAGGCCCGAGAAACCCTGGCAGGGCGGACCCCCCACGATCACGTCGGCGCTCAGTACCTCCTGGGGAGGCAACCAACCGGTGATGTCGACGTTGTCGACGTGCCCACCGAAGTTCGCCGCGTAGGTCGCCGCGGCCGCGGGATCGTGCTCGACCGCCGCAATGCTGCGGAACGGGCTGTGCTCCGCGCCTTCCGGCCGGTAGCTCTTCGTGAGTCCTGCGGTGAACCCTCCCGCACCTGCGAAAAGATCCACCACCGTGAGCTCACGGGCGGAGCCGTCGTGGTCGGCGAGGTCAGAGTCACAGATGGGCATGGTGTCGGATTCTACTTTGCGATCAAGGCGGTCGGCCCGCCGTACGGGTGTTCCCGCGTCTGCTGGGACGGTCACGCTCGCGGTCCGAGTACCGCGAGCAGGCTGCGGCCCAACGCCTCGGCCACCACCGGCGGAACCGCCTGGCTGATCTGCCGGTAGACGGACGTCTTCCCGCCCTGAACCTTCCAGTTGGCCGGAAGCCCTTGCAGGAGTGCCACCTGCTCCAGGGTAAGTCGCAGCAGTCCACCGCGCGGAGGGGCCTCCCGATCCAGAACGAAGTCGGCGGCGGGTGGCTCGTCCCCCAGACTCCCCCCGTACACGCCCAAACGGGCCCACATGGCCTTGGACCGCGACGGGCCGAGATCGGCGCCCCCGCGCCCCGTCGCGCCCCCCACGATCAGCGGCGCGGGAACATTCGCCCCGGCGGCCCACTCCGCGGCGTGGGGCCACCCACCGGCGGCCATGGACGGCAGCAGTGTTTCGCCCAGCGTGGGCCGATGACCGGGAAGCGGGGCGGGCCAGGTGAAGCGCGCCATGTCGTTTGCACTCATGGCCACCGCGAAGCCGTGCCCCCTGAGCTGTGGCACGCCGAAGTCCACCGCCTGGAGCTCACCCTTCTCGACCACGTAGCCGAGCTCCTCCGCAGCGGCGAGAACCTTGGCCCGGGCCTCCTCGAACTTGGGCTTCTCCACGAAGTCGGGGATGTTCTCCAACACCAGAATGCGCGGTCGGACGGCTACGGCCACGGCCAACGCACCCACGAGCACGTCGCGGGGGTCGCTGGTCGCCTGCTGTCGACCGGCCGACGTGTACGGGGAGCGGGGCAACCCGCACACCATGACATCGACGTTGCCGCGGAAAACGGAGTGTTCCGGTCCAAGGTGTTGGAGATCGCCTGTCAACACCTGCCAGCCCGGTCGATTGGTCCTGAGCGTGTCACAGCTGTCCGCGTCGATCTCGACCGCCGCGGCGATCTCGAACCCGGCCCGTTCCAGCCCGAGCGCCATGCCTCCGACTCCGGCACAGAGATCGATCACCGTCAACGGGGCGTCCTCCGCCACGGTGCCGCCCACGGCCGAACCCGTAGGTCCCGCCCCGCCCGTGTCGGGGCCCTCGATCGCGCGCACCGCGTCCAGCGACGGACGCTGGGCCGGAATCGGGACCGGAGGCTCCGGCTCACGCCCCATGTCCCGGCCCGTGACCGTCGCCAGCGACTCCTGGACGAGGGTTCGCAGCTCCTCGTCGAGCTCCTTCTCGTCGAGGGCGTCGAAGGAAACGAACGCGCGCAGTCGCAGGATGCGCTTCAGAAAGTCTCGGAAGACATGTCGATCGGCGACCTCCTCGTCCGGGATGTCGAACTCCTGCCACACCCGAAGGATCCCGCAGACGAGGTGCGAGCTGGCGCCGATAGATGTCCGCCGGGCGAAGACCTGGTCGAAGGCCTCCTCCCCGAGCACCGAGAGCGCGTCGTAGAGGTCGTCCGGGTCGAGCCGCTCGCCACCCACCAGATGGGCCCGCCACCAGAGGCGCCCAAAAACGTGACGGGTGATGTCGCGGCCGGTGACGCGTCTCGGGTTGAACCCGGGGAAACGCCACGCGGCCACGTCCGGCATCACGACAAGGGAGAGGAACGCCCACAGCTGCGGGGACAGGGCCTCGGCGGGGATGATCCCCGCGTCCTTGTAGAGAAGTCGCGCCACCTCCGTGTCGAAGCGCGCCGCCGCCCGCCGGGCCGGCGGCCTGTCGGACTGCGCCGGGAAACCGTTCTCGGCGGCCACGGCGACGACCGCTTCCCGCAGTGCCGCCAGCCGGTCCGCGGGGAGGCGCCGTCCTCCGGTCGCGGCGTAGTACATGGCGGGGTGGGACACGGCGGCGCGGGTCCGGAGCTCTTCGACCGTCCGGTCCTTGAGCTCCACGCACAACCCGTCGACGGCGGCCGGCAGCAGCTGCGGCATCAGGAAGGCCATCAGGACTCCTTCGCGAAAAGCCGGACGGCGCTCTGGACGCGTGCGGAGAACAGGGAGGGGTCGTTCTCATACACCTTGCGGAGGCCCTCCAAGGAGGTGTCGGGGAAATAGGTGTGGACGATCCCGAGCAACAGGTGCCCGAGCGTGTCCGGTTCGTATCGCCAGTCCTCACGGAGCTCCGGGTTCCGGACCGCGTGCTCGACAAGAAGACGGACCACATCCGCCCTCAATGCCGAGTGGACAGGGCGGTCGGCCGGTGTCGGCTGATCGGCCCTCCTCATGGCTTCGAGCACCGACGGCGTCCCGCTGTTGACCAGCAGGACCATCGCGCCCATGGCGGCCGCCCTGGGGTCCGGCCCGATCGACAGCAGCCACGGGGCGTCCTCCGGATAACCCGCATGCTTGAAGTCGACCACCGACATGGGGAACTGGGAGTCGTCCCCCTGCAACCTGACCTGGGCCTCGTCCCGCCAGAGGATCGACCCGGCGCGGCCGGCGGTCCAGAGGGACGTCGTGTTCACCCGCGAAGTCAGGACGAGTTGGGTGTCCAACACCAGCACCCCACCGCTCTCCCGGCCGTACACGGTGAAGGAGACGGGTACCACCGTCGTCCCCACGGCCGGCAGCGTGACGCGATGTGCCCGCACTCTCAGCCCGGAGCCGGAGGAACTCCAGACGGCCACCAACGTCAGCTCCGCCTCGACGGGGAGTCCGGTGGACCGGCGAACCGCGTCGACGTCGATGCGCACCTCGCGTTCGAGGCGGAGGTCGTACTGGTAGTCCCAGTCCGGGATGAACGCCGGGAGCGGCCCGCGTCCCTCCCCGTCCAAGCGGACCGACCAGTCGTCCGCGGACACCTCGCCGTTCTGCGGCCGCCGGTAGGGGAACACCTGACGGCTCATGCGGACACCTCCCTGAACCCGGCTTCGAGTGTCACCTGCATCACGGTGTCGGGCGCCGGCCTGACCAGGAGGGACCAGACCTTCCCGTCCCCGCCTTCCGCTTGCAGGGTTCTCGTGGTCGCGAAGTCACCCGCGTCGGACGTCCAGCCCATCACCTCGGGTACCGCCGCACCCTCCGGTGGCGAGTCCTCCCGGCCGCCTCCCCCCAGGGTGACGCCGAG
This sequence comes from Kitasatospora sp. NPDC058046, assembly GCF_042885595.1. Lineage (NCBI taxonomy): Bacteria > Bacillati > Actinomycetota > Actinomycetes > Kitasatosporales > Streptomycetaceae > Kitasatospora > Kitasatospora sp. NPDC058046. The sequence goes on from NZ_JBHVRS010000001.1 coordinate 489,498, forward strand.
AACCGCCTTCACCTCATACGGTCCGGAGTCCGGCAGCTGGAAACGCTGGACCACCACCGGACGCCCTTCGAAGATGTCAGGGAACGGGTCGTCCAGGTGCCGGACCCGGGCACCACGCCTACCGGACCGATTCACCGTCGTGTCCGATGGGCCTTTCGCCATCGAGCCGGCCGGCGCCGTACCGGACCGCTCCCCCGGCTGGCGAATCCCATCGGGCGAGCCGAACACGGCCGCGCCCCCTTGTCCTGCGGCGCCGACCATGAGGCCCGACATCAACCGGCTCATGCGGGCGAGCGAGACGCCGTCGCCGGACTCCACGCCCTGCGCTCGCGGGGCGGCCGCGTCCTTCATTTCGCGCTTGATCTCGCGCATGGCCCATCCGGCCAGACGGTACTCGTCCCCGCTCAGCTTCTCGACCAGCCAGTCGTCGTGGGTGGCCGGCTCGCTGGCCGCGAAGACGCGGTCCATTGCGGAGTCCGCTCGGAAGACCGCCGCGTACCCCATCGCCTCATCCGTGGGCGCGGGCCCTTCGAGGTACTTCACGACCAGATCGACGGGCCGCATCAGACATGCGTGGTGCACCCGCCCGACGATGCCGGCCTCCCTCGCCGGTTCAGGCGGCTCACCGAACGGTGAGATCAACGGCTTGAGTCCGAAGGTGCCCAGGACCCGGCCGAGGCTTCGGTGCTCGATCGTCCTGTCCATCGAGCGGAACGCGTGCACGAAGGGCCCCAGGTGCGGGACCGCGGCCGGATCGGACACCGGCACCGTGGTGCCGTCGTGCACCACGGAGAGACGAAGCGGCGGCTTGCCGTCGGCACCGGGAAGCATCTTGGGCCACAGGTTCCAGACCATGGCATCGGCGATCCACCGCATCGCCTCGGCCGCGGTGCGGCTTCCGAAATCGGGGTCGACGATCGCGACCGTCGTCCCGGTCGCGTCATCGGGGAACGGGTGCAGGCCGAGTTCCCGGGCTACGGTGTCGGCCGCTTCCCCGGTCAGCGGCTCGACGTACGACACGCCTGTCTGGTCTCCTCGGTCCCGAACCTCGCCCCAGTAGTGGCGCCCGGTGAAGGATCGGGGACCGAGAACGGTCTCCGTGGTGTACCGCTCGTGCAGCGCCCACCCGATGAGGCGGGTCTCGATCCGCTTCCCGATCCGACAGCGGGTGTGAACGAGCACGGTGTGTGCGGCGGACGCGAGGTGGAAGACCACCCGGCCCGCGCCGTACGTACCGCCCCGGCCCTCCGCGTCCTGGGAGTCGCCGACGTTCCTCACGAACGCGACGAAGTCCGAGGCCTCCTCCGACACCTCGTCGGCCCGGGTCGGGCCGCCGAGGCCCTTGGTGCCGAGATCCGTGACCATGAGCATCCTCGGTGCCGAACGGTGGAGGGACGCCCGCAGCGGGAGATGAGCGGGCGTCGGCGCGTCGCGTTCGAGCAACGCGCGCCACGCCGGCGCCTCGGCCGGGCCGAGCGTCCGCAGTTCGATCCTGAAGTCGACCGGCCCGTCCCCGATCCGGGCGTCCCAGCTGTTCTGGGCCGACTCCCGCACCAGCAGGGTCAGGTGATCGAGTTCCGTCGCATCGAGCCGACGCAGCAGCAGGGACCCGCCGTTCCCACCGCCCGGTCCGTGCTGCTCCGAGAACCATCGCGGCACCGTCGTCACGCGTCCCGCCCCATTCGTGTCAGCAGCTCGTCGACGACGCCGGGCTCCAGCGGCTCCGCACGCACCCCGACCAGGTCGACCATGTATCCGACATCCGACACGCCTTCGGGTACGCCGTCGACGAGCGAGCCCACCGTCAACCGCGGGAACGTTTCATCGACCGTGTACCACCGACTCTCCACCAACCGAAGACGGCGGTCGGCTTGCGGGTCGCCCAAGCCCGACCGGTAACCCGCGCTCAGCAGCCTGGTCATGAACCCGGACTCGTCGTCACAGAGGTCGCGCACCCGCTGGACCCGTTCCTTCAGGGTCTCTCCGTCGACACGCTCCTCGAACCTGTGCCAGCCCAGCAGAAGATCGCCGCCGTCTGGCTCCTCGAGCTGGTCCAGTCCGTGCACATGGACGGTTCTCCGCTCCGAGGCGTCGATCGTGCTCTTCACCTCGACGGCGTGGCGTCCGTCGGTGAAGTCGTGGCGTTGCCCGTCGGGGCCCGCCCAGAGTCGAACGGCCCCCGGATCGATCGTGAGAAGTCGCTCCAGGACTGTCAGTTCACCATGCAACCCGACGAGCTGTTCGCGGCTGAGCATCCTCGGGACCCCGGCGAACAACCGGCGCCAGCGGTCCACGACCGCGAGGGCCGTCCGGTACGGGCGCGAACCATCCGCTTCCAGGGCGAGCAGGACGTCCTTGCACAGACCGGTGAAGACGTCGTCAAGCTCCCGGAGCGCACAGGTGATGTCGGCGTACCGCCCGTACGCGTCATCGTCCTGCAGCGGCCGTTCGAATATGCGCAGAGCCGCTCCGGCCCCACTGCCGGCCACGCTCTGACGGCGCTGCAGAGGCACCAGGAGGTGTCGGAATCCGTGACCGTCCACTGCCGCCAACAGACGCCCCTGTTCCGTGTCGACCGGCAACTCCGAGGTCCGGACGACATCGACACCACCGGCGGGACCGGCACCGAGGGCCGCCCAGTGTTCCTCGAGAATCCTCTGAAGGCCTCCGTCCGTCATCAGCCCTGCTCCTCGTAGAGCACGGCCGAGAGGTCCTCCTCCGGCAGCGCGTCCAGGTCGTCGTCCTGCACGACACCGGAGAGGTCCGCGCTGTACCAGTCCACCCTGGTGTCCTCGCCACGCGGCACGGGGAACACCATGCCCACACCGATCACATGGTCGACGGCGTCCAGCGGGAGACGCTTCTTGCGCCTGGTCGGCGAAACCCGGTCTATCGGGTAGAGGACGAGCAGCCCGGTGTCCGGCAGCTGGGTCTGCCTGAGCTGCTTGAGCACGTCCTCGGTGACCTTCCCGCCGGACCAGCCCTCGAGGTCCAGGTCGATACCGGCGTCGATCGGATTCATCAGGGTCTTGATGTCCGCGGTCGCCGGATCGGCCGTGATCTGCCGCGCGCGAACGATCCGGTCGACGGCGATGCCCTCGACGAACTCGTAGAGCATGTCCGACGAACCGCTCGGGGCGTTGCCCACCACCGCGACGTTCCAGCGGCGCAGACCTCCTCCGTTACTGGCCCGGGTGCGCTTCTCGATGTACTCCCGCAGCAGCTTCGTGTCGCAGTCCATCGACTTCTCATGGAATCGGTACTCGTTCAGGAACCTGAGGACCAGGCCGTGCGAGACGTCCCTCAGCACGTGCCTACCGGGCCGGCCGTGAACCGTGTGGTCCTCGTGCCGCGCACCGTCGAGCTTCAACGCGTCACGGAGCAGCCCGCTGGCGGCCTCCTGGTTGGCCCGTAGCCAGGCCGCGTCGTGCGTGTGGAAGTACCGGGTCTGAATGCGCTGACCGCCGTACGACGAACTCGCCTTGATCGCGTCGCGCATCTTCGCGGCTGCGGTGATCCTCAGCGAAGGGTGACTGCGCAGGCGGACCGCGAAGGTCTCCGGCGTCTTGTCCTCGACGAGGAAGCGGTCGATGTCACGCCGCATCTCCGCCTCGACCATCGCGATGTGCCGGAACGAGTCGCGCAGGTCGTCCGTCATCCACACGCGCGGCAGGTCCGCATAGCCGTTGCGGAAACCGAACCAACGCCCCATCTGGAGGAGCGTGTCGTACGTGGACGCACCACGCACGAAGTAGCTGACGATCAGGCCCTCCAGAGTCAGGCCGCGGGAGAGGGTGTTCCCTCCGACCGCGATCGCCGTGACCGGACCGTTCTCGTAGTCGAGGCGCTCAAGGCTCGTGGAGTTGTCCAGAATGATCCGGCACTCCGCGAGAACCGCGGGCAGGTGTTCCAGGAGCTCGTCGAACGAGGTCTCCGTTTCGTCGAACTCGCCCGCGTCCACACGGCAGGTCTCGCTCCCCCACAGGCTGCGCAGCTCGCCGAGTGCGGCCGTGTCCCGGTGCTCGACCAGCGCGGCGACCTCCTCCCGGAAGTCCTCCAGCGGAGCCTTGAAGCTCTCGTGCACAGCGGTGCCGACACTGGTGTGGACGAGCATCGTGGAATGGCGGTTCCCCGTGCCGCGGAAGCGGCGGGCGGCGGTCGCGAGCCAGAAGTAGAGAACGGAATCGCGCAGGGCCCCCTCGATCTCGGGAACGAATCCGTCGATCTCGTCGCGTCCCGGCCGAACCAGGGGGATCTCCTCGTACGGGACCGTACGAATCATGTCGTAGCCGTCCGGAACGTCCTCCGGGTCCTCCCCGTCGATCGGCTGCCGGCCGAACAGCACCTCGGTCCCGAAGTGCCCCTTCGGCTTCGGCAGGTTGACGATGAAATCCTTGGGATAGAGGTCCCCGGCGGCCGGGTCGATCAGCAGGTTCGCGAACGGGGTGGCCGTGTAGCCCACATAGCCGCCACGAGGGAAGAGGTCGATGATCTCCCGGATCAACGGGTTCGTCGTCTTGGAGGCGACACTGGCCTGGTCCGCCTCGTCGTCGATGATGAGCGTGGGGCACGTCTTCAGATAGTCGGGCGCCTGCTCAAGCCAGCTCCTGAGCTTCTTCAGTCGGGGGACGTTCTTCTTCACCACGCAGAGCACGTGCTGCCCGTTGCTCTGGGCGAAGAAGGCAGCCGGATTGCCGTGCGGTTCGAAGTCGCCTTCCGCCTTGGTCAGCGTGTGCCACTGATCCAGCACCGGATCCACCAGCTGGTCCTGAAGCCTCAGCTGGGTCTGCCTGCGCAGTCCGTTGTGCATGCCGGCCAGAACAATGAAGAACTTGTATCCGACGTCTGCCGCCTTGGCGATCAGCGCCGTGAAGTTGGTGGTCTTCCCGGACTGGACGTATCCAACGACCAGTCCGCGAGTGGAGAACGACTTCTCCAGGGGGTGGTCGAGCATCGAGACCACCTTGGTGGAGGCCTCGTCCAGACTCTGAACGGACTCCTCGTCCCACGCGGTCCGCCCGAGCAGGTTCTGGAGCGCGGGCCAGCAACGGTCACCCTCCTGTGGACCGACGTACCAGGTCTCACGGTTGTTGCGGACCACGGAGCCGGGCTGACGCATGTCCCGCACCTTGATGGTCTCCTGCTGGTGCCGTTCGGCGATGCGCCTGACCAGTTCCTCACTCATCCCGAAGAGCCTGATCGTGCTCAGGGCCTGCTCGGGCGTCTTCTGCTTGATCAGCTGTTTAAACGCCTCGTACTGCAGATCGAACTCGTTCATTGCGCCGCCCGGCTCCCCTGTACAGCTGATTCGTCCACGCCCCACCCAAGGCACGACGGCGATGCGAGCGCCCCGGCCATGGATCGATCGCGAAAACAGTACAGGCAATCACCGTTTCGACCGCCTCCTGTTCACCACTCGGCCCTCACGATGGGACCGAGTGTCCGTGGCAGGGTCCTAGGCTGGCCCTTGCAGCCGGGCCTTCAAAGGCCACACACGTGCCTGACAGGCGGAGAACGGGACTGATCAGGATGAACGCCACGGATTCGCGGACCGACCCCGCACGGTCACTGAGCCGGGCCGAGCGATCACGCGAGCAGGATCGTGCAGCCGGGGGCTCGGAAGCCCGATTGGTGGACATCGGAGGTGGCCGGCTACGGCCTGCGAGTGTCGTCCTCACCACATCGCCCCGGACGGGCACCACCCGCGCGGGTCTGCGCTGGTCCGTCGACGGCCGCACGCGCAGCGTCCGGCTCGGCGTCGTCGACCGTCGTACCCGTGGCGCCAACCTGCGCGAGGGATGGCGTCTTGCCCGGGAGGCCGGACTCCTGGTCGACGTCGCCAAGCAGGGTGTCGCCTCCTGGGCGTCCTCGCCCGGGACCCGGCGTTCCATGCGCTCGAACAAGGGCAGGGACACGACCCCGGAGCTTCGGCTTCGCTCGCTGCTGCACGCCGAGGGACTCCGTTACCGCGTGTCGGCGCGGCCCCTGCCCGACCTTAGGCGAACAGCCGACCTGGTCTTCCCGAAGACGAAGGTCGCCGTGTTCGTCGACGGCTGCTTCTGGCACGGCTGCCCGGACCACGGCACCCGGCCCTCGGCCAACAGCTCGTTCTGGGAGAAGAAGCTCAACCGCACCCGGGAACGCGATGCGGAGACCAACGAGGCCCTGAAGGCTGCCGGGTGGACGGTGGTCCGGATCTGGGAGCACGTCCCGCCGGACACGGCCGCCGAAGCGGTCAGGACCGCGGTCGGCGCCCGCCCCGCCTGACCGGCGGGCGGGAAAGGGGGCGGAAGAGTCGGCCTGTACGCCGGGTTCTGTCTCCCGGGTTGCTTGCGCGGCCCGGGGAGGCGGCCATCCATCTAGGGCTGCCGTTGCCGACAGCCTCGTGCGGTCCACCCGCGGACTCGGGCGAGCAGCCTTCAATCGTCCGCGCACGGCGCCCGAGGGCGCCGATCTTGACCTTGCTCCAGGTGGGGTTTACCTAGCCGGCCGGGTCACCCCGGTCGCTGGTGGTCTCTTACACCACCGTTTCACCCTTACCCACCACGAAAAGCGGTGGGCGGTCTGTTTTCTGTGGCACTGTCCCGCGGGTCACCCCGGGTGGGCGTTACCCACCACCCTGCTCTGTGGAGCCCGGACGTTCCTCGGCGGGTCTGGGACCCGTCGCGACCGCCCGGCCGGCTCTTCCGCCGTAGTGGTCATCGTAGCCGCTCGGGCGGCGCCTCCCGTACACCGGACCGGACGGCCGGCGCCTCGGCGCCGAGGCGGGCGGCCACCCGGGCCGCCGTCACGCTCGCCCGGGCGGTGGTGGTGGCCAGGCCGAGGGCGAGGACGGCGCCGCCGAGGCCGACCAGGATCCACCAGCCGGCGTGGCTGGCCGGGGCGAAACCGGTCGCGACCGGTCCGACCACGGCCGCGGTGACGACCGTACCGATCACCGCCACGCCCAGCGACTGGCCGACCTGACGGCTGGTCGAGGCGACCGCCGCCGCCACGCCCGCCTGGGCGCGCGGCATCCCCGCGACGGCGGCGTTGGTGATCGGCGCGTTCACCATGCCGAAGCCGAAGCCGAACAGCGCGTACGCGACCAGCAGCAGGGCCGGCGGGGAGTCGGCGGCGAGCCGGGTGAGCAGCAGCCCGCTCGCGGCGAGGCCGATCCCGGCCGCGACCAGCGGCAGGCGCGGGCCCCGGCCGGCGACGATCCGTCCGGACAGCGGCGCGCAGACCAGCATCATCCCGGCCATCGGCAGCGTCCACAGGCCGGCCTCGACCGGGCTGTAGTGCCGGACGTCCTGGAGGTAGAGGGTGCTGAGGAAGAGGAAGCCGCCGAGCGCGGCGAACGCGCAGACCGCGGTGACGGCGGCGCCGGTGAACGGCACGCTGGCGAAGAACCGGGGGTCCACCAGCGGCTCGGCCACCCGCCGCTCCCAGAGCGGGAAGGCGACCAGCGCGGCCAGCGCGGTCGCGGCCAGGGTGAGGATCAGCGGGGAGGTCCAGCCGTTGGCCGGGCCCTCGATGATCGCGGCGGTGCCGCAGCCGAGCAGCACGATCATCAGCAGCTGCCCCACCGGGTCCAGCCGGCGCGGCCGGGGGGCGCGGGACTCCGGGACGTAGCGGGCGGTCAGCGCGATGGCGGCGAGCGCCACCGGGACGTTGATCAGGAAGATCGACGGCCAGCCCGCGCCGTCCACCAGGAAGCCGCCGAGCAGCGGGCCGAGCGCCATCGAGATGCCGACCACGCCGCCCCAGACGCCGATCGCCCGGGCCCGCTCCTTCGGGTCGGTGAAGGTGTTGGTGATGATCGACATCGCCACCGGGTTGAGCATCGAGCCGCCCACCGCCTGGAGCGCCCGGAACGCCACCAGCCAGCCCAGGCTCGGCGCCTGGCTGCACAGCAGCGAGCCGAGCGCGAAGCAGACCAGGCCGGTCTGGAACACCCGGCGGCGGCCGAAGCGGTCGGCCACCGAGCCGAACAGCATCAGCAGCGAGGCCAGCACCAGGGTGTAGGCGTCGATGATCCACTGCAGCCCGGACGCCGGGGCGTCCAGGTCCCGCTGGATCACCGGCAGGGCGATGTTCACCACGGTGTTGTCGAGGCCGACGATGAACAGGCTCAGGCAGCAGATCGCCAGGACGAGCAGACGGCGGCGGCGCCCGAGCGCGGGCCCGGGGGCGGGCGCGGCTGCGGCGGCGCGGGGCTGGGGGGCGGGCACGGGACCGATCCTCCCACCGCGGGGCGGGCCTGGGCGGGTGAGCCGCGCGTCCGGGTGGCGGGTGGCGTAATCCAGGTGGCACGGGGACGCGGCCCGCTAGACCGCCGTGAAGCGGACGGTCCGGGTGGCCGGGTCGGCCGTCGTCAGCCGGACGTCGATCACCCGGCCGAGCGGCAGCCCGTCCGCGGCCGTGTCGCAGCGGGCCCGGACGGCCGGGTCGCGCAGCTGGACGGTGCCGGAGCCGGGCCGCCGCTCGTCCACGTCGATGACCACGGCGGCGAAGTCCTCGCCCTCCCGGCCCGCGAGCAGTTCCGCCTCCACCAGGTCCACGCAGGCCCGTTCGACCTCCGCGGCGCGGCGGTCCCCGCCCGCCATCAGCGCCGGGACGGCCGGCAGCGCCTCGCGCACCCACTCCGGCACGTCCTCGCCCGCCGCCACCGCCGCGCACACCTCCTGGGCGAAGCGGTCGCCGAGGCGGCGCAGCGGCGCGGTGCAGTGCGCGTACGGGGCGGCGAGCGCGGCGTGGTCCGGCTCGGCGGGGGCGGGCAGGCCGCAGGACTCGTCGAAGGCGTGGTAGCCGGCGCCGCGCAGCAGGCCCGTACAGGCGTTGAGGAAGGCGGCGTTGAGCGGGACGTCCGGGTCGAGGGAACGGATCAGCTCGGGGTACGGGACGGCCTGCGGCCAGTCCACGTCCAGGGCGGCGGCGATCCGGCGCAGCCGCTCGTACCCGGTGGCAGGCGCGGCGGGCAGGGTGCGCAGCAGGCCGACGCCGGCGTCGAGCATCAGGTCGGCCGCGGCCATGCCGGTGAGCAGGGAGATCTGGGCGTTCCAGCCGTCGGCGGGGCCGGGGGCGCGGTAGCCGAGGACGTAGCCGTGCAGGGTCTCCTCGACCTCCTGTTCGGGCACCGGCAGGCTGATCCCGCCGCGGGCGCGCTCCTGCTCCTCGCGCAGCCGTCCGACGGTCGCGAACAGGGCGAGCTGCTCGTCGGCGCCGCCGAGGTCCACCGCGCGCTCGACCGCGGCGTAGTCCAGCCGGCGGTGCGAGCGGACCAGGGCGCGGCGCAGGTCGGCGAGGACGACGGCGCCGTCGGCGTCCAGGTCCAGCTGCCAGAGCAGGGCCGGGCGGGGCTCGCCGGGCAGCAGGCTGGCGGCGTCCTCGGAGATCCGGGTGGGGTGCAGCGGGACGCGGTGGTCGGGGAAGTAGAGGGTCTCGACCCGGCGGCGGGCCTCGGTGTCGATCGCGCCGCCGGGGTGGACGAAGGCGGCGACGTCGGCGATCGCGTAGTGCACCCGGTAGCCGCCGCCGGGCCGGTGGGCGAGGTGCACGGCCTGGTCGAGGTCGCGGGAGCCGGGCGGGTCGACCGTGAACAGCGGCAGGTCGGTGGCGTCGTACTCCGGCAGCCGGGGGCGCTCGGCCGCCTCCTCCGCCTCGGCGAGCACGGCCCGCGGCCACTCGGTGTGGACCTCCAGGCGGGTGCGGAGCTCGGTCAGCTCGGTGTTGATCCGGGCGGAGTCGGCGGCCTTGACGCGCAGTTTTCGGCGAGGCATGCACGCCAGGGTAGAGCGGGGCCGGGCGGTTCCGGGCCAGGCTCTGCCCGGGGGCGGCGTAAGCACTCGTACGGTGGGGGCAAGTGGCCGTGCACGAAGGGGGTTTGGGCGATGGGTGCGGTGAAGGTGGCCGGGGGTGCGGTGGCTGCGGTGCTGGGGGCGACGGGGGCGCTGCACGCGGTGTGGGCGGTGACGCCGTGGCCGCTGGGGTCGGCGGAGGAGTTCGCGGACGTCGTGGTGGGGCAGGGCGAGGGGGTGCCGCCGGTGGGCGCGTGCCTGGCGGTGGCGGGGGCGCTGGGGGCGGGGGCGTACCTGGTGGGGGCGGAGGCCGGGGTGCTGCCGCAGGTGGGGCCGCGGCGGCTGCGACGGGCCGGGGTGCGGGTGGTGGCGGGGGTGCTGCTGGCGCGCGGGGTGGCCGGGCCGGTGGTGTTCGGCCGGGTGAGTGAGCGTTCGGAGCGGTTCCGGCGGCTGAACGTGCGGTACTACTCGCCGCTCTGTGTGGCGCTGGGGGCCGGGGCGGCCGCAGTAGGGTTGCGGGGTTCGTCCGCCACAGATTGTTGAGGAGTCCGCTGTGCTGGTGCTGTTGCCGCCCTCGGAGGGCAAGGCCGGGTCCGGGGACGGCGGGCCGGTGGCGCTGGAGCGGCTGTCGCTGCCGGGGCTGACGGCAGCGCGCGGCGCGGTGCTGGACGCGCTGGTGGGCCTGTGCCGGGGTGACGAGGACGCCGCCTCCGAGGTGCTCGGCCTCTCCCCCGGTCTGCGCGGCGAGGTCGCCAAGAACGCCGGGCTGCCGACGGCGGGTGCCCGTCCGGCGGGCGAGGTGTACACCGGGGTGCTGTTCGACAACCTCGGCCTGGCCACCCTGGACGCCGCCGCGTACGACCGGGCCGAGCGTTCGCTGCTGGTCTTCTCCGGCCTCTGGGGCGCCGTGCGGATCTCCGACCGGATTCCGTCCTACCGCTGCTCGATGGGCGTCAAGCTCCCGCAGCTGGGGGCGCTCGGGGCGTACTGGCGGAGCGCGATGGCCCCCGTGCTCCCCGAGGTCGCGGACGGGCTGGTGCTGGACCTGCGCAGTTCCGCGTACGCGGCGGCCTGGAAGCCGGCCGGCGAGGTGGCCGCCCGGACCGCGACCGTCCGGGTGCTCCAGGAGCGGAACGGCAAGCGCAGCGTGGTCAGCCACTTCAACAAGGCGACGAAGGGGCGGATCGTCCGGGACCTGCTGGCGGCCGGGGCGGAGCCGAAGACCCCCGGCGAGCTGATGGACGCGCTGCTGGAGCTGGGCCACCACGTCGAGCTGGCGGCGGAGGGCACCGCGCGCAAGCCGTGGCAGCTGGACGTGGTGGTCACCGAGGTGCACTGAGCACCCCGGTGACGACGGGCCCTAGCGCAGGTGCGAGGTGTCGTTGAGCAGCCGCACCGAGGCGTTGCCGTCCGCGTAGTACTGGACGGCGCAGATCGAGGCGGCGGACAGCTCCATCCGGTACATCGAGTGCGGCGGGGCGCCGAGCGCCAGCCGGACCAGGGTCTTGATCGGGCTGACGTGCGAGACCACCAGCACGGTCTTCCCCGCGTACCGGGCGAGGATCTTGTCCCGGGCGACGCCGGCCCGGTGGGTGAGCGTGGTGAAGCTCTCGCCGCTGCCGGTCGGCTTGGCCTTGGCGGAGCCGAGCCAGGCGGTCAGGTCGTCGGGGTAGCGCTCCCGCACCTCGGCGAAGGTCAGGCCCTCCCAGGCGCCGAAGTCGACCTCGCGCAGCCCGTCCTCGTACCGGACCTCCAGGCCGAGCCGGGCGGCGACGGTCTCGGCGGTCTGCCGGGTGCGGAGCATCGGGGAGGCGACGACCGCCTGGACGCTGCCCCGCGCGGCCAGTGCCTCGGCGGCCCGCTCGGCCTGCCAGCGGCCCTTGTCGGAGAGCTCCGGGTCGCTGCCGCCGCTGCCGGAGAAACGCTTCTCCGGGGTGAGCGGGGTCTCGCCGTGGCGCAGCAGGACGAAGGTGGTGGGGGTGCCGAGGTCGGCGGGGGCGGCCCAGCCGGCCTTGGGGGCGGCGGTCTCCAGCGGCGGCTCGTCGACGACCGCGGCCGCGGCCTTGGGCTTCGGCTCCCACTGGCGGCCGTCGCGGCCCGCGTCCATCGCCTCGTTGGCCAGCCGGTCGGCGTCCTTGTTCCGCTCGCGCGGGATCCAGGTGTACGTGACCCGGGCGCGCGGGAGGACGGTGCGCGCCTCGGCGGCGAGCGGCTGCATGTCGGGGTGCTTGATCTTCCAGCGCCCGGACATCTGCTCGACGACCAGCTTGGAGTCCATCCGGACGTCCACCGAGGCGTCCGGGTCCAGGTCGCGGGCCGCCCTGAGCCCGGCGATCAGGCCCTTGTACTCGGCCACGTTGTTGGTGGCGTGGCCGATGAACTCGGCGGCTTCGGCGATGATCTGCCCGGTGTCCCCGTCACGGACCACCGCGCCGTAGCCGGCCGGCCCCGGGTTGCCCCGGGACCCGCCGTCGGCCTCGACGATGAAGCGCGCCGCCACCGGATCAGACGCCCGAGTCGGAGGTGCGGACCAGGATCCGCGAGCAGTTCTCGCAGCGGACGACCTTGTCGGCCGGCTCGGCCTTGATGGCGTTCAGCTCGGTGATCGAGAACTCGGTGCGGCAGCCCTCGCAGCGGCGCTGGTAGAGGCGGGCCGCGCCGACGCCGCCCTGGGTCTCGCGCAGCTTGGTGTAGACCTTCAGCAGGTCGGCCGGGATGACGGCGGCGACGGTCTCGCGGTCGCGCTTGACCTTCTCGGCCTCCCCGTCGATCTCGGCGAAGGCGGCGTCGCGGCGGCCCTCGGCCTCGGTGAGGACGACGGTGGAGTGCTCCAGGCGGGCGGACAGCTCCTCGACCCGGCTCTTGGCGCTCTCCTGGCGCTCCATGATCTCCAGCACGACGTCCTCCAGGTCGCCCTGGCGCTTGGCGAGCGAGCCGATCTCGTGCTGGAGGTTCTCCAGGTCCTTCGGCGAGGTGATCGCGCCGGAGTCCAGGCGCTGCTGGTTGCGGGCGGCACGGGAGCGGACCTGCTCGACGTCCTGCTCGGCCTTGGTCAGCTCGCGGGCGGTGTCGCCCTTCTGGGCCTCGGCGGCGACGACGAGGTCCTTGAGCGCGGTGTGGTCGGCGGTGACCTTCTCGATCTCGGCGTGCTCGGGCAGGCTCCGGCGCCGGTGGGCCAGCTGGTCGAGCTTCGAGTCGATGGCCTGGAGGTCGAGCAGGCGGTTCTGGTCGGCGGGCGCGGCGTTCAAGCGGAGAGCTCCTGTGAATCGGGTCAGGCGGTGAAGGACATGGGGGCGTGCGCGGTCCACGGGTCGGTGACCCGGTGGGAGACCTTGGTCTCCACGGCCCAGCCGCGCTTGTCGGCGGCGGCCAGCAGGGCCCGCTCGGCCAGGGTGAGCCAGGGCCACTCGGTGGCCCAGTGGGCGGCGTCGAGCAGCGCGACGGGCGACGCCTCCGCGGCCTCGGAGGCCGGGTGGTGACGCAGGTCGGCGGTCAGGTAGGCGTCCACGCCGGCCGACCGGACGTCGGCCAGGAAGCTGTCGCCCGAGCCGCCGCACACCGCGACCCGGCTGACCAGCCGGTCCGGGTCGCCGGAGACGCGGACGCCGGCGGCGGTGGCGGGCAGGCCCGCCGCCACCTGCGCGGCGAAGGCGGAGAGGGTCAGCGGGGGCTCCAGCAGGCCGATCCGGCCGGTGCCGCGGCGGCCCAGCGGGTCGGTCGGGTCCGGCACCAGCGGGCCGGTCACCCGCAGGCCCACCGCCTCGGCGAGCGCGTCCGAGACGCCGGGGTCGGCGTGGTCGGCGTTGGTGTGGGCGACGTGCAGGGCGATGCCGTTGGTGATCAGCGTGTGCACCACCCGGCCCTTGAAGGTGGTCGCGGCGACGCTGGTGGTGCCGCGCAGGTAGAGGGGGTGGTGGGTGACCACGAGGTCGGCGCCCCACTCCACGGCCTCGTCGACGACCGCCTGGACGGGGTCGACGGCGAAGAGCACGCGGTTGACCTCGGCCTGAGGGTCTCCGCAGACCAGGCCGACGGCGTCCCAGGACTCCGCCCACTGCGGGGGGTAGACCTCTTCGAGCGCGGTGATGACGTCGGACAGTTTCGGCACCTGTCGAGACTACCGTGCGCGCGGGGGCGGTCGGGCCTCGGCCGTACGGCCGGGCGCCGGGGGAACGGTCGCGGCCGGGTCGCGTCGCGCCTGCGGCACCGGCCGACGCCGCCGGTCCGTCGTCGGTCCGTCGTCGGTCCGTCCTCGGTTCGTCGTCGGTCCGTCGTCGACGCGTCGCGGCGGCGTCGGCCGGTGCCTCGCGGCCGTTCGGACAGGGGAGCTGGGGGCGTACGGGTGCACGTCAATCTGCGACGAGAGGCGCCCGGCGGGCCCCGCGCGCTCCGTACGCGGCCGCGCGCCGGTCGTCCGTTACTCACAGCAGGGTTCCCGTACGGGTTCGAAAGCAGGCCTTTGCACCCTTACGAGTGAAGTGACCGGCTCTGCGTTGAGGCTTCGGTTGGCTCGAAAGTAACTTCACTTCTGCGAACAGGAGTTGCCCCGGCGGCGGCCACGACCAGGAGTCGGGCGGTGCCGTGCCGGGCCGGACGGGATCCGGGTGAGCACTCCCGTACCGGGGCGGTACCGCCGCCCCTTCCGGAAGAACCGATCAGGCCGGGCCGCCGCCCGGGTGCCGCGAGCAGTGGGCACCGGGGCGGCGGCCTCGACGAAGGGATGTGGTGGCGAATGGGGGCGGGCACATCGCTGCGTACGGCCGGGGACAGGGGATCGGTGGACCGCGGACCGGGTGCGGCGGGTTCGTGGCCGGAGGCGACGCGGGCGGCACCGGCCGGTGCCGGAGGCCGGGGAGGCGGCGGTGACCGGGAGGTCACCGTCGGCGGCTTCCGGCACACGGCCCGGCCCGCCGGGCGAGGGCCGGTGCCGCCCGCCGTCGGTCCGATCGGCCAGGAGGACTCCGCCGTCCTGGTGCAGGAACGAATCGCCGGGCCTCCGTCGTGCCGCGGCCGGGTCGCTGCCCGGCCGGGGCAGGCCGGCGGCCCGGCCCGCCCCGGCGCCGTGGACCCGTCCGGCAACGCGGGCCCGTCCGGCACCACAGGCCCCTCCGACCCGGCGGGCCCGTCCAGCACCACCGGGGTGAGCGGAGCATGAACGTGGCCACCCGAACCATGACCCAGACGCTGCGCCGGCTGAGCTTCACCTTCGCCGCCGACGGCAGCCACGCCGCCTGCCTCGCCTCCTCCGCCGACAGCGGCTGGTACGTGGAGAGTTGGCGGCTGCCGCAGGACGGCGGACCGGCCGTGCCGACCGCGCTGCCACTGCCCGGCAACCGCGCGGAGAGCCTGCGCTCACAGCTGGTCGCACTGCCGGACGGCTCGGTGCTGACCTGCCGGCACGACGGCGAGCGGCACGACCTGGTCCGCCTCTCGTACGGCGGGAACGGCGCCCTGGAACAGCAGTTGGGCTCGCTGCGGATGACCGGCCTGCGGGTCCTGCCGCTCCCCGCCCAGGCCGGGGCCGACCCGCGGACGCCGGTGGCGGTCGCACTCGGCAGCGACACCCGTCCGGCGACCACCGCCTGGCTGGTGCGCACCGACGGCAGCGAGCCCGAACAGGTCGCCGAGATCCCGGGGTTGCACGGCGGCGGCACCTGGCTGGACCGTACCGGCACGCTGCTCGCGCTGGACCGGGTGAACGCGGGCCTGGTCCGCAGCGTGGTGCTCGACCTGCGCGCCGGCCGCACCTCCCCCCTGCTGGAGATCGGCCCGCAGAGCAACGACCGCCTGGTGCTGTTCGACCCGGACAGCCGGTTCGCGATGGTGCGCAGCGACGCGCCCGGCACCGACCGGCTCGGCTGGGGCGTCCTCGGCGCCGGGGAGCCGCTGCGCTTCCCCGAGTGCCTGCACGTCGCGGGCATGTTCCTGCGGCCGGTCGCCCTGCGGGTCGCGGCGGGCGGCCCCCGGGTCGCGGTGCAGATCGACCACGGCGCGGGCTCGGCACTCGCGCTGTGGCGGCCCTCGGCCGGGCGGCTGGACCCGCTGCCGGTCCCGCCCGGGCGGCTCGGCGCGGTCGGCCACTGGGGCGAGGCGGGGCTGCGCGTGCCGTACTCCTCGCCCGACCACCCGATGGCGCTGGCCACCCTCGACGTCGACACGCTGCTGACGCACGGACCGCTCCCGCCCGTCTCCGGCCCGACGCCGCTCCCGCTCCAACTCGCGCCGCTGGCCTCGGGGTTGCCAGGGCCGTGGCGGGACACCATCCTGCCCTGGCAGCCCGGCGGGGTGCGCCCGGTGCGGACCGAGCCGCCCGGCTGGCGGCTCGACGGCAGCACCCCGCCCGGGGACGGCGGCCGCTGGCATCCCGCGCAGAGCCTCGAACTCGCGGGCCCGGCAGGCCCGTTGGAGGCCGTGGTGTACGGCGGGGACGCCTGGCTGAGCAGCCCGCACCTGGTGCTGGCGCTGCACGGCGGCCCGGCGGACGCCTGGCGGCTGGAGTTCGACCCGACACTGCAGCGGATGGCCGCGGAGGGCCTGGCGGTGGTGGCGCCGAACCAGCGCGGCTCCACCGGCTACGGCGTGGCGCACGCGCTGGCCATCCGGGGCGCCTGGGGCGGTCCCGACCTGGACGACGTCCTGTACCTGCTGGACGGCATCGCGGGCCAGCGCGCCGCCCTCGGCCTGGAGCCGCCGGCCCTCTTCGGGGTCAACTACGGCGCCTTCCTGGCACTGCTGGCGGCCTCGCACGCGCCGGCCGAGCAGGTCGCCCGCTGCGCGGTGGTCGCGCCGTTCCTGTCCGGCGCCCGGCTGCTGGCCGAAGCGGCGCCCCCCGTACGGGCGTTGACCACCCGACTGGGCGGCGGCGAGCAGGTCGCCGACGCCCGCGGACCGCGTGACGTGCTGCAACTGGCGCACCGGCTGAGCGCGCCGCTGCTGGTCGTGCACGGCAACCGGGACGAGGTCGTACCGGTGAGCCAGTCCCGGTCGCTGCGGCACGAGTTGCTGCGGATCGGCCGGGTCGAGGGCGAGGACTTCCGGTACGTCGAGGCGGCCGGCTCCGGGCACGAGGTGCTCGCCGACGAGGGCGCCGCCGTCCTGCACGAGCTGCTGGCCACGTTCCTGCGGACCGGCCGTCCGGGCTGACCCGCCGCCCGGTGCCGTCCCGGACACCAAGCTCGGGCACCGAGCCCAGGCGCCAGGCCCAGACGCCAGCCCCGGGCGGCCTCGACGCCGCGCTAGGCGATCCGAGTGAACTCTCCGCAGGTGGGCGCCACTTGTCGGCCTTGGTACGGACCTGCCCGTCCCCCGCCCCGGCCGTGCTGCCGGACCGGGCGGCCCGTCGTCCGGACGCCGACGCCGAGGAGCGGGTCGAACGGGCCTCCGCCGCGCACACGGGGACACTGATGATCGCCGATGATCGTTGCGCGCCGCATCAGTTCCGCACCGCGGGCGGACCCGGCTGCCGCCGCCGGACGGCGGGCACGGGCCGCCGGGCCGGCCCGGCGGTCTCCGGGCGCCGTCCCCGCGCCACCGCGAGCCGGTCGGCCGCCGGCCCGGGACCAGCGCGGGACTCGCGTCATGATCTCGATAGGATCTCGTCCGTCCCGGCCGTTATGGTGACCGGGGCACGGGCCGCGATCACCGGCTACGGGCGCGCACCGGGCGCCCGATCGGGGACCAGACCGTGCGCCACCGGCGCCGGCCGGGCGCCGATGACCTGCACCCTCCGCACGGAAAAGACGATTCTCATGTCCGACACCCTCACCGACACCACCGGACCCGCGGTTACCGGGACCGACGCCGACGAGAAGACGGCCAAGGACACCGCGTCGCACGGCCGCCACCGCGGTGGCTCCGCCGCCGACGACAGCCCGGAGTCCGACCCGCACGGCCGCCACCGCGCGGCCGGGGCGCTGGGCTGACCGCACCACCACCAGGGCACCGCGTACGAGGGCCCGCCGGGAGGGCACGGACTCCCCCGGCGGGCCCTCGGCTTTCCCGAAGCCTCCGCCCGAAGTCTCCGTGCGAAGCCACCGCCCGAAGTCTCTGTGCGAAGCCCCGAGCAGCGCCCCGGCCGCGGCCCGCCCTCAGCCCAGCGTCACGACCGTCCGCAGCGCCTCGCCGCTCCGCATCTGCGCGATCGCCTCGTTGACGTCCGCGAGCCCCACCCGGTGGGTGACCATGCCGTCGAGGTCGATCCGCCCGGCCCGCCAGAGGTCCACGACCAGCCCGATGGTGCGCGCCACCGTCGCCCCGCCGTAGAGCGAGGGCAGCAGGCGCTTCTCGTTGAAGAACAGCTCGCCCATGGTGAACTGCGCGAGGTCGTCCTGCGCGCCCGCGCCGATGACGACCACCGCGCCGCCGCGCCGGGCGGCCTCGTAGCCGGCCCGGACGGTGGCCGCGCGGCCGACCGCCTCGAAGACGTAGTCGAAGCCGCCGCCGGGCAGCTTCTTGGCCGTCGCCTTCAGCTCCTCGGGTGCGATCGCCTCGGTGGCGCCGAACGCCAGGGCGCGCTCGCGGCGCGAGGCCACCGGGTCGACGACGGTGATCCGGCCGGCGCCGCAGACCCGGGCGCCCTGCACGGTGGCCACGCCGACCCCGCCCGCGCCGATCACCGCGACGGAGGCGCCGGGCTCGACCCGGGCGGTGTTCACCGCGGCGCCGATGCCCGTGGTCACGCCGCAGCCGATCAGCGCGGCGGCCTCGTACGGGAGGTCGTCGGGCACCTTGATGACGGCGTTCGCCGCGACCACGACCTCTTCGGCGAAGGCCCCGGTGCCGTAGAAGCCGGAGGCGCTCAGCCCGCCCTCGGCGATCCGGAAGCCCGGGGCGCCGAGGCTGCGCAGGCTGGCGATGCAGAGGTGGCCGCGGTCCCGGCGGCAGTGGTCGCAGCGGCCGCAGGGGGCCATCCAGCAGAGCACCACGCGGTCGCCGGCGGCGAGGCCGGTGACGCCCTCGCCGACCTCCAGCACGTCCCCGGCGCCCTCGTGCCCTGGGACGAACGGCGCGGGCTGCGGCAGGACGCCGCTCATCGCGGAGAGGTCCGAGTGGCAGAGGCTGGCGGCGCGCATCCGGACCCGTACGGTGCCCGGCCCGAAGCCCACGGCCGTCACGTCCTCGCGGACGTCGAGGGTCTCCTGGCCGGTCTTGTGCAGGACGGCTGCGCGCATGGGTGCTGCTCCCGGGGTGCCTGGTGTTCCTCGGATCGGCGGTCGGGCCGATTCTGGCACGGGCGGCGCGACGCGACTAGAACGCGTTCCACAACAACCGGCCGGCGGAACTGTACGAATTCACTGTCCTTCCACCACTGCGACACGCCATGATCACCACCGTGTCGACACCCCTTCCGACGTCCGCGCCGACGTCCCCGCCTGCGCCCTCGCCGACCTCCCCCGAGCAGCCCGCCCACGGCGCGGCCTGCCCCCGCTGCGCCGCCGCGCTGACCGCCGACCCGCGCTTCACCGCCTGGTGCCCGGCCTGCGACTGGAACCTGTCTCCCGGTCAGGACGGCGCTCCCGCGCCCACCCGGCGCGAGCGGGCGGCGGCCGACCGTACCGACCGGCTGTTCGAGGAGCAGGCCGCCGGCGGCGACTCCCCGACCGCCCGCCGCGACTGGCTGCTGGCCTCCGCCGCCGCCGGCCTGGTCCACCTGGTCACCGTCGGCCTGCTCTGCCTGGCGGTCTGGCTGCTCGTCACCGGGAGCACGGTGCAGCGCTGCGCGGGCGTGGTGGCGCTGGTGGTCGCGGTCGCGCTGCGGCCCCGGCTCGGCCGGGTGCCGCGCGACCAGAACGTCCTCGACCGCGCCTCGGCCCCGGCCCTGTACGGGCTGGCGGACCGGGTGGCCGCCGAGCTGGGTGCCGCGCCGGTGGCCGTCATCCGGGTCACCGACGAGTTCAACGCCTCCTACGGGCTGGTCGGGCTGCGCCGCCGTCCCGTCCTCGAACTGGGCCTGCCGTTCTGGGAGGTGCTGGACGACCGGCAGCGGATCGCCCTGCTCGGCCACGAGTTCGGCCACCACGTCAACGGCGACCACCGCCGCTCGCTCTGGCTGCACAGCGCGGTCTCGGCGCTCGCGGCCTGGTACGGCATGGTCCGGCCCGACCGGCCGGGCCGCGCGCACGGCGACGAGCTCTCGCTGCTGATCCGGATCGGCGCGCTGGTCGGCGCGGTCGTCCTGCGGGCCGTCGCCTGGCTGCTGCTCCAGGGCCTCTACCTGTTCGACCGGCTCACCTCCCGCGCCGGGCAGCAGGCCGAGTACCGGGCGGACGCCCTCGCCGTCCGGGTCGGCGGCAGCGAGGCGGCCGGCGGGATGCTCGCGACGCTCCTGCTGTTCGGCCCGGTGTGCACCGCCGTGGGCCGGATCCGCGCCGAGGAGCGCCGGCGCCCCCGGACGGTCCGCCGCGGCCGGGGCCGGGGCCCGGAGCAGCCAGAACAGCCCGAACAGTCCGAGCGGCCGAAGCCGCCCGCCCCGGAACTGCTCTGGGAGCGGCTGCGCGAGCACCTCGGCTCCGTCCCCGCCACCGAGCACGAGCGCCTGCTGCGGCTCAGCGCCCGTGACCACGCCGCCGTGGACTCCACCCACCCTCCGACCCACCTGCGGATCGCCCTGGTCGAGCGCGCCGAGGCCCGGCCGGCCGCCGTCACCGCCACCCCCGCCGAGGTCGGGGCGATCGCCGCCGAGCTGGCCCCGCACCGCGCCCGGATCGCCGCGGACCTGCTCGCGGGCTGACCGCCGCCCGAGCGACGCACGGCACCGGTCGGCGCCGGCCGCCCCGGCGGCGCCGCTACCGCTACCGTCGAGTAGGGTCCGTGCACGTCCGCCCGCGTCCCGACCCCCCGAGGAGCACCGCATGTCCGACCTGCTGCTGAGCGCCGAGCCGGCACCCGAGGTGCTGGCGGCGTTCGAGGAGGCCACCGGGTTCATGCCGGTGGACGAGGGGCTCGCGCTGTACGCGGCGGCGGTGGAGGCGGCCCGGAGCACCGGGCTGCCGGTGCTGGAGATCGGCACCTACTGCGGCCGCTCGGCGATCCTGCTCGCGGCGGCGGCCCGGGAGGCGGGGACGGTCGCGCTGACCGTCGACCACCACCGCGGCTCGGAGGAGCAGCAGCCCGGCTGGGAGTACCACGACCCGACCCTGGTCGACCCCGAGGTCGGGCTGATGGACACCCTGCCGCGGTTCCGCCGTGCCCTGCACGCCGCCGGGCTGGAGGAGCACGTGGTGGCGCTGGTCGGCCGCTCGCCGCGGATCGCCGCGCTGTGGGGGCGCCCGCTGGGCCTGGTGTTCATCGACGGCGGGCACACCGACGAGCACGCGACCGGCGACTACGAGGGTTGGGTGCCGCACCTGGCGCCGGAGGGCCTGCTGGTGGTGCACGACGTGTTCCCCGACCCGGCGGACGGCGGCCAGGCCCCGTACCGGGTGTACCTGCGGGCGCTGGCCGAGGGCTTCGAGGAGGTCTCGGTGACCGGCTCCCTGCGCGTCCTGCGCCGCGCCGCCCGGTAGGAGACGCCGTTCGTTCCCGGGGCCCCGCGCCGATGCTCTAACGTCGTGCCGGGGCTGCCGGGCAGGGGTTCGAACGGTACGGTGGCCGCGCAGCACCAGGCAGAGCATCGGCGGACGGTGGGGGCCAGCAGCGACATGACGGACCAGCAGAACAGCGCTCCGGCGGTCTGGGACCCGACCGCGCGCGGCGGCGCCGGCGGCTGGGTGCGCGGCCCGCAGCGCCCGGCCGACGCGCAGCCCGTCCCCGAGGCGCCCGCCACCCCCCAACCTCCCGCGGCCCCGCAGTCCGCCGCCCAGCCCGGTCCGATGGCCCCGCCGCCCTCGCCCGGCGCCGTCGGCGACCAGGGCCTGCCGCTGGGCGCCCGCCCGTACCTGGCCGCCTCGCCCGGCTACGACCCGCCGACCGCCCGGCTGTTCCCCGGCGCCGCCCCGCCGCCCCCGGCCGCCCCGCCGGCGTCCGCGCCGTTCCCCTCCCACGCGGGTCCGCCGTCCCACGCCCCGCAGCAGGAGACGCGGCAGACCCCCGGCTACGACTACCTCCTGCAGCCGCCCGCCGCCCCGCCGCAGTCCCCGTACGGCGCGCAGCCCCCGTACGGCACCCCGCTCCCCTACGGCGCCCAGCCCGACTACCCGACCGGGACCGCCCACGGGGACGACGAGGACCGGCCGACCAACCGCAGGGCCCCGCTGCTGATCGGCTTCGCGCTGCTCCTGGTGCTGGCGGTCGGCGGCGGCCTGCTGTTCGCCCTGCGGGGCGGCAGCGACAAGGACGGCCAGGCCGCGCCCGCCCCGGCCTCGGCCCCGGCGACCGGCGCGGAGAACCCGCCGCCCGCGACCGCGCCCACGGGTGCGGACGGTGCGCCGAGCGCCGCCACGAGCGCGTCCGGCTCGCCCGCCGGTACGCCGTCGCCGAGCTCGACCGCTCCCGGTCCGGGCGCCAAGGCGCAGGCCCAGGCGCTGGACGGCCTGCTCAGCGAGGGCGAGAGCGCCAAGGCCCCGATCGGCAGCGCCGTCGCCAAGGTGACCAGCTGCCCGCCGAAGGCCGACATCGAGAGCGCCGCGCAGGACTTCGACAACGGCGCGAGCCAGCGGACCGCCCTGCTGGCCAAGCTCTCCCAACTGAGCGTCACGGATGTGCCGGGCGGCGCGGACGCGGTGAACTCCCTGAAGTCCGCCTGGCAGTTGTCCGCCGACATAGACAAGGCGTACGCGAGCTGGGCGCGCGCCGTCGCCGCCCAGGGCTGCACCGGCCGGGCCCCGGCCACCGCCGACAAGAAGCACGCGGACGAGCTCAACCCGCAGGCGACGCAGGCGAAGACGGACTTCATGACCAAGTGGAACGCGATCGCGAAGAGCTACGGCCTGACTCCGCGCACCCAGGACAGGATCTGACCGACCAGTGACCGGCACCGCCCCCCGACCGCCCCGCCGCTCCGCCCTGCTGCGCGCCACCACCGCCGCGGCCGTGGCCGTTCCGCTCTGCACGGCGGGCTGGTTCGGCTGGCGGGCCCTCGACCACTCCGGCCCGGCGGGCGCCACGGCGGCCCCGGCCGCGTCGGCCCCGGCCGCCTCGTCCCCGACTGCCGACCCGGCTTCGGCGCCGCCCGCCCCGACGGCCACGGACCAGCCGGGGACCGCCGACCCCGGCGCCCCGGCCGACGGCACCGCCGCGCCCCTCACCCCGCCGGTCGCACCGCCGCCGTCCACCACCCCGGCGGCCGAGGCCCCGTCCGCGCCCGCCGACGCCGCGGTCCTGACCGGTCGCACCGTCCTGCTCGACCCCGGCCACAACCCCGGGAACTCCGCCCACACCGCCGAGATCAACCGCCAGGTGGACATCGGCAACGCCCGCAAGGAGTGCGACACCACCGGCACCGAGACCAACGCCGGCTACACCGAGGCCGAGTACACCCTGGACGTCTCCCGCCGGGCCCGCGCCCTGCTGGCCGCCCGGGGCGCCACGGTGGTCCTGGTCCAGGACGGCGACCGGCCCTGGGGCCCGTGCGTCGACGAGCGGGCCCGCGCGGGCGCCGACGCCCACGCCGACGTCGCGGTCTCGGTGCACGGGGACGGCGGCCCGGCGAACGGCAGCGGGTTCCACGTGATCATGCCCGCCCGGGTAGTGGCGGGGAAGGCGGACAACGCGGCGATCGTCGCCCCGTCGCGCCGGCTCGGCCTCCTGCTGCGCGACCGGTTCCACGCCGCGACCGGCGAGCCGTACGCGGACTACATCGCCAAGGACGGCCTGGACACCCGCTCCGACCTGGGCGGCCTCAACCTCTCGACGGTCCCCAAGGTGTTCATCGAGTGCGGTAACATGCGCAACTCGACGGACGCGAAGCGGATGACGGACCCTCAGTGGCGCCAGCAGGCGGCCCGGGGGATCGCCGACGCGCTGACCGCTTTCCTGACGACCCAAGAGAAGACCGAAGAGCGGTAAGGGAGTTGGGCCGCGACCGGCGGAGGACGACGCTCCGCCCGGACCGCACGGTTTGCAACGACTTCACCCCATTCCCGGTCCCGCCGTGCACCGGCAGGACGGTTGGGCCTAGGCTTCTGGTCCGTTCGGGAGTTTCGGCCGGTCGGCCCGACCGCGCGAACCACCGTCCACGACACGTCAACGAGGGGAACGTTAGTGAATCTGCGCGCTCTCACCAGGGGAGACGCCGCCGTCGCAGGCGCGGCCGTCCTGCTCTTCATCGCCTCCTTCCTGCCTTACTGGACCGTGGACTGCGGCAACAGCCGGTACTGCCCGCCGTCGCAGAACGCGTGGAGCACGGACCTGTTCCCCATCCTGCCGTCGATCTACCTCCTCGGCATCGCCGCCGCGGTGCTGATCCTGGTGCAGCGCTTCCAGGGTGCGGCCGCGGCCAACCGCCAGGTGCTCGGCCTGCGGCTGGACCAGTGGGGCATCGCCCTCTCCGTCGCCGCGCTGTGGACCTCGGTCTGGGCGCTCGGCGGCGGCACCTCCAGCTCCGTCGTCAGCCACGGCTTCGGCGCCTGGCTCGGCTTCATCGCGCTGCTCGCGCTGGCCGGCGCGGCCGCCGCGGGCCCCCTGGTGCCCGCACTGAAGGCCCCGCTGGCCGCCGACCGCCCGGCGGCCGTCCCCGGCCAGTACGGCTACCCGGGCCAGCCCGGTCAGCCGGGTGCCCCCGGCCAGCCCGGCCAGTACGGCTACCCGGCCCAGGGCCACGACCCGGCGTTCGGCGGCCAGGGCGGCTACGGCTACCCGGGTGCCGGCCAGCCGCAGCCCGGCCAGCCGGTCCAGGCCGCCCAGCCGCACGACGCCGGCGCCCCGGCCCCGCAGCCGGTCCCGGCCGCGCAGCAGGCGCCCGCCCCGGCGGCGGACTTCCAGCCGTTCTGGTTCGCCGTCCCGGCCCCGCGCCAGCTGGCCCCGAAGGACAACCCGGCCGGTGCCCCGGTCGGCGAGGTCGTGCCGGGCACCTGGTACCTGGCCGTCGAGCAGCGCGGCGCCGCGCTGGTCGCGCAGCTGCCGGACGGCAGCCAGGGCGTGCTGGCCGACACCACGGGCATCCAGCGCGGCTGAGACAGCACGGCTGACGCCCGCGGACGCACACCGCGAAGGGGCGGGACCGGTTCTCCGGTCCCGCCCCTTCCGCGTGTACGCGCCGTGTCCGCGCCCGGTGCGCCCTGTGCGCCCGTCCCCCGCGCGCCGTTCCGCGCGCAGTGCGCCGGGCTCAGCAGCAGTCCGCGACCACCAGCCCGGCCGGCAGCTGCTCCCCGCCGAAGACCGCGACCGTCGCCGGGTCCCCGCCGAGCGCGGCCACCGCGAGCAGCAGCGCCCCGGCCGTCCAGGTGGTGCGCTCCTCCGGCCAGATCGCGTCGTCCTCGAAGACGTACCCGGTCCAGTACGAGCCGTCCTCGTGCCGCAGGTGCTTCTGGATCCAGCGCAGGATGTCCACCGCGCGGTCGGACTGGCCGATGGCCCAGAGCGCGAGCGCCAGCTCGGCGCTCTCGCCGCCGGTCACCCACGGACGGTCGCTGACGCAGCGCACGCCGAGGCCGGGGACGACGAAGCGCTCCCAGTCCCGCTCGATCCGGGCCACCGCCGCCTCGCCGCGCAGGCCGGTGCCGAGCACCGGGTAGTACCAGTCCATCGAGTAGCGGCCCTTGTCCAGGAACCGCTCGGGGTGGTGGGAGACGGCGTGCCCCAGCCGGCCGGCCGCGAGCTCCCAGTCGGGCTGCGGCTCCTCCAGGTACTCGGCGACGGCCAGGCCGCAGCGCAGCGCGTGCAGGATGCTGGACGAGCCGGTGAGCAGCGCCTCGTCGGTGGCGGTGCCGTCCCCGTCGACCCGCCAGGCGATCGGGCCGCCGGGCAGCCGCAGCCCGACGATGAAGTCCAGGGCGCGCCGGACGACCGGCCAGATCCACTCCAGGAAGGCGTCGTCGCCGGTGCTGAGGTGGTGGTGCCAGACCCCGACCGCGATGTACGCGCAGAAGTTGCTCTCCTTGGCCCGGTCGGTGACCGCGCCGTCGGTGTACGCGGCGTACCAGGAGCCGTCCGGGTTCTGGGCGGCGGCGAGCCAGCGGTAGGCGGCCTCGGCGGCGGCGTGCTCGCCGGCCGTGTCGAGGGCCATCGCCGCCTCGGTGTGGTCCCAGGGGTCGAGGTGGTGGCCGGCGAACCAGGGTATGGCGCCGTCGGGGCGCTGCTCGGCCAGGATGCTGCGCACGGTGTCGGCGGCCTGCTCGGCGTCGAGCACCCCGTCGAGCAGCAGCACCTCGGGGACGGCGGCCGTCACGCCGTCCCGCCCGGCGCGCGGTTGGGCTTGGAGGCGTACGCGACGAAGCTCTTGCCGATCACCGGGTTGAGGGCCCGCTCGGCGGCCCTGGTGAGGCTGCTGATCACCGGGGTGCCGACGATGTCCCAGACCAGCAGCTGGTGGTAGGCCTTGACCGGCAGCGCCTTGTCGTTGTCGACGCCGACCGCGCACTTGATCCACCAGTACGGGGAGTGCAGCGCGTGCGCGTGGTGGGTGCCGTACGGCTCCAGGCCGGCGTCCTTGAGCTTCTCGAGCAGCTCGTCGCCCCGGTAGATCCGGATGTGGCCGCCCTCGTTGGCGTGGTACTCGTCGGACAGCGCCCAGCAGATCTTCTCCGGGAGCCAGCGGGGCACGGTGACGGCGAGCAGGCCGCCCGGCTTGAGGACCCGGAACATCTCGTTGAGCACGCCCTTGTCGTCCGGGATGTGCTCCATCACCTCGGAGATGATGATCTTGTCGAAGTACTCGTCCTCGAACGGCAGCGCCAGCGCGTTGCCCTCCATCGCGACCGCCGACGCGCCCTCGGGGGCCTCACCGGCCTGCTCCATCGCCGCGAACCACTTCCTGACCTCGGCGATCTCCTCGGTGTTCTGGTCGAGGGCGATCACGTTGGCGCCACGGCGGTAGCACTCGAACGCGTGCCGGCCCCCGCCGCAGCCCAGGTCGAGCACCCGGTCGCCGGGGGCGAGCGGGAAGCGCGAGAAATCGACGGTCAGCACTGCAGGACTCCCATTCCTATTGCTACCAAGCGTTCTTGACGCTTCGTCACGCCACTCCCGGCACGTCACGCTTCGTCGGGCAGGCTCGCCCTGCCGCCACCGCCCCGCCTCCGCCGACCGGCCGTCACCGACCTGCCGCGGGCGGGCGGCTAGGCCACGTACCGCCAGCCCGGCCCCGAGCGGGCCCGGGCGCCGACGCCGGTGGCGAGCGCCGCGCGGTAGGCCTCGGCGGTCAGCTCGGCGGCCCGCTCCCAGGTGAACCGGGCCAGCACCCGCTCCCGTCCGGCCGCGCCGAGCCCGGCCCGCAGCTCCGGGTCGTCCAGCAGCCGGCCGAGCGCGGCGGCCAGCGCGTCCGCCTCCCCCGGCGGCACCGCCAGGCAGGACTCCCCGTCCGGCCCGGCCACCTCGGGGATCGCCCCGCCGGTGGTCGCGACCAGCGGGGTGCCGGTGGCCATCGCCTCGGCGGCGGGCAGCGAGAAGCCCTCGTAGAGCGAGGGGACGCAGGCCACCTCGGCCGAGCGGTAGAGGTCGACCAGCTCCTGGTCGGTCAGCCCGCTGCGGAACTCGATGTGCCCGGCCAGCCCGAAGCGGCGCACCGCCTCGGCCACCGGCCCGTCCTCCTTCTGCGGCTTGCCGACCACCACCAGGTGGGCGTCCCGCTCGGTGCGGACCTTGGCGAGCGCCTCGACCAGGAAGACCAGGCCCTTCAGCGGGACGTCCGCGCTGGAGGTGGTGACGATCCGGCCGGGGACGCGCTCGATCTCCGCCGAGGGCGACCAGAGCCGGGTGTCGGCGCCGATCGGCACCACCGAGATCGCGCCGGGCGCGACGCCCAGGTGCTCGGCGATCTCGCGCTGCGAGGTGCCGGAGACGGTGATCACGTGGTCCAGCCGGGCGGCGACCCGGCGCTGCATCCGGGTGAAGGCGTACCAGCGGCGCAGCGAGAGCCGCTTGCCGCGGGTGGTGGCGGCGTCCAGCTCCAGCTGCCGGTCCACGGTGATCGGGTGGTGGATCGTGGTGACCAGCGGGAAGCCGTGCCGGGCCAGGCCGAGCAGGCCGTAGCCGAGGGTCTGGTTGTCGTGCACCACGTCGTAGCGGCCCTTGTGGGCGGCCAGGTAGCGGCGGGCGCGCAGCGAGAAGGTGAGCGGCTCGGGGAAGCCGCCGGTGCGCATGGTGGCGAACTCCAGCACGTCCACCGGGCCGCGGAACTCGTCGCGGGCCGGGGTGCGGAAGGGGTCGTCGGCGCGGTAGAGGTCCAGGCTGGGCAGCTCGACCAGGCGCACCGAGCCGGGGCCGTCGACCTCGTCGAGCACCGGGAAGGGCTGGGCGCCGATCACGTCCACGTGGTGGCCGAGCCTGGCCAGCTCCCGGGAGAGGTGCCGTACGTACACGCCCTGACCGCCGCAGAAGGGGTCCCCTCGGTACGACAGCAGGGCAATCCGCAGCGGCTGCGCGGTCATCCTGGGCCCTCTTCTCTAGCTGCTTACGGTGCTGCCGGTCGTGCTTCCGGTCGCTAAAGTAGATCAGGTTTCAGTGGCTGGGGAACTCGTCGTCGACCACGTGAACAATGAGAGACCTCGAAGATACCGGCCCGTAGCTTTCCCTCAGGAGCCAGGGCTGGTGATTCCCGCCACGCCGGATCCTGCCGACCATGTGGAGCACGCCGCCACTCTCGCCCGCCCGGGAGCACCCTTGCCGCCACCCCCTCCTTCCACCTCTCCGCAGCTCTCGCCCCCGGGCGAGCCGCCGCTGACCGCGCGCCAGGCCGAACGGCGCCGGCGCATCCTGCGGGCCGCCACCGCGCTGGCGGTGCGGGGCGGGTACGAGGCGGTGCAGATGCGGGAGGTCGCGGAGGGCGCCCAGGTCGCCCTCGGCACGCTCTACCGGTACTTCCCGTCCAAGGTCCACCTGCTGGTGGCGGTGATGCTGGAGCAGCTCCAGGGCCTCCAGGAGCACATCCGGCGGCACCCGCCGACCGACCGCGAACCGGCGCCGCGGGTCGCCGACGCCCTCACCCGGGCCTTCCACGCGCTGCAGCGCGAACCGCTGCTGGCCGAGGCGATGGTCCGGGCGCTGTCCTTCGCGGACCGCTCGGTGGGGGCCGAGGTGGACCAGGTCAGCACGGCCACCGGGCAGCTCATCCTGGACGCGATCGGCCAGTCCGGACCGCCCACCGAGAGCCAGCGCGCGGCGGTGCGGGTGATCGAGCACACCTGGCACTCGGCACTGGTCGCCTGGCTCTCCGGGCGCGCCTCGATCGCCGAGGTCCGGGCCGACCTGCACACCGCGGCCCGGCTGCTCGCCCTGCCGTGAGCCGCCCTCCCCTCTGCTGCGACTGGAACCTGTTCCTGCCTGTCTCGGGGCAGGCGGCGTGCTCCGGCGGCTAGAGTCGACAGTCGGCACAACTCCATCCCGCTCCTCCCCCGGGGAAAGCCGGTGCGAATCCGGCGCTGACCCCGCAGCCGTGAGACCGGCGCCGCCATCGGCCGCCCGGACGAGTCGGAGCACCCGGGGAGGGGCGAGCGGCCAGTCCGGACGCACGCGCCCGGCACCGTCGAGGACTACGGAACGGCCCCGCCCGGGCCACCACCGCTCACCGAAAGGCACACCCGCACCATGCTGACCGCCGCCCGCCTGGGCGCCGCCGCCCTGTCCGCCGCGCTGCTCACCGGCCTCGCCGCAGGACCGGCCCTCGCCGACAGCCCCGCGCCGACCCCCGCCGCCGTTCCCGACGGGCTGTACGGCAAGAGCGACCCGACGTACGACGGCGTCTGGCGGCAGTCGCTGGCGCTCACCGCGCTGACGGCGGCCAAGGTCACCCCGGCCGACTCGGCCGTCGGCTGGCTCGCCGGGCAGCAGTGCGAGGACGGCGGCTGGCCCTCCTACCGGGCCGCCGGCGCGGCCTGCGACCCCAAGACCGAGGACAGCAACGCCACCGCCGTCGCCGTCCAGGCCCTGGTCGCCCTCGGCGGGCACCAGGACGCCGTCGACAAGGGCGTCGGCTGGCTCAAGGCCAACCAGAACGCCGACGGCAGCTGGGCGTACAACCCGGGCGGCCCCGGCGACGCCGACTCCACCGGCCTCGCCGTCAACGCGCTGTTCGCCGCCAAGACCGACCCGGCGGGCGTCGCCAAGGCCGGCAGGTCCGCCTTCGACGGGCTCGCCCTCTTCCAGCTCGGCTGCGCCGCCCCCGCCGACCAGCGCGGCGCCTTCGCCTACCAGACCGACCCGGCCGGCGGCGCGCTCACCCCGAACGCCCTGGCCAGCGCCCAGGCCGCGCTCGCCGCGAGCGGCGGCCACCTGCCGGTCGCCGGCACGGTGCACGCCGACGCCGCGCCCAAGGCCCTGGCCTGCGCCGACGCCCCGGCCGCCCAGGGCTCCTCGGCCTCCTCGGCCCCGGTTTCGCACGCGGAGTCCGGCGAGGCCGTCGGCGCCTACCTCACCGCCCAGCTCGCGGCCGGCGGCGACCACCTCACCCTCACCACCCCGGGCGCCGCCCCCACCCCCGACTACACCGCCACCGCCTGGGCCGCCCTCGCGCTCAGCCAGAGCGGCCACCCCCAGCAGGCCGCCGGCGCCGTCGACTGGCTCGCCAAGGAGGGCGCCACCTGGAGCAAGGGCGGCACCGACGCCGGCGCCACCGCCACCCTCCTGCTGGTCGCCCAGGCCGCCCACCGCGACACCGCCGCCCTGACCGGGCAGCTCACCGCCCTCGGCCCGGCACCCAAGGCCACCGACGCCTCCGCCACGGCGACGGCGACCGCCCCGGCGAAGAAGAAGGACGGCGGCATCGGCCAGTACTGGCTGATCGGCGTCGGCCTGCTCATCGGCGTCGGCGGCGGCCTCCTCCTCAGCCTCCAGCGCAAGCGCAACACCCACCTCTGATGCGTCCCGCCTCCCACGCCGCTCCCGGCGGGCCGGGCCCCGGCCTGCCGGGTGACGGCGCCCGCGCCCGCCGTCGCACCGCCCTCGCCGCGCTGCTCCTCCCCCTCCTCGGGGCGGTGCTGCTGCTCGCCTCCGCCGCTCCGGCGCAGGCCGCCGGGTACCGGTACTGGTCGTTCTGGCGCGGCGCCGAGGGCGGCAGCTGGACGTACCAGCAGCAGGGGCCCTCCGTCGCGGTGCCGCCGGACGGGGCCGTGGACGGCTGGCGGTTCGCGCTGAGCCCGGACGGCGGGCAGGACGCCGCGAAGCCCCGGACGGCCGGGAGCTTCGCCGACATCTGCGCGGACACGCCCGCGCAGGAGGGCCGCAAGCGGGTGGCCGTCGTGCTGGACTTCGGCACCGCCGAGGACGCCGGCTCCGCCGCCGGCTCGTCCGTCTCCGGCTCGTCCACCTCCGGTTCGTCCGCCGCCGGTTCGTCCGCCGCCTCGGTGCCCGAGCAGCGCACGGCCTGCGCCGCCGTCGCGCCCCGCGCCACCTCGGCCGAGGTGCTGGCCACCGTCGCCCCGCCGCTGCGCTACGACACCAACGGGCTGCTGTGCGCCATCGCCGGGTACCCGAAGGCGGGCTGCGGCGACCAGGTCGGCGCGGCCGGCGCCGCCCAACCGGCCGCCGGATCCGCCGACCAGAGCACCGGCAGCGGCCCGGACGTCGGCCTGATCGCCGGTGGCGCGCTGGTGGCCGTCCTCGCCGGTGGCGCCGTCTGGCAGGCGCGCCGCCGCCGTCACCCCTAACGTCCCCCACCCAGGAATCACCGTGAGCAGCACCGCCGTCCGTACCACCCGGCCGCCCACCGGCCCCCGTCAACTGCACCCCGGGGCCTGGTGGTTGTGGGCGCTGGGGCTGGGCGCGGCGGCCACCCGCACCACCAACCCGGCGATCCTGCTGCTGCTCGTCGCCGTCGCCGGGTACGTGGTCGCGGCCCGGCGCGGCGATGCGCCGTGGTCGCGCTCGTACGGGGCGTTCCTGCGGCTGGGCCTGCTGGTGCTGGGCATCCGGCTGGTCTTCGCGGTGTTCCTCGGTTCGCCGATCCCGGGCACCCATGTGCTGTTCACACTGCCCGAACTGCCGCTGCCCGTCTGGGCGCAGGGCGTGCGGATCGGCGGCCGGGTCACCGTCGAGGGGCTGCTCGCGGCGCTGTACGACGGGCTGCGGCTGGCCACCCTGCTGGTCTGCGTCGGCGCCGCCAACTCGCTGGCCAGCCCGGCCCGGCTGCTGCGCGCCCTGCCCGGCGCGCTCTACGAGGCGGGCGTCGCCGTCGTGGTGGCGATGACCTTCGCGCCGAACCTGATCGCGGACGTCCGCCGGCTGCGTGCCGCGCGGCGCCTGCGGGGCCGTTCCGACAAGGGCGTCGCGGCCGTGCTGAGCGTCGGACTCCCAGTGCTGGAGGGCGCGTTGGAGCGGTCCATCGCACTGGCCGCCGCCATGGACACCCGGGGCTTCGGCCGCACCGCCGACGTCCCGCGCCGGCTCGCCCGGGCAACGGCCGCGCTCACCCTGGCCGGACTGCTCGGGGTCTGCCTGGCCGCGTACGGGCTGCTGACGGCCGGTGGCGCGGGCTGGGCGCTGCCCGTCCTGCTGCTCGGCCTGGCCGCCGCCTTCGCCGGCCTGCTGCTGGGTGGCCGACGGTCCGTCAGAAGCCGCTACCGGCCCGATCCTTGGGCCGTTCCCGAGTGGCTGACGGCCGGTTCCGGGGCGGCCGTGGCGGCCCTCACCACCTACCTGGCCGCGCGGGACCCGGCCGCCTTCGCCCCCACCGTCGTCCCGCCGACCGTCCCCGCGCTGCCACTGGCCGCCGTGCTGACCGTGCTGCTCGGCCTGGTACCGGCGTTCGCCGCCCCGACCCCGCCCCGGAGGGCATCGTGATCACCTTCGAGCAGGTCTCCGTCCGGTACGCGGACTCGGCCACACCCGCCCTGAACGGCGTCGACCTGACCGTCCCCGAGGGCGAACTCTGCCTGCTGGTGGGCCCGTCCGGCTCCGGCAAGTCCACCCTGCTGGGGACGGTCAGCGGCCTGGTGCCGCACTTCACCGGCGGGGTGCTGCACGGCCGGGTCACCGTCGGCGGCCGGGACACCCGCGAGCACCGTCCGCGCGAACTCGCCGACCTCGTCGGCACGGTGGGGCAGGACCCGCTGGCGCACTTCGTCACCGACACCGTGGAGGACGAACTCGCCTACGGCATGGAGTCCCTGGGCCTGCCGGGCGACGTGATGCGCCGCCGGGTCGAGGAGACCCTCGACCTGCTCGGCCTCGCCGACCTGCGCGACCGCGCGCTGAACTCCCTCTCCGGCGGCCAGCAGCAGCGCGTCGCGATCGGCTCGGTGCTCACCGTGCACCCGCGCGTGCTGGTCCTGGACGAGCCCACCTCGGCGCTCGACCCGGGCGCGGCCGAGGAGGTGCTGTCCGTCCTCCAGCGGCTGGTGCACGACCTCGGCACCACCGTGCTGATGGCCGAGCACCGGCTGGAGCGGGTCGTCCAGTACGCCGACCAGGTGCTGCTGCTCACCCCCGACGCCCCGCCCGTCCTCGGCGAGCCCGCCGAGGTGATGGCGCACTCCCCGGTGCACCCGCCGGTGGTCGGCCTCGGCCGGCTCGCGGGCTGGCGGCCGCTGCCGCTCTCGGTCCGCGACGCGCGCCGCAAGGCCGCGCCGCTGCGCGCCCGGCTGGACGGCCGGACGCCTGCTCCCGCCGACCGCCGTGCCGGCGCCGCCCCCCTCGCCGTCACCGACCGCCTCGCCGTCCGGCGCGGCCCCGTCCCGGCCCTGCGCGGCGTGGACCTCGCCCTCCACCCCGGCGAGATCACCGCCCTGATGGGCCGCAACGGCGCCGGCAAGTCCACCCTGCTGGGCAGCCTGGTCGGCCTGCACTCCCCCTCCTCCGGCAGCGTCAGGGTCGGCGGCCGCACCCCGCACCGCACCCGCCCCGCCGAACTGATCCGCGAGGTCGGCCTCGTCCCGCAGGACCCGCGCGACCTGCTGTACGGCGAATCGGTCGCCGCCGAGTGCGCCGCGGCCGACACCGACGCCGGCGCCGCCGCCGGCACCTGCCGCGCCCTGGTCGAGCGCCTGCTGCCCGGCATCGACGACGACACCCACCCGCGCGACCTCTCCGAGGGCCAGCGGCTCACCCTCGCCCTCGCCGTCGTGCTCACCGCCCGGCCCCCGCTGCTGCTCCTCGACGAGCCGACCCGCGGCCTCGACTACGCCGCCAAGGCCCGGCTGGTGGAGATCCTGCGCGGCCTGGCGGCCGAGGGCCACGCCGTGCTCCTCGCCACCCACGACGTCGAGCTGGCCGCCGAACTCGCCCACCGCACGGTGATCCTCGCCGAGGGCGAGATCGTCGCGGACGGTCCGACGGCGGAGGTCGTGGTCTCCTCCCCCGCCTTCGCCCCGCAGGTCGCCAAGGTGCTCGCACCCGGGCCGTGGCTCACCGTGCGGCAGGTCGCGGAGGCGCTGGACGCATGAGCACTCGTCCCGTCCCGCTGGGACGCCGGTCCGTCGCGGCGCTGCTGTCCGTCTCCTTCGTCGGCGTCGCCGCCTTCGGCTGGCCGCTGCTCGCCTCCACCAAGTCGGCGCTGGTCGGCCACTCCACCGACGCACCGTGGCTGTTCGCCCTGCTGCTCCCCCTCCTCCTCGCCGTCGTCATCGCCCAGATCTCCGAGGGCCGCTCGGCGGGCGGCGGCGCCCCCGGCCTGGACGCCAAGTCCGTGGCCCTGCTGGGCGTCCTGGCCGCCGCCGGCGCCGCCCTCCGCCCCCTCGGCGCGGGCACGGCGGGGCTGGAGCCGATGTTCTTCCTGATGGTGCTGTCCGGGCGGGTGCTCGGCCCGGGCTTCGGCTTCGTCCTCGGCTCGCTGTCGATGTTCGCCTCCGCGCTGCTCACCGGCGGGGTCGGGCCGTGGCTGCCGTTCCAGATGCTGGCGATGGGCTGGGTCTGCCTGGGTGCGGGCCTGCTCCCAGGGGCCTCCTCGCTGCGCGGCCGGCGCGAACTCGTGGTGCTGGCGTCCTACGGCGCCATTGCGTCCCTGCTGTACGGCACGATCATGAACCTCCAGGGCTGGCCGTACATCGGCGGCCTGGCCGGCTCCATCTCCTTCGTCCCCGGCGACCCGCTGCCCGCCAACCTGGTCCGCTTCGCCGCCTACTGCCTGACCACGTCGCTGGGCTGGGACCTGCCGCGCGCCGCACTCACCGTGGTGCTCTGCCTCACCCTCGGCACCCCCGTCCTGCGCGCCCTGCGCCGCACCACCCGCCGCGCCGCCTTCGACGCCCCGGTCACCTTCCGCCCGCCGGAGCGCTAAGCCCGGCACGCCCCGCACACCTGCCCGGGCCCGGCCACGGGCCGCCCGCACATCCCGCCCCGGCCGGGGCACTCGTGCCTGCGGGGCCCCGTATCTCCCGCCGCTTCGGGGACAGCGGGCACCCTCGCCAACCGCCCCGCCAGGACCGCCCCCACGCTGTGCGTGACCTTCTCCGGCAGCGGCGCCGCCAGGATGCCCAGCAAGGCGCTCCGGGACCAGCCCTGTGCCAGCAGCCGCTCCACCCTCGCGGCCTGATCACCAAGCGGCTTCCCCGCCAGGGCCATCTTCGGCTCCCGGCACCCGAGTTCGAGCAGCAGCGCCATGCCCGCCGTCAACTTCTCCGGGGGACGGACGGAAGGTTGTTCCACGTCCTTGGTTTCCCGTTCCTTGGAAGGGCTTCCCGCCTTCCCGACGCCTGGCCCACCTGGAGCTGGACCACCGGCGGCCGGGGGCACGGGAAGCGGCGGCACCGTGTGCACCGCCTTGCCCGTCGTCACCGGCACCTCGTGCACCGAGACGACCGTCCGCACCTGCCCGGTCAGCGGGTCCCGCTGGGTGCGCCGGACGTAGTGCCCGGCCGCCTCCAACTCCCTGAGCGCCCGAGCCACGCTCGTCCGACCCTCCACGCTCTTGGCGGCCAGCGTACGGACGTCTTCGCGCGCCCCGTCCGGCAGACTGAGCAGGTAGCTGAGGAGGCCGCGTGCGGCCCACGACAGCGAGTGCTTGCGGACGACATGCCCGTTGTCCAGGATCGTGTACCCGGGAGCGTGCTGAGGGATACGATGAATCTGCATCTGGAGTTGCTTTCTCCTGGTGCCAAACCCCGGGGTGTTGGAGCACCGCCGGGGTTACTTGTGCCCATGCACCGGGCGCTTCTCCGAGCACCCGACACCGCAATTTTCACCGCAACGCCGTAACACCTCGTCAAACCCCCACCCACATCACCCTTTCGGGCGGCGCGAGCGCACTCACCCCAGCGCGCCCCGGAACCTCCGCTCCCTGGACGCTCCAGCCTCGTCCGCGAGTTGATACCGTCGGTGGACATGACTGACTACGAGACCGCATTTCGGTCGCTGGACGGCACCGCACTGTCCGGCACGGTCACTCCCTCGCCAACTCCCCCAACTGCTCTGGCCGTTCTCGCACACGGCGCCGGCGTCACCCGTGAAGAAGGCGGATTCTTCGGCCGCCTGGCGGCCGGTCTCGCCGCCACCGGCATCACCTGCCTCCGCTTCGACCTGCGGGCCCACGGCAGGAGCGCCGGGCGCTTCTCCGACATCACGATCGCCTCCATCGCCAACGACATCCGGGCCGCGTCCGGACACCTGGCAGAGATCGCCGATCGCCCCGGCCGGGTCCACGTCGTTGCCGCCTCGTTCTCCGGCGGTGCGGCAGCCCTACATGCCGGAAGCCGACCCGATGAGGTCGACAAGCTGGTCCTGCTGAACCCACGTATGGACTACCGGAACCGCTTCATCACCGAAGCAGCCGGATGGGTCGAGGACCGCCTCTCCACAGAGCACGCCGTGAAGCTGGACGAGCGTGGCTTCTCCGTCCGTCAACCGTTCGAGACGGGCCGCGGTCTCCTGAACGAGGTCTTCCACCTCGACCCCGTGCAGCTCTGCACCGGCGTGCGGTCACCCGTACTCATCATCCACGGTACGAAGGACACCTTCGTCGACATCGAACTGTCCCGTCGATTCGCGCCGCTCTTCGGCGCCGGGGCCGAACTGTACGAACTCGACGGCGCGCAACACGGGTTCGCCGTCCACGACGACCCGTCCTACGCCCACCCGCAGTCCAAGGCCTGGCAGAGCGAGGTGATCGCCAAGGTGGCGGAATTCGTCTCGTCCTAACATGACACGGTCACCATCAGACGTTCGTGGAACTCCCGCACCGCCGGACGGTCGCGGTGCGGGAACAGGATCTCTGCCGTGCGGTGGAGTTCGGTGATCACCTGCCCATAACGCGGAGGCGCGGCCACGGCCAGGGCACGGAGAGCCGCGTCAGCCGCCTCGTCAGGCTCACCTGCCTCGGCGAGAGCCCCCGCCAGGAACGCGCTGTAGTGGGCATGGTCGCGAGGTCCGAGGACGCTCCCCGAGAGATGCGCCCGAAACACCGCAACTGCTTTGTCCGGCCGCTTGGCCTCACGCCAGCAGATCCCGGACTGCACCATCAGCCGATCGCGGGTGTAGCCGTCCCCGAGAGGCCCGGTGCAGGTCGCCGCCCCGCACGGCTCGGCCGCCTGGTCCAACGAACCATGCGCCTCGTCCAGGACTCGCTCGATCTGCTTCTCGGCGGCCCCGGTCATCGCAAGTCCGCGCGCCTTCTGCTGAAGTGCCTCAGCACGTGGACGTGGCGGAAGGACCCACGGCCCACTGGTGGCCGCATCTGCCAAGGCGAGTATCCGAGCCGGGTCGTGGCGTCCCATGGCCTGCGCCTGACGCAGGAGAACGTAGGCGTGCATGGCACCGTCGCTGGTGAAGGTGGCCCATTCTTTCGACTGGTTGTGCCAGTAGGTGATCGTCCGGTGAGGCGATCCGGCATCCCGGTGAAGCCACGCTGCCAGTTCGGCCGCACGCGCCCCCAGGCCGAGTAGCTGTTGACGAATGCCGGGCTTGGCATCTCGTGCAGCACCGTTGATCGCGGAGAGGATTCCAAGCGCGGCGGGCATTGCCCGATGCGGCCCGTCGAGAAGATCAATCCGAGCCGTCTCGTCCAGCGCGTTGCGCAGATGATCGACAAGATCCTGGTCGGCGTATCGGTAGGCGTCCCGGGCTGCGGCTGCGAGATGGTCCAGTGCCGCAAGATCGAGCAAGGGTGCGACAAGAGCACCGCCTACGAATGTTCGGCGAAGCACATGATCCTCCATGCCGGGTTCGTCATCGGCCGCAGTGTCCCGCGCCATCGCCTTGCCGGCGGGCGGAACGAAGCCCAGGTGCCCCAAGGGCATACCGAACATCCGGATCAAGACCTGACGCGCGTCCCGGTTCGGCCACAGGGTCTGTCCCGATTCCCACCGTCTGACCTGACGCACCGAGATCCTGGCCTTCGAGCCCGAGGTGCCAGCCGTGGCGTTGTACGCCTCAGCGAAGTCCTCCTGAGTGCGCCACCCACGCTTGATCCGCGCAGTGACGAACGTTCCATTCGGTGTGTGTCCGGGCATCTCTGCACCCCCGCAGATCCAGGCTAAGCCGCCGACATCGGCCAGCGACAGGAGATACGGCGTACCGATCGAAGTGTCCGGTGATGTGTCCTC
The DNA here is from genome assembly GCF_042885595.1 of Kitasatospora sp. NPDC058046. Classification (NCBI taxonomy): domain Bacteria; kingdom Bacillati; phylum Actinomycetota; class Actinomycetes; order Kitasatosporales; family Streptomycetaceae; genus Kitasatospora; species Kitasatospora sp. NPDC058046. Next base: position 527,779 of record NZ_JBHVRS010000001.1, read on the forward strand.
CAGTCTGACCTCGTCTCATCCGCAGAAGCACTGTTGACTGATGATCAGCCGCTCTGGAACTGGAAATCGCCATCGGGTTCGGGAGTTCCTGGGCGGCCGAACGATCCGGCATCCCAGCGGGAGGCCTGCGTGACCTCCCGATCGCCACGGAGCTGGTCAGCAAATCCTGCAAGACCGTGCACGCAGACCTCCGCTTCCAGTGATCGTCCCTACGCTTGAGAGGACCACCGTGGCCCGCACACCTCCACTCACCTCCCGCGAGCGCTACCGCCGGCGGATCTCCCCCCGACCGCGGTCGGTCGTCGTGCAACCGGACGGCTTCTGCAATGTGGCGTGCAGCTACTGCTACCTCCCCGGAAAGGACCGTCGGACGCCGATGACGTCCGATGTCGCCGAGGCCATTGCCCGGTCGATCCGCGAGATCGCAACCGTCGATGCCCCGATGGACCTTGTGTGGCACGCGGGTGAACCGCTGGCGCTCGGGACGTCGCGTCTCTCCGAGTTGACCGATCCGTTCGAGAGCCTTCGGCATGAAGGCCTGCTGCACCACTATGTCCAGACCAACGGCACCTTGGTCAGTGACCGCTGGTGCGAGTTCTTCGCGGAGCGCGAGGTACGTGTGGGGGTGAGCATCGACGGTCCCGCCGAGTTCAACACGGAGCGCGTCGACCGCCGAGGAAAGCCGGTCTTCGATCGCACCCTCCGAGGCATTGCGCGTCTTCGCCGACACGGAATCGGCTTCTCCACGATCGCCGTGGTCACAGTGGACAGCATCGGCCGGCCGGAGGAACTGCTGGACTTCTTCGCCGAACTGGGCTGCCACACCGTAGGAATCAACATCGAAGAGCGCGAGGGAGCCAATGCCCACCGCCCCGTCCCCATGTTCGAAGCCGCAGCCGAGTTCTGGAACCGCGCGATCGCCTGGACTCGTTCGAACCCCGGCCTGACCGTCCGCGAAATCGATCGCCTTGGCGCCTACCTGCGCTCCCTGCGAGGCGGAGACGGCTGGCAAAGCGTTCGGATCGACCCCATCCCGACCGTCTCTTCAATCGGGGACGTCGTTCTTCTCTCCCCTGAGCTGGCGGGCGTCCAATCCCCCGAGTACCACGACTTCCAGGCCGGGAACGTCCTGCAGCTCACCATCCGCGACATGCTGGCCAACGCCCATCGGCTCCGCTACGTGGACGAGTTCCTGACCGGCCTGGACGCCTGCGAGGCCACCTGCGAGTACTTCGGCTTCTGTCGGGGTGCTCAGGCCGGAAACAGGTTCTTCGAGAACGGCCGCTTCGACTCCACCGAGACGAACCACTGCCGCGTGTCGCGGCAGGCCCTTCTCACCGCCCTGTCCGATACCGTCCGAGCGGAGACCGCGTCATGACCTTGCTCGAACTGCTGAAGACCATCGAAACCGACGTGATCAGCGACCTGGTGGATGCCGGCACGACCGGCCCCGCGGTGGCGAAGTTCGACAACCGCCCCACCTGGGACAACGCCGGCCCCAAGTTCGACAACCGTCCGACCTGGGACAACTGGAACAAGAAGTGAGCGTCGCCGGGCCAGTGCCGACCGGCGCTGGCCCGGCGCAACGGAAAGCGAGCATTCACCATGCCCAGCCGTTCCTTCGGCCGTATCAGCATCACCTTGCCCGATCTCACCGGTGGCTACCTCTCCAACACCTCGACCTTGGAGAGCGGCCGGGGCATCGTCCAGGAGTTCGCCTATGCCGACGCCGATCTACGCGACCTCGACCTGGCCAACACCCGTCTCCTCACCGGCCGCGTCACCAACCTTCGTGCTTCCCGTGTTCGCATGGACGAGGTACGCGTGGACTCGGTCGAATTCACCGACTGCGACCTGGGAAATCTCCAGTGGGTCGACAGCAGGCTGTCGCGCGTCGTCTTCAGGAACTGCAAGATCATGGGCGGGAACTACAACGGCCTCACCCTCGACAACGTGCTGTTCGACCACTGCAAGCTGAACTACTCCACCTTCGAGAAGCTCCGCACCACCGGCCCGCTCGCTTTCACCGACTGCGTGCTCACCGAGTCGGCCTTCAACGGGTGCGACCTCACTGCTGCGGTCTTCGACGGCTGCTCGCTACGAGACACCGAGTTCGGCCGCGGCACCTATCGAGCGACCGACCTGCGCGGCAACGACCTGTCCATGCTTCGGGGTATCGGCAACCTCACGAAGGTCATCATCGACCGCCCCCAGCAGATCGAGCTCGCCCAAGCGCTCATGGCCGAGCTGGAGGTCACTTTCGGGGATGACCTCGACGGGCCCGGGTCCAGGAGGACTCCATGAGTCTCAAGGTCGCCCACGCCTCACCTGCCGCCCTAGCAGCCCGCACCCAGGTCGCCAGTGTCGGCACGACCCGCGGCGACGCCCGGTTCGAAGAGGGTGCTGTCATTCCCATCGGCCCTTGGCGTTCCCTCGATCACGACGTGATCGACCGGCTCCGACCCGGTCGGTCCACGGCCGACGACATCGTCGTCGAGGTGGTCGGGGCCGAGAGCATCGGCCCCGACCACCTCAACAGTCCTGGAACCCACATGCTTGGCAAGGCTCTCAGCGTCGCCAAGTCACCGACCACGACACCCAACTACCAAGATGGTCGGCTGATCGGCCTGCACGTCGACAACTGGGACAAGCTGAGCCACGCACGCAAGCACACCGGTCGGCGACGACTGTGCATCAACCTCGGGCCTGGCACCCGCTACATCCTGCTCGGTGACGTCGACATCCAGAACGTCTGCCGGACGGTCCGCGAGGATCACGCCGCCTGTTACCCGCACACCGATGACCTCCGGTCCTACGTCGCACGCGGATTCCCCCTCCACTGCTTGCGCATTCGGCTCGATCCCGGCGAGGGCTACATCGCACCCACCGAGTTCCTGCCTCATGACGGCTCCACGGAAGACCAACAGGAATCCACTGCCGCCTTCTGGCTCGGCCGCTGGGCATGCGGCGCCATGGGATCGCTGGTCTGACACTGTCCGACAACGTCCCCGAAGGCATCCGAGAGTGTGTCGAGCACCTTCGGGTGCTCCTTGATCACCCGTTCAGGCGGCGCACGCGCGCACAGTCCGGCGCGCCCCGGGCCCGCGAGCCCAGGGCGCGCTTCATGCCACCCATCACCCGACCACGCGATCCGGCTCGTCCAGCCACACCCGGTGCTCGCCCGCGACGGTGACGGTCAGGCCGAACCGGTCGAGGCCCGGCTCGCCCTGGCGCTGCCACCAGGCATGGGCGGCGGTCACCTCGTCCCACAGGTCGCGGGGGCCGGACTGCGAGACGGCGTGCTTCCCGTCCCGGTCGGCGAGGCGGCAGTGGGCGTACGAGACCCCGTCCCACACCTCGAACCGCCCCGTACCGAAACGGTCGTAGCCCGCCCACACCTCCCGCCGGAACAGGCCCGGCAGCCGCAGCCCGATCGCGAACGCGGCGTCGGTGCACTCGGCCACGGCGGCGGGGTCGAGGGCGGACGGGCCGTGCCGGACGTCCTCGATCTCGAACTCGCCGCTCCCGGGGCGCTGGTCCCGCACCCACATGAACGCCACATCCTCGACGAACGGCCCGCTCGCGGACCGGCCGTCATCGGCGACGGTGAGCCTCAGCAACCCCCCGTTGCAGAACGCCGTGCCGTACGGGACGACGATCACGCCGCCGGGCACCGTCTGCTCGATCAGCGCCCCGGGGACGCGTTGCACGGCCGCGGTGACATGGGTCCGGTCGTACGGCGCGCCCGCCGGATGGCCGAGCATGCCGTCGCCGACAACGGCCGTGACCGGCAGGCCGTTCGCCGCCAGGCGCCGCCACGCCGCACCGGACAGTTCAGGGTCCAGCTCCACCGTGGTCACGTTCTCCACCCCGAGCCGGCGCGCCAGCAACGCGGCCGTCCACCCCGCACCGGTGCCGATGTCCAGCACCCGCATGCCGTCGGCGACCCGGAGGTGCCAGAGCATCCGGGCCACGACGGTGGGCATCGAACTGGACGAGGCCGGCGTGCGGCCGTCCTCGTCCAGCCTCGTCACGAGCGGGACGTCCGAGGCGACCAACTCCCCCCACTCGCCCGGCCGTTCCGTCCGGTCGAGCCACTCACCCCCGTGGTGGACCCGGTCCGGGACGAACAGGCGTCGGGGCACCGCCCGGAACACCGACTCCCAGTCGACCGACAGCGCCCCGGACTCCCGGAGCGCGTCGGTGAGCGCGTTCCACTTCACGCGGTCATCCCCTTCGTGGAGGAACTCGGTCGGTGCGAGTCGAGTACAGCCCAACTCGCCCTCACCGGAAAGCCATTGCCTGTGGTCCCGGGGTTGTCCCGCCCGCACCGGCGGTAGGCTCGCGGTCACTGTCGATGATGGGATTGACCCCGTGGACGACCCGATCCGGCATCCCCTCGCCTACGCGCGCGAACTGCGTCACTGGTCGCAGGGCGACCTCGTCGCGGAGCTGAACAAGGCCGCCCGGCGTCACGGGCTCCGCTCCGGGGCCGACAAGGCGGCCGTCAGCCGGTGGGAGCACTGGCGCAAGACGCCGAACACCGACTCCCAGCTCCTCATCGCCGAGGCCTTCGACGTCCCGCTGTCGGAGTTGGAGGCGTACGGCTGGCCGTACTGGCTGCCCGGGCGGGACGAGCCGCTGCCCCTGGGCGCCGCCCACACCGTCCGAGCACTCCACGACGCCCAGAGAGCCGCCATGGACCGCCGCAGCTTCATGACCTTCAGCGCGATCTCGCTGGGCGGCCTGGCCGCCCAGTGGGCCACGACCGAGCCCGGGCGCCTCGCCTCGGCCCTGGACGGCAAGCACGTGGACGGCGAACTCGTGAACTGGCTGGAGGAGACCAGCAGGAAGCTGACGGCCCTGCCCACCGAGCAGCGCCAGCACACCGTCCGCCTGATGGACGCCCACCTGGCCACCGTCACGGAGCTGATCGAGGAGGGCCGCTACGGCGAGGCGACCGGTCGACGCCTCCACCGGCTGGCCGCCTCGCTCGCCACCACCTGCGGCTGGTACCGCTTCGACCAGGGCCGGCACTGGGCGGCCGGAAAGCTGTGGGAGGCCGCGCTGCAGTCCGCGAACGCCGCGGGCGACCGCGACCACGGCGCCGGGGTGCTGTCCGACTTCGCCTACCAGGCCACCTGGCTCGGCGAGGCGGGGGTCTCCGTCAACCAGCTCGGGCACGCCCTGTCCGGCGTCTCGCACCCGACCGCCCGCTCGCTGCTCCTCCTCCGCCGCGCCAGGGCCCACGCGGCGCTCGGCGACCGCGCCGCCTGCTACCGGGACCTGTCCGACGCCGAGTCCGCCCTCGCCGTCGACGCCGCCGACCCCGCACCCGGGTGGTGCGCGTGGATGGGCCCCGCCGACCTGGCCGTGGACTCCGGCCAGTGCCTCCTGGACCTCGGCCGGACGGACGAGGCGCGGGCCCGGATCGCGGAGGGGATGGCGCTGCTGCCCCGCGCCAGAGACAAGACGCGCGGCGTCTTCCTGACGTACCAGGCCCGGGGCTACCTGGAGGCCAAGGAGGTCGAGCAGGCCGTGTCCGTCACCGGTGAGTCGCTCGACCTGGCCACCCGGATCGGCGCGCCCCGCTGCGTCGCCCTGGTCCGCGAGCTCGCACCGGCCTTCGAGCCGTACCGCCGGGTCGACGGCGTCCCGGAGTTCCTGGAGCGCCTGCGGGCCTGCTGACCACTGGCCCGTTCCTTCGTCCCCGCACGCCCTGGCGCCGATCCGTCCGATCAAGCGATCATGGTCTTGACGTTCTGTCATATCCCCATGCCGAAAGGTATCCACGATGCTGGTCGACTGGCCCACCGAGACGTTCGTCCTACGCCTCCACCGCATTCCCGGCCTGGTGGCCGGAGCCGCGCCGGGAAGCCCGGAGGGTACCCCGGTGGTGCTCGCGCCCGAGACCGGTAGCGACGGCGAGCAGTGGGTGGCCGAGCGGTTCCGGGTGCTCAACCACCGGATCCGGCACGTGGCCACCGGCCTCTACCTGACCGCCGAGGAGTCGAGCCGGGGCGCCAAGGTCACCCTGCGGCCCAAGTTCTCCGACACCGGCAGCGACTCCTCGTACTGGCGGCAGGCCTGGCGGGCCTTCGTCCAGCGCGACACCGGCCGGCTGATGGCCCTCCACGACTCCTCCAACTGCCTCCTCGGCCTGGCCGAACCGGCGGCCGAACGGCCGAGCGGGCCCCTGATCCTGGAGAAGGGCGCCGGGGCCCAGGACCTGAACTGCACCGCCTGGGCGCCCGCGCCCCTCCCGGCACCGGAACCCGCCCCCGCCCCGGCGCCGAAGGCCACCGACCTGCCGGTGGGGACGGGACGGGTCCGGGTGCCGGCCCGCCGCTTCGAGAAGCGCGTGCGGACCGTCGAGCAGTTCTTCGAGGAGACCAGCTTCCGGGAGGTCCCCGGCGAGCTCCTCACCCCGGGCACCCGCATCGAGGCCTTCGACTTCGACCATCACTCCCAGGGCGACTGGTACCAGGAGGGGCGGGAGGGAGATCTCGTGACCTTCATCGACAGCTACGACACGGCGGGCGCCGCGCGCAGGGCCTTCCACCGGCTGAAGGGGGAACCCGCCCGCTACGTGAACTCCGACGAGGTCGACGTCCACTACGTCCCGCCGAAGCTCGTCGCGCGCACCAACTTCCCGGCCGCGCTCTTCGACGACTACAGCGGCGCCCTCGTCCGGACGCCGTACCGGCTGGCCAACGGGCATGGCTTCTACAGCCAGCCCGAACGCCGCGAGGGCCTCTACTACCCCAAGCGCGACGGCGCCGGCACCGTCGTGCAGTGGAACAAGAGCTGGATCGCGGACCGGGACACCTCGTCCAAGGTCTTCCTCCGCTTCGAGGGCCGCTACTTCATCGACCAGATGGACATCACCTGGGCCGACGACCAGAAGAGCTAACCCCGGACCCGAGACCCAGGAGGCGTGTTGAGCGAGATCATCCTCATGTCCGACCCGAAGGTCGCCGCGATCCCCGTCCAGGACTGCGGCGAGCGGCTGTCGGACGTACGGCTGTCGGACGTACGGAGCGGCGGCGGGCTGCCCGTCGACGGGCGCAAGCAGGACGGCACCGGGGCCTTCGCGCAGCTGCGGGCCGGCGTGCTCGACCGGCTGCTCGACGCGCAGGCGGCCCTGCCGGACGGCCTGCGGCTGCTGTTCGTCGAGGGCTACCGGCCGCCGGCCCTCCAGAGCCGCTACTTCGACGAGTACGCCGCCGAGTTGCGGGCCGCGAACCCCGACTGGCCGGACGACCGGATCAGGTCGTCGGCCAGCCGCTACGTCTCCCCGCCGGAGATCGCACCGCACAGTGCCGGGGCCGCCGTCGACCTCACCCTCGTCGACGCCGACGGCCGTGAACTCGACCTCGGCACCAGGGTCAACGCCAACCCGGAGGAGAGCGCCGGGGCCTGCTACACCCACGCCGACAACATCGGTACGGAGGCCCGCGCCAACCGGCGACTGCTCGGCAGCGTCCTGACCGGCGCCGGGCTCGTCAACTACCCCACCGAGTGGTGGCACTGGTCGTACGGGGACCGCTACTGGGCACTGGCCACCGGCGCGCCGTCGGCGCTCTACGGGCCGGCGCACCGGTAGCCGACACCTCGCACAGCCGACACGACACGCGACCCGCTGCCTGCTGTCGGCCGCGCCCGCGGCCCCGGGTCAGGATGGCGTCGACACCGACGCCGTCCTGACCCGAGGAGCAGAGCGATGACCGAGCAGAACCCCGAGCACGCACCCCCCGCCGTCGCCGTCGCGATCGTCGTCGAGGACGGCCGGGTGCTGATGGTGCGGCGGCGGATCGCCGAGGGCGAACTGTCCTGGCAGTTCCCGGCCGGGGAGGTCGAGCCGGGCGAGTCCGCCGGGGCGGCGGCCGTGCGCGAGACCGCCGAGGAGACCGGCCTGCGCGTCGCCGCCGCCCGGCTGCTCGGCGAGCGGGAGCATCCGCAGAACGGGCGGCGGATGGCGTACACGGCCTGCGAGGTGGTCGGCGGCACCGCCACCGTGGTGGACTCCGACGAGCTGGACCGGGTGGTGTGGGCGTCCCGCGCCGAGCTGGCCGAGTACGTGCCGTTCCCGCTGTTCCCGCCGGTGCGGGAGTACCTCGACGGCGCGCTCGCCGAGTAGGGGCACGCGGTCTCCGGAACTCCTCCCCGCCGGAAGGACGTTCGGACGGGAGACCCCTCTCCCCCGCCCCGGAAGGAAACGCGTGACACCCGCGCACGGAGCCCCGTCCGACCACCCCGCACCGCGAGCACGCCGGTCGGGGCGGGAACCCGTCACCGACGAGACGGTCGCCCGGCTCCGGATCCAGGCCCGCACCGACCCCGCCTCGGGCCTGCCCGCGCTGGCCGAGGCGCTGCGGGGCCGGGCCTACGGCCGGCCCGAGCCCCGGCCCGAGGAGGCCGTCCCGTTCCTGGAGGAGTCCGCCGGCATCTACCGCGCCCTGGTCGCCGACGGCTGCACCGAGCACCTGGCCGACGCCGCCCGCGCGCTGGCCTCCCTCGCCCTGCAACTCTCCCTGGCGCACGCCGACGGCCCCGCCCTCGCCGCCCGGCGGGAGGCGGCCGACCTGGCCCGGCGCGCCGAAGCGGACCAGCCGGTGGAAGGCCTCGGCCAGGCCGCCGTCCTGCACGCCGACCTCGCCCACGGCCTCGCCGAGGCAGGACGGTTCGACGAGGCCGTGGACGCCGCCCGCACGGTGGCCGACCGCTCCCGGGCGGTGACCGAGCCCGGCGGGAGCGACCTGGCGTGGCGGCTGCTCGACCTCACCGTGCTGCTCCGCCTCGCGGACCGCACCGAGGAGGCCGTCGCCGTCGAACACGAGGCCCTCGCCCGGCTGCGCGAGGGCCGCACGGAACCGGCCCGCAGCCCCGTCCCGGCCCTGCGGACGGCCGGCGCCGCCCTGTGGTTCGCCGATCTGGGCCGCGCCGAACAGTCGCACCGGCTGCTCGCGGACGCCGCCCGCTCCTGCGAACTCCTGCCCGCCCGCGGCGACGCCGGCGACTTCGGCTTCAACGAGGGCCTGCGGAGCGCCCTGTTCGCCCGCTCCGGCGTACGGGACGAACAGGCCGCGGCCGACACCCCGGACCCGCTCGCGCTCGGCGTCGACCCGGGCCGCCCCCTCCAACCGGTGCTGGGCCTGAGCCTCCACCACTGGTCCTTCAGCCTGCGCGAGTCCTTCGAGGACGGCCTGGCCACCCTCGCGCGGGCCGTCGAAGCCGTCACCGGCAGGCCCGAGCCCACCGACCGACTGCCCGACGAGGACGACCCGTCCGAGCACCCCGACGACCCCCTACCCCTGCCGGAGGACCGCGCCCTGCTCGCCGCCCTCGGCACCCTCACCCGGCGGCTCGACCTGCGCCGGGCGGTCCGCGGAGACCACCCCACCTACTACGCCCACCTCACGCTCCCCCGGCTACGGCGGAGCGTCCGGATCGAACGCCACCTCCACGCGACCGGCCCCACCGACGACACCCACCGCCTCGTCCGGGCACTCACCGACCTCGCCATGGCCCAACTCGTCCACGGCGCCCACGCCGAAGCGACCGCCACCCTCCACGAGGCCCACACCCTCGCCGTACGGCCGGAGGCCCCGGGCAGCCACTGACCTCCGGCACCCCATCCACCCCGTCCACCCCCGTACCCTGTCCCGCAGCACTCGCACAGGCACCGTACGGACCTTCGGGGGAACCGGGGAAACCAGTGGAACTACGTCAGTTGCGCGTCTTCGAGGCCCTCGTCGCCCACCGCACCGTCACTGGCGCGGCCATGGCCCTCGGACTCGCCCCGGCCTCCGTCTCCGAACAGGTCCGCACCCTCGAACACAGCCTCGGCACCGACCTGTTCGACCGGGCCAGGCCCGACCTGACCCTCACCCCGGCCGGGGAACGCCTCCTGCCCTGGTCCCGCCGACTCCTCGACCAGGCCGACCAGGCTCGCCGCGAAGTCGCCGTCACCCGGACCCGCCTGCGCCTCGGCGTGCTGGCCGCCGTCGCCGCCACCCACCTCCCGGCCGTCCTGGCCCGCCTCACCGACCACCGCCCCGACCTGGACATCTCCCTCCACACCGACGCCACCCGGGACATCCTGCTCGACGGCGTCGCCGCCGGAGCCCTGGAAGCGGCCCTCATCCTCGACGCCCCCGGCCCGCTCGGCGCCCTCGGCTTCCCCCTGCCGCCCGCCCCGCTCGATCACCTCGACCTCCAGGCCGTCCCCCTCACCCTGGTCGCCGCCCCCACCCACCCGCTCGCCCGCGCCACCGCCCTCACCCCCGAACTCCTCCGCGGCCACCGCCTCCTCGTCGACACCCCCGCCTGCTCCTACCACCTCGCCGGCGAACGCCTCCTCGGCCACCACATCCGACGCCTCCACACCGGCACCGTCCCCACCACCCGCGCCTGCGCCGAACAGGGCCTCGGCATCGCCCTCCTCCCCACCCACGCCGTCCACACCCACCTCACCGCCGGCACCCTCACCCGCCTCCCCCTCAACCCCCCCACCCCTCCACCTCCGCCTCCTCTGGCCCACCCACCACGCCCCCTTCCCCACCCTCCACTACCCCCTCTCCGTCGCAGCCCCCTGAACGCTGCCCACCCCACCGGCCAGCGCCGTCGGACCAGTACGCGACCTCCGACTCAACGACAAGCCGGTGCAGGTTGCCGCCCACAACGCCCTTCCCCCTTGCCATCCCGGCCCGGCGGGCCAATCATCTTGCGGCCGAAGGTCGAAGCGAGTTCTCACAGGGCACTGGCCGCCCACTTGAACGGATTAATATGCAAGGCATTTCCCCAACTGCTAATACATCAAGCTCTGCCATTCATGATCAAGATCGATCCTCCATTTGACCAAGATGATCATATTGGAAATATTTCCAGCATCGCCTTGCGCTTGCCCAAGATTTCCATGTTCAATGATTTTCACGCTAGGAGAACTGCTTACGAGGTTGCAATGGCAATTCCGGAAGAAATGAACACCCTTCGACTTCGTCGACTCAAAATCCTGGATGAACACCACCAAGCCCAGGAGGAGTTGCGCATGCAAATGGCGACCAAACTGCGGGAGGTCGACCATGAGGCCAGGCGTCTCGGCGGTCGAAGCGCAAGCCTCCCATGCCTGGTGCGCATCACTCCAGGCCCCATCCTGACCATCTACCACTCGGCCGATGCCCCCTGCGGGCGTGTGCAATATACAAGCAACTTCCGAAGGGTGACTGAGGCTAAAGCAAAAGACTCGTCACCCTACTTTCGCCTGGAGCGATGCACAGCCTGCCACTGGGGAAACGCCGCGAAGATCCACGGTCAACGGCTGCTGAACGACTCGTAGACCTGCCGCTCCGCAGACGAGCAGACACGGCTTTCGAGGAGCATCCGTCAGATGGACTTTCGAAGGCATGAGCAAGGCATCCACAGCCAGCGCGATTCCCTCCCCGACTCCAATACGGCGGCCGCATCCAGCCCGCACACAGCAGCGCGCCCCGGGGTTCAAGGAACCCCGGGGCGCGCAACTTCCGTACATACGTCAGGCCTTGGGGCCCGCCGACTGGACGACCTCGAAGGACCAGAGGGTGGAGCCGGAGGCGGCGGGGCGCTTGGGGGCCTCGCCGGCGGGGCCGTTCTGGTGGGCGGCCTTCATGGGGCCCTCCATCCAGGCCTTGAAGTCCTCCTCGCTGCGCCAGCGGGTGTAGACGAGGTACTGGTCGGTGCCCTCGACGGGGCGGAGGAGCTCGAACCACTCGAAGCCGTCCGAGTTCTCCACCGCGCCGGCCCGGGAGGCGAAGCGCTGCTCCAGCACCTCGCGCTGCTCGGTCGGCACCGTCAGGACGTTGATCTTGACGACGGACATGGCGCACTCCTTCTGCTCCGGTGACTGCTTACGGGGAGCAGTCTGCTACACCTCACGGCCGGACCGTTCGGAGGCACCGGCGGTCACGGCGGGTAGTGGGGCGTCGACATGCAGGGACCGGGCCCGGGTGGAAGCCTGGAGGTAGAGCCCAGAACCCGAGGGACAGGGGAACGGTCATGGGTATCGGCGACAAGTTCCGGGACAAGGCCCAGCAGGCCGAGGAAGAGGCCAAGCAGCGCATCGGAAGCGGGCAACCGCAACAGGACGAGGCCCAGCAGAAGGCCTCGCAGGCCCAGCAGCAGGGTCAGCAGAACCTGGACGACGTGCAGGACGACATCGAGGGTCAGCAGTAGCGGCGACCGTCGAGCGGGGACGGCCGGGGCGAGTCCTCGGCCGCCCCCGTCCTCGTCCGCATCAGGCTCAGGCGATCCACGGCGGGAGGACGCGCTGATCGTCGCGCGGGGCGAGGGCGCAGGCGTCGGGCGGGGTGACGGCGTCGGGGTTGTAGGCGTGGGCGGGGGACGGGGAGGCGACGACGGCGGTGAAGCCGGTGTCGGTGGCGATCTGCCGGACGGTGTCGGCGGGGAGGGCGGCGGTGTCCCCGGCGGCGAGGGTGAAGGTCTCCCCCGCCAGGTCGACCCGGGCGGTGCCGGTGAGGAGTGTCCAGACCTGCTCGGTGTCCATGGCGTGCAGCGGGCCCCGGGCGCCGGCGGTCATGTCGACGTGCCAGACGGCGAGGGAGGTGGCGCCCTGGGTGGGCGAGGCGTAGGTGGTCATGACGGCGTTCGGGGTCTCGGTGCGGCGGGCGTCGGTCCGGCGGATGACGGGCATGGCGAGGGAACCCCCTAAGATGGACAATGAAGTTGTCTATATGGTCAATGAGGTTGTCTATCGTGTCAAGCGAACCGTCCCCGCCGGGATTTGAGCTACCGCTGCGCCTGCTGCTGGCCTTCCGGACGATCATCGACGAGCTGCACGAGCGCATCGCCCGCGAAGGCCACCCCGACCTGCGCCCGATGCACGGCTTCGTCTTCCAGGCGATCGGCCCGCACGGCACCACCGCCACCGAGCTCGGCCGCCGCCTCGGCGTCACCAAGCAGGCCGCGGGCAAGACCATCGACGGCCTGGAGCAGCTCGGCTACGTCGAGCGGGCCGCCGACCCGGCCGACACCCGGCGCAAGCTGGTCCGGCTCACCGCACGCGGGGTGGACTGCCTGCTCCGCTCGGCCCGGATCTTCGACGAGCTGCGCGAGGAGTGGTCGGCGGCCCTGGGCGAGGAGCAGCTGCGCCAGCTGGAGGACGGCCTGCGCCGGCTCGCCCCCGGCGACCCGTTCCGCCTCGACACCCCGCGCTGGTTCGGGGCACCGTAACCCCGTTACCGGTCTCAGGAGTTGGGCAGACCGCCGGTCGCCAGGGTCTGGTTCTTGTACGCCTTCACGCCGGTGATCTCGGCGCCGAACCACTCCGGCGCCGAGAACGCCGCCGCCTCGGCCTCCGAGCCGAACTCGACCTCGACGGTGCGCAGTCCGGCCAACTCCCCCTGGTAGACGTCCGCGTAGACCGTGACGCCGGACGCGTCGAAGGTGTAGCGCTCCTTGACCAGCCGCGCGCCCTCGGTGGCCGGCCAGAGTTCGGTGAACTCCTGTTCCCCCAGCTCGCGTTCCACCTCGATCCGCACCGGGGAACCGACGCCGGACGCCTTGCGCTTGACGCCGAGGACGCAGCTGCCGCCGATCCGCCGCAGCCGCACCTCCGTCCCGTCGTCCTTGATCGCGATGTACCCCTGCTCGATGTGCTGCCGCACCGCCGTCTCCGGCGGCTCGAAGGCCTCCAGCAGGAACTTGCGCTCGATCTCGAGCGGCACGCCGCACCACCCCTTCCCGGTCACGCCCCACGGGCAGACGGACGAACGGACGGTCAGAACGACCGCCCCTCCCCACGGTACGGCCCCTGCGGTCCCGACGGGTCCGGACGGTCGCGCAGGTCCGCGCAGAGCGAGGAGCTGAGCCGGTTCAGGACCCCGGCGAGCTCGGCGTACCGCTGCTCGTCCCAGTCCCCCAGCAGTTCGGCGAGCTGGGTGCGCCGGGCGGCGACCAGCCGCAGCGCCGCCTCCTCCCCCGGTTCGGTGAGCCGCAGCGGCAGCCCGCCGGCCCTCGCCGCCAGCCCCCGGCCCTCCACCTCCCGGACGGCCTCCTCGATCACCGAGACCGGGACGATCCGCCGCTCGGCCAGTTCGGCCGGCTCGACCGAGCCGTGCTGGTGCATCTGGAGGAGCAGCCAGCTGGAGGCGGGCCGCAGGTCCAGCCCGGCGGTCTCGGTGATCCGCCGGAAGAGGTCGCGCCGGGCCTCGCGGCTGTTCAGCACCGAGAGGGCGCGGGCGATCTCGTCCAGCGAGGTGCGCTCGACCGGGTTGAACCCGATGGACTCGCTGAGGTCCGGAGCGGTGACGGTGGAGCGCAGCTTCTGTTCGCGCAGGAACAGCGACAGCACGAAGGCGACCACCGCGACCGGCACCGCGTACAGGAACACCCGGGTGATCGACTCGGCGTACGCGTGGTAGACGCCCGGCTGGACGGCGGTCGGCAGCCGGGGGATGACCCGCGGGTCGGAGGTGATGACCTCCGGTCGGAAGCCGGGCGGCAGCGGCACCCCCGCCAGGGCGTCGGCGAGCCGGCTGCGCAGTCCGCTCGCGAAGACCGTCCCGAAGATGGAGACGCCGAAGGAGGCCCCGATGGAGCGGAAGAAGGTGGCGCCCGCGGTGGCCACGCCGAGGTCCTCGTAGCCGACCGAGTTCTGCACGATCAGCACCAGCACCTGCATGACCAGTCCCAGCCCGAGGCCGAAGACCAGGAAGTAGAAGCTCATCTCGGCGGTGCTGCTGTGCTCGTCCAGCCGGGAGAGCAGCAGCAGCCCGACGGTCGTCACGGCCGTCCCCGCGATCGGGAAGATCCGGTAGTGGCCGGTACGGGCGACGATCTGGCCGGAGCCGATCGAGGTGAGCAGCATGCCGAGCACCATCGGCAGCATGTGGATGCCGGACATGGTGGGCGAGACCTGCTGGACCACCTGGAGGAAGGTCGGCAGGTAGGTCAGCGCGCCGAACATCGCGAAGCCGACCACGAAGGAGATCACCGCGACCAGGCTGAACGTCCGCGAGCGGAACAGCCGCAGCGGCAGCACCGGCTCCGCGGCCGTCCGCTCGACCTGGACGAAGGCGAGCAGCAGCACCAGCCCGAGCACGCCGAGGCCGACGACCTGCCAGGACGTCCAGGCCCAGGTGGTCCCGCCGAGCGAGGTCATCAGCACCAGGCAGGTGGCGACGGCGGCGATCAGGACGGTGCCCAGGTAGTCGATCCGGTGCTCGCGCCGGACCTCCATCCCGTGCAGCACCGCCGCGATCACCACCAGGGCGACGATGCCGATCGGCAGGTTGATGTAGAACACCCAGCGCCAGCTGAGGTGGTCGACGAACACCCCGCCGAGCAGCGGGCCGAGCACGCTGGTGACGCCGAAGACGGCGCCGAAGAGGCCCTGGTAGCGGCCGCGGTCCCGGGGCGCGACGAGGTCGCCGACGATCGCCTGGGAGAGCACCATCAGCCCGCCGCCGCCCAGGCCCTGGAGGGCGCGGAAGGCGATCAGCTCGCCCATGTTCTGGGCGATCCCGCACAGCACCGAGCCGAGCAGGAAGATCACGATGGAGGCCTGGAAGAAGCGCTTCCGGCCGTACATGTCGCCGAGCTTGCCCCACAGCGGGGTCGCGGCGGTGGAGGCCAGCAGGTAGGCGGTGACCACCCAGGAGAGGTGGTCGAGGCCGCCGAGGTCGCTGACGATGGTCGGCAGCGCGGTGGAGACGATGGTCTGGTCGAGGGCCGCGAGCAGCATCGCCAGCAGCAGGGCGCCGATCGGCACCCAGAGGTTGGGGACGGTGACCGCCGGCGGGCCGGGCTCGCCCGCCGGGCTCCGGCCGGACGCGGTGCGCGGCTCCGTCATCGGGTCCCCGCGGGCGTCACGGCGTCTCCCCGGGCATCACGGCGTCTCCGTGGGCATGGCGTCTCCATGGGGTCCCGGGCCCGTCGGCCGGGCCGTGCGGATGATCACTCCCAGCTCACCGCGCTGGTCGGTTTCGTCCCGGTATGTTCCACCGGGTTGAGCCGAGCGTAAGCGCCGGGGACAACCGCCGCGCTCCGGGCGTTCTCGGAGGAGCCAACCCGCACCAACCGGCGCAACACCCCCGCCGGGGGACGGACGCCCCTGTCCCCCCTTCGGACGGTCCTGCATAATCAGGCCCGATCGTGCGCCCGGATCCGCCGGGAACACGCGCCGAACGCGCACCGGACGATCGACCAACTGAACGAACGACGACTGACCGACGACCGACCGACCGCGAAGTCGACGCGAAACCGAGGAGGACCGGCCGATGCCGGACCAGCACTGCCCGACGTGCGGCACCGCACGCTCCACCGGGTGCGGCTGCGTCCCGGACCCGAGCCTCACCGAGACCGCCGTCCTGCCGCACGTCGAGGGCCCGCCGCTGGTCCGCCCGTACGTTCCGCAGACCGCCGACCAGGTGGCCGACGAGAGCCACCCGAACGCGCCGGTGGTGGACCCGTTCGCGACCACGGTGCTGCCGCCGGTCCCCCCGGGACAGCCCGCCCCCGGGCAGCCGGCCGCTCCCCCGCTCGGACCGGACGCGGACGCGTACGCCACCACGGTGCTGCCGCCCGTCGCCCCGGGACAGGACCCCTTCGGGTCGGCGCAGGCCCCCTTCGGGTCGGCGCAGGCCCCGGCCGGCCCCGGGCAGGACCCGTTCGGCCCCGCCGCCGACGGCTACCCCAGCGCCTACCCCGAGGCCCACCCCGGCGGCCACGGGGACGCGTACGCCACCACCGTGCTGCCGCCGGTCCCGCCCGCCGGGCCGGGCGGGAACGAGATCGGCCTCTTCGCCTTCGGGCAGGCACCCGGCGCCGGGCAGGGCCCGGACGTCGCGCGGGCCCCGGACACGCCCGGGCCCGAGGGCGGCGGCCGGGCCGCCAGACGGGCGGCCGAGCAGGCCGAGCGGCGCCCGCTCGCCCAGCGCAAGGGGCTGCTCGCCGGGATCGGCGCCGCCCTGGTCGCGCTCACCATCGGCGTCGCGTACGCGGTGACGCCCTCCGCCGAACCGCCGGCCAAGCAGGCGCAGCCGCTGCCGACGAGCACCCTGGCGCCCGCCCCGGTCGACCCGCCGACGCTGGCGACGCCCGTTCCGACCACGGCGGCGCCGACCAGCGAGGCGCCCAGCCCGACGCCCACCGCCACCCGCAAGCCGAGCCCGACGAAGACGGTCACCCCGCCGCCGGCGGCCGCACCGACCACCGAGGCCCCGGCCGCTCCCCCCGCCCCGGCCCCCACGCCGACCGTTCCCCCGGCCCCCTCCCCGACCCCGACGCCCACCACCGCCCCGCCCCCGCGCGTGCTGCAGTCCGGGATGAGCGGGCCCGACGTGACCGCCCTCCAGCAGAAGCTCGCCGTCGTCGTCTGCTGGGCGAGCGTGCCGGTGACCGGGGTGTACGACGACACCACCGTGAACACCGTCGGCTACGTCCAGTGGATGTGGGCCGTCAAGGGGGACAAGCGGGGCGTCTTCGGCCCCAACACCCGTGCCGCCCTGGACGCCCACAACAGCTGCTGAGGCCGACGGGCGACACGCGGCGGACGGCGGACGACGGACGGATCAGCCGGTGATCGCCCCGAAGATGCTGATGCCCGCCAGCACCACCATGATCGCCGCCGCCACCCGGATGATCAGCTTCATCGGCACGTACTTGAGCAGCTTCTGGCCGCCCACGATGGCGATCCCGCCGACCGCGCACAGCGCCAGCCAGGAGCCGAGGCCGACGGCCAGCGGGTCGGCGTACTTGGCGGCCAGGTTGGCGGTCATGATCTGGGTCAGGTCGCCGAACTCGGCGATCGCGACCACCACGAAGCTGGCCCCGGCCACCTTCCAGAAGCTGTTCGAGGACGGCTCCTTGGCCGCGTGCTCGTCCTCGTCCTCGCCGCCGTGGAACAGCAGCATCGCCGCGCCGACCAGGAACAGCAGGCCGGTGACGCCCTCCACCCAGCGGTGCGGCAGCAGCGAGAGCAGGTGCCCGGCGGCGAGCGCGAGGCCCACCTGGAGGGCGAAGGCGGCGGCGATGCCCGCGAAGACGTAGCTCGCGCGGTACTTGGTGCCGAGCACCAGGCTGGCCAGCGCGGTCTTGTCCGGCAGTTCGGCCAGGAAGATGATGCCGAAGGTCAACGCGGCAACGGTGAGACTCATCAGGGGTTTTCCTCGGTCGGAGGCTGCCCGGCCGCCGCGGCTCCGTCAGGGGACGCTTCGGCCCGACAGCACTGGTTCATGGTCACAGCACTGCGGCCGAAGGTCTCGCCGGCACCGTTCATCGAGCGGTGCCCCGGGCGCCGGGCCCCTGGGGGCCAGTATGTCGACGGTCCGGTGGAGGGCTACTCCCCTTCAACGGCCCCAAGCGTACCCGACGGCGTCAACCGACCCCTCTCGGAAGAGCGACGAGGGCCGACGGGGACCGCCCCGCCTACCGGCCGCCCCCGTCCGGCTCGACCGCGACCAGCCCGCGCCCGACCAGTTCCAGCACCACCACGATCGCCACCGATTCCACCGCCAGCAACCCGATCAGCACGAACAGCTGCACCGCCCCCGCCTGGACCGGCGAGGACCCGCCCAGCAGCATCCCGACGAACGCCCCGGGCAGGGTCACCAGGCCGACCGTCCGGGTCTGGTCCAGCGCCGGGACGAGCGAGGTCGCCGCCGCCGTCCGGCAGATCTCCAGCCGGGCGTCGCGCTCCTCGAAGCCGAGCGCCAGCGCGGCCTCCACCTCGCCGCGCCGCAGCCGCAGCTCGTCCAGGGCCCGCCGCCCGGCCAGCGAGGTCGCGCTGAGCGCGCCGCCGATCAGGATGCCCGCGACCGGGATGACGGACAGGCCCTCGGCCGGCAGCAGTCCGACGCCCAGCAGCAGGGCGAGCACCGGCAGCACCCCGGCACCGATCGGGGCGGCCGCCCAGACCCAGCCCGGGCCCGGGGTCATCCGCCGGCCGGCGGTGCGCACCGCGACCGAGAACATCACCAGCACGAACAGCGCCGACCACCAGAGTGAACCGACCACCCAGCTGATCACCGCGGCGACGGCCGCCAGCTGCACCACCGCGCGCAGCCCGGCCCGCAGGACGGCGTGCCCGTGGCCGAGCAGGCCCCGCCCGGCCACCGCGACGGCGGCCAGCAGCAGCACCGCGGTGACCACCCCGAGCACCGGGGTGACCGGCAGCAGCTGGCCGCCCGACGCCGCCAGCGGCACCGGCATCAGATCCAGCTGGTGAACCACATCCGGTCCTGCCAGGACGACATCGGGATCACCTCCGCCGTGTACAGCGGGTAGAAGAAGGCGAAGCAGCCGACGATCGCGAGCACGACCGCCCCGGCCCCGATCGCCCCGATCCGGCGGCGCTCGGGGCTGCACCCGGCCGGGCCGAGGATCGCCCCGAGCATCTGGGCGACGGCCAGGCAGAGGAACGGCACCAGCACGACCATGTAGAAGGAGAAGATCGTCCGCTCCTGGTAGCGGAACCAGGGCAGGTAGACCGCGGCGACCGCGCACAGCACCGCGCCCGAGCGCCAGTCCCGCCGGAAGAACCAGCGCCACAGCAGGTAGACCAGCGCGAAGCAGGCCGCCCACCACAGGAACGGCGTGCCGAGGCCCAGGATCTGCGCCGCGCAGCCGCCCGAGGAGGTGCAGCCGTGCTGCCCGTACGGGATCTGCTCCCAGTACATCGAGACCGGGCGGCCGTCGACCAGCCAGGCGAAGGGGTTGGACTGGTAGGTGTGCGGGGTGCTCAGGCCGGTGTTGAAGTCGTACATCTGCGCGTGGTAGTGCCACAGGCTGCGCAGCGGCGCGGGCACCCAGCCCATCGGGACCTGCGGCAGCGGGATGCCGAGGACGCTGTCCGGGGAGAGCCCGGCGCGCCCGTCGGCCCAGTGCCGGTCGTAGCCGCCCCCGCCGTTGGCGCCGCTGCCTCCGGTGGCCAGCCAGCCGCTCCAGGCGCCGACGTACACCACCACGGCGGAGCCGACCATGGCGAGGAAGGCGGGGACGGCGTCCAGGCGCAGCATGGAGCGCCAGGGGCGGCGGGCGCCGGCCCCGCGGCGGCCGGACTGGTCCCACAGGACGGTCAGGATGCCGAAGGCGGCGAGGATCGGGGCGCCGTTCCACTTGACCGCGCAGGCGGCGCCGACGAACACCCCGGCGGCGATCCGCCAGGGGCGCCAGCCGAGCCGGACGGCGTCGGCGTCGGCCGCCCCGGCGAGCCTGGCGCGGACGTGGTCGCGGTCGACCAGCAGGCTGCCGAAGGAGGCGAGCACGAAGAACATCTGGATGCCGTCGAGCAGGCCGACCCGGCTCATCACCAGCTGGAGGCCGTCCACCGCCATCAGCAGCGCGGCGGTGCAGCCGACCAGGGTGGAGCCGAAGAGGCGGCGGCCGATCCGGGCGAGCATCAGCACGGCGAGGGTGCCGAGCAGGGCGGTCATGAACCGCCAGCCGAAGGGGTTGAGCCCGAACAGCTGCTCGCCGGTCGCCATCACCCACTTGCCGAGCGGCGGGTGCGCGACGAACTCGGGCGCGGAGCCCAGCGGGATCGACTGCGGGACGGAGAGGATGTCGGCGTTGGCGTGGTCCGGCCAGGTGCCCTCGTAGCCCTGCTGGAGCAGCGACCAGGCGTCCTTGGGGTAGTACGTCTCGTCGAAGACGAAGGCGTTGGGGTGGCCGAGGTTCCAGAACCGCAGCAGGCCGGCGAAGAGCGCGACGGCGATCGGTCCGAGCCAGCCGGAGCGGTCGGCCGCCCAGCGGACCAGGCCCCCGCGCGGGGCCGGGGCCGGGGCGGCGGAGGTCGGGGCCGCCGGTGGGTGCGTGAGCGCCGCTTGCGTCATAGCCTCGCCGATTTCGCCTGTCTGCTCTGCCCGGGGCCTGGCTCCGCCCGGGTCGCGCCGCGCCCGCCGGGGCCGGGCGGTCAACAGCCACTGACACTATGTGGCGGTGCCCGCGAAGCCAAGCGCGACGGGCGCCGACCAGGTGACCTGGTCGGCGCCCGTGACGAACACCCGTGCGGGCCGTTCCGCTACGCGGCGGTCTGCAGTTCCCGGACCGGGACGGCGTGGACCACGGCCGGGGCCGCGTTGTCCTGCTCCGGCGTGAGGTACGGGCGCAGCCTCAGCGCCAGGACGACGATCAGCACCGTGGAGCCCGCCATGGCCGCCAGGTAGAGCGGCCAGGCGCCGGAGCCGACCAGCAGCACGCCGACGGCGGGGCCGACCGCGATCGCGATCTGCTTCACCAGGGAGTACCCGGCGTTGTAGGTGCCGAGCAGCCGGGCCGGGGCGAGGTCCGCGACGATCGGGCCCATGGTGGGCGCGAGCAGCGACTCGCCGACGCCGAAGAGGGCGTAGATCGAGACGATGGCGACCGTGGCGGCCATGGTCTCCGTCCGGATCAGGCCGGCCACCAGGGCCATCGCCCAGGCGCCGAGCCAGACCACACCGGCCGCGGCCATCGCGGTGGTGCGGCGGCGGCGCGCGGTGATCCGCACCATGAACATCTGCAGCACCACGATGGTCAGCGCGTTGGCGCCGATCGCGAAGCCCAGGGTGGAGGGCGCGGTGCCGACGGTGGAGGTCGCGAAGGCCGCGACGCCGGACTCGAACTGGCCGTAGCAGGTGAAGAAGATCAGCCCCGCGAGCAGGCAGAGCCGCAGCATCGCCTTGTCGGCGACCAGGGCGCGCAGGCCGGTCGGGCCGTCGGCCTTCTCGTGGACGGCGGTCAGCTGGACCTTGGATATCCGGGCGGTGCCGGTGACCAGGGCGAGGCCGAGGAACGTCGCCGCCTCGATGGTGAACAGCCGGGTGAGGCTGGCCGGGTCGGACACGTTCACGATCTGCCCGCCGACCAGCGCACCGATGCCCATGCCCAGGTTGACCAGGGTGAACTGGAGCGCGAAGGCACGCGAGCGGGTGGCGGCCGTGGAGCAGCGGACGATCATCGTGGCGAGCGCCGGCTGGCAGGTGGTGACACCCGCGCCGAACAGGAAGGCGGAGACCAGCAGGGCCGGGGTGCCGGTGGCGTGGCCGAAGGCGAACGCGCCGGTGGCGGCGAGCGCCGTACCGGCCAGCAGCACCGGGCGGGGGCCGTACTTGTCGATGCCGCGGCCGATGAACGGGAGGACGGCGAGGGCCGCCAGCGCGAAGAGGGTGAACACCATCCAGGCGACCATCGATCCCAGCCCGCGCACCTGGTCCACGTACACGAACATGTACGGCATCGTGAACCCGCTGCCGAACGCACTGAGTGCGTTGCCGATCTGGACGCGGCGCAGCGGGCCGCCCGCTCCACGCCGCTGCCTCTGCTGCTTCACCGTGCCGGTCACCGTGCACATCCCTTCCTGGTTTCAACTGGATACTCTTAAGTCCAGAAGATTTCAGAGCTAAAGTTTGACGAGATAAAGTCTTAGCACCGGAAGAGTGCGGAGTCAAAGGCTTAAGGGGTGCACGCTCGTGCGACACTGGTCCGCATGACTACGGACAAGCCGCGGCCGGCCACTGACAAGCCCGCCCCGGCCACCCCCCTGGAGTTCGGCATCGCCGAGCAAGTGGCCCTCTACCAGCGGGAGTTCCCCACGGTCGACCCCCAGGTGGAGACCATCGTGCAGACCCTCAACCGGGTCTCCCGGCGGATGGGCGTGGCGTACGACCGCCAGCTGACTGTGCTCGGAATCACCTCCGCCGAGTGGGAGGTGCTCAAGGCCCTGGTGGTCGCCGGCAGCCCGTACCAGCTGGGGCCGGGCGAGCT
Source organism: Kitasatospora sp. NPDC058046 (assembly GCF_042885595.1). Classification (NCBI taxonomy): domain Bacteria; kingdom Bacillati; phylum Actinomycetota; class Actinomycetes; order Kitasatosporales; family Streptomycetaceae; genus Kitasatospora; species Kitasatospora sp. NPDC058046. The sequence continues at coordinate 550,519 of NZ_JBHVRS010000001.1, forward strand.
GGCCAAGCGGCTCGGGCTCACCCCGGCGGCGATGACGCACCGGATCGACCGGATGGTGGCCGACGGCCTGGTCACCCGGGAGCGGGACGAGAACAACCGGGTGCGGGTGATCATCGAGCTGACCGAGACCGGTCGGGACAAGTGGCTGGAGTCGATGCGGATGGCGGCGGTGTTCGAGGAGGAGCTGCTCCAGGACGTCGCGGGCGAGGACCGCGCCGCGCTCTCCGCGATGCTGGGCCGGATGCTGCGGCGGATCGAGGAGAGCCGGCCGGACGCCCCCGGCCGCACCGCCGGCCAGGCGTAGCCCGGCACTGGGAACACAAAGGAGCCCGGGGCCGGGAACGCGGACGAGTCCGGCCCGCCGGGAGGATGATCCTCCCGGCGGGCCGGACTCGTCACTTCAGGTGCCGCGAGGGTCCGTCAGGCCCCTCGGTCAGTCGGTGGTGCGGGTCTCAGCAGGGGCCGTTGTCGGTCCAGACGCCCCACTGGCCGCTCTGGCTCGGGTCGTCGCCCTTGGTCCACCACTTGTTGGTGTAGTAGTGGCCCTTCCACGAGACCTTGGTGCCGCCGGCCGCGTAGGTGGTGTTCGCGTCCCAGCTCGGGGCGGCCGGGCAGGAGGCCGGCGTGGTCGGGGTGCCGGTCGGGGTGCCGGTCGGCGTGCCCGTGGGGGTCCCGGTCGGGGTGCCGGTCGGCGTGCCGGTGGGGGTGCCGGTCGAGGTCGGGGTCGGCGTGCCGGTCGGCGGGGCCGGGCAGGCGGACGCGGAGCCGTTGGTGGCGCTCACCATCTTGTCGAACAGGGCGGTCTTGGTGCCCAGGTCGTACAGCGAGAAGGCGAAGGCGCCGCCGAGGCCGTTGCAGTGCGCGTAGTCGAGCTTGGCCTGGATCGACTTGGCGTCCTCACCGCTCCAGAAGGTGTTGCCGTCGTAGAAGTACGTGGCCTGGGCCGCGTCGTCCCAGAAGGTCTTGGACGGGTTGTCGACGAAGCCCGCGAGCTCCTTGAACATCTGGATGCCGGGGACGTTGCCGGACATCGCCGCGCCGGCCGCCGGCTGGGTGGCGGGCTGGTACAGGCCGTGCTTGCCGTTGTCCTTCACGCCGGTCCAGCCGCGGTAGTAGAACGGCACACCCATGTTGATCTTGTTGGCGGGGAAGCCGCCGGGGATGCCGTACTCCTTGTCGCCGACCGTCCACGCCTTGATGGCGTTGTCGATGGAGTACTTGCCGTTGCCCGGCTTGGCCGGGGTCGACGGGTCGTCCGGGGTCGAGTAGAGCGCGGCCTGGTGGTTGGTCGGCCCCTGGGCGTCCCAGCCGCCGTGCATGTCGTAGGTCATGACGTCGAGGAAGGTCAGGTACTGAGCGATCTTGTCGGTCTCGACGTTCATGATCTTGTCCTGGCCGGCGCCGACCGCCGCCGCCAGGGCGTAGGTCTTCTTGTCGGCCGCGCCCTGCGCGTCCAGCTGGGTGCGGAACTCCTTCAGCAGCGCGGTGAAGTTCTGCTTGTCCGCCGGGCTGGAGATGTTGCCGGTGTGGCCGCCGCCGCCCGGGTACTCCCAGTCGATGTCGATGCCGTCGAAGACGCCGGCCGCCGAGCCCGGGCCGCCGAAGCCGGCGTCAGCGGGCAGGTTGCCCTTGATGAACATGTCGATGCAGGACGACACCAGGTGCTTGCGCGAGGCGTCCGTGGCGGAGGCCGGCGAGAAGTACTTGGAGTAGGTCCAACCGCCCAGCGAGAGCAGGACCTTGAGGTTCGGGTTCTTCGCCTTCAGCTTCTTCAGCTGGTTGAAGTTGCCCGCGATCGGCTGGTTCCAGACGTCGCCGACGCCGTCGACCGAGATGTCCGCGCCGAAGCTCTTCTGGTAGTCGGCGAACGCGTCGGCGGCGCCGTCACCCGCGTTGGGGTTGTTGTCGTTCGTGTCCGCGGCCTTGGTGGCCTCGAAACACCCCAGGTCGGTCGGGTGGATGTTGGCGAAGTCGTAGATCAGGTAGTCCAGCTTCCCGGCGACGCCGGTGTCCTGGATCGTCTTGGGGTAGTACGCGTTCGCGTAGACCGACCACTGGTCGTAGTAGGCGACCTTGATGCCGCCGCTGGTGGCGGGCGCGCCGGTGGAGTTGGTGGTCGCGGCGTTGGCCGCGGCGCCGCCGGTCAGCGCGAGACCGGCGCCGAGCAGCAGGGAGGCGGTGGTGCCGGCCGCGATGGCGGCCAGGCTCTTGGGACGGCGTCGGCGGCCGCCCTGCGGAGCCGGGGTCCCGGCCCTTTCAATGCGTGAGCGCAGCATGGGTGCGTGACTCCTGGTTGTGGGGGTACCCGCCGTCCCGGGGGCGCGCGTCCGGGGTGGGGCCGGACGACCGGGACATGACAGGCATGGGTGGGGAATCGAGCGGATCAGACCATGACGGACTACCGGGATGTGCCGAACCGGCGCCGGCAGCACGAGGCCGCCGACGCCGGTTCAGGGGCTCCCTGCACCTGGGCAATAAAAATGGACTAGACCAACTCGCCCGTCAAGGGGTGCTGTTGGGCCTTGAGCCCCGCTTAAGGTTCCGCACCCGCGCTGAGCTGGGCGGCCAGGTCCAGACTCAATAGCGGACGGCGTTGGCCACCTCGGCCTTGACCGTGCCGGACAGGTCCCGGTTGGCGTGCCCGGTGGCCTGGGCGCTCTGCCCGGCGGCCACGTCCTGGACGGTCACCGCGGTCGCGTCCAGCACCTTGCCCGACTCGTCGGTGAAGTCCAGCTGGATCACGTACCGGTACGACTGCTGCCCGTGGTTGGTGACGGTCAGCGACACCTGCGGCTTGCCGTCCGAACCGGTGCTCACCGCCCCGACCGCGACGTCCCCCTTGGCGTCCAGCCCGCCCTTGATCCCGGCGACGGCCGAGGAGGCCGCCGACACCGCCGCCGAGGCCTGCGCCTCCGCCGAGGCGATCGCCGCACCCGCCCCGCCGGCCACCGAGGCCAGCGCCGAGGCGGCGGAGGCGGCGGCGCTCGCACCCCGCTCCACCGCGGCCGCCGCCCCGGAGGCCACACTGCTCGCGCTCTGGCCGGAGGAGCAGCCCGCGAGCGCCGCCGCTCCGACCACCGCGGCGGCCAACACCCCTGCCACCGCCCGCTGTTGGCGGCGCAGCGGCGGTGCGTCCAGGTCCTGGGCGGTGGCCCTCGGCGGGGTACAGGCCCTCGCGCGGGTGAGCGGCTGGCGGTCCATGCGGTCCCTCGTTTCCGGTCGGCGCCGGGCTGCCCGGCACACCTCCCGGCCCACCCTCCGAGGGCGGGCGGGCCTCCGCCAGCAGGGCTGCTGCCTCCGGGTGAACCGGCCTGCGGGACCCGCCTCCGCGAGGGGCCCTACGAGAGCCCCGAGCCCTCCTGCTCGTCCGCCTCCACCGCGGCCCGCTCCTCGCGCAGCCGCACCTGGTGCCGGCGCCGGGCGACCGCGCCGTACGCCCCGGCGGCGCTCGCCACGAAGGCCACCAGCCCGACCCACGGCCGGTCGAAGACGTGGCCGGTCAGGTGGTCCAGCGAGTACCGGCCGGCACCGGCCAGGCCGATCGCCAGCCCGGTCGCGCCGAGGAAGGCCGGGTACTCGTAGCCGCCGGACATCGCGAAGAAGCCGGCCGGGGCGTGCACCGACACCGCGCCCGCCATCGTCCCGGCCACCACCGCGCCGGCCGCCGGGGTGGCCAGCCCGGCCACCAGCAGCGCCCCGCCGCCCGCCTCGCCGAGGCCGGCCGCGAGCGCGCTCTCCCGGGCCGGGTGGAAGCCCATGTGCTCCATGGCCTGGGTGGTGCCCTCCAGGCCGCCGCCCCCGAACCAGCCGAACAGCTTCTGGGTGCCGTGCGCGATCAGCACCCCGCCGACCGCGCCGCGCAGGGCCAGCAGGCCCAGGTCCTTACGGTTCAGGCACATGTCGCATCCTCGCTTCCGCGGCGGGCTGGTCCCGCTCGCTGGCAGTCCTGCCTCCATAGCAACCGAGAGCGCCCGTCCCTTCGAGCCGGGACCGCCATCCGGGCGAATTCGCCCCCGACCAGGAATGGAACGGCCGCCGGGGAGATTCACGCCACGCCCGGCCGCGGGGCGTGGCGCCCCGGCCGCCCGGGGCCGCGCGGTCATGCTGGGCCCATGTTCGTCTTCAACCTGGGCAGCGCCTTCATCACCTTCTTCGCCGTGGTCGGTCCGCCGAAGACCCTGCTGGCCTTCGCCCGGCTGGCCGGGACCAGGAGCAACCTGGAGCTGCGGCGGCTGGCGGCGCTGAGCACGGCCATCTCGGCGGTGATCGGCCTGGTGCTCGGCTTCGGGGCCGACGAGCTGACCACCCTGTTCCACATCAGCGACCAGTCGCTGCAGCTCGCGGGCGGGGCGATCTTCTTCGTGTACGCCGTCGCGCTGGTCTTCGGCATCCACCTCGGCTCGGACGGCGAGGAGGACGAGCACCTCGCGAACCCGCTGGTGGACGGAATCCGCGAACTGCTGCTGCCGTACATCGCCAGCCCGCTCGCCATCACGGCCGTCCTGGTCGCCTCGCTCAACCAGGACAACTGGGGCTGGAAGGCCGCCGTCTCCGGGGCGTACGTGGCCGTCGCGGTGATCAACTACCTCTGCGTGGCGGTGCTCGCCCCGCTGATGCGGCGCACCCACCGCACCTCGCTGGAGGTGCTGTCCCGGCTGCTCGGGCTGCTGCTGGCGGCGGTCGGCGTCGAGCTGTTCCTGGAGGGCCTGGCCGGGCTCGGGGTGCACCTGCCGACGGGGCACTGACCCCGACCCGCCCCCAGCCCCCGCTCAGCCCCGCTCAGCCCGCCGCTCAGCCCGCCGCGAGCCGGGCCAGCACCCCGCCGATCCGCTCGCGCACCAGCGGGTCGGCGACCAGCCCGTCCGGGCCGACCGCGCCGCGCTCCAGCGGCAGCCGGACGCAGGCCTCGTCCAGCACCGCCGCACCGGTGTAGCCGAGGACGGTGCGCAGGGTGGCCTCGGCCCCCAGGCCGCGGCCCGGGCCGGCGGCGTTGATCCAGCCGGTCGGCTTGTCCGAGATCTCGACCCCGCCGACCGTCCAGTCCAGCAGGTTCTTGAACGCGCCCGGCAGCGTCCCGGCGTACTCGGGGGTGCAGACCAGCAGCGCGTCGGCCGCCCCGATCGCGGCCCGCAGCCCGGCCACCGGCTCCGGCAGCGGGTCGGTGTCGTGGTCCGGGTTGAAGTGCGGCAGCCCGGCCAGGCCCTCGTAGTAGGCGGCCCGCAGGCCCGGGGTGGCGGCCGCGACCGCGGCCGCGGTGCGCAGCACCGTCTCGTTGGTGGAACCGGCCCGCAGGCTCCCGGGCAGCAGCAGGATGTGGCGCTCGTTCGGCATGCCGGGCAACCTACCCCTTGACGTCCGCGTCAGGGCCGGCCGGCCGCGGTGCCGCGACCCGACCGCGGCCCGACCGCGGCCCGCCGGCGCTCAGTGCGGCACCACCGGCCGCCAGGGCACCGGGCTGGAGAGGATCATCGAGCTGGACGGCTGGCCGTAGCCGCCGAGCCGGTCGCACACCGCCTCGAACTCGGCCATCGTCGACACCGCGACCAGCAGCACGCAGCACGCCCCGCCGGTGACCCGGTGCAGCTGGACCACCTCCGGCCAGGTCGGCACCTCCGGGTCGCGCAGCACGCAGCGCGGGCCGTAGCACTGGATCTGGACCAGCGCGGTGATCGGCAGCCCGGCCCGGGTGAGGTCCACGTGGGCGTGGTAGCCGCTGATCACGCCCTCGGACTCCAGCCGGCGGACCCGTTCGGCCACCGCGGGTGCGGACAGGCTCACCCGGCGGGAGAGTTCGTTGTACGAGAGCCGGGCGTCGGCCTGGAGCTCGGCGAGCAGACGGCGGTCGACGGCGTCCAAGGCGGCCTCCCGGGTGGTCGGGATCAAGGGATTTCCATTCGTAAAGCGAATCGGCTGAACGCCTCGCGAACGACAGCTCCGAAGGCGGTTGTGATGCCCGTCGACCATTCAAGCGGGGGGCACCGCCGCCGCACAATGGGCACCCGGTGGAACCCGGCAGTCCGGCTGGTCCACCGGACCGGGCGACGCGGCCCGGAGGATCTGGAGGGATCGGGATGGGGCACGACACGGTGGAGACGCCCAACCTGTCGTTCGGCCGGGGCGGAGCGCCCGGCCGGGGCACCCCGTACGCCGAGTACGTACGCCTGGAGGAGCTGCACGGCCTGCAGCACCCGCGCAGCAAGGAGCCGGCCGAGCTGTCGTTCATCGTCACCACCCAGGTGATGGAGCTGCTGTTCGACCTGCTGCGGCACGAGTGGACGCTCGCCCGGCAGGCGCTGCGCGAGGACGACCTGGCCGCCGCCCTGGCCGCGCTGCGCCGGGGCACCCACGTCCAGGACGTGCTGGTGGAGTCCTGGGACCTGCTGGCGACCATGACCCCGCACGAGTTCAACTCCTTCCGCTCGCTGTTCGGCGAGGCCTCCGGCTTCCAGTCCGCCGCCTTCCTGCGGCTGGAGTTCCTGCTCGGCAACAAGAACGCCGCGCTGCTGGCGATGTACGACGGGATGCCCGACACCCGGGCCGAGCTGACCGAGGCACTGCGCTCCCCCGGCCTGTACGACGAGGCGCTGGCGCTGCTGGCGCGCCGCGGCCTGGCCCCGCACCGGGCCCCCTCCGAGCAGCGCTACCAGCCGTCCGCGGAGGTCGAGGCGGCCTGGCGGCGGGTGTACACGGAGCCGGAGCTCGCCGCGCTCCGGCCGCTCGGCGAGGCCCTGCTGGACGTGGCCGAGCGGGTCACCCGGTGGCGCCAGCGCCACCTCTCGGCGGTCAAGCGGACCATGGGCGGCAAGCCCGGCTCGGGCGGCTCCAGCGGGCTGACCTGGCTGCGCAAGTCGGCCGAGCAGGACGTCTTTCCGGAGCTGTGGACGATCCGGGACGGGCTGTGACGGGCACAACGGGTACGGAACGGGCCGGACAGAGGATGACGAGGGAGGGACGGGCAATGACCACGCGCGAGGACTGCGCGGCGCTGGACGCCGCCGACCCGCTGGCGGCGTTCCGCAAGGAGTTCGCCCTGCCGGACGGGGTGGTCTACCTGGACGGCAACTCGCTGGGCGCGCTGCCGGCGCGCACGCCCGAGCGGGTGCGCCGGGTGGTCGAGGAGGAGTGGGGCCGGGAGCTGATCCGCAGCTGGAACGACGCCGGCTGGTTCGAGCAGCCGTACCGGCTGGGGCGGCGGATCGCGCCGCTGGTCGGCGCCGCTCCGGCGGAGGTGGTCGTCTGCGACACCACCTCGGTCAACCTGTTCAAGGTGCTGTCGGCCGCGCTGCGGCTGCGCCCTGGCCGGCGCACGGCGCTCGGCGACGCCGAGGCCTTCCCGACCGACCTGTACATCGCCGAGGGCGTGACCGGCCTGGTCGAGGGCGCGCGCAGCGCGCTGATCCGCCCCGAGGAGCTGGACCGGCACCTGGACGAGGACGTCGCCGCGGTCGTCCTCTCGCACGTCGACTACCGCACCGGCGAGCTGCTGGACATGCCCGGGATCACCGCCCGGGTGCAGGCCGCGGGCGCCCTGATGATCTGGGACGTGTGCCACTCCGTGGGCGCGCTGCCGGTCGGACTCGACGCCGCCGGCGCGGACTTCGCGATCGGCTGCACCTACAAGTACCTGAACGGCGGCCCCGGCTCGCCGGCCTTCCTGTACGTCGCCGAACGGCACCTGGCGGCCGACCCGCTCCAGCCGCTCAGCGGCTGGTTCGGCCACGCCCGGCCGTTCGCCTTCGAGCCCGGGTACGAGCCGAAGCCGGGCATCGGCCGGTTCCTGACCAGCTCGCCCTCGCTGCTCGGCCAGGCCGCCCTCGGCGCCTCGCTGGACATCTGGGAGCGGGTCGACCTGGCGGAGGTGCGGGCGAAGAGCCTGGCGCTGACCGACCTGTTCGTCTCGCTGACCGAGGGCCTGGACGGCGTCGAGGTGGCGACCCCGCGCGAGCACGCCCGGCGCGGCAGCCAGGTCGCGCTGCGGCACGCCGACGGCTACCCGGTGGTGCAGGCGCTGATCGAGCGCGGGGTGATCGGCGACTTCCGCGCGCCGGACCTGATGCGCTTCGGCTTCACGCCGCTCTACCTGTCGTACACCGAGGTCTGGGACGCGGCCCGGCAGTTGGCCGAGGTGCTGGAGAGCGGCGAGTGGCGGGCGGAGCGCTTCTCCCGCCGGGGCGAGGTGACGTAGCCGGCCGGGAGGGCCGGCCCCCGGAGCGGCGGCACGACCCGGGGGCCGCCGTGACGCAGCTCATGCCCGGGCCGAGTTCGACCTCCGTCGTCCTTGGGGATGCTCAAGGCTGACGGAACGTCACACCCTGGGGAGGCGTGCGTGAACCTCGAACTCGGCCCGCTCAAGCCCGAACCGGCCCCGCTGCTGCTGGGCCTGGCACTGCTCTTCCTGCTGATGTGGGCGCTCGGCCGCCGTCTGCTCCCGCGGATCGAACGGGTGCAGTCCGAACGCTGGGAGGCCACCGAGGGCCGCGCCGAACGCGCCGAGGCCCTGCTCGCCGAGGCCGAGGCCACCCGGGAGGCCCGACTGCTGGAGCTGGCCGAGGCACGGCACGAGGCGGCCCGGATCCGGGAGGAGTACGCCGAGCGCGGCGCGGCGGCGATGGTCGCGGCCCGCGCGGAGGGCATCCGCGCCCGGGACGAACTGCTCACCACCGGCCGCGCCCGGATCGCCGCCGACCGGGCCGAGGCGGCCCGCGTGCTGCGGCAGGACGTCGGCGAGCTGGCCGTCGCCCTGGCCGGCCGGGTGATCGGCGAACCGGTGCACGCCGTCGCCGCGCGACGTCGCACGGTGGAGCGCTTCTTCGAGGCGAACTAGCGTTGCCGGAACTTCAGTTCGTCAGCTCCTGGACCAGCCCGCGGTAGACCGCGAAGGCCGGCTTGGGCGTGTAGTCGTCGCGCAGCAGGCCGAAGCGCGGGAACAGTCCGGCACCCGCGCTGTCCGCGTCGCGCAGCGCGAAGAACGCGTAACCGGTGACGTGGAGTTCGGCGGCGAGCCCGGCGACCGTCCGGACCACCTCCGCCACCACCTCGGCCTGCCGCGCCTCGCTCCGCCCGGGGCCGGTGGGCCAGCCGTTCTCGCAGATCCGCAGCGGGACGTCCGGCCCGATCCCGGCCCGGGGCAGCGCGTCCCGACGGAAGCCGGTGAGCACCGCCCGTACCGCGTCGGCGAGTTGGGACGGCTGGACGGGGCGGAAGACGTCCGGGAAGAAGTCCAGGCCGACGTAGTCCAGGGCGCGGTGGAAGCGCTCGTCGGCGAGCTCCCCGAGCTCGGTCCAGAAGGTGTCCGCGGGGTCGAAGGAGGGCACCGCGTTGAAGCCGACGGCCAGCCGGTCGAATCCGTGGGCCAGCGCCTCCTCCTTGGCCGCGACCACGCCCTCGACCAGCGCCCGGCGGACGTTCGGGATGCTGCCGTCCACGGGCGGGAGGTCCAGGTTGGGCTCCTCGCAGATCTGGAGCAGGGCGAGGCGGTGCCCCTCGGTCCGGACCGTCCGCCGGACGAAGTCCAGCCAGCCCGCCAACTCCCCGCTCCGCTCCCGGTACTGGACCACCAGGTCGAGCCGGCGGCCCTCGACGGCGTACCGTTCGGGCCGCTCGGGGGTGTGCTCGCCGCCCGGGTACGAGCGGTAGGCGCGGACCAGGAACTCCCCTGCACCGCCCTGGAGTTCGCGCAGGGCGGCGGTGATCCGGGCCGGGTCGTCGGGGCGGGCGGGGGTGATCACGCCGGTGTCGTCGCCCGCCAGCCCGCCGGGGTAGATGCCGAAGGTGAAGGTCATGCCGTCACCGTAGCGGATATTTTTGGTGTCACCACAAGTTTTCAGTGACACCATGATTGGCGGATAGGATCCGGCCATGGGACTTCGCGAACTCAAGAAGCAGCAGACCCGGGAGCTGCTCTCCGACACCGCCATGGGCCTGTTCGCCGAGCGCGGCTTCGACCGGGTCACGGTGGTCGAGGTGGCCCGGGCCGCCGGGGTCTCGCCGAACACGGTCTTCAACTACTTCCCGACCAAGGAGGACCTGTTCTTCGACCGCCAGGAGGAGGTGGTCGCCCACCTGGCCGAGGTGGTCCGGCACCGCCCCCCGGGCAGCTCGGCCGTGGACGCCGTCCGGGCCGACCTGCTGGCGGCCTTCGCGAGCGGCGAGCCGACGGTCGGGCTGAACCCGGGGATCGCGGCGTTCTGGCGGATCGTCGAGGACAGCGCCGCCCTGCGGGCCCGACTGCTGGAGCTCGGCGAACGGGCCGAAGCGGCGCTGGCGGCCGCCCTGGCCGAGGAGACGGGCGCCTCACCGGAGGACCCGCTCCCCCGGATCGTGGCCGGAGCCGTCGCGGGGGCCCACCGGGCGGTGCTCGGCGAGATCCGGCGGGCCATGGTGGCCGGGGAGCCGACCGAGGCGGTACGGACCCGGGTCGAGTCGGCGGTGCGGCGGGCCTTCGGCCTGCTCGCCTCGGGCCTCGCCCACTACCCGGCCGAGCGATAGGCGGCCGGACCGGGGGAAACCCGCGGCGCCGGGGACGGGAACGGCGCAGGCCGCCCGGTCGGGGTCGACTCGGGCGGCCTGCACCGCTGTCCGGCTGATCAGTTCGTCAGTTCGTCAGTTCGTCAGCCGTACGGTCCGTCAGCTGTGGCGGCCGCGGCGGCGGGCGGCCAGTACGGCCAGACCACCGAGGCCGAGCAGGCCGACGCCCGCCAGGCCGAAGACCACCGGAGCGTTGCCCGCACCGGTGGAGGGCAGCTCACCGCCACCGGGGTGCTGGCTGGTCGGCGCCTTGGTCGGGTGGTGACTGGTCGGACCCGGACCGGCGCTCGACGTCGTCGCACTGGCCGACGGCGAGGTCGGCGCCGGAGAGGTCGGCGCGGGAGACGTCGGGGACGGCGAGGTCGGGGACGGGGAAGTCGGCGACGGCGACGTGGGAGACGGCGACGTGGGAGACGGCGACGTCGGACTCGGCGAGGTCGGACTCGGCGAGGTCGGCGAGGGGGACGGCGTCGGTGAGGTCGGCGACGGGCTGGGCGTCACGGCGCAGTCCGGCAGGTCGCCGTCGAACGGGTAGCTGTGGATCTCGTAGCCGCCGGTACCGGTGTGGACCAGGTTGCCCGCCAGGTACACCCGGCCGTTCATGCCCGGCTGGGCGATGGTCGTGGTGCCGCCCGGGTTGCCGGCCATGACCGAGCCCTGGAACTGGGCGCTGCCGAGGATCTGCGCCGAGGTCGCGGTCGGGAAGTTGTACATCAGCTTCGAGCGCATGTCGGTGGTCTGGTCCCCGGCCAGGCCGGTGCCGGTGTAGGTGTTGATGATCGGGCTGTCCCCGAGCATGTTCACCACGACGGTGGCGCCGGCCGGGATGTTGTTGAAGACCAGGCCGATCTGCCCGCCGGACGGCGAGGCGAGGTTCTGGGTGACGTTGAAGACCTGCTTCATGCTGGTCCCGTCGCCGGTGAAGGTCGCCTGGCTCGGGGAGATGTCGACGGTGCCGGTCGCGGTGGCCCGGCCGACGCAGTCGGAGACCTCCTCGATCTGGGTCAGCACCGACTGGTAGGGCGCGGCCGCGTTCGGGTCCTGGATCGACTCGCCAGTGGGGTCGATGTTCACGGTGCCGGTGACGGAGCCCGCGTGGCGCAGGTTGCCGAAGGCCGGGCCGTGCGAGTCGCTGCCGCCGATCAGGATCGCGTTGCCGGTCAGCACGTCGACGTTGCCGCCGGTGGTCACGAAGTCGCTGCCGTTCGGCGGCACCACGCGCGAGCCGACGCCGACGACGCCCATGTTGTAGATGCCGCCGCCGTTCTTGTCGACGGTCAGGTTCCCCAGCGTGACGATCTTGCCCTCGGCCTCCGCGGCGCGGCCGGTCACCGTGTAGTCGCCGCCGGTGAAGACGTTGATGGTGGCGTCGCGGCCGGGGAAGTCGCCGTTGTTGGGCGGCGGCCAGGTGGCGGGGCAGTCGGGCCCCGAGCAGGCGCCCAGCGGCGGGGCCAGCGGGGCGGCGGAACCGACCGTCAGCACCGCGGCCAGCGGCAGCGCGGTGAGGGCGGTCGCCACCGCCACCCGGACGGCCCGGCGCCTTCGTGTGGCCGGTGTTCTCACGGCGGTCGTTCTGTGATCCGGCGAACCGGTGGCCTGACCCATCGACAATTCCTCCGTGCATGAGAAAAGGACAGGCCGGGACGACCTGCCATGTTCCGTGCCATCTGCTGGCGATCTAACAGATCCGGGACATCCAACCCCAAAACGGACCATCCGCACTTTACAGACCCTCAGATCGGATCCGAAATTCATCCGTACGGAGCAGCGCTTCCTCGGGCGGGCGCCGACGGACGGCAAGGCCCCAGGGCGTGTCTTCGAACTCGCGTCGCCCCGCAGACGCGAGTTCGAAGACAGGCCCTAGGTTGGAGGCATGACCACCGAGGCCCAGGAACAGAGCGCGCCGCTCGTCGCCGTCGCGTCCGCCGACGCCGTACTGCGGCACCCCGAGGCGGGCGAGCACCTGCTGACCGCCATGGAGCGGGAGCGCGCCGCGCGCTTCCGGCACGAGTCCGGGCGGACCGACTTCACCGCCGGCCACGTCCTGGTCCGGCTCTGCGCCGCCCGGCTGCTCGACGTGCCGGCGGCCGGCCTCGTCCTCGCCCAGCAGTGCCCGGACTGCGGGCTCGCCGACCACGGCAAGCCCTACCTGCCGGACCACCCCGGGGTGCACGTGAGCCTGTCGCACACCCGGGGCGTGGTCGCGGCCGGCGCCGGGTTCCAGCCGATCGGGGTCGACGTCGAGCTGTCCACCCGGGGCGGCTCGCTGCGCTCGGTCGCCCGCCGGGTGCTCGCCCCGGCCGAGCTCGCCCTGGTCGAGGCCGACCCGGAGCCGGAGCGGGCGTTCCTGCGGCTCTGGGTGCGCAAGGAGTCGCTGATCAAGATCGGGCGGGCCACCCTGGACACCCTCGGCCGGGTCGACCTCTCCGCCCTGCCGCTGACCGTCCCGCCGGGCGCCCCGCTGCGCAGCCGGTACGAGGACCTGCACCTGCTCGACTGGACCGACCCGGAGCACGCCGCCGCCGTCGCGGCCGTCAGCACCGCCCCGCCCCGGATCGTGCAGCTCACGGCGGCCGGCTGAGCGAAGGGGGCGGGGCGCCGGGCATCGGCGGGCTCCGGCGGCGGGCTCCGGCGCCCACCCGCGCGGTGGGCCGGTGAATAAGCGGTGTTAGCGTGCCTGGTCGTGGGCCCGCCGATCGCGTGCGCCCCGCCCCCAGCCGACCAGCTGCCCACCGGAATTCAAGAGGGTGCCCCGCCATGGCCAAGTTCCTGCTGAGCCTGCACGTCCTCGTGTCGGTCCTGTTCATAGGCCCGGTCGCGGTGGCCGTCAGCATGTTCCCGCGCCGGGCGAAGGCCGCGCTGGCGGGCGGACCGGACCGGGCCTCCGACGCCGGCGTGCTGCGGGTGCTGCACCGGATCACCCAGGTCTACGCGCTGCTCGGGGTCGCGGTGCCGGTGCTGGGCATCGGCCTGGCCCAGGTGATGGACGTGCTCGGGCAGTCCTGGGTGATCGTCTCGATGGTGCTGACCGCGATCGCCGCGCTCTCCCTCCTGCTCTTCGTGCTGCCCGGCCAGCAGGCCGCCGTGGACGCGCTCGAACTCGACCCGTCGGACGAGCGGCACGCCAAGGCCGTCGGCGGCCTGAAGCTGCTGCCGATGACCGCCGGGGTGTTCAACCTGCTGTGGGCCGTGGTCGTGGTGCTCATGGTCATCCGCCCGGGGTCGAGCACCGGCGTCTGAGCCCCTGATCCCCCGGGCCCCGGGCTCCTTGTCGCCTGGTCCCCCGCGCCCCCTCCCGCCGACCGGGGTGGTTCGAGTACCGTCCTGGGCCATGACGATCATGGCGGGCATGGGCAGCCCGACGGGAACCGGCGTCGGTCCGCTGCTGCGCGGCTGGCGGGTACGACGGCAGCTCAGCCAGCTGCAACTGGCACTGCGGGCGGACTCCTCGGCCCGCCACCTCAGCTTCGTCGAGAACGGCCGCTCCCGCCCCAGCCGGGAGCTGGTGCTGCGGCTGGCCGAGGAGCTGGACGTCCCGGTGCGCGAGCGCAACGCCCTGCTGCTGGCGGCCGGTTACGCCCCGCACTACCCCGAGACGCCGCTGGACGACCCGTCGATGGCCGCGCTGCGCGGCGGGCTGGAGCGGCTGCTGGCCGCCCACGACCCGTACCCGGCGGTCGTGGTCGACGGGTCCTTCCGGGTGCTGGCGGCCAACCGCTCGCTCGGACTGCTCCTGGACGGCGTCGCCCCGCACCTGCTGGAGCCGCCGTTCAACGCGATCCGGATCACTCTGCACCCGGACGGGCTCGCGCCGCGCATCGTCAACCTGCGGCAGTGGCGGCGGCACCTGCTGGAGCGGATGGAGCGGCAGCTGGAGCTGGTCCGCGCCGAGCCGCTGCGCCGGCTGTACGAGGAGGTCCGCGGCTACCCCGAACCGGCCGGCGACCCGGCGGACGAGCCGGCCGACGACCGGGTGGACGGGCCGGCCGCGTACGGGTCCCCGTTCGCGCTGCCGCTGCGGATCCGGTACGAGGAGCGGGTGCTCTCCTTCCTCTCCACCATCGCGACCTTCAACACGCCGCTGGACGTCACCGTCTCCGAGCTGGCCATGGAGACCTTCCTGCCGGCCGACGCGGAGACGGTGCGGTTCCTGCAGTCCGTGGTCGGCCCTGAGCGCTAACCCTGCTGCCGGGCCCGGCGCCGCAGGGCGGTGAACTGGAGGACGGCGAACAGGGCCACCGCCGCGGCCTGCACCGGGATCCAGACGAACCCGGCGGTGGTCGGCTCCAGCCACGCCTCCATCGCGACCAGGCTGAGCACCACCCAGGCCAGGTTCACGCCGATCACCGCCCGCACCCCCGGCCCCGGCGGCTGCCGCCGGGCGGCCAGCGCGCCGACCGCGAGGGCGTACCCGAGGAGGAGCAGCCCGACCTCGACCAGGGTGGTGCGGCCCGCGCCGAGCAGTTCGCCGAGCGGACCGGAGAAGGCCAGGTAGGCCAGGCCGTTGCCGCCGGTCACCAGGGCGTCCAGGGTCAGGGCGCCGCGCACCGTCCACGGGGAGAGAGCGGAACCTGGCCGGGCGGGGCTGAGGGTGTTCGCGTGGGCGGACATGGCGGATCGCCTCCTGTCGGGGGTGGGCCCCGGGACCGTGGCGGCCGCACCGGGTGCCCCCACCCTGCCCGGCCCGGCGGCGGGCGTCGATTACCCCGCAGGTAAGGGCGGGCGCCCGCACGGGCACGGTCGTCGGGCTACGGCCGCCGGGCCACGGGCACCCGGGCTACGGCCGCCCGGGCGGCTGCCGGAGCAGGACGCCCGCCCGCTTCACCGCGCGGGCGGTGATGGTGGTCTCCGCCCGGGTGACGCCGAGCGGTCCGAGGGTGTCGGTGAGGAAGCGGTAGAGCTCGCCGTGGTCCGGGCAGAACACCGTGGCCAGCAGGTTGGCCGGGCCGCTGGTGGCGAACACCCCGTGCACCCGCGGGTGGCGGGCCAGCACCGTGCCGACCTCGGCGATCCGGCCGGGCGGCACGTCCAGCCAGAGGTTGGCGTCCACGGCCAGGCCGAGCAGCCGCGGGTCCACGGTGGCGTGGGTGCGCAGCAGCCCGGCCCCGTCCAGCCGGTGCAGCCGGCGGCGCACCGTGGACTCGGGCGCGCCCACGGCCGCGGCCAGTACGGCGTGGGACTGCCGGGCGTCCTCGCTGAGCCGCTCCAGCAGCGCGCGGTCGAGATCGTCCAGCGGCGGGGGCGCGGCGGGGCGCGGGACGGCGGGCCGGGCGAGCGCGGCGGACTCCTCCCCGGTCAGGTACCCGGCCCGCCACTGCCCGGCGTCGGCGAAGGCGTGCAGCACCGCGTGGGTGGTGGTCTCGGTGACGGCGCCGGTCGCGGGCAACTGCCCGTACAGCAGCCGGTCGCGGGAGCCGGCGTCGGTGAGCACCACGGCCCCGACCTCGTGGCCGCCGAGCATCACGTCGACGAACGGCACGTCGGGGCGGTCGGCGAGGGCCCGCGCGATGGCGTCCACCCGGCCGCTCAGCACCCGGACCCGCAGCAGCAGCGCGCCCACGGCGGCGTCCTCGACGTCCGGCAGCCGGACCACCCGCAGCACCCCGGCCTGCCGCATCCGGCCCAGCCGGCGGGTGACCGTCCGGGCGGAGACGCCCAGCACCTCGGCGATCCGGCCGGGCTCGGCCCGTCCGTCCACCTGGAGGGCGCACACCAGGCGGCGGTCGAGGGCGTCCAGCATGCTGTCCGGATCGGCGGTGGAGAGGTCCATGGTGTCCGATCCCCGCCACTTCCGGCGGCTGCTGCGTCCTGTTCGGCAGCCCTGACGGTACTCCTTGTCCCGGGCGGCCGGAGCGGACACCGGCCCGGAGCGAGGAGGAGTCACCGTGACGGACGGGCTGTGGACGCTGGCGGAGGGCGTGGAGGCCGCGGTGCGCGAGGTCGGTGCGGGGCTGGCGGCACGCCGGTCCGCCGAGCCGGTCACGGCGCGGACCGTCGAGGAGGCGGCGGCCCGCTTCGCCGAGCTGGACGGCCCGGCGGCCGCCGCCCTGCGGGAGCGGCTGACGGCGCTGCGCCCCCGGGCCGGCTGGGTGTCCGAGGAACTGGACGGCCCGGTGCCCGCCGAGGGCGAGTGGTGGCTGTGCGACGCGACCGACGGAGCGGTGCAGTACCTGCTCGGGCAGCCGCACTGGGCGGTGACCGCCACGCTGGTGCGGGACGGCGCGGCGGTGCTGGCCGTGGTGCACGCCCCGGAGCAGGACGGCCGTACCTACCGGGCGGTGCTCGGCGGCGGGGCCGAGCTGGACGGGCGGCCGATCGCGCCCCTGGAACGGGAGTTGGCCGTCACCGTCGCCGCCACCAGCCAGCCGCCCCGGGTGGCCGCCAACCCGGTGGCGCTGCGCCGGGCCGGCGAGTCGCTGTCCGCGATGGCGGGCGCCGTCCTGGCGGTGCGCAACCTCGGCCCGACCGCGCTCCAGGTGGCCCAGGTCGGCTCCGGGCACCTGGCGCTGTTCTGGGAGTACGGCATGGACGCGGGCAACCTGCTGCCCGGCGCGCTGATCGCGCACGAGGCGGGCGCCACGGTGACGGACGCCGCCGGGGCGGCCTGGACGGCCGGCTCCGACGGCTTCCTCGCCGCCGCGCCCGGGCTGCACGCCCGGGCGCTGGAGGTGCTGCGGACGGTGCGGTGATCAGCCCCTCGGTTCGGGGCCCGCTTCGGACCCCGGTTCGGGTCGCGGTTCCGGTCGCGGCTCGGGTCGCGGCTCGGGTCGCGGCTCGGGTCCCGGTCCGAGTCCGAAGAGGGCGGCCGCGTTGTCGTGGCAGACCGCCCGCAGCCACTCCTCCCCCAGCCCCAGCCCGGCCAGCGCCTCCAGCTGGTGGACGTACCGGTAGGGGATGTTGGGGAAGTCGCTGCCGAGCAGGACGCGCTCCCGCAGCCCGCGCAGGCGCGGCAGTTCCGCGCGCGGGAACGGGACGTCGGCCTCGGCGAAGTCGGTGAACGCGATGGTGGTGTCCAGCCGGACGGCCGGGTGGCGCTCGGCCAGGTCGAGGAAGTCGCGGTACTCGGGCATCCCGAGGTGGGCGACCACCAGGACCAGGCCGGGGTGCCGCTCCAGCACCGCGCCGATCGGGCCGGGGCCGGTGAACTTGCCCGGCACCGGCCCGGACCCGCAGTGGGTGACCACCGGGGTGCCGGTCTCGGCGAGCAGCCCCCAGACCCCGTCCAGCAGCGGGTCCGCCGGGTCGTAGCCGCCGACCTGGAGGTGCGCCTTGAACACCCGGGCACCGTCCTCGATCGCCCGGGCCACGTAGCCGGGCGCCCCGGGCTCGGGGAAGAAGGTCGCGGTGTGCAGGCACTCCGGGGTGCGGGCGGCGAAGTCGGCGGCCCAGCCGTTCAGCCAGCCGGCCATGCCGGGCTTGTGCGGGTAGAGCATGGACGTGAACGCCCGGACGCCGAAGTCCCGCAGCCGCCGGACCCGTTGCTCCTCGGCCTCGCGGTAGGTGATCGGCCACGGGCGGTTCACCAGCGGGCCGGCCGCGTCGAAGTACGCCCACACCTTGTCGAGGACGTTCTTCGGCATGAAGTGGGTGTGCACGTCGATCAGCCCCGGCAGGCCGAGGCCCTGCCAGAACGCCCGGACGCCCTCCGCCTCCCGGTCGCCGTCCGCCTCCCGGTCGCTCACGCGATCACCGGGCGGGCGCGGTCGATGATCGCCCCGGTGTCGACGCCGGACGGCAGGGTGCCGAAGGCCGCGCCGTGGTCGCCGCCGAGCCGGCTCGCGCAGAACGCGTCGGCGACCGCCGGGCTGCCGTACCGGACCAGCAGCGAGCCCTGGAGGGCCAGCGCCATCGACTCGACCAGCCGACGGGTGCGGTACTCCAGGTCCCCCGGGTCGGTCAGCTCCTTGCGCAGCGCGGCGACGGCCGCGTCCAGCCGGCGGTCCGCGCCGGCGGCGGCGTCGAGTTCGCCGAGGAAGGCCTCGACGGTCTCCGGGCGCTTGGCCATGGCGCGCAGCGCGTCCAGGGCGGCGACGTTGCCGGAGCCCTCCCAGATCGACACCAGCGGCGCCTCCCGGTAGAGCCGGGGCATCCCGGACTCCTCCACGTAGCCGTTGCCGCCCAGGCACTCCAGCGCCTCGGCGGCGTGCGCCGGACCGCGCTTGCACACCCAGTACTTGGCCACCGCGAGGCCCAACCGCCGGACCAGCGCGTCGGTTTCGTCGCCGGCCAGGGCGCGGTCCGTGGCCCGGGCGAGCCGCATCGCGACGATCGTGGCCGCCTCGGACTCCACCACCAGGTCGGCGAGCACGTTGCGCATCAGCGGCTGGTCGACCAGCGCCTTGCCGAACGCCCGCCGGTGCAGGGCGTGGTGCACCGCCCGGGTGGCGCCGTAGCGCATGCCGGAGGCCGCGCCGACGGTGCAGTCCAGGCGGGTCATGTTGACCATCTCGATGATGGTCGGGACGCCCCGGCCCTCCTCGCCGACCAGCCAGCCGACCGCGCCGTCGTACTCCAGCTCGGCGGAGGCGTTGGACTTGTTGCCGAGCTTGTCCTTGAGCCGCATCAGCTGCAGGCGGTTGCGGCCGCCGTCCGGCAGGACGCGCGGCAGCGCGAAGCAGCTGAGGCCGCCCGGGGCCTGGGCGAGGGTCAGGAAGAGGTCGGACATCGGCGCCGAGGTGAACCACTTGTGGCCGGTGAGCCGGTAGGTGCCGTCGGCGTGCGGGGTGGCGGTGGTGGTGTTGGTGCGAACGTCCGAGCCGCCCTGCTTCTCGGTCATCGACATGCCGGCGATCAGCCCGCGCTTGGTACGCGGCTCGCGCAGCCCGTAGTCGTACTCCCGGGCGGCCAGCAGCGGCTCCAACTCGGCGGCCAGGGCCGGGTTGGCGCGCAGGGCCGGGACGGCGGCGTAGGTCATCGAGATCGGGCAGGTGTGGCCGGCCTCGACCTGGCCCCAGACGAAGAACCGGGCGGCGCGGGCGGAGTGGGCGCCGGGCCGCTCGTCGCGCCAGGGGGCGGCGTGCAGGCCGTACCCGACGGCGGTGCGCATCAGCTCGTGCCAGGCCGGGTGGAACTCGACCTCGTCGATCCGGTGGCCGAAGCGGTCGTGGGTGCGCAGCACCGGCGGGTTCTCGTTGGCCAGCCGGGCCCACTCGGCGGCCTGCTCGGAACCGGCCAGCCGGCCCAGCTCGCGCAGCTCGGGCTCGGCCCAGCCGGCGTCGGCCCGCTGGAGGGCGGCGAGCAGGGTGGGGTCGGCGGCGGTGTCGTGTCCGTACGGCAGGGGCACCTGGTTGGTGACCTCATGCGTAGCTGTCATCGCGTCCTCCCAGGGCACGCAGGGTGAAGGAGACCAGGGCGGGGACCACCGTGGTCTTGTCGCTCTGTTCGGGCTCGGCGGCTCCGGTCCCGGCGGCTCCGGTCTCGGCCGCTCCGGTCTCGGCCGCTCCGGGTGTGGCAGCTGCCCCGGACGCGGCTGTTCCGGGTACGGCTGTTCCGGGTGCGGCGGCGAGCGGGCCGGCCAGGGCCTCGCCGACCGCGCCGACCAGGGCGGCGGCGGTCAGCACCGGGTCCTGCTCGGGCAGTTCGCCGCTCGCCACGGCGGCGGCGATCTCGGTGGCGATCACGTCCCGGAACGCCCGCCGGAACACCAGTCGCTCCTCGTCCACGACCGCGTCGGCCGGCTCGACCAGCAGCGCGTACGCCAGCCGGGGCGCGCGCAGGGCGCGGGCGGCGAAGGTCTCGACCACGGCGGCGATCCGCCGCCTCGGGGTGTCCTGGCGGGCGACGGCGGCGTTGACCGCGTCGATCTCGTGCGTGACCACCCGGCGGAACAGCTGCACCGACAGCTCGGCCTTGCCGCTGAAGTGCTGGTAGAGGCTGCCGGTGGCGATCCCGGCGCGGTCCGCCACGGCGGCCATCGTGCAGCCGCCGTAGCCGCGCTCGGCGAGCAGGCCGACCGCCGACTGGAGCACCGCTTCGCGCTGGGCGTCCAGGCGGGCTTGTACGGCGGGCGTGCGTCGGTAGGCCATGCAAGCATTGAAGCACTGATTCACTGCTTCGGGGAGGGGCTGGGGCGGCCCGACCTTCCCGCCGGCGGGGCGCGGGGGACGTGCGGGCGCGGGGGCGCGGGACGACGCGAGGAGGCCGCCCCGGGCTCCGGGACGGCCTCCTCCTCATGCGTGGTGGTGCGACCTGCCTAGCGCGAGCGCGAGCGCTACAGCGGGCGGCGCTCCTGCTCCAGCCGCTGGCCCTCGACGTCCAGCGGGCCGAAGTCCGAGCCCGGCTGCGGCGTCTTGGCGAGCGAGCGGGCGGCGTTCGCGTCGCCCAGACCGGCCCACTCCAGCACCTTGGCGGTGGCCTCCGCCGACTGCGCGGCGGGCAGCTGCTCGATCTTCGAGCCGTGGTTGCCGCCGGGCACGGTGTAGACGTAGCTGTCCTCGCTGCCCCGGCCGAGGTGGAACGGCTTGGCACCCCACGGGTCGTTGCCGCCGTAGACGTACATGATCCGCTCACCCTCGCGCTTCACCCAGCGGTCGATGTCGGGCATCGCGTTCGGGTTGAAGACGGTCGGGATCTCCTTCGGCACGTAGCTGCGGACCGAGTAGAGCTCCTTGTAGTCGTAGTGCAGCACGTCCTTCAGGTGCGAGACGTCGAAGAACGGCGCACCCAGCTCGGTCGCGGCCTGGTAGTAGTACGCGGTGTACTTCGCCAGCGACTGGTCGCTGTTGCCGGTGATGCCGGACTGCGAGTCGAACCAGGCGTACAGCTCGTCGTCGGTCGCGGTCGCGGCGACCGGGACCTTGGCGCAGTCGGCCTCCAGGCTGTACTGCCAGAAGCCCCAGACCACGTCCAGCACGCCGGCCTCGTACGCGCGGTCCGGGGAGCCGAGGGTGTTGAAGGTGGAGCCGGACGCCTTGTTGTCGGCGACGTAGCGGGGCACCAGGCGGTCACGGCGCACCAGCAGCTCGCGCTGGGCGGCGTTCAGCCTCGCCCGGCACTCGGGGGTGCCGACGGTCCGGAAGAAGTCGCTGTACGCCTGGTAGTCGTTGACGTTCGTGTTGTTCGGCGCGACGTAGGCGATCGTGCCGGCCACGTCGTCCGGGTAGAAGCGGCGGAAGTAGGTGGAGGACATGCCGCCCTTGCTGGCGCCGGTGGACAGCCACTCCTCCTGGTAGATCCGCTTGAGCGCGGTCACCAGCCGGTGCGAGTCCGCGGCGCCCTGGCGGATGCCGGCCTTCGACCAGTCCGCCGGCTCCGGGCGGGAGGGGGTGAAGAACCGGTACTCGATGGACACCTGGTTGCCGTCCACCAGCCGGGTCGGCTCGGTGCGGGACGGGTTGGTGCCCAGCGTGTAGCCGTTGGTGTAGAAGACGGTCGGGCGGTCGTAGCCGCGGTGCAGCAGGCTGAAGCGCTGCTGGAAGGTGCCCAGCCAGGGCCGGAAGTGGTCGATCGGCTGGGTGTACGTGGCGACGAAGTAGCGGTGACCGGTGGTGGTCGGCTTCTCCTCGGTGATCGTCACGCCGGGGATCGCCGCCAGGCGGTCCTTGATGTCGGCGGTCGGGTCGTCGGCGGGGCTCCGGCCGTGGCGGGACCCCTTGCCCTGGTCACCCTGCGCCCCCTGGGCACCCTGCGCGCCCTGGCCGTCGGCGGCGGACGCCGGGCTCGCCAGGCCGCCGAGCGCGAGCAGCGGTATCAGCAGGGCGGAAGCCAGCAGCCTTCTCACGGTGGTGGTCATCAACTCTCCATCTGTTCAGCTGACATGATCGCCGCCCGCCGGTACGGCCGCGCGGCGCGGGTGGAGCGGATGGTGCGGGTGGAGCGCGGTGGAACTGGTGGAGCGGGGTGGAGCGGTGGCCGACTGGTGGACGGCCGGGTGGAGCGGGGTGGAGCGGTGGCCGACCGATGGACGGCCGAATGGGCCACCCGCCGTTCGCGGATGGCCCATCGGGGGAAAAGTGCTGGTCAGCGCGGTTGCCCTGGTGGCTTACGGGCGGGGCAGGGTGCAGCCGGCGAGGGTGAGGTCGAAGCGGTTGCCGACGGCGAAGCAGGCCGGGATCCCGTAGGTCTCCTGGGCGTAGCCGATGCCCGGACGGACCGTCACCGCGCCGTTCTGGTCCACCTCGCAGGGGTTGTCCAGGGTGCAGGTCTCGCCGCTCTCGTTGATCGTGTTGTTGACGGCGACCACCTGGCCGGTCGAGGCGTCGACCACCGGCGAGCCGGAGGTGCCGCCGATCACGTTGCAGGTGGAGGTGTAGCGGACCGAGTCCTTGAAGGTCCAGTCGGCTTCCTTCAGCCGGTAGGCGAAGCCGTCCACCGAGCAGGAGTAGATCTTCTTCCAGTAGCCGGAGACGACCTTGATCGAGGCGCCCTGGACCGGGTGGGTGGCGGCGATGGTCAACGGGGCTATGCCGTACCGGGACTGGATCGAGGCGTAGGTGGTGTTCAGCTGGTAGATCGACACGTCGGTGTCGGTCATCGCGCCGTAGACGATCTTGTTCGCGCGCAGCGTGGCGACACCGCTGCCGCTCCCGTTGAGCAGGGTGAAGGTCCGGCTGGAGGACCGGTTGAGGACCACCTCGCCCGGACCGGGCATGCCGGTCTCCAGGCAGTGGCCGTTGGAGAGTATGAGGGCCGGGTCGTTCGCGGTCGAGCCGGGCATCCGCACCAGCGAGCCGGAGCAGTTGCTGAGGGCGACCGTCCCGGCGAAGTTGACGGCGGTGACGGGCTTGGCGGCGGACTTGTCGGCGGAGGCCGCGGCCTGGGCCGGAGCGGCTCCGCCGAGGGCGGTGGCCCCGGCGACCAGGAGCGCGGCGACCGTGCCTATGAGCGGCTTGAGCGGCTTCTTCATGAGAGACCTCTCGGTGTGGGGGGATCCACTGGTGGGGGTGCACCAAAGCTGTCGCGGACATGACCCACTGTCAAGAGTCAAAGCAACACCAAGAACCGCCCAAGCCGCAATGACCGGTTATCGTCGCCACCCGGCCAACTCCCGGACGGTCAACCCGCCTGCCAGTGCTCCCGACCGAGACTGATCAGGCGCAGTTGGAGGCGCGCGGTGGCGGCGATCCGCCGCTCCCGGGCCGGGTCCGTCTCCAGCGCCTCCAGGAAGGCGGCGGCCGTGGAGACCATGTGGTCGACGTACAGCTCGGCGAGCATCCGCAGGTCCTGCTCGCTCCACCCCCGCGACTGCGGCTGCAGCGCCAGGGCGGCTCCCACCTCGGCGGCGAAGCGGCCGAGTTCGGCGTCGATCGCCTCGCGCACCCGCCGCACCCCGCCGTGCCGCTCGCGCGCCAGGAAGCGGACGTGCGGCCGGTGTTCGCGGACGTGCCGCTCGATCACGTCCACCGCGCGGTCGATCAGCTCCTCGGCGTCGCCGGCCTCGGCGAGCACCGAACGGATCATGACGTGCAGGCTGGCCAGCGACTCCTCGACCAGTGCCACCCCGAGGGCGGCGAGGTCCGGGAAGTGCCGGTAGAAGGCGGCCGGGGAGAGCCCCGCCTCGCGGGTGACCTCGCGGACGCCCAGGCTCGCCAGGTTCTGATCGGCCAACAGGTGCAGCCCGGCATCCAGCAAGGCCCGCCGACTCTGCTGCTTCTGGGCCTGCCTGGCCCCAACGGTGTGACTCACGCCATTCAGTAAACATTCGTTTGCCGAACTTGGCCAGCCGAGCGTAGAGTGGGGCCGAAGTCAGTGAACACTTGTCAACCGAAATCGGCGCAGTCCCAGCCGCAGCCGAAGGAGTCAGCCGTGATCCTGCTCTCCGCCCTGGTCGCCATGGGCATCCTGATCGGCACCGCCGCCCACACCTCGCTCCCGGTCTTCCTCGCCGCCTCCGCCGGCATCACCGCCTGGCTGCTCGCCTTCGGCGCCCGCGAGGGCATCGCCCGCCTCCGGCACCGCTGACCCGGCCGCTCCGCGGACCGCACCCGCGGCCACCCTCCAGAGAGGACCCGCACCACCATGAGCACCGTCACCGACCGTCTCGCCACCGGCCGCATCGCCACCGGCCGCCAAAACATTGACCGCCCGGAGCGCCAGGCCCAGCAGACTGCTCGTCAGACGACCGGCCGTCAGGGCACCGCCGAGGCCGACGGACTCGCTGTCGCCTCCTTCCTCCTCGGCCTGCCCGGCCTGCTGCTGTTCAACATCGTCCTCGGGCCGATCGCCATCACCCTGGCCACCCTGGCCCTGGTCCGCGGCACCAACCGGCGCGGCCGCGCCGTCCTCGGCCTGACCCTCGGCATCGCCTCGCTGGCGATCCTCGCCGTCACCACCGCCACCTCCCACGGGGTGCTCATCGACATCAGCTCCTGAACCGGCCCGACCCCAACTCCCCTTCCACTCCCACTTCCTGATCCCGCCTCCTGTCCTCAGCCCGCCTTCCGCTCGGCTCCCGATCCACCGTCCCGGCCCTGACCCGCCGGTGAACCACCGGTGAATCGCCGGGCTGACCTCGGCTCCTGAACCGACGGTTCGAACGACTGATCCCGTCAACCCGCCCCACTCCCCCCGCCCGCCACGTAGGGTGGGCCCCATTGGCCGGGCGACCTCAGGGGGCAGGAGTGACTACGGAGAACCGCAGCGAGGCACAGCCGGAACGGACCACCCCGACGGGTGGACGGCTGCTCGCCGTGAGCGATCTGCACATCTCCTACCAGGAGAACCGCGACCTGGTGGAGAAGCTCCAACCCTCCCACCCCGGGGACTGGCTGCTCGTCGCCGGTGACGTCGCCGAGATCACCACCAGCATCGAGTGGGCCCTCGGCCTGCTCGCCGAACGCTTCGCCCGCGTGGTGTGGGTGCCCGGCAACCACGAGCTGTGGACCCACCCCGAGGACCCGGTCCAGCTGCGCGGAGTGGCCCGCTACGAGCACCTGGTGGAACGCTGCCGCCGGCTCGGCGTGGTGACCCCCGAGGACCCGTACCCGGTCTGGGAGGGCCCCGGCGGACCCGTCCGCATCGCCCCGCTCTTCCTCCTCTACGACTACACCTTCCGCGCGCCGGGCACGACCACCAAGGAGGCCTCCCTGGCGGCCGCCTACGAGAGCGGCATCGTCTGCGCGGACGAGCGGATGCTCTACCCGGACCCGTTCCCGGACCGCGACTCCTGGTGCCGCGAGCGCGTCCGGCTGACCGAGAAGCGGCTGGCGGCCTGCGACCCGGACGTCCCGCTCGTCCTGGTCAACCACTACCCGTTGGTCCGTCAGCCCACCGAGATCCTCTGGTACCCCGAGTTCGCCCAGTGGTGCGGGACCGAGCTGACCGCCGACTGGCACACCCGGTTCAACACCGCGGCGATGATCTACGGACACCTCCACATCCCGCGCCGGACCACCTACGACGGCGTCCCGTTCACGGAGGTCTCGCTCGGCTACCCGCGCGAGTGGCGCAAGCGCGGACTGCCGGACCCGCTGCTGCGGGAGGTCTTCCCGCAGCAGGCGGGCTGAGCCTCCGGCCCACCGTCACGCGGCCGGGTTGCCGGCCCCCGGCGCCGCCGACGCCGTGGACCTCCACGGCGTCGGCGACCCGGTCGTCGGCCACCCGGGCGGCGGCGCCCCGTACGACGCCCAGGGCGGTCACTTGGCGCCGCCTCCTCCGGGGTCGCCCCGCGGCGGTTCGCTGAGCACGGCCCGCTTGGCGCGGTACTCCTCGGCGTCGATGTCGCCCTCGGCGTAGCGGCGGCCCAGGACGGCCAGCGGATGCTCCGCGACGGCCCCGGCTCCCGATCCGGGCCCGAACCCGGCCCTGGCGCCGTACCCGCAGCCGTGCCGCCGCCAGACCGTGCGGCGCAGGACCGCGATCACCAGGACCACCACGGCGATCCAGACCAGGGGGATCAGCAGGATCCACGGGCCCGGGCCGTGCCAGTCGGCCAGCTGGGTGTACATGGTGGTTCAACTCCTCGGTGGTGGGCTTCCAGCACCTCGGGCGGTTCCCGAGACACCTGAAGCGTCCCGCCGAAGAGCCTCATCGCGCGTCCTACCAGCAGCGGCAGTTGGGATACTCCCGGGAGAGTACGAACCACCCGCGACGCTCCGGCCCGGGAGCAGCCCGCGCCCCGACCGCCTCCGCACTCAGCCCAGCCAGCCCGGCCGCACCAGCCCCGACTCGTAGGCCAGCACCACCAGTTGCGCCCGGTCCCGCACCCCGAGCTTCACCATCGCCCGGCTGACGTGCGTCTTCGCCGTCAGCGGGCTGACCACCAGCCGCCGGGCGATCTCCTCGTTGGACAGCCCCATCCCGACCAGCGCCAGCACCTCGCGCTCCCGCTCGGTCAGCATCGAGATGTCCGAGAGCCCCTGCGGCACGGTCTCGGGCCGCTTCGACCGGGCGGCGAACTCGCCGATCAGCCGCCGGGTGACCCCCGGCGAGAGCAGCGCGTCCCCCGCGACGGCGACCCGGACCGCCCGCAGCAGGTCGGCCGGCTCGGTGTCCTTGACCAGGAAGCCCGCCGCCCCGGAGCGCAGCGCCTCGAAGACGTACTCGTCCAGCTCGAAGGTGGTCAGCACGACCACCCGCACGGAGGACAGCGCCGGGTCCTCGGCGATCCTCCTGGTCGCCTCCAGCCCGTCCATCCGCGGCATCCGGATGTCCATCAGCACGACGTCCGGCACGAGTTCGCGGGCGAGCCGGACCGCGGCCTCGCCGTCGTCCGCCTCGCCGACCACCGTGAGGTCGTCCTGGAGGTCCAGCAGGGCCCGGAAGCCCGCCCTGACCAGCAGTTGGTCATCCGCCAGCAGTACCCGAATCAATCGCTCTCCGCCTTCGGTGTCGGCAGCTCCGCCCGGACCCGGAAGCCGCCGTCGGGCAGCGGCCCCGCCGTGATGGTGCCACCGAACGCCGCCGCGCGTTCCCGCATCCCGACCAGCCCGCTGCCCGACCCGCCCGCGTCACCGGGCACCGCGGGCCCCGGGTCCTCCACCCGGACCACCAGCACGGCCCGGTCCGTCCAGTCCAGCACCACGACCGCCTGCCGGGCCGCCGAGTGCCGGACCACGTTGGTGAGCGCCTCCTGGACGATCCGGAAGGCGGTGAGGTCGACGGCGGCGGACAGCGCGCGCCGCTCGCCGCGCTCCTGCACCTCCGCCTCCAGGCCCACCCGGTCCGCCTGCTCGGTGAGTTCGTCCAGCCGGTCCAGCCCCGGGGCCGGCCCGCGCGGCGGCGCGCCGGGCCCGCGCAGCGTCGCGAGCACCTGGCGGACCTCGCCGAGCGCCTCCTTGCTGGTCGACTTGATGGTGACCAGCGCGCCGCGCGCCTCCTCCGGCCGCCGGTCGAGCAGCGCGAGCGCGACCCCGGCCTGGATGTTGATCAGCGACAGGCTGTGCGCCAGGATGTCGTGCAACTCCCGGGCCATCTTGAGCCGTTCCTCGTTGGCCCGGCGCTCCTCCAGCTGCTGTCGGTAGGCCCGGTGGGCGGCGATCCGCTCGCGCCGGAACCGGACCAGCTCGCCGCCCGCCATCACCAGCAGCAGCCAGGCCAGCAGCCCGAGCTCCTGCGGCCAGACGCTGCCGGACGGCGGGGCGGCGCGCTGCCAGCTCGCCGGCAGCACGAAGGCGCCCAGCAGGTGCACCAGGTAGACCCCGGCCGCGCCCGTCCAGGCCGCCCGGCGGTGCCCGGAGCCGATCGCCGCGCAGCAGGCGATCAGCCAGCTCACGAAGACCGGCCCGTACGGGTACCCGGCGGCCAGGTACCCGGCGGTGACCACCGAGGTGCCGGCCGCCACCGCGACCGGCCGGCGGCCGCGCAGCACCAGCAGGGCCGGCCCGAGCAGCAGCAGGAGGTAGCCGAGGGCGTCCAGCGGGACCCGCCCGTGCTGGCCGTGCGCGGCGACGGTCGAGCCGACCACCTGGATCGCCGCGACCGCCACCGCCGGCCCCAGGGCGTGGCCCACCGCGGCCGCGCGCGCCCACGGCGGGCGCGGCGGCTCGGGCGGCTCCCCCCGCGGCTGCTCCGCCACGGGCGGCTCGGTCGGCGGGGAGGTGGGCGGCATCATGCCCACAAGCTAGACCCGCGCCGCGCCCCCACGCGTCCTCCAGCAGTGGCGTTCGGGCGTACTCCCCCTGGAGTACGCCCGAACCAGGCCCGCCTCGACCGGATCAGCCCTCGGCGGCAGCGGCGGCAGCGGCCTTCGCCTCCGCCTCCTCGAAGGTGGCCGAGGCCTCCGGCCGCGCCAGCGTGACCACCAGCTCCCCGTCGCTGACCTCCGCGATCAGGGTGTCCCCCTCCCGCACCGAACCGTCCAGCAGCAGGTTGGAGATCCGGTTGTCCAGCTCCGACTGGATCGTCCGGCGCAGCGGCCGGGCCCCGAACTCCGGCTGGTAGCCCCGGTTGACCAGGTACTCCTTGGCCGCCTCGGTGACCTCCAGCCGGATGTCCTGGGCCCGCAGCCGCCGCCGGCTGCGCTCCAGTAGCAGGTCCACCACCGACAGCAGGTCCTTCCGGGTGAGCGCGTGGAAGACGATCACCTCGTCGATCCGGTTGAGGAACTCCGGCCGGAAGTGCTGCCGCAGGTCCCGCATCAGGTCGTCTCGGATCTCGTCCACGTTGCCCGCGTGGTCGAGGATCCGCTGCGAGCCGATGTTGCTGGTCATGATCACCACGGTGTTGCGGAAGTCGACCGTACGCCCCTGGGAGTCGGTCAGCCGCCCGTCGTCCAGCA
The DNA here is from genome assembly GCF_042885595.1 of Kitasatospora sp. NPDC058046. Classification (NCBI taxonomy): domain Bacteria; kingdom Bacillati; phylum Actinomycetota; class Actinomycetes; order Kitasatosporales; family Streptomycetaceae; genus Kitasatospora; species Kitasatospora sp. NPDC058046. Next base: position 579,701 of record NZ_JBHVRS010000001.1, read on the forward strand.
CCTGGAGCAGCAGGTTGAAGACGTCCGGGTGGGCCTTCTCCACCTCGTCGAAGAGCAGCACGCTGTACGGCTTGCGGCGCACCGCCTCGGTCAGCTGCCCGGCCTCCTCGTAGCCGACGTACCCGGGCGGGGAGCCGACCAGCCGGGAGACGGTGTGCTTCTCCTGGAACTCGCTCATGTCGAAGCGGATCATCCGGTCCGGGTCGCCGAACAGCAGTGCCGCCAGCGCCTTCGCCAGCTCGGTCTTGCCGACGCCGGTCGGCCCGAGGAAGAGGAAGGAGCCGGTCGGGCGCTCCGGGTCGCCCATCCCGGCCCGGCCGCGGCGCACCGCCTGGGAGACGGCGGTGACCGCCTCGTCCTGGCCGATCACCTTCTGGTGCAGGTGGTCCTCCAGCTTGAGCAGCCGCTCCTTCTCCGTCGCGTTCAGCTCCGCGACCGGGATGCCGGTCCGGGAGGAGAGCACCTGCGCGATGTCGTCGGCCGTCACGTCGACGACCTCCTCGCGGGACTCGGCGACCGCCGCCAACTCGTCCTCGGTCTGCCGCAGCTCGGTCTTCAGGTTGGCGGCCCGGACGAACTCCTCGTCCGCGACGGCCTCGTCCAGCTCCCGCTTCAGCTTGGTGATCCGGTCCCGCACCCCGGTCGCCTCGGTGGAGCCGCTCAGGCTGCGCAGCCGGACCCGCGCACCCGCCTGGTCCAGCAGGTCGATCGCCTTGTCGGGCAGGAAGCGGTCGCTGACGTACCGGTCGGAGAGCGTCGCCGCGGCGTCCAGCGCCTCGTCGGTGAACCGCACCTGGTGGTGCGCCTCGTACGCGTCGCGCAGCCCCTGGAGGATCTCGATCGTCTCCTCGACGCTCGGCTCGGGCACCAGCACCGGCTGGAAGCGGCGCTCCAGCGCGGCGTCCTTCTCCACGTGCTTGCGGTACTCGTCCAGCGTGGTCGCGCCGACCACGCTCAACTCACCGCGCGCGAGCGCCGGTTTGAGGATGTTGCCGGCGTCCATCGACCCCTCGCCGCCACCGCCCGCGCCGACCACGGTGTGCAGCTCGTCCAGGAACAGGATCACGCTCTTCTCGGCCGCGGTGACCTCGTCGATCACGTTCTTCAGCCGCTCCTCGAACTCGCCCCGGTACTTGGAGCCGGCCACCAGCGCGGTCAGGTCGAGGGTGACCACCCGCTTCTCCCTGAGGCTCTGCGGCACGTCCCCGGAGACGATCCGCTGGGCCAGGCCCTCGACGATCGCGGTCTTGCCGACGCCCGGCTCACCGATCAGCACCGGGTTGTTCTTGGTCCGCCGGGAGAGGATCTCGACGGTCTGCTCGATCTCCTCGGCCCGGCCCACCACCGGGTCCAGCCGGCCCGAGCGCGCCTCCTCGGTGAGGTCGCGCCCGTACTCGTCCAGCGTCGGCGTCTCGCTCGGGTGGGCGCCCGTACTGCTGCGCTCGCCGCCGGTGCCGCGCCCCTCCAGCACCGACTTCAGCGCCTCCTGCGAGGGCGCCGCGTTGCGCAGCGCCACCCCGGCGCCCGAGCGCTCCTGGTCGAGCAGCGCGCCGAGGATGTGCTCCGGGCCGATGTACGAGGCCCCGGCCTCCTGCGAGCGGGCGTGCGCGGCGAGCAGCGCGCGCTTGGCCGAGGGGGTGAGCGCCGGCCGGCCGTCCACCGTGTCGGGGTTGCCGGACGGCAGGGCGTGCTCCAGGTCGCCGGAGAGCCGGTCCGGGTCGATGCCGGCCCGTTCCAGCATCCGGCGCGAGGGGTCCACCCGGGTGGCCGCCCAGGCCAGGTGCGCGGTGTCGAGGTCGCTGGAGCCGTCCTCGGCCGCCCGCTGCGCGGCCAGCGCGAGCAGCTCCTGCGAGGACTCGCTGAGCAGCCGCCCGATCGGCACCCGCTGCACGGCGGGCGGGGAGGCCAGCGGGCTCATCCCGAAGAACCGGCTGAGCAGGTCGGAGAACGGATCGTTCGATCCGAACGGGGGCATGGTCACGGCAAGTCACCTCTCCCAAGCGGTTTGCAGCCACACAAACACAGGGCGGACCGGCCCGCCCGTCGAGCCGACCGGGGCCGTCACCCGGCGTGCCCGGGCCCCGCCGCCACGGTCCGGTGGTCCGCCCGTCCGCCCGTCCGCCCGTCCGCTCGTACGGCCGGGGGTTCGCGGTCACCCGGTGACCTGGTCCAGCAGCACGCCACCGCTGTACGTCACCGCCATCGCCAGCAACCCGCCCACGACGTTGCGCAGGACCGCCCGGGCCGGACCGGCACCCCCCAGCCGGGCGCTCGCCCAGCCCGACAGGGTCAGCGCGGCCACCACCGCCACCACCGTCACCACCAGCCGCCACGACTCCGGCGGCAGCAGCACCGCCAGCAGCGGCACCAGCGCGCCCAGCGTGAACGCCGCCGCGCTGGCCAGTGCCGCCTCCCAGGGGTTGGTCAACACGTCGGGGTCGATGCCGAGTTCGGTCTGCGCGTGGGCGGCCAGCGCGTCCCGCTCGGTCAGCGCCGTCGCCACCTCCCGGGCCAGGCCGTCCGCCAGCCCGCTGCCCCGGTAGTAGTCGGTCAGCTCGTCGAGCTCCCCCTCCGGGTCCTCCGCGAGCTCCCGCCGCTCCCGCGCCAACGCGGCCCGCTCGGTGTCCCGTTGGGTGCTGACCGAGACGTACTCGCCGGCCGCCATCGACATCGCCCCGGCCAGCAGCCCGGCCACCCCGGCCGCGAGCAGCGCCGTCCGGGAGCCCGCCGCACCCGCCACGCCGGTCAGGATGCCCGCCGTCGACACCACGCCGTCGTTGGCCCCCAGCACGGCCGCGCGCAGCCAGTTCAGGCGCGAGGACAGCTCCGCCCGCGACCCCCCGGCCTGCTCCCCGACGTGCTCCCCGACCTGCTCAGCCATCCGCCCACCGCTCCCAGGGGTCCGACCGGTCCTCCCGATCCTCGCCCGGCGCCCCCGGCCCCGCCACCCGCCGCCCGCCACCGAGCACGGCCCGCCGGCCCGAGCCCCCTCAGCCCGAGCACCGCCCGCCGGCCCGAGCCCCCTCAGCCCAGCACCCCGTCAACCCGACACCCCCCGCCCGTCCAGCACCGCCGCCAGCGCCCGCCGCAGGTCCTCCGGCCCCCGGTAGCGCACCCCGGTCATGCCCAGCGCCACCGCCGCGTCCACGTTCTCCTGGCGGTCGTCGACGAACAGGCACCGCTCGGGCGCCGCCCCGGCCCGCTCGGCGGCGATCTCGTAGATCCGCCGGTCCGGCTTGGCGCTGCCCACCCGGGAGCTGTTCACCACCTCGTCCGCCAGGTCCGTCAGCCCCAGCAGCGCCAGGTCCTCGTCCAGCCACGCCGTCGCGTTGGTCACCAGCACCACCCGGCAGTGCTCCCGGGCCCGCCGCAGCAGCCCCACCACCGCCTCGTCCGCCCGGAACGGCGAGTCCGCGAACGCCTGCGCCAGGGCGCGCGCCTGTGCGTCCGTCACCCGGCCGGCCAGCCCCCGCGCGATCGAGTCCACCCACTGCGCCTTCCCGATCCGCCCGAGCAGCAGCGGGAGGTCGTTCTCCGGCGCGAACCCGACCTCCGCCGTGCTCCCCTCCGCCAGTCCCGCCGCCCGCTCCAGCGCGGCCACCCGGCTCCCGTCGAAGAACCGGATCACGCCGTCCACATCGCACAGCACCGCGTCGAACGCCACCTCAGCCACCTCAGCCATCCCACCTCCCTATCACCCGGGATCGCCGGCCCCCGCAGCGGGTGCGGCACGAGGACCGGGCGGCGGTCCTGGTCCGTTACCGGCCAGAAGGGGCGGAATCGGCCCGTCGGGCGGACCCGGGGGCCAAAACGGCACATTCCCGGCTGGCGTTCGAATAACAACCTTGGCGTTCGATTGCAATGTTCGAAATGTGACAAGCCGCCCTGCCGCTCTGGCCAGCAACAACACCGGATGTCACACACCGGAGTCGTCCGGCGACGGGCCGCAATCGAACGCCGATAAAAAACGAAGATTCACCCGTTGGAGTGACCCAGCTGGACATGCACCGTTCCGGAAAGGGAAAGTCTCGATGTCCTCAACAAGGGCCATTGGGGGGCTCCTATGGTGGAATCTCGCTCGAATCAGAAGACGATCGAGCAAAAAAGCGGAGTCGGATCGCTGCTCGGCGCTCAGAAGCCGAGTCGCTCCGCAACTCCCGGGGTCGGAAAACCGTGCGACGGCGGAATGCCGGCGGACACGTTCGACCCCGAGCTGTTCCGGGAGAATTCCGAGACGGTACTGAACCGGCTCGAAAGCCATCTGGCCGATTCCTCGATCAGAGGGCTCGAACTCATCGACCCCGAAACGCTGACGCTGGCCGCCAGGGCCCTGATGACCTCCGAGCGCGAGAAGATCGCGGCCTTCGACGAGAAGCGGCTGGACGCGATCACCGACCTGTACATCAGGACGGGGATCCAGGTCCACTCGCCGGGGTACATGGGCCGGCAGTTCTCGGGCGTGGTGCCGCTGGGCGGGGTCGTCGACTTCGTCAGCTCGGTGGTCAACCAGCCGTCCTCGTTCTACGAGGCGGGCCAGCTGCCCAGCGTGGCGGAGCGCATCATGGCCGAGGAGCTGAACCGTTTCATCGGGTGGGAACCGGACTCCTTCGCCATGGTGACCACCTCGGGCGGGTCGCTGGCCAATCTGACCGCGCTGCTGGCGGCCAGGAACAAGATGTTCCCCGGCTTCTGGTCGGACGGCAGTCCGTCGGGGGACGGTCTGCCCCGCCCGGCCATCGCGGTCGGCGCGGACGTGCACTACAGCGTCTCGCGGGCGGCCGGGATCCTGGGGATCGGCGAGTCGCAGATCGTCCGCCTGCCGATCAACGCGGAGCAGCAGATCTGCCTGGAGCAGGTGCGGCCCGCCCTGGCGGCGGCCGAGCAGCGGGGGCTGAAGGTGTTCGCCCTGGTCGCCTCGGCCGGCACCACCTCGGTCGGCGCCTTCGACCCGCTCGACGGACTCGCCGACATCGCCCGGGAAGCCGGCATCTGGCTGCACGTGGACGGCGCCCACGGCGCCAGCCTGCTGGTCTCCGACCGGCTCCGGCACAAGCTGCGGGGCATCGAGAAGGTCGACTCGGTGGCCTGGGACGCGCACAAGATGATGTTCGTCCCGGCACCCTGCACGCTGCTGTTCTACCGGAACAAGGAGGACAGCCTCGGGGCCTTCCAGCAGCGCGCCAGCTACGTCTTCGACGAGGAGCCGGACCGCTACACCGAGCTCGACAGCGGAGCCCGGAACTTCGAGTGCACCAAGCGGCCCATGATCATGCCGCTGTGGACCCTCTGGTCCGTCTACGGCCCGGCCCTGTTCGCCGAGAAGATCGAGTACCTCTGCGACCTGACCGGGGAAATCCACCGGATTCTCCTGGACGAGCCGGATTTCGAGACGCTGCACCGCCCGGAGGCCAACATCCTGTGCTTCCGCTACCGACCGGCAGAACTTCCGGACGACGGCGTGCACCGCCTCCAGGTGGCGATCAGGAACCGGATCAAAATCCGGGGGAATTTCTTCATCTCCAAGGTGAACATCGACGGGGTAGCCGCCCTGCGCGTGGTGATGATGAACCACCAGATCACCGCCGAACACTTCCGGATGCTGCTCGGTGAGATCAGGCGGGTCGGTACCGACCTCCTGGCCGACGCCCGCTGAGGGCCGCCGAAGAACCGTGCCCGAACAATCCCTGCCGAACGAACGACGGCACCTGAACACGTGAACAACAGAAGGACGGGGAATTGACGATGAGTGCAGTGAGTGTCGCGCCCGACCGGCCGGCGGCACCCGGCGGCATCGACGAACTGGCGAGCTGGCTGATCCCCGAGTGGGAGCTGAATCCGGAGTCGGTCGACGCGGTGGAGAAGCTCCCCTCGTTCGCGAGCAAGCTCCGCGAGTGCGAGCGGGTCTGCCAGGCGCCGTACAGCGAGGTGTCGCACGAGCTCCAGGACGCCCTGGTGCTGCGCCGCCTGCAGCAGATGGTCAACACGGTGCGGCTCAACCCGCTCTGGCGCAGCCGCCTGTCGGGCGCCGGCGTCGACGCCGCCCCGCAGACGTACGAGGACTGGCAGCGGATCCCGCTGTCGGACAAGGAGACCCAGCGCGAGTTCTTCATGGGTTCGCGCCCGGGCATGGTGGTGCCGCTGGCGCGCGGCGGCTTCGAGATCGTGGCCAGCGGCGGCACCAGCGGCGGGAAGCCCCTGGAGTCGGTGTACTCGCTGCGGGAGCTGCGGGACACCTACGAGGTGGCCGGCCGCTTCATGGGCACCTACCAGCTCGCCAAGTACCTGCCCGGCACCGACCCCAAGTGGCTGTACACCACGCTGGCCGACTACCAGATGTGGAGCAGCGGCACCATGGTGGGCGGGGTGCTGGCCCAGGTGCCGGGGGTCAACTACATCGGCGCGGGGCCGGTCACCGCCCCGGTGCTGGAGCACATGTTCTCCTACCCCGGCCCGAAGGCGCTGATGGGGATCACCGCGGGCATCGCGATCCTCAGCGAGCTCGGCGCGGGCATGAGCCAGGAGGCCAAGGAGAGCTTCCGGGTGGCGCTGTACGGGAGCGGGGTGCTGCCGCAGCGCAAGCGGGCGGAGCTCAAGGCGATGTACCCGAACCTGTCGATCCTCAGCTACTTCGCCGCCACCCAGGCCGAGACCATCGGGCTGCAGCTGACGGAGGAGTCCCCCTGCCTGGCGGCCGTGCCCGGGCTGCACCTGGTGGAGATCGTCGACGAGAAGGGCCGCTGGGTCGCCGAGGGCGAGGAGGGCGAGCTGGTCGTCACCCGGCTGCACGGGCACGAGGCCCCGCTGCTGCGGCTGAAGCTGGGCGACCGGATGATCCGCCGCCCCCGGCTGGACGGGCCCGGGCTGAAGACCGGCCAGTTCGAGTTCGCCGGCCGCACCGGGGACATCCTGCACCTGAACGACAGCCAGTACTCGGCCCCGCGCGCGTACGAGGCGCTGCGGGACGACCTGCTCAAGGCCACCGCGATGGACCTGGACGTGGTGGCCCACGAGATCCAGTTCGTGAACCACCGCGAGGGCAAGACGATCACGCTGCTGGCCTCGGTCGACGACGTCGCCGGTCTGACGTACCGGATGGACGCCGCGCTCGGCCCGTACGGCGTCCAGCACGTCTTCGTCAACGCGCTGCCCCGCTCGCTCTCGCTGTTCAACCAGGGCGAGGCGAACCCCGCCTCGATCGAGAAGACCGGTTACCGGTTCCTGGTCAAGTTCGTGCCCCGGGCGTCCACGGAGATCGAGCGGACGTCGGTCGGCAAGGTGCCGCTGGTGCGCGACCGGGGCTGACCAAGCCGGCGGGGCGGTACGACCGCCGCTCCGGAACGTTGGTTCGAGGAATGGAGTGAGGATGAAACCGCAAGTGAACATCGCCGTCGTGGTGGACGTGATCGGCGCGCTCTCGGACAAGTCGCTGCTCAACGGCAACCTCTGCCTGATCGACGACGGGTCGTTCGACAGCAAGAACCAGGGGACGCCCGACCTGGTCACCGTGGTGGTCCCCGGCCAGGTGGTCCAGTGGTCCGCCCTGGCGGTGGACCTGCAGACGCCCGTCGAGATCCGGAGCATCAGCTTCGTGCCGGCGGACGGGGCCGCGGGCGCGGACGCGTACGGCGTCGACCCCGCCGCTCCGGCCGGCTCCGCGGTCGAGGGCGTGGACGCCGGTGCGGCGGACGGCGTGGACGGCGCCGCGCCCGCCGACCACCGGGTGTCGGCCGGCCAGCTGGACCTCAACGTCTGGTCCGGCGTGGTCCCGCCGTACCTGGTGCCCGGGGTGCCGTACCGGTACCGGCTGGAGCTCCAGATGTACGAGGGCGAGCACAGCGTGCTGCACATCGACTCGCCCGCACTGATGTGCCTGTAGGCGGAACACCGACAAGGAGGGTGGGCGCATGGCCCAACAACTGGCGATCATCGTGCTCGTGGACGTCGGCAACGCGCTGGAGTCCCGGACGCTGACCGGCAACACCTATCTGTTCGACAACATGAAGCTCCACGGCTCCCTGAACCAGGGCACCGGCGAGCTGGTCACCGCGATCAACGGCAGCTACTGGAGCGACGGCTCGCAGGCCGGCGAGCAGGTGCTCAACTGGCTCCCGTACAGCCTCGGTTCGATCCCCCCGACGGTGCCCCGCGGCTACCACACCACCCGGGCGCGGGCGGCCGAGAAGGAGGCGCTGGCGGAGCTCGCGAACCTGAGCGAGAAGGCCGGGGTCGCGAACGGCGACACCGAGGCCGCGCTCACCCGGATCCGGCAGACCGTCGGCACCAGGGTCAACGGCGCCTCGCGCACCGCGGCCCTCTCCGGGCAGCGGGTCCTGGACGTCACCGGCCGGGTGGTCTCCGACCACGGCCAGGACACCCACAGCTACCCGGCGCCGGTGATCACCGACATCTTCGGCGAGGCGGTGGACGAGAAGATCATCTACCCGGCCGAGTACGGCTCCCCGGACCTGGTCACCGACGGCTGGTACTGGTCGGCGACGATCGACACCTCCCGGCCCGGCACGTACAGCTACAAGATGCGGATCCAGCTCCACGAGCTGATCCAGCGGGCGGGCGAGTGGACCTGGGAGCCGGTCAACCTCACCTGCGAGTCGAAGCTCCGGATCACCGCAGAGCCCAAGCGGAACGGCTTCACCGGGGCGGGCGTGGGCTACCTGCCGATCGCCCCGGCCGCCTTCGGCTGAACCGCTGTCCCAGGAAGTCCCCGTAAGGACGAGGAGGAGTAGATGACCACCAAGCCACGGCTGAAGACCACGCCGAAGCGCCCGATCTCGATCACCGCGGTGGTGGACTGCGTGGGCATGCTGGCGTCCCAGAGCACCCACGGCCACCTGTACCTGTACGACACCAACAAGGCCGGCGGGTCCGCCGACTTCGGCACCGAGGAGCTGCGGACCAAGGTCAAGGCCGGCGACCAGCTGCTCTGGAACGTGCTGGCGCTCGAGTGCGAGGCCTACGTGGCCATCGACGGGATCGAGATCGACCACGAGGTGTGCGAGCCGGTCCGGAAGGTGTACCCGGGCACCGACGTCGCCTACTGGACCGGGACGGTGAAGAAGGACGCCGCGTCCCCCGTACCGTACCGGATCCGGTTCCGGCTGGGCACCCAGGCCGAGCCGATCACCACCACCGTGTCGCCCGTCCTGGTCGGCCGGGCCACCTGACCGCTCCGCGCAACGGACGGCTCCGGGCGGGTGGACCGCCCGGAGCGGCGCGCTCGAAGGAGGAACCTTGACAACCACGGCAAGCAGCGCCACCGAGGGGAAGCAGAACCCCGGGCAGCTGAACTCGGTCCAGCTCAACGTCGTCACGCTCGTGAACATGGAGCGGGCCACGGCCAACCGCTCGCTGGGCGACGCGATGTACATGATGGACAACAGCGTCGGCGGGTCCGGCCAGGGCACCCGGCAGCTGGAGACGGTCTGCAAGCAGGGCCAGGTGATCAACTGGATCATCCGCCCGCTCGACATGGAGCGGCGGCTGGACGGCACCTGGCCGCCCATGCCCAAGATCAACAACATCGTGGTCCTCGACACCGAACTGGGTGACGAGGAGGACGTGGCCGAGCGGAAGCTCTTCACCGAGCTCAAGATCTACGGCATGCCCGACCGCATGCGCTCCCCGCTGACCCCGGTCTACTACTACTGGGCCGGCACCGTGCTCAGCACCGCCAAGCCCGGCCTGTACCGCTACCGGTTGGTCGTCGAGCTGGAGCAGGAGGGCACCAAGGAGAAGCTCTACCTCAACACGGTCGACCACCCCGCCCTGCGGGTCCTCGAGGTCTGACCCGGCCCCGGCGCCGACACCACGAGAGCCCGGTGCCCCCGACCATCCCGGTCGGGGGCACCGGGCTCCCTGCTGTGGGCGCGGACGGTTTCGAACCGCCGACATCTGCTTTGTAAGGCTTGGCGTCCGCCACCCGCCCCTACCTGCGCCCCGCCTGGCCTGGCCATTCCCCGGCTACCGCACCGCCGGGGCCCATGACTGACCGCCATGTACCGCCCGATCTGGCACGCCTCTGGCACGGCCTGGCCTAGCGGTTACCAGCCACCGCGAGGGCCTGACGCACAGATAGCCACTTCCACAATATTCCGGACACAGCCCCCACACACGTGCCAAGCTACGCCCACTGTTCCTGCCAGCCTCCCGGAGCAAAAATTGAGTAGTGACATGCACGTCTCCATCACACCGCGCGGTATGAGCGTCCAGGAGGCGTACCGCTTGTTCAGGGACGACGCTCTATTGGTCAACAGGCGGTACCAGCGAAAGCTAGTCTGGTCCGTAAGCGAGAAGCAGTTGCTGATCGACAGCATCCTGGATGGATACCCAATCCCTCTGATCTTGCTCGCAGAGCGGCCGGAAATTCACGGCAGCGGAAAGTACGAAATCATCGATGGAATGCAGAGACTCGACGCAATCTTCTCATTCATCGAGCAAAAGTACGACTACAACGGCATGCATTTCGATTTGGACCAGAGCGCGCGAGCCCGGCAGGCCGCAGATGCAGGGTCATTCGAGCCAGCCGAAACCCTATTTATACTCCCAGCAGAAAAGTGTGCAAACCTGCTCGACTATCAACTTGCGGTTACGATCTATCCCACGCAAACCGAGCAGCAAATTACCAATGTATTCAGTCGAATCAATTCGAACGGGCGGCAGCTTAGTGTCCAGGAGAAGCGACAGGCTGGAATGATCAACCCATTCTCAGAACTGGTCAGAACAGTAGCAAGCTCGCTTCGCGGCGACGTCTCCGACGACGTTCTGCTCCTACACAATATGCCCAGCATTTCTATCGATTCGGCCCGCGAGAAGCAACAATACGGCGTTAAGGCTGAAGATACCGTATGGATCCGCCACGGAATCCTTAACGTGAAACAGCTGCGCGAGGGCGACGACGAGCAGATGGTCGCTGATATTGCGGCATCGATCCTCCTTGGAAGCCCATTTCCAGCAAGCAAGGAAGAGTTTGACGACATATACGATGCAGAGAGCGAGAAGCATAAGCGAATCGAGCGCAACCTTGCCGCATACGGCGCACGCCGGCTAGAAGAAGAGATCCAGTCTGTCTTTTCCGTGCTGACAGAGGTCGCGGACCAACAGCTTCCTTCGCCGAATGGACTCAGGAACCTTGTCCGGCCCGGAACTGGCGGCAACCCGATTCGAACGCCTTTCTATGCAATCTTCATGTCATTTTTCGATCTGATCATCCGACAGCAGAAGTCTCCAGACGACTACGAATCAATTGTCTCTGCCCTGCGCGGCGTCAGCCCGCGGCTGAAGACTGCACGCCACTACACCTCGGCCGAGGATCGGGTATCCAACATTGATGCCGTCACCGGCCTGATTCAACGACACTTCGTTGCAAAGGTCCCCCCGGCATTCGGACACGGCCCTGGACTTGCGCTCGACTTTGAAAATTCTCTCCGCCGATCTCGCATCGAAACAAGCCGATACGAGTTCAAACAGGGCCTGCTGCGACTCGACAACAAGCGTGAATGGGACGAGTCGATTTTCAAGCGGCTGGCCGAGACGATCTGTGCGATTGCCAATGTGCAGCCAGGCGTCGAGGGCTATCTATTCATCGGCGTCGCAGACAAGGATGCTGACGCGACTCGAATCCAGTCACTAGACGGAGTAGAGCCCGTAAAGGTGGGCCAGCATCATGTCGTTGGAATCGAAAGGGAGGCGAAATCAAAGGGAATCCCCCTGGAAAGCTACACCCAGAAATTCGTCACCAAAATTTCGCAGCAACCAATCAGTGAGCCCTTGGCTACGCAGATTCTTTCCGGAATCGACATGATCGAATATAAGGGGCTGTCCGTGCTTCGGATGCTAATTCCAGGCCAGTCTGATGTATCTTACGTCGACGACCGGATTTTCACCCGCCGGGGCTCCTCTACGGAAGAGATTAAAGATCTCAAGCAAGTGGCGGCGCTAGTGAAGAGTTTCGGCTAGACCCCGCAGGCGGCGGAGCGGTTTTGGCCGGTGTCCTGCCCGGGCTGGGGTCGAGCATGATCGGGGGGCCGTAAGCTGCTGCGACTCGGTCAGGGCTTTTGGGCCTGACCGCAGTTTGGCCGAGTGGCCCCCCGGTCTTGCCCGACGCGGGTCCCTGGCCGGGGAGTGGGTAAAACCGCGGAGCCGCCCGCCCCAGCCACCCTGCTGCCCCTGTCCGGGCGGTCACGCCGGGACCGGGCGCCAGCCCGCACGCCCGCCGTCGGCCGCCCGGGGCGGGGCAGCGGCGCGCGCAGGGCGCGCGCCCTTGACCTAGTAGAGCGGAATTCGGTAGTGACTCCGGTACGGCTTCGAGGCTCGCGTACTACAGCGTGACGGTCGCAACGGCGGCGTCGTCGTGAGCCTTACCGCGGGGCCAGCGCTGGCCGTTGATGTCGCCGAGTTCGGCAGTGCGGACTTCCCGGATGAGCGCGGCCGGCCCGTGGTCGCGGATGAGCTTCAAGGCCTCGGGCCAGTCAGCGAGGTGGAAGCGGTCGACCAGTCGGGACGCTCCGTCGCTGAGCATGTGAAGCCAGTGACGTCGGCACGCGGGACGCTACCGGTGAGGGTTACGTACGCGGCGGCGGGGTCGGCGGTGGCCGCCCAGAAGCCGTCCTGCTGGTTGCGGTGGGCGCGCATGGCCTCGACGTAGCCACGGAGGGCGTCGGCGTGTTCGGGCGTGCCGGTGGGGACCGCGTCCATGGAGCCCCGGAGCGCGGCACCGACCTGGGCTTCGCGGTCGTCGGTGATGGCGGCCGGGCCGGCAGCGGGGTCGGTGTGTTCGAGGATCAGGGTGGAGTCGGCGAGCAGCAGGTATTCGAGATCCTGGCCGGTGAGGCGAACCGCGATGACAGTGGCGGACGGCGTACCGGGGTGGGTGAGGTCGCACTCGGGGTGCAGTGCCGCGGTGGTGGTGATGGCGTCCGCGAGGCAGTCGGTCAATGCGCGGTCCGGCTGGTTGGTCACGCTCGCAAGGAGGTTGACGCCGAGCCGGGTGACGAACCACGCCACGCCGTGGGAGCAGCCGCAGTCTAATCCGGGCGGGGTGCTGGCGCCGTCGAGCAGGACGACGGCGCTCGGGCTGGCCGCGACGAAGTCCTCATTGGGGCGGTCCTGGCGGGCGGGTTCGGTGGCGATCTCCAGATGCACCCGGCTCGCCTCACAAAACGGGGCCAGCACCCGGGAGCTCATGACCAGGATGGGCCACAGCAGCACCCTGGCGGCGCTGATCTACCAGCACATGACCAGCGACCGGGACCGGGCCATCGCCGACCGGATGGGCGAAGCGGTCCGCCAGGCGCTCGGCGGGGAACGGCCGGCACCGGGGGCATCGGGCACGCGAAGGATCGCGCGGGTCCAGTAAGAGCCAAGAAACGATCGAGGGCCGGTTCGGATGGGTCAGCCTCCGAACTGGCCCACCGTGTGGGCGGGCATAAACCGTTCGAACCGCCGAGTCCCGTCCCAGCCCCTCTCCGGTGGCCCAGATCCATGACGACAGCGAAGGACCGCACCAAGCATCGAAAATGAGCCCGTCTTTGTGTCGGGCCGTGGGAAGCTGAACGACCGCAAAGCTCGGGGAGGGGACGCATCAGTGGTCGAAGCGACATCTGGACAGCACGAGAGTGCGGTCGATCAATACGTGCTTGAACACAGCGAACCCTACTTCTTCAGCCGCTATGGGCGTGTGGAGTTCATCGTCTTCGAGCAGCACTTGGCATCTCTCGCCTGGCTGCACAGGAAGGTGGGAGAGGCCGTCGACCAGGAGACGACGGCGTTGTCGACCCTCCGAAAGAGCGGTGAGCACAGAGTCCCTGGTTGGGAAGCTGAGAGCGACATGGTGCTCGATGACTCCCTATCCGTCCTTGACACCGATACTAGGCAGATCGGCGCCGGGATCATCATCGTGTCGGCCGCTGCAGCCCTTGAAGCGCTGATGAACGAGATCCTGTGTGAACCTACGGACCGCCGGTTCCGCAAAGCTGGACTGGCCCGAAAGGCCGAAGTACTGGCCGAGCGTTGGCAGGGGGAAGGCGATCTGGCGGATTTCGCCGAGCACATCTCGTGGCTGAAGGTCCGGCGGAACGCATTTGCGCATCGCCTCATTGCTGACGATGACGACTCCAAGCAATGCTCGTGGATCTTCGACGACGACATGGCGGAGGAGGCCCTGGAACGGCTCGGTGTCATTGCGGAGACGTTGGAGGAGATCTGGGAGCAGCGGCTCAGGCCCCAGGGCTCAGATGCCACTCACGGCGACGCCGTGCAGCAGGCCCCGGTGAGCTAAGGCCCTCGCCGGAAGAATCTGGCACGGGGCTGGCACGGGGCGAGTAGGGGCGCGGAGACGATCAAGGGCCAGTTCGGGAGGATCAAGCCTCCGAACTGGCCCTTCGTGCTGGTGGGCGCGGACGGTTTCGAACCGCCGACATCTGCTTTGTAAGAGCAGCGCTCTACCACTGAGCTACGCGCCCCCTGCCGTGGCCCGACTGGGCGCACGACGAGAGCCTAGGGTACCTGGTCCCGGGAGGTGGTGGGGGACGGGCGCCCGGTGAGGGGCGGGGCCGTGCGGCGGGCGGGGTGGGAGGGGGTGCCGGGCCGGCGGGGGGATCGGGGAGAATGGGGGCCGGATCAGCGGGTCGGAGCAGGGAGCGCGCAGTGACGGTGGCCGGCGGGAGCGGGCGGGGGCGGCGTCGGGCGGGGGCGGCACTGGCCGACGCGTTGGTGGTGCCGGTGGCGCTGGCGGGTGCGCTGGCCGCGGTCGGGATGGCCTCCGCCGGAACCGGCGGCTGGTGGGGCCGGCGCGGCGGCGGCGAGGGCGGACGGGCGCAGGCCCGGGAGGCCCGGGCGGCGGCCCAGGAGGCGTTCTACGAGCTGGAGGAGACCCAGCGCGAGGTGCAGCTCGCGGTGGAGACCGTCCGCGCGGCCGAGGAGGGCCCGACGGCGCAGCGCGCGCTGGCCGACCTGGCGGCGATCTCCGGCCGGGTCGAGCAGGTCACCGTGAACTACCTCGCCGCGCTCGACGCCCACAACCTGGACAGCGAGACCCTGGACGCCGGCACGGCCGCGCAGGCCAGGCGCCGGCTGGAGGACGTGAAGAGCCAGCTCGGCTCGGCCCGGGCGGAGCTGAACGACTTCCTGCGCCGCCTGCAGCCGACCGTCGAGCACGCCGAGCAGCAGCTGATGCGGGTCACCCCGGCGGTCGAGCAGGCCAAGCGCGCGCTGCTCGCGGCCACCACCGCGCTGGACGGGGCGCGCGGCGCCGGCCTGCGGGCGGACGACCTGGCGGCCCGGCTCGCCGAACTGGCGCCCGAGCTCGGCCGGCTGAACGAGGGCCCGGCCCGGCACGGGGTCGCGGACACCCTGCGGCGCGCGGAGGACGTGAAGCAGCGCGCCGAGGCGATCGCCGCCGACGCCGGACAACTGCCGGAGCGGGCGCGGGAGATCGACCGGCGGGTGGCGAGCCTGCGGACCCGCATCCAGGCGCTGGAGACCAAGGCCGAGACGGTCGAGCCCGCCCTGAGCGAGCTGCGCCGCCGGTTCAGCACCGCCTGCTGGCAGGACCTCCAGCGGGTGCCGGACCAGGTCGCGGAGGCCGGGCGGGCCGCCGAGCGCAAGCTCGCCGAGGCCGCCCGGGCCCGGGACGAGCAGCGCTGGGCCGACGCCACCGCCGCGATCGGGACGGTCCGCGCGCTGCTGGAGACCGCCGACGGCTCGGTGCTCGCGGCGAACGACCGGCTGCGGCAGCTGAACGAGGTGCAGCACGACCCCAACCGGGAGATCGAGCGCGCCCGCTTCGCCATCCGGGACGCGCAGCGGCTGGCGATGGCCGGGCGCAGCGCGCCGGACCCGCGGCACGCCGCCCCGCTGGACGAGGCGGTGGCCCGGCTGGACCGCGCCGTGGCCACGCTGGAGGCGGCCGGCCGGCACCCCGACTACTGGCACTTCCTGACCGAGCTCGCGGCGGTGCGGGACACGGCGGCACGGGTGATCGAGCTGATCCGCGGGGACCTCGGCGGCCACCGGTAGCACCAAGAGCACCGGAAGCACCGAGCACACCGGAAGCACCCGAAGCGGGCTGCCGGCAGGGGCCCCGCTCGGTACCCTGCCGGTATGCCTCGCTACGACTTCCGCTGCCGCTCCTGCGGCGCCACCTTCGAGCTCCGCCGCCCGATGGCCCAGGCCAACGACCCCGCCGTCTGCCCGCAGGGCCACCAGGACACCGTGAAGCTGCTGTCCACCGTCGCCGTCACGGGCGGCGCGGCCGCCGCCCCGCAGGCCCCCGCCGGGGGCGGGGGCGGTTGCTGCGGCGGCGGCTGCTGCGGCTGACCCACCCGCAGCCGAACCCGGACCCGAACCCGGCCCCGGGGGTCAGCCCCCGACCGGCAGGGCCGACGCCCCCGCCAGGAACCGCCGGACGATCTCCTCCCCCGCCGTCACCCCCACCTCCGTCAGGGCGGTGACGCCGGGGGCCGTCCAGCCGCTGTCCGCGAGTTCGCCGTGCCCCGGGCGCCAGCCCGCGTCCGCCGCGAGCAGCAGGTCGGCGTCGAGCAGCGAGTCCCCGGCCGCCAGCACGGTGTCCGCGCCGCGGCGCCGGACGACCTCGGCCAGCGCGGCGCTCTTGGTGAGCGGCGCGGGCACCGCGTACACCTTGCGGCCCTGCAGGGAGACCGTCCAGCCGCGCTCGGCGCACCAGCCGGTCAGCTCCGCCAGCCAGCCCTCCGGCAGCGCGGCGCGCTCGACCACCAGGTAGGCGAACAGCTCGTCGGCGACCCGCCGCTTGTGCGTCCACTCCGGGTCGGCGCACAGGGCGAGCCGCCGGACGACCTCCTCCAGCGGGGCCGAGCCGGCGGCTATCCGCGCGGTGATCTCGGCCCGCCAGTCACCGTCCGGCACGCCGTCCACCAGCAGCTGCCCGCCGTTGGCGCAGATCGCGTACGCGGGGACCCAGTCCGGCGTCGGGCCGGGCAGGTTGACCCGCCCGTACTGCTCCGGCGTGCGGGTGGTGGCCGGGACGAAGCAGGCCTCCCGGGCGAGTTCGGCGAGCAGCCCGGCGGCCCGCTCGGTCATGAAGGACAGCGGCCGCCCCTGGTACACCTCGACGCAGAGCAGCCTCGGCGCCAGCCGGTCGGGCCCGGCCAGGGCCATGGCCCGCTCGGAGTAGATCAGCGTCCGGTCGAGGTCGCTGGCCACCAGGACACCCATCAGGATTCCCTCCCCGTCGTCTCGGTCACGGTGCCCCCGTCGGCCACCGCGCGCCCGTCTCCCCCGGTCGCCCCGCGGCTGTAGCGGGGGTGGATCAGGCCGACGCAGGTGTACGGCAGGCCGTCCACCTCCTCGACCTCGACGCCGCGCTGGGCGGCGAGCAGCCGGACGTGGTCGAGGTCCGCCCCGGCGCCGCGCCGGGCGAGGATCCGCCAGGGGACGCGGCGCAGCAGCACCCGGGTGGTCTCGCCGACCCCGGGCTTGACCAGGTTGACGTTGTCGATGCCGTACTCGGCGCTGATCCGCTCGACGGCGGCCCAGCCGGCCCGGTCGGGCTCCCGGTGCGGGTCGGCGGCGAGCCGGTCGGCGCCCTCGACCGCCGCGGCGCGGACCTCGCCGAAGCGGGCGGCCACCGCGTCCAGGAAGAGCGCCGAGACGTCGTTCCCGGCCAGCTCGGCGTAGTGCTTGGCCCCGTGGAAGTCGTCCGGCCCGATCAGCCCGGCGCGCAGCACGGTGCGCGAAACCAGCCCGGAGACCGTGGAGTTGAGGCAGGCGGACGGGATCAGGAAGTCGTCCCTGGTGCCGTACGTCCGCACGCAGCGGCCCGGGTCGGCGAGCACCGCGAGGTCCGGGTCGAAGCCGGTGCCGGCCAGCGCGTCGGCCAGTTCGCGGGTGATCGCGCCCTTGCCCGTCCAGCCGTCCACGAACACCACGTCCCGCGCCCGGTGGTGGGCCGCCAGGTACCGCAGCGCGACCGGGTCGATGCCGCGGCCGCGCACGATCGAGACCGCGTAGTGCGGCACCGACAGGCCGTGGGCGAAGGCCAGCCAGCGGCGGACCAGGATGCCGACGGGCGTGCCGGCCCGGGCCAGCGAGGCCAGCACCAGCCCGGGGCCGCGCTCGCGCAGCAGCGTCTCGGCGACGGTGCCGACGGCGAGCGCGATCCGGCCGGCGGAGCCGCGCAGCGCCTGGTGGAACAGCTCCTGGTACTCGGGGCTGGGCTGGTACTCGACCGGCAGCGATTCGGCGTAGTGGGCGCCGCCGTTCTGGACGGCCTCCTCGCGCTCCTCGGTGGGGGCTTCGAGCGCGACCCCGGAGAGGTCCTTGAGCAGCCAGGCCACCTCCTCGGCCGGGTACGAGGAGAACGCCGGCCCGTACAGGGGCGCGGGCAACTCCGAAGACCCGGGCGCCGACAGCGACGAGGGCGCGGCGAGCGGAGCGGGCACGACGGGCACCGGCCGGTGCGAGGGCAGCACGGCGAGCACCACCCGGTCGGTCACCCGCCGCAGCTGGCCGAGCAACGCGTGCTCGCCCTCGTGCAGCGCCGGGGTGTCGGCCACGTCGTCCACCACCAGCACCACGGCGTCGAAGCGCCGCGCCGGGTCGCTGCCGGGGGCGACGTTGTACGCGTAGCGCTCGGACGAGCCGCCGTCCCGCGGGTCGTCGTGGGCGGGGAAGGCGAGCCGGGTGCGGATGGCGTAGCCGGGGTCGTCCACCGCCAGGACGGGCGAGCGGGTGGTGGTGGAGAACCGGACGCGGTCGCCGCCGAGCCGCTCGGCGAGGGCGTCGGCCAGGCGCAGCGGCGCGTACATCAGCTCCTCGAAGCCGAGCACCAGCACCCGCCGCGCGCCGGCGGGCAGGGCCTCGGCGAGCTGCCCGGCCAGCCGGGGCAGTGCGGCGTCCAGCCGGGCGCGGTCGCGGGCGGTGAAGCCGTGCCGGCCGCCGTCCGGGAGCCCGGCGGGCCAGTCCAGTTCGACCCGGTCCAGCGGCGCGGGGCCGGCCGCCGGCGGCTCCCCGGCCGGGGGCGCGGCGGCCGGCGCCGCCTCGGCGATCAGCCGCTCGGCCCGCGCCACGACGTCCTCCGGCAGCTCGACGCCGCCGCTCGCGGTGGCCACCAGGTCCAGCCGGACGCCGAGTTCGGCGGCGGCCTCATCGAGCCGGCGCCGGTCGGCCGCGGAGCGCAGGTCCACCAGGGCGACCACCACGTAGTGCCCGCGCGGGTGGCGGGCGTGCAGGTCGCGGATGGTGTTGAGCACCGTCCGTCCGGTCGAGAACTCGTCGTCCACCAGCACCAGCGGCCCGTCGCCGGCGAGGAGTCCGGGGTCGGCGGGGAGCAGCAGGTGCGAGGTGGCGTGCGAGTGCTCCTCCTCGAAGCCGCCGACCGGGTCCAGGCCGGGCACCGGCCGGCGGGTGGAGTGCAGGTAGGGGGCGTCCAGGCCGTCGGCGACGCTGTGGCCGAGGCCGGTGGCCGTCTCCGCGTAGCCGAGCACGACGGCCCGCCCGGCCGCCTCCGCGCCGAGCAGGTCGCGGACCCGGCGGCCGAGTTCGAGCCCGGCGCTGTGGACCACCGAGGGCCGCTGCGGCACGTGCTTGCCGAGCACGGTGGAGACCAGCAGGTGGGCGCGCTTGGGGTTCCCCGAGCGCAGCGCCAGGCCGACGAGTTCGGGGAGGCGCTCGGAGCCGGTCAGGGCGATCCCGGCCCGGTCGGCGACCCAACGGCCGGTCCACGTCTGCGGTGTTGCTGTCACTGCTGGTCCTGCCTTCGGTGGTGCGATGGTGCGTTCGTCGGTGCGTTCGTGGCCGGCGTTCACGGGTGCGTTCGTCATGTCCGTCGGTGTGTCCGTCGTGTCCGTCCGGGCGCCGTCAGCCGCACAGGCAGGCCGACAGCAGTTCGGCGAAGCTCACGTCCTCCCGGGCCACCCCGAACACCTCCGCCCGCAGCAGCACCCGCTCCGCCCAGGCCCGGT
The DNA here is from genome assembly GCF_042885595.1 of Kitasatospora sp. NPDC058046. Classification (NCBI taxonomy): domain Bacteria; kingdom Bacillati; phylum Actinomycetota; class Actinomycetes; order Kitasatosporales; family Streptomycetaceae; genus Kitasatospora; species Kitasatospora sp. NPDC058046. The sequence continues at coordinate 599,656 of NZ_JBHVRS010000001.1, forward strand.
GCGGCCGGGCCTCGTTCATCTTGTTGGTGTACGCCGAGCGCAGTACCCCGCCGCCGTCCTGCTCCTGCCGGAGGATGTCGCGGGCGTCGCAGTACTCCTCGTGCGTGACCACGGAGAGGGCGTGCACGGCCGGTACGTGGCTGGGGTGGATGCAGGTCTTGCCGAGCAGGCCGTTGGCCCGGTCGAGTTCGACCTCCCGGATCAGCCCGTCCAGGTCGTGTTCGATGATCCGCCGGCGGACCTCCTCGCCGGAGGCCCGGAGCACCCCGGCCGCGGCCGGGACGGAGGCCCCGGCGAACGGGGTCCGGCGCAGCTGCGGCTTGAACATCCGCTCCTGCACCGGGAAGTACTCCCAGACCGGTCCGGTGACGGTGTACCCGGTGCCGTCCGCCCGGCCGAGCACGTTGACCACGTCCCCGATCACCGAGGCGACCAGCGCCACGTCGTACGCGGTGAGGTCGGGCGAGCGCCGCAGGCCGTACGCGGAGCAGAGGTCGGTGACCCCGAGCCGGACGGCGAGCACCCGTTCGCGGTGGCCGGCGAGCAGCTCGGCGATGCCGAACAGCTGCTCCCGTCTGGTCTCCAGGTGGGCGAGTTCGGGCGACTCCAGGACGGGCATGGCGAACAGCCGCCGCCCGGTCGCGGCCTCCGCGGCGGCCAGCGCGGCCAGGTACCCGCCGCCGTTCGCCGGGGTGAACTTCGGCAGCACGAAGCCGCTGAGCAGTTCGACGGCCGGGCCGAGACGCTCGGCCAGGTCGAGGATCTGGGCGGCGCTGCGGACCCTGATGAAGAGCAGGGGGTGGCTCTGTGTACAGTCGGTGAAGTCCTTGACCAGGTCATTCAACTGCTCGACCAGGTTCCGTTCGCCCGCGTCCACCTCGTGGTCGGCGATCGCGTCCTCCAGGCAGAGCACCATCGACACCACGCCCCGACCAGCGAGTTTGCGGATGTCGGCGGCCAGGGCGGGCCTGGTGGCCGGGCTGTAGAGGGTGCCGCCGAGGGCGGTGGCGATCACCTCCGGCCCGCTCCGCGCGCTGAACGGGCGCGGCTGTTCCAGGAAGAGCCGGCCGCGTACGTCCTCGGCGAGGTGGCCGAAATGGCGCAAGGTGCTCTCCTCCAGGAAGTGGACCGGCCCCCGGCCCGTTGCCGACGACACCCTGGTCAACCGGCCGACCGGGCGCCAAGGTTCCCGGGCACGCCGCCGCCGGACGCCCCTCCGCCGAACCCCCGGAGACCTTTCGACCGCCCATCGTACGGACGGGATCCGGCCGGTCCCGGTTCCCCGGCACTGAACTCCCGGAACATCCCGGTCCACTTGGACGATCATGGGCGCATCGAGGCCCCATCCCGGAAACGACGGCGGCAAACCTCGGAAAGCGCAAGTCTTGGCAAAGTCCGACTCCGCGCGGACCGGTCCGGTCACGTTGTCCGAAGGGGTGGCGAACAGGCAGGATGGTCGGCTATGACGCACGTGATGGCCAAGGGCGCCAACATCGCACTGCTGGCGGCGGCGGTCCGCGCCGTGCTGCGCTGGAGCGCCACGCCCGGTGCGCCGGACGTGGACGCGTCCGCGCTGCTGCTCGGCGCCTCCGGAAAGGTCCGCTCGGACGCCGACTTCGTCTTCTACAACCAGCCCCGCCACCCCTCCGGCCTGGTCCGCCACCTGCCCAAGCAGCAGACCTCCGGCGGCGCCGAGATCATCGACACGGTCGAGGTCGAACTGGGCAAGCTGCCCGCCGAGGTGGACCGCGTGGTGCTGGCCGGCTCCTCCGAGGGCGGGCCGTTCCGCGCCGTGCCGGGGCTGCGCCTACTGCTCTTCGACGCCACGGCCGGCGAGGGCGTCCCCGCGCTCGCCGAGTTCGCGATCGACGACGCCGAGAACGTCACCGCCCTCGTCGCGGGCGAGCTGTACCGCCGGTCCGGGGCCTGGAAGTTCCGGGCGATCGGCCAGGGCTACACCTCCGGGCTGATCGGCCTCGCCACCGACTTCGGCATCACCGTGGACGACGAGGCGGAGGCCGACCAGGCCCCCGGCGCCACCCCCGCCCCGTCCGGCGCGTCCGGCGCGTTCGACCCGCGCAGCACCCCGCTGCCGGACCCGCGCTCGACCACCCCCGAGCCGGGCACCTTCACCCTGGCCCCGGCCGTCCCGCAGTCACCGCCCACCCCGGCCCCGGCCACCGCACCGGCCCCGGCCACCGCCGCGAACGCCTCGCCCGCGCCGGCGACCCCGCCGCCGCCCACCGCCCCGCCGACCGTGCCCCCGCCGCCCACCGCTCCCCCGAGCAACCGACCCGGCACCGGCTACGGCTACCCCCAGCAGCCCGGCACGGGGTACGGCTACCCCCAGCAGCAGCCCACCGGCGGCTACGGCTACCCGCAACCGGGCACCGGCCAGCAGCCCTACCAGCAGCAGCCGGGCGGTTACGGGTACCCCCAGCAGAACCAGCCCGCGCCGCCGCAGCAGCGCCCCGCCGGCTACGGCTACCCGCAGCCCGGCACCGGCCAGCAGCCGCCCGTCCCGCCGCAGCCGCCGACGGCCCAGCCCCCGGCGCCCACCGGCGAGGAGTTCGCGCTGCCCCCGCAGGGCCCGCAGTTCCAGCCCCGCTGACACCCCCGGCGGGGCCGCCGGACGACCCCGGCCCCGCCGCGCGCACCGCCCTCCGCCGTGGAACAGCCGCGCCCGCCGGCGTCAGTCGCCCTTGTACCCGCGCTGCCACTGCATCCCGAACCCGTACAGCCGGTCGATGTCCGCCTGGAACCCGTTGACGTACCGCACCTCGCGCCGCACCGTCAGCTGGTTGTCCCCCGCGTTCTCGATCAGCACCACCGCGCAGGAGCGCGCCGCCCGGGCCCGCTCCTCCAGCTTGATCTCGATCCGCGGCCCGGTCTGCGGCACGATCGTGACCACCGCGTGCGACTGCTCGAAGGCCGGCGTGCCGTCGTAGATGTAGACGAAGATCAGCAGCCGCTTGAACTTGTCCTTCTTCTCCAGGTTGACGTACATCGTCTCGCCGGACGGCGCCCCGTACTGGTCGTCGCCGCTGAGCTTGATGTACGGCGCGTTCTGGAGGTCGCCGAAGAGCCCGCCGAGCGGCTGCACCACACCGGTGCTCCCGTCGGAGAGCTCGTACATGCAGGCCAGGTCGAGGTCGACGTTCATCGGCTCGCTGTTCTGCGGCGAGTCCGGGTCCTGCGGCCGCAGGATCCGCGGGCTGAAGAACCGCTTGACGGACTCCCGGGCGCTCGGCCGGCGGGAGCCCCCGGCGCTCATCGTCCAGTGCAGGTTGACGTAGAGGTAGCCGGTGGTGGCGGCCGACCCGGTGATCGCGTGCTGCGGAGTCGACTTGGTGAGTATGACCTTGTGCTGACCGCCGGGGTTGTCGAAGGTGTAGCTCTTGTCCCCGCGCAGGTACTCCCAGATCGAGACCATGCCGTCCTCTCCCCCTGCTCCCGCCAGGCGTTCTGACGGTCCGCCGACCAATGATCGGGCATCGGCCCGGCCGTCGGATACCCCGTCCACCCCTCCCCTATCCAACCGGCGGGTCGATTGGCAGGAGGAAGCCGCCCTCCCGTAACATGCCGCCCCTTCGGACGCGATATCGTCTAGCCGCACAGGCGTCCCGTCCGCCCCTGCGCGGGTGCGGCGGGTATGCCGTGCGGCGACGAACCGACCGTCAGGCGGTGCCCGTACAGCGGGCCCTGACCACCTGTGTCGCGCTGTGATCCTGTCCCCTGCGGAAACCCGAGGCCCGACCCGCAATGAACCTGACCTCCATACAGCTGGTCTGGACCGTCATCGGCGGCGCAGCCCTGCTGTTCGTCGCCGTCCTGCTGGCGACGCTGCGTTTCAAGAGCTCGAAGAAGGACGAGTCCGGCGACTCCTGGGAGCGCAGCGAGGAGCGCCGCCGGCGCAAGGAGATGATCTACGGCATCTCCTCGTACACGCTGCTGTTCTGCTGCGCCGGCGTCGCCGCGGCCCTCTCCTTCCACGGCCTGGTCGGCTTCGGCAAGGAGAACCTGGGCCTGTCCGGCGGCTGGGAGTACCTCGTCCCGTTCGGCCTGGACGGCGCCGCGATGTTCTGCTCGGTGCTCGCCGTCCGCGAGGCCAGCCACGGTGACGCCGCGCTCGGCTCGCGCCTGCTGGTCTGGGTGTTCGCGATCGCCTCGGCCTGGTTCAACTGGGTGCACGCCCCGCGCGGCGTGTCGCACGACGGCGCCCCGCAGTTCTTCTCCGGCATGTCGATCTCGGCGGCGATCCTGTTCGACCGCGCGCTGAAGCAGACCCGCAAGGCCGCGCTGCGCGAGCAGGGCCTGGTGCCGCGCCCGCTGCCGCAGATCCGCATCGTCCGCTGGCTGCGCGCCCCGCGCGAGACCTACGCGGCCTGGTCGCTGATGCTGCTGGAGAACGTCCGCAGCCTGGACGAGGCGGTCGAGGAGGTGCGCGAGGAGCGCCAGGCGAAGCTGGACGCCAAGGCCCGCGCCCGCACCGCCGACCGCCGCGAGCGGGCCGAGCTGAAGGCCATCTCGCGCCAGGGCGGCATGCTCGCCCGGGGCCGCGGCGGCCGCCAGGTTCCCGCCCTCACGGCTGCCGGAGACGGCCCGAGCGCTACGGAGCCTGCCCTAGCCGCGGAAACCGACGCCACCACCTCGACCTCCCCGGCCTCCTCGTACGCGGACTCGCACCGGTCCGCCGACTCCTTCGAGCCGGCCGCCCTGGACGCCGGCCGCCGGCCGCGCGCCGCCGTCGGCTCCTCGTACGCGTCCTCCTCGTACGCGTCCTCCGGCACCGGGTCGTCCCGCAGCGACTCGACCATCGACCTGACGGCCGACGACGACACCCTGTCGATGCCGAAGCTGGACTCGCTGGAGCGCAAGCTGCGCGCGATCGAGCAGCAGCTCGGCTGACCGGGCGTCCCCCGGGGACAACCAGGAAGCACGGGAAAGGCCGCCCCCGGGAGACCCCGGGGGCGGCCTTTCCGCTTGTCCTGCGGACCGCGTGGGCGGCTACTTGCCGCTGCCCACCAGCTCCGGTTCCTCGTCCTCGCCGGCGCCCTCGCGCCGGTTGCGCAGGATCGACGAGCCGAGTGCCAGTCCGATGAAGGCGACGCCGATCAGGCCGGTGACGATCTCCGGGATGTGGAACTTGATGCCGACCAGCAGGATCGCCGCCAGCGCGCCGATCGCGTAGTGCGCGCCGTGCTCCAGGTAGACGTAGTCGTCCAGGGTGCCCTTGCGGACCAGGAAGACGGTCAGCGAGCGGATGTACATCGCGCCGATGCCGAGGCCCAGGGTGATCTGGAAGATGTCGCTGGAGATGGCGAACGCGCCGACCACGCCGTCGAAGGAGAACGAGGCGTCCAGGACCTCCAGGTAGAGGAAGAGGAAGAACGCGGCCTTGCCGCCGACCTGCATGATCGACTTGCCGGACTTCTCCGCCTCCTCCTCCCGCTCCTCCTCGGCCTCCAGGCCGGACTCGAAGATCGACGAGAGGCCGTTGACCGCGAGGTAGGTCACCAGGCCGAGGACGCCGGCGAGCAGAACGGTTTCCGCGTGCTCCCCGGCGAAGAAGTTGGAGGCCAGCAGCAGGGCGACCAGGGCGACGACGGTGGAGAAGGCCTCCAGCTTGCCGACCTTCTCCAGCGGGCGCTCGATCCAGGACAGCCAGTTGTAGTCCTTCTCCCCGAGGATGAAGTCGAGGAAGATCATCAGCAGGAAGACGCCGCCGAAGGCCGCGATGGCCGGGTTGGCCGCCTCCAGGTACTGGCCGTAGGTGAGGCCGTCGTGGGTCTTGTCGGAGTGCAGCGCCAGGTCGATGACCGTCGTGGGGTTGAGCTTCGCGGTGAGGCCGACGACCAGCAGCGGGAAGACCAGGCGCATGCCGAAGACCGCGATGAGCACACCGACGGTCAGGAAGATCTTCTGCCAGTACGGGTTCATCCGCTTCAACACCGTGGCGTTGACCACCGCGTTGTCGAACGACAGGGAGATCTCCAGGATGGAGAGGATCAGCACGATGCCGAAGCCTTGGGCTCCCCAGAGCAGTCCGGCCGCGACCAGGCCGATGGCGGTGATCGCGAGCGACCAGCCGAATGTGCGGAGGAACACGGGAGTTGGCTACCTTTCGGGTTTTGGCCGTGCCGGGGTCGGCCTCGTACCCGAGACGCCCTGACCGGGCCGGGCCCGGTCAGGCCACCCCCGCACTGCCCTCTGTTCTCATGATCGGGTCGGGTGCGATAAGTCCGATTTCCGCCCTTACTGTACGTTCACGCCGAAGTCGAGCGCGATGCCACGCAGGCCGGAGGCGTACCCCTGGCCCACTGCGCGGAACTTCCACTCGCCCGCGTAGCGGTACAGCTCGCCGAAGATCATCGCGGTCTCGCTGGACGCGTCCTCGGACAGGTCGTACCGGGCGATCTCCTGGCCGTCGACCGAGTTGACGACCCGGATGTAGGCGTTGCGGACCTGACCGAAGTTCTGGAGCCGCGCCTCGGCCTCGTAGATCGAGACCGCGAAGATCACCTTGTCGGCCTGCACCGGGACGAGGTCCAGGTTGACCTCGACCACCTCGTCGTCACCCGTGTCGTCGCCGCCGGTGAGGTTGTCGCCCTGGTGCTCCACCGAGCCCTCGGGGCTCTTGAGGTTGTTGTAGAAGACGAAGTACTCGTCACCGAGCACTCGCCCGCCACCGCAGATCAGGGCGCTCGCGTCGAGGTCGAACGGGGCGCCCGTGGTTGAACGGGCGGACCAGCCGAGGCCGATCCGAACCTGCGTCAGGTTCGGCGCGGCCTTGGTGAGCGAGACGTTGCCACCCTTGGCAAGCGTGACCACCATGACGTTCTTCCTCCCTTGCTTCTCCCGGGGCGCCATCCAGGTGTAGTCCCCCGCGGCCCCGGCCGACCGGCTTTGGTCGGCTGAACTTCCTGAACTCACATCCTCGCAGCGCCGCGGACCAGCGCGGCACCGGGTCGGACGAAGCCGGGGCGGGCCCCGCCCCCCGGGGGGCGGGGGCCCCCCCGGCGAACCGGGCGCCGCCCCCGCCCCCCGGGGCGCGCGGGCGGGCAGACGGTTTGGCCCG